>JANYHF010000007.1 GCA_025359185.1 Hyphomicrobiaceae bacterium | reverse complement strand
CAGCAGCCGGTCATGGCCGTCATACCGCGGCCACTCGGGCCGGCCGGGGTCGTTGGGGTCGCCGGTCTTGGCGAAGGCCACCCAATAGGCGCTGATCGTCCGGGCCAGGGCGGCGTCGCGCGCGTCGGTCGGCCAGGGCGAGGCGCCCAGGGTCTGGAACACATATTGCCGGTCCGACGCGTGGGGTGCGCCCTTCAGCATCTTCGGCGCGGCTGCCGACAGCACCGAGAACCTGTAGAGCCAGGTGGGTGCGCCGGATCTGGCCTGGTCGCGCGCCAGGGCGCGGGCTGGCTCGCCGAACAGCAGGTCCGCGCCGGCGTGCTCGGTGAAGGTCGCCTCGTCGCCGTAGGCCTTGATCAGCGCCGCTTTGCGGTCCGGGGCGAAGTTCAGCATGGCGTTCAGGCGTGGGCCGAGGAAGGCGGCGGGAATCTCCAGGCTGTTGGAGCCGACCAGATAGGGGACCTTGGCCACATGTCCGGCCGCGAACGCCTGGTCGGCGTTCTCCTTCAACAGCTTGCCGTCCAGGATCGGCGCCTCGCCTTTGAAGATGTCCAGGTCGCCGGCGGAGACGATGGCGTCGGCGCTGACCGCGCGCAAGGCCGTCGGGTCGTTGCCCGGGGCGCCGAGCTTCGCGGCGAAGCCCACGCCATCGGCCTCGGCTTCTCCCAGGGTCTGGCTGCGTTCTCGGCCCACGCCGGATTCGACGATCGCCCGGATGAACAGCACGCTCGACGTGCAACTCGGGGAGAAGGTGCTCGAAATCGGGACCGGCTCGGGTTACCAGTCCGCCTATCTGTCCAACCTGACCAATCGGGTCTGGTCGATCGAAATCATCAGGCCGCTGTTCGACCGCACCGGCGGTGTTTATGCCGACCTGATCAATCGCGGCTACGCCGAGTATCGCGCAATCTCGCGTGCCAATGGCGACGGCTACTATGGCTGGCCGGACGCCGCGCCCTTCGACAAGATCATCGTCACCTGCGGCATCGATCACATTCCGCCGCCGCTGCTGCAACAGCTGAAGCCTGGCGGCATCATGATCATTCCGGTCGGCCCGCCCGGTGCCCAGCATGTGTTGAAGGTGGAAAAGGCCGTTGCCGACGACAAGACCATCACCGTGAAGCGCTCGGACATCTATGCCGGCAAGATCGTGCCATTCGTGCCGTTCACCAAGCTCGATGGCGACGCTATCAAGGGTACGCATAATCAGTAGAAGGGGCGTCTTCCCCCCCTCTCCGCTCGCGCACTTTGCGCGAACGGGGAGAGGGCCGGGGTGAGGGGCGGCAACGGGTGCAGAGCTTGCGGCTGCCCCTCACCCTGACCCTTTCCCCGTAAGGACGGGGAGACGGGACGCTCGATCTGCGACGACAAAGGTAGACGAACTTCATGCCCCAGGACGCAATGATGACGGACAAACCGGCCGCCGCGCCTAAAGTCAGCGACGACCTCGTCCCGAACATCCCGATCTATTTCGCGGTTGGCCTCATCGCCGGTGCCGTCATCGAATTGCAGATCTGCATCATGCGGCTGTTTTCCATCGGCTCATGGGCACATTTCGGCTCGTTCGTGGTGTCGCTGGCGATGATGGGGTTTGGGCTGGTCTCGGCCATCATGTGCGTCGGCAAGGGCTTCTTCGACCGGCACTGGAAGGGCGTGGCCACCGGCGCGCTGCTCGCCTTCCCGGTGCTGATGATCGGCTGCAACCTGATCGCACAGCAGTTTCCGTTCAATGCCATTTTCATCGTCTCGGACGGCAACCAGACGCTTCGGCTGATCGCCAATTTCGTCCTTTATCTCATCCCGTTCCTGGCGGGCGCGCTGTTCCTGGGTATCGTATTCCTGAAAGCCCACAAGGACTTCGGCCGGGTCTATTTCGCCGACCTCACCGGCTCGGGTCTCTGCGGCCTGCTGTTCCTGTTCGCGCTCTATCTGTATCCGCCGGAGAATCTGATCCTGGCGCCGCTGGTGCTGGGTTTTGCGGGCTGCGCATGTTGGTTCATGGCGCTTGATCAGCCGCGCGCACTGGTGGCCTCGGCGGTCATTACGGCGCTGGCCTTTGCCGCGCATATCTATGTTCCGCCCTCGTTTGGCCTCAAGAAGCTGGCGGTTTCTGACTACAAGGGCGTCTCCTATGCCCGCAAATTCCCCGACAGCCAGCGCGTGTTCGAGCGGGCGACGCCGTTCGGTTATCTGGAGGTCTACTCGTCCTCCTACCTGCACTTTGCGCCGGGCCTCTCGGACAATGCCGGGTTCAACCTGGAAAAACTGCCGCAGAACGCCTATCTCGGCCTCTATATCGACGGCGACGGCCCGATCGGCATCATCCGCGATCTGCCAGCCGACGAGACGGCTTATTACACCTATCTCCCAATGATCTATCCGTACCTTCTGAAGAAGGACCCGGAGACGTTTGTCGTGCAGTTCGGTGGTGGCCTGTCGGCCTCGGTGGCGCTAAAGAATTCGGCGCATGTGACGGTGGCGGAAGGCAACCCGGCCATTCTCGATGCCTTCACGAACGAGAAGGTGCTGAAGGACTTTACGGGCGACATTCTGCACAACCCCAAGATGAGCGTCATCGGCTACGACGGCCGGTTGTATTTGGCGTACACAGACAAAAAATACGACGTGATCGACTTGTCGCTGGCTGACAGCGCGGGACTGTCCAACCCTGGCGGCTTTGCCATTGTGGAGAAGTTTTCCTACACGCGCGAGGCCATGCGCAGCTACATGCGCGCGCTGAAGCCGGGCGGCATCCTGTCGGTGACGCTCTGGAACAAGGAAGAACCGCCGAAATCGGTGATGAAGCTCTATTCGACGATGGTGGCGGCTGCCCGCGATGTGGATGAAAAGGGCATCGCCAACAACTTCTTTGCGACCTCCACGTACCTCTCGACGGCGACCGTGCTTTACAAGGCGGGCGGCTTCACGCCGGATGAAGTGACCAAGCTGCGCAAGCATTCGGCAGCGATGTCGTTCGATGAGTTGTATTCGCCGGGCTATGTGTTTGATGACAGCCGCACCGCCGAGACGCTGAAGGGCTATCAGGCGCAGATCTTTGGATCGGGCGAGCAGGGCGCCGGTGCCAATCCGGCGGGCACAGCTGCGGGCGCCCCTGATGCGCCGATGGATGGTCCAGCGCCCGATGCACCTTCGGATGCTGCCCCAACCAAAGCGGGCGAATCGGAAGTCGTCCCCGCCACCACCATGGGCCGGATCGCCTGGCATTACCTCATCAACGGCGGCTATGATGATATCGCCAACCGCTACGTCTTCGACAGCCGGCCGCTGACCAACAGCCGCCCGTATTTCGCGGCCTATGTGAAACCGGGTGATTTGAGCAAGACGACTGACAGACTCGATCTGTTCCAGGACGAGTGGGGCTATCTGCTGGTCTGGGCGACGCTTGGCGTGGCGCTCGGCGCGGCGATGATCTTGGTGCTGTTCCCGCTCATTTTCGGGTGGCGCACCATCTTCAGCAACGTGCCGGGCAAGGGCCGAGCCATCCTCTATTTCGGTTGCCTGGGGCTTGGCTACATCATGGTTGAAGTGGGCCTGATCGCCAACTTCATCCTCGCGCTCTCCAATGCTACGGTATCCGCATCGGTCCTGATCACCGGAATGCTCGTGTTCTCGGGTCTCGGGAGTTTCGTTTCCGAGCGGTACCTGGACCGGGCCAAATCCGTGATGCCGAAAGTATTCTTGGCCATCGGAGCGCTGCTGATCGGCTATGGCTTCCTGATCGAGCATGTGCTCGACCTGATCGGCACGTTGCCCTATGCGCTGCGCCTCGTATGCTGCTTCATCCTCATCTTCCCGCCCGCGTTCCTGATGGGCTTCCCGATGCCCACCGCCATGACGTCGTTGGCACGGCTTGGTAAGGATCATATGTTCCTGTGGGCCTGGGGTATCAACGGCTGCTTCTCGGTGGTTGGCGCGGCGCTCGTTCCCATCATCTCGACATCTTTCGGTCTTACCGCCGTATTGGCAGTCGCGGGATGTGCTTATCTGATAGCCATCCCGGCCTTCTTTGCGGTCCTGCTGCCGATGCAGGGGGCCAAGCCGGTTGGAGCGGGCTGAGTGACGGGACGAGCTTTCAGAGCTATGCTGCTGGTGCTGGGCGGCCTGTGGGCAGTCCCAGCTGTGGCCAACGCCGCCAGCGCGGGTGGAGCGATCCCGGTGACCAAAATCCCCAAGCCGCAGGTGGCCGAGCCGCGCGTCAAGGGCGTGCCCAAGCCGAAAGCCGTGCACGCCAAATTGCGGGCGCTGCCAGAGGGGCTTGCAGACTATGTGCCGTTCGACATCGCCCCCTTCCCGTTTGACGGCGTCAAGCCGAGCGAGGGTGTGTTTCTGAACGTTTTCGCTGCTGGACGGCGCGGCCACGCCAGCCGGGGCCTAACCTATTGGGAAGATACGACCTACAACGACCGCCGCACGCTGCTCTACATGCCTAAGGGCTTCGATATCCGCAAAGCCGCCGTCATGGTCGTGTTCTTCCACGGCAACGGCGCTACCTTGCAGCGTGATGTGTTCGCCCGCCAGCAGGTGCCGCGCCAAGTGCTGCAATCGGGGCTTAATGCTGTCCTCGTTGCCCCGCAATTTGCCGTTGACGCAATGGACAGCGCCGCCGGTTCGTTCTGGCAGCCGGGCACCTTCCGCCAGTTCCTCGATGAAGCCACGGTGCATCTGGTTGAGCTTTATGGCGACGAGCGAACCCGCGGTGCCTTTGCCAAAATGCCCATCGTGCTCGTGGCGTACAGTGGCGGCTACAATCCGGCGGCCTATGTGCTGGACCGGGGCGGTGCCGACCCGCACCGCATCAAGGGCGTGTTCCTGATGGATGCGCTCTACGGCGAAGTGCCGAAGTTCGCCGACTGGGTGACCAAGAACCGCGATGCCTTTTTCGTCAGCAGCTACACCAGTTCCTCGGCGGGCGGAAACAACACGATGAGGAGCTTGCTGGCACAACAGAGCATCTCACTGGCAAAAACGTTGCCGGCGCGGCTCAGCAAGGGCACGGTGTCTTTCGTGCCCGCGCTCCCGGACGCGGTACACGGCGATTTCGTCACTCACGCCTTCTGCGACGACCCGATCAAGGAAGTGCTGCTGCGGCTGCCCGAATACGCCCACAAGCCCGGCGCCGTGAAATCCAAGTACAAACCCCCATTGCTGCAACAAGAGTTGCAGGTGATGCAGGATACACCTGATCCGCAAACGCCTTAGCCTTGCGATGAAATGCCCCTTTACGCGAACAAGTGGCAAGGTCATAGAGTCGGTTATGCCGCTGATCGTGATTTGGGCAGTTTTGAGCCATAGCAGGAGGAAGCATTGCGCAGACGGACATTTCTGAAACTTGGCGCCGCGACGGCTGCCAGCGCTGCCTTGCCCGCCCTGGCACTTGCCGACGTGCCCAAGCCCTACAGCTTTGATGCCGCGCCGCCGCTGGACTCGGTGGACGCTTACGTCAAATGGATGGTCGAGAACCGTGGCGAAGACCCCAAACATCTGCGTAAGCGCTGGGAGCGCTACGGGATCATGAAGGGCAACCAGTATTTCACGACGAAGAACGATATGCGCGGCTTCCTGATGGTGCCGCGTGAAGAGTTCTGCCTAAAGTACAATCAGGATCAAGCCTACAGTTACCACTTCCTGGATATCGGCTGGGGCGTGACCATCTCTGGCCCTGACACGGTCGGACGCATGACCTCGGCGCTGGACATCAAGAAGGGCGAGAAGTGCCTGGAAATCGGCACCGGCTCTGGCTACCAGTCCGCCTATCTCGCCAACATGACCGACAAGGTCTGGTCGATTGAGATCATCAAGCCCTTGGCCGAGCGCACGCGCGGCATCTATGACGCCCTGATCAAGCGTGGCTACACCGAATACTCGGCCATCACGTCGAAGAATGCCGATGGCTACTATGGCTGGGAAGAGGCTGGCCCGTTCGACAAGATCGTCGTCACCTGCGGTATCGATCACATCCCGCCGCCGCTGCTCAAGCAGCTGAAGCCGGGTGGGATCATGGTTATTCCGGTTGGCCCGCCGGGCGCCCAACACGTTCTGAAGGTGGTGAAGGACGTCGCCGCCGATGGCGCGATCACGGTTGCGCGTACCGATATTTATCATGGCCGTATTGTGCCGTTCGTGCCCTTCACCAAACTGGTTGGCGACGCCATTAAGGGTACCTACAGCCAGTAGGCTTCGCGAATGTGTTCCCTCTCCCCGTTTTTCACGGGGCGAGGGTTAGGGTGAGGGGCCGCCGCTTGCTCCATGCTCGTTGCTGCCCCTCACCCCAACCCTCTCCCCGCTGCGCGACGTGCTTGTGGGAAGAGGGAGCGACAGAGCACATGACCTCGCTTACGAACTCCCATAGTCAGAGCAAAGATGAAACACGCGGCCTCCTCCTCGGCTTCGTTGGCGTGCTGATATTCGGGCTGACACTGCCGCTCACCCGCATTGCCGTCCGCGACCTTGACCCGCTGCTGGTGAGCCTTGGGCGCGCTGTTCTGGCAGGGCTCGTTTCGGGGGCTCTGCTCTGGTGGACGGCCCGGCCCCTGCCGACCCGCGAGCAATTCGGCAAACTCGCCATTGTTGCGGCGGGGGTCGTTTTCGGTTTCCCGGTCCTCTCAACGCTTGCCATGCGAACGGCTCCCGCAGGCCACGGGGCCATCGTACTGGCCCTGCTGCCGCTGGCCACCGCCGTCGCCAGTGTGCTGTTTGCAGGCGAACGGCCATCCGTTGGCTTCTGGCTGTGCAGCGTGGCAGGCAGCGCTGCGGTCCTGGTGTTTGCAGCGGTCGAGGGCGCGTTCTCGAATGCCGGGCTCGGCGTGGCCGATCTGTTGCTGGCCGGTGCCATCGTTGCGGCGGCCATCGGCTATGCGCAGGGCGGTGCGCTGTCACGTTCGCTGGGCGGCTGGCAGGTCATCTGCTGGGCGCTGGTGCTGTCGTTGCCGGTGCTCGCCGTGCTGTTGCTCGTACTCTCCCCCCACGTCAACCTTGCCGCCTCCTGGCCGTCCTGGGCGTCGTTCCTCTATGTCGCGTTCGGCAGCCAGCTGATTGGCTTTTTCTTCTGGAACAAAGGACTGGCGCTCGGCGGTGTCGCCAAGGTGGGCCAGGTGCAACTGCTCCAGTGCTTTGTCTCTTTGGCCGGTGCCGCGCTGTTTACCGGCGAAACCATCAGCCTTCGTGAGATCAGCTTTGCGCTGCTGGTGGTGGCGATCGTCGCTGCCGGCCGCAAAATGCAGGTCAGCCGTGCTGCCACGAAGTGACCCGTCCGTGCCACATTCCTTAGGCATGTAGAAGGGAGTTCCTGAAAGCAAGAGGAGGTCGTCATGCCCGTTTTCAAATCCCGCGCTCCCCGTGGGCTCACTCTCGCAATCCTCGCTGGCTCTCTGATGGCCGTCGCCTCTACAGGCTTTGCCCTCAGCATGAGCGACGCGGCGGGCAACTGGAAGCACCCGGACACGGGCGCCATTGTCAGTTTTTTTGATTGTGGTGGCGATCTGTGCGGCAAGATCATGAAACCGTCAGCCCCTGGGCTGAAGGACGACAAGAACCCGGACGCCAGCAAGCGCGCTCAACCACTTGAAGGCCTGAGCATCCTCGACCATGCCAAGAAGGCGGCCGAGGGCTCATGGAAGGGCGATCTCTACAATGCCGAGGATGGCCAGACCTATGCCGGCTACGTGACCCTGCAGGCGGCAGATAAGCTGCAGCTGAAAGGCTGTGCACTTCTGGTGTTCTGCAAATCGATTGTGTTCAGCAAGGTTGCAGCACAGTAACGGCCCATCAGATGGGCGCATCAAGCCGCTTCGGCCCGGTGCCGGAGCGGCCAGTCAGCTCAATTCCCTTGCGGCCGACCGAGCCGCCGACATTGATCGCCACCTCAAACGGTACCGGCGGCCCGGCGGCCGTCACGGTCTCGGGATGGCAGGCGACCAGCCCCATTTGCCAGTAGTCCGGCTGCATCACATACATCACTGCTCTGACCTCAATGCTGAGGCCTGCGTGCGGCGCCTCGCCCGTGGCCTTGAGGGTGATGCGGTCCCCAACCTTGACGAGTTCAGCAGTCTTGAAATCTATCGCAATGCAGACCTGTTTGGTGGCGGGTTCCCCCTTGCCGATGCCGACGCTTGCGGGGCCATCTTTGGTCACGGCTGTTCCCGTGTCTGCCGCCTGCACGAGGCTGGCCGCCATCACCATAAGCGCGGCCAAACCGGCAGTCCGTCGCCAGCGCGAGACGGGCGAAATAGCTTTGCGATGCATTGGCGTCTCCTATCGTCAGGATGGCCTTCAGCATACCGGCAGGTGGCACCATTGCCTACCGTTTCAATGTAACGGTGGCCAAACGGGCTTGATCTCGTAGCCGCCGTCAAATTCACCGTTGCGGGTTATGCGGTAGGAGCGCAGCGGCGCGCCAGCTCAGACGATGCCCAGGACGATGGCCGCAACCAGACCGAGCGACGCGACGGCCGCGATGACAGTCAATTGCACCTTGAGTTCCATGGCGACGTCCTCCATTGAACGAAATGCAGACCGTACAAAGTACGTACGCACACTTTCATCCCTCCGCTGTCCGGAATAGGCCCCGGATCGGTCTTAAGCATGGTGAAAAAAGGGCGTTACGCAACACAATTCCATATTGCGCCGCAACATGGCGATTGCTAAACACTTGCAAAGACTGTGTTTTCAAGCGATTTTCGGCTCGCCACAAAAGCAACCGGAATGCTGGACGAAGCACCAAAACAGCAATGATTTTCTGAAACGGCTCCGGCACAGTGCCGTGTAGTTCTAAGTTCTTAAGCCAACCCGCATCAACGGTTGCGATTTGGCAATGGATACTGTGAACTACTGGCTGGTCCGCTGAACGGCCACCGGGCACCAGGGTCCGCGAGCAGAGCGCCGACCACTGGTGACCGAGCCGTGAACGATGACGCGACGCAAAACCAACAGCGCCACCGGTACGCCGGGAGAGACTAGCATTGCCAGAGGCCTTGAGGGGGGTTCAAATTTTACCTGTGGACAAGTGGATTGACACGAAAAGCCGCGACAATTCCGTATGTTGCCCTTCAGAGTTGCCCTTACGACTAAGGGTCTTCACAAAATCAGTGCGCGTTTTGATGCACGTTTTCCGGGCCACCAGGCTTGAATTTCTCTCCCCTCCCACCATTTCCATCATCGTGGTTACCCTCACTTTCGGGAGACACCGATGACGAATGCTATTGTTCTCGAAGACATTCCCCGGCCGATCTGGATCGTGTTGACGATCCTTGGGTTCATTTTCTTCTGGCCGGTTGGCTTGGCCATGGTGGCCTATCTCTTCTGGAGTGGAAAGATGCGCTGTGGAAATGGAATGAACCGCATGTCTGGCGACTGGAAGACTGGCGACTGGAAGACCTGGAAGTCCCGCTCGGGCATGTTCAGCTCGACCGGCAACCAGGCCTTCGACGACCATCGCGAAGAGACGCTGCGGCGCCTGGAAGAAGATGCTCGCGAGTTCCGCAACTTTGTCGACAAACTGCGCCATTCCAAGGACAAGGAGGAGTTCGACCGCTTCATGTCCGAACGTGCGCGTCCCACGGGTTCGCAGTAACGTTTGTGACGAATTGCGCTCCCTCTGACCGGTGACGGCGGAGGGAGGGTTCGTTTTACACCGCCTCTGCCCTTGCCATAGGCAGAGCCGTCTTCTAAATCGGCAGTCATGAGCGGACCGGGCGCACCAGACGTGGGCATCATCATGGGCAGCCAGTCGGACTGGCCGGTGATGCAGGCCGCAGCCGCCATTCTGACAACGCTGGGCGTGCCGCATGAATTGCGCATCGTTTCGGCCCATCGAACACCTGAGCGCCTGTATGAGTATGCGCGCGGTGCGAAGGGGCGCGGCCTGAAAATCATCATCGCAGGCGCTGGCGGGGCGGCTCATTTGCCAGGCATGGCAGCGGCGCTGACACTGTTGCCGGTGCTGGGCGTGCCGATGGAGACCAAAGCATTGTCTGGCCAGGACAGTCTCTTGTCCAT
Source organism: Hyphomicrobiaceae bacterium (assembly GCA_025359185.1). GTDB lineage: Bacteria > Pseudomonadota > Alphaproteobacteria > Rhizobiales > Hyphomicrobiaceae > JANYHF01. The sequence continues at coordinate 119,973 of JANYHF010000007.1, read as the reverse complement.
CGTCCAGATGCCTGCCGGAGTGCCCGTCGGAACGCTCGCCATCGGTGAAGCTGGCGCCACCAACGCCGGACTGCTTGCCGCGCAAATCCTCGCCCTGAACGACGCGGGCCTCGCCACCCGGCTCGACGCCTGGCGGGCCGCGCAAACGGCCGCCGTCGCTACCGTTCCCGCCGCCAATGTCTGAGCCGCTGCCACCGGGTTCCACCATCGGCATCTTGGGCTCAGGCCAGCTTGGCCGGATGCTGGCGCTGTCGGCCGCCCGGCTCGGCCTCAAATGCCACAGTTTCGCTGATGCGCATGGACCGGCCATGGATGTGACTGCGGCCCAGACCATCGCAGCGTACGGTGATGAAAAGGCGCTGGCCCAGTTTGCCGCCAGCGTGAACGCGGTCACCTACGAATTCGAGAATGTGCCCGTGACAACGGCGCGCTTCCTCGAAGGGCTCGTGCCGGTGCGGCCAGGTCCCCGCGCGCTCGAAATCGCGCAAGACCGGCAAACTGAGAAAAACTTCATCACCGGTCTCGGCATTCCGGTTGCGCCCTTTGTGGACGTCTCCAAAGCCAACGATATCACCGCCGCGCTGGTTAAGTGGGGTACACCCGCGATCCTGAAAACACGGCGGCTCGGCTATGATGGCAAAGGCCAAATCAGCCTCGTGCCAGGAGCCGGTGCAGATAAAGCCTTCGCGGCCATCAGCGGACAGCCTGCCGTGCTGGAGCAGCGCGTGACTTTCGTGCGCGAGGTGTCGGTGCTGCTCGTACGCGGCGTTGACGGCGCGATCGACGCTTACGATCTGCCGCAAAACACCCACACTAACGGCATTCTCGCCCGTTCGGTGGTGCCCGCAGACATTGACTGCGCGACAGCCCAGGCTGCGCACGCCATCGCCAAACGCATCGCCGATGCCCTCGGCTATGTCGGTCTGCTCGCCGTTGAGATGTTTGACCGTGGCCCGGACGCGCCACCGCAAAGCCGCCTGATCGTCAACGAAATCGCCCCCCGTGTGCACAATTCCGGCCATTGGACCATTGATGCGTGCGTCACCAGCCAGTTCGAGAACCACATCCGCGCCGTCGCAGGCTGGCCGCTTGGCAGTTGCGCCCGCCACAGCGACGCGGTGATGGACAACCTGATCGGCGCCGAAGCCCAAGACTGGCAGCGTTTGGCGCGTGAACCTGGTACCGCGCTGCACCTTTATGGCAAGGGCGACGCGCGTCCGGGCCGCAAAATGGGCCACGTCACGCGGCTGGCCGCAAAAACCGGCGACTGACGTCCTACGCCGCCAAAATCCGAGCTACATCGCGCGCAAAATACGTCAACACGCCATCGGCCCCCGCCCGCTTGAACGCGGCGAGGCTCTCCAGCATCACCTTATCCCGGTCGAGCCAGCCATTTTGCCCCGCCGCGCACAACATGGCGTATTCACCGCTGACCTGATAGGCGAATGTCGGCACACGGAACGTATCCTTCACGCGGCGCAGGATGTCGAGATATGGCATCCCCGGCTTCACCATCACCATGTCGGCGCCTTCGGCCAGATCCAGCGCGACCTCGCGCATCGCCTCATCGCTGTTGCCAGGGTCCATCTGATAGGTGCGCTTGTCACCTTTGAGCGCCGCCTTGGAGCCGACGGCCTCGCGGAAAGGCCCATAAAACGCCGACGCATATTTTGCCGCATACGCCATGATCTGCGTCTCGTGATGGCCGCCGGCCTCCAGCGCCGTGCGGATCGCGCCGATGCGGCCGTCCATCATGTCAGAGGGCGCAAGGATATCGCAGCCAGCCTCGACCTGGACCAGGGCCTGGCGGACCAGCATATCCAGCGTCGCATCGTTGACAATGGCGGTGCCCTCCATCAGCCCGTCATGGCCATGCGTGGTGTAGGGGTCCAGCGCCACATCGCACAAAATGCCAATACCTGGCACCGCCCGCTTGATCGCGCGCACCGCCCGGCAGACCAGATTATCCGGGTTCAGCGCCTCACGCCCATCCTCGGTCTTCAACTTGGGATCGGTCGCTGGAAACAGCGCGATAACCGGAATGCCCAGATCCCGTGCCTCCTCCGATGCCGTCACCGCCAGATCGACACTGAGCCGCTCAACTCCTGGCATCGAGGCGATGGGAACACGCTGGCCGTGCCCCGCCGTCACAAACAATGGCCAGATCAGATCATCCGCCGTCAGCGTGGTTTCTCGCACGAGGCGGCGAGACCAGTCCTGCGCACGATTGCGGCGCATACGAGTGGCGGGAAAGGCGGGAGCGGGATGCTTTGGTTTGTCCATGGCTTTCATCGGTAGCACCAGCTACGCCGCTGGTGAAGTCCCACCGTCTTTCCCATGGCCTCATACCCTACTCGCAGAACGCCGCCCCCGGCCTCGGTGCCAGATCCAGGTGGAAGTGCTCGTTATGCGCGGCGTTCGCCTCCGGCCCCAGAACGGTACCAAACACCAGACACGCAGAATCATGAACCGCATGGGCAAAAATCGCCCCCGGTGTATTCGGTTTGGGCTGAACAATGCCGAGCGTTGCTGCCTCCTCGGCCCTCGCCTGCCGGTTAGCGCTCGACCCCTTATGGATCTTGGCGCTATCGAGTACGGCACCTGCTACCGTTACGGTGGTCGTAAAGCCATTAGATTCGGCGATCACGGCAGGCTTGACCCTCAGCAGCTTTGCGGCGGCGATCAAATCGCGCAGGGATGGTCCCCAGGTGTCAGACACCGTCACCACTTTCCCACTCTGCGTCACGAAGGCGGAGATATCGATAGCGTTGGCCTTTGCGTGTTCGCTGAGCTTCTGTTTGGGATCCCCATAGCGGTTGCGGCAATCGTAGGCGGCGGCATTGATGATGCTGACGATGGGGCTTTTCAACACAGCGCGGGCTTGCCGTTGGACTGAGCCGTCCAACCAGCGGACCAGCGTTGCTGCCATCTTGCAGTTGAGGACGGCGGGCGGCTGCACGGCCGTGCGCGGTGTTGCCCCGATAGCTGCCACTTCAACAGGTAGTAGCGTACCGCACTGGCCCTTGCTGATGGGCGGCAAATATTTGAATTCCAGTGTCAGCCCCTTGAAAAGCGCCTCGCACTCGGCTTTGGCCACGGCAGCAGGTTCAGCCGCCGGGGGCGGGGGTGCCTCTGTTTGTGGCCCGCGCAACAGCGGCTGCGACGGTTTAATGACCGTCTTTTTGTCCGCCGCGTTGGCCACGATGGGTCCCAATGCCAGCAGGGTTGCCAAGATGGCAGCCAAGCTCAGCCCTGCCCGCGCGTCGTCCGCCATTAAGTCCACCTTCACCCCTGCGCCAGTGCGGCGCTTGCTGCCCGCCACCCCGGGTGCGTATGACGTAGTCGATACGGCCGCAGTCGAGCAACAGGACGTGACAGAATTGTGGGCGACACGGCAGCACAGGCGAACGATGGTCTCGTGGTTACCACTGAGGACCGGGCCGGACGGCTCCGTCTGAACCGGCCGGGGGCGGGCAACCGGATCACCAGCGAGATGCGCGGTGGCTTGGCCCGTGGCCTTGAGCAGTTTGCGCGCGATCCAAACATCTATTGCGCCATCCTGGAAGCCGCAGGCAACGGACCGTTCTGTCTCGGTGCCGAGGCGGGCCTACGGCCGGATCGGGAGACGCTGAGCGCCGCCGCTTGGGGCATCTGGCAGGTGGACCGGTTCAGTAAGCCGCACGTCGCGCTGCTGGCCGGTGCGGTAACGGGCGCAGGCCTGGCCGTCACACTGCCAGGTACACACAAGGTCGCCAGTAACGGCGTGACGCTTTCCGGCGGCGGTTTCGAAGTCAGCAGCCTTTTGGCCCCGCTTTCAGGCCACGTCGGCCTCTACATGGCCCTGACTGGCCGATCTATCGACAGGTCACTGGCCTATCGGCTGGGGCTGCTGACCCATTGCATCGAGGCGGTCCACTTCCCGGCCATCACGGCACGCTTAGCTGACGCCGATCCCGTCGATCAGGTGCTGGACAAGTTGCATACCGAACCTTGGCCATCGCCTCTGGAGCCGCATCTTCCCGTCATCGCGCGTTGTTTCGCTGCTGCTTCTGCAGATGCGATCGTATCCCGGCTGGACGCCGAGCGTGGCATGAGCGCCGGCTGGGCTCAAGAGACGGCGGCCACCTTGCGCGCTGCGTCACTTCTCGATCTCGCGGTCATGCACCGGCTGCTGACACTGCAGACCACTTTGCTGCTGCGCGACCGCCTCGCTCTGGCGTTTCGCGTCGCGCTGAACAGCCGAACCGCACGCAGCGTGGATGACCATTTTCTGCTGCTGGCCGACGGCGAATTGAGCCTTCCGCCCGAACAGCGGCCACCGTCGATTTCCTGAAACCGGGCGCAGCGCGTTGAACAGAAATGCCGCGCCACCCCCGAACACCGCTTCACCCCTTCTTTACCGTGCCGCTTAAGCCGCCCTTATCCGAGATCGCCTACAGTTCGACTTAAGAACAAGACAGATCGGGCGTCTTACAGTTTCAAGGGCAGGGTAATGAGTGCAGTTCTCAAAGAGTATCCGCGTCAGGACAACGACGCCGTCGAGGGATTGAAGGTCGAATACTTGCAGGCGCTTCGGCTTGTCGAGCGGTTGCACCGGCTTCTTCTTGACGTCATTAAGGACGAGTTCGACCGGCTCGGGCAATCGGAACTCAACAGCGTGCAAGCGCTGCTGCTTTATAACATCGGCACTTCGGAGCTTACGGCCGGCGAACTCAGGACGCGCGGCTACTATCTCGGCTCCAACGTGTCCTACAATCTCAAGAAGCTCGTAGACATGGGCTACATCCACCACAAGCGTTCCGATACGGATCGCCGGAGTGTGCGCATCAGCTTGACCGAACGCGGCCGCGATGCCTGCGACGTGGTCACCGAACTTTACGAGCGGCAACTGAAGTCTCTGGAAACCGTTGGCGAAGTCAACGAACGCGACACCCGCGCGCTCAACCTGTCGCTGATGCGGCTCGAACGCTTCTGGTCCGACCAGATCCGCTACCGGCTCTAAAGTTTTACCCGCCTGCTCCTCTGCTCTCGCGACAGGTCCGGTGGCATCCGGGCCTGATTGCGTTTGTACTGGGTGCCCGTCCCCGCCACGCCTTGCCGCCGTCATCACCCCGTGCTTGTGTCCCTCGCCAGATGGGACCGCTGAGCAGGGGAACGCAAACACACGCGGGTTTCGGAGCGTCCATCAATTTGATACGCTTGAGCGAGTCGGACGCGGCGCGAGGGGATGATGAGAGTGATGCACGACCGGTGCCTTTTGACCACGTCCGGAATGGTAATGCGCGCTGTTGGCGCCGCGCTGATGACCGTTTGTATGCTCACGCTGCCGTCTGGCGCGCAGGCGGCCGATAACAGTCTGCCTCCTTTGGCAGGAACGTCAGCCTCGAAAACCTCCGGTGGTTCGGGCGGGTCAAACTCCGCTGCAGGCACATCAGCCACCATGACCTCGCCGGTTCCGGCCGCATCGGCGCCGGTTGCGGCTCCCCCACCGGCGGCAGTGGCCATCACTCCATCGGGCGAAGACGCCAGCGGCAAGCCGCCGCCGCCAGCCAAGATAAAGGCCGCTGCTGCCCCCGATTCCAGTGCGAAAAAGCAAGTGCACGCGAAACGCAAGGCTAAGCCGGCCGTCATTGCCGAGGCGCCGCCCGCTCCGGCCGAGCCGCCAAGCCTGTTTGACACACTGTTCGGCAATGGCCAGCCGCCTGCCGCTGCTGTCGTCGCTGCTGACCCCACAACCACGGCGGCCACCGACCAGATCGGCCAAAAGCCAGGCAAAGGCAAAGCCGGCAAGGGCTCCAAGACGGCCAAAAATACCATCGAGCCCGCTGCTACCGCGATTCCGGATGCAGGCTTCTTCAATGCCGAGGAGGTGCCGTTCGCATCAGGCGAGCTGGGCCAGCCGCTATTGTCGCCGGGCAATATCGAGCCGCTGAAGACCGCGATCAAACGCTATACCGGCATTGTTGCCAATGGCGGCTGGCCGACGGTGCCGCCGTTGCAGATGCAGGTCGGCACCAGCAATCCGGCCGTCGTCGAGCTGCGCCAGCGCCTCGCCGCCGAGGGCGACCTGAAATCGCAACCCTCAGGCTTTAGTGGCCCTGAGTATTTTGACCAGGACGTCAGTGATGCCGTCCACCATTTCCAGAACCGCTATGGTCTGACCGAGACCGGCGATCTGATGGACACTGACAAGCTGAAAAACGGCACCCGCACTGTCATGGCGCTGAACGTTCCGGCCGAGGCGCGGCTCGCCCAGCTCAAGGGCAATCTTACCCGGCTGCAACGCGAAGTCGTGCCCAAGGGCCGCTACGTGCTGGTGAACATTCCGGGCGAGCAGATCGAAGCTATCGACGGCAACAAAGTGGCGCTGCGCCTCAACGGCGTAGTCGGCAAGCCGGAGCGGCCGAGCCCGTTGCTTTCGTCCAACATCACCGAGGTAAAGTTCAACCCCACTTGGACGGTACCGCCGACGGTTCTGAAAGAGGACTTGATCCCCAAGGGCCAATCCCTGCAGGCCAAGGGCGTCGATGTGCTGACCAAGTTCGGCATCGATGCCTATGACGGCAATGGCAAGCTGGTCGATACATCGAAGATCAACTGGTCGTCCAATCAGCCCAACACCCTGCGGTTCTCGGAAAAGGCCGGCAAGGACAATCCGCTCGGTTTTGCGAAGCTGGATTTCAACAGCCCGGAGAGTGTTTACATGCACGACACGCCGTCGGCCAAGCTGTTTGACAAGAGCTACCGGGCGGCGAGTTCGGGATGCATCCGTGTCGATCATATGGACCGGCTGGTGATGTGGCTGATGAAGGAAACCGAGGGCTGGGGGCCCGCCCGTGTCCTCAGCATGAAAGAGGGCGGCGAGAGTAAGATCGTCAGCCTGAAGAAGGCTGTGCCGTTGCGCTGGGTCTATGTGACGGCCTGGGCGACTGAAGATGGCACCGTGCATTTCCGCCGCGACCTCTACGGCAAGGACCAGGTGTTCGGCGTCAGCAAGACGGCGTCGGCGTATTGATAAGCCTGCGGCCGCGCCAATGGCTGTGGGTGCTGATTGCTGTCACCCTGGCGCTGCGGCTTGCGTTCGCCGCCGCGCTGGGCCTGGGAATCGACGAAATCTACACGGCGGCCACCGCGCGCGTGTTTGCCTTGTCGACCTATGACCACCCCCCCATGGCCTGGTGGCTGGCAGGCGCGGCCGAGCGGCTGCTCGGCACCGAGGCGGCGTTCGTGGTGCGGCTGCCCTTTGTTCTCATCTTTGTCCTGACGACCTTGCTGATGTATGGCTTGGCAAGCCGCCTCTATGGCGAGCGGGAAGGCCTATGGGCAGCGGTCACGCTCAACTTCGCGCCCGTACTGGCCTGGACGTCCGGAAGCTGGGTGCTGCCCGATGGGCCGCTGCTCACCGGGCTTTTGGCCGGTGCCTATTGCGCGGCCCGAGCCGTGTTGGGTCCGTCAGACCGGCCGCTGCTCTGGTGGGCGGGCGCGGGCATAGGCGGGGGCGTCGCGCTGCTGGCCAAGCTGCACGGCGTGTTCCTGCCGCTGGGCGTAGGGTTGTTTCTCCTGACAAGTCCGGCGCACCGGCGTCTCTTGTTGACGCCCGGCCCTTGGCTGGCCGCTCTCATCACAGCGCTGCTATTTATGCCGGTCGTGCTTTGGAATTATCAACACCATTGGATCTCGTTCGCGTTCCAAGCCGCGCGTGCGCAGGGCGATGGCCTGACACTGACAGGCGGGCTTCGAACACTTGGCGGGCAAGCGGTGTTTCTGCTGCCCTGGCTGTGGCTGCCGTTGCTGATGTCGCTAAGCCGCACACTGGGGCGGCGGCTCACCGATCCGGGCGGCTGGCTGATGGTATGCCTGGCCATTGGCCCGATTGCTGTCTTCACGATCCTCGCGTTCTTGGGTGCTGATACCCGCTATCACTGGGCCGCGCCCGGTTATCTGATGCTGTTTCCGTTGCTCGGCCGCGACGTCGCCGAGGCGCTGGCGCGGGGCGACCAGCAGACGCGGCGATGGCTGATGGCGACGGCGGCGTCGCTGGCCTTTGTTTTGGCCGTTGTTTTCGCACTGCTAATCGTGCCTTGGCCGCTGCTGGCGTCCGCGCCCGAGCATCCACTCAACGAAACCTTCTCCTGGGCCGAAATTCGCACCAGCTTACAGCGGCGAGGGCTCTGGCAGAAGCCTGGACTGGCTATTGCGGGCACACGATGGGCGGAGTGTGGCCGCATTGATTATGCGCTCGGTGGCCAAATGCCCGTGCTTTGTCTCTCCGGCGATCCGCGCGGCTATGGCTTCGTGCGTCCGGCGAGCCCCTATTTGGGCGGCGATGTGCTGATCATTGGGCGCGAACTCAGCGAGGCCGAAGTGCGTGGCTACCTCGATCCCTACTTCGCCAGCATCACGCCCGAGCCGCCCGTCGCCATCCATTTCGGATCGTTCCATGCCTACGATCTCAACGTTTACCTCGGGCACACGCTCACGGAGCCGGTGCCGCCGCCACCGGCCAATCTCTTGAATTTGTTCGGCGCATTGCAGCCTCAGCGCTGACATGCGATCTCTGCCGCCACCTCTTTACTGGGAAAACGCTGTGGCTAACTATCCCTTCACACCAACGGTTGCTGGCCTCTCCATCAGCGTTCCGTTCATTGGACCCGAGGCCCTTGAGCGGACGCGCGGTGTGCGCATCCGGGCGCGGCTGGGGGCCAACGAGAGTGTGTTTGGCCCGTCGCTTCAGGCCATTGCGGCCATGCGGCAGGCGGCGGCCGAGAGCTGGAAATATGGCGATCCGGAAAACCATGACCTCAAACAGGCATTGGCGGCCCGGCATGGGGTCAAGCCGGACAACATCGTGATCGGAGAGGGGATAGACGGACTGCACAATATGACCGTGCGGCTGTTTGTCGAACCGGGCGTCACCGTCGCCACCTCGCTCGGCGCCTACCCCACGTTCAACTTTCACGTCGCAGGCTATGGCGGGCGGCTGGTCACGGTCCCCTACCGCAACGACCGGGAAGACCCGGCCGCGCTGATCGATGTGGCCAAGCGCGAGCAGGCACGGCTGATATTCTTCGCCAACCCCGACAATCCGATGGGCACCTGGTGGGATGCCGGTACCGTCAAGCATTTGATCGAGAGTGTACCCGATGGCGCTGTGTTGTGCCTGGACGAAGCCTACAGCGACTTTGCGCCAGAGAGCGCAGAGCTGCCGATGGATGTGAGCAATCCGAAGTTGCTCCGGTTCCGCACGTTTTCCAAGGCCCATGGCATGGCGGGCGCGCGTATCGGCTACGCGATCGGCGAAGCGGGGCTGGTACGGCAGTTCGACGCCATTCGCAACCACTTCGGCATTACGCGGATGGCACAGGCGGGCGCACTCGCGTCCTTGGGTGATCCCGAACATCTTGCCTTCGTCATCGGCCAAGTCCGCGAAGCGCGGGATCGCCTGGGTGCGATCGCCGCCTCGCACGGATTCCAGGCCTTGCCATCAGCCACCAATTTCGTCGCAATTGACTGCGGTCGGGATGGCGCCTACGCCAAATCCATCGTGGAGGGATTGGTTGCACGGGGAATTTTCGTGCGGATGCCGGGCGTGGCACCGCTCAACCGTTGCATCCGGGTGAGCGCGGGCACGGCGGAGGATCTGGATGCATTCGAGGAGGTGTTGGGGGTGATAGTCCGCAAGTAGACAGAGGGATTGGGGATCAGGCATCAGGCATTTTGGAAGAGAAATGAGAAAATCGCAATTTTTGCCTTCCCTCGTCTCTCATATCCAGTTTATACTTTGGTTTACTACTTCTGATCTGGTTTTGCTTTCAACAGTACATGCTTTTTCTTGCCAAGCGAAAGTTTCGCGACGCCCTCTGGAGTGAGATCTTTCTCCGAAACGGCCACCTTTTCGTCTGTGACCACCGTATCGTTGATGCGCAACCCACCGGCCTTGATCTGCCGCCGCGCCTCGCTCGTCGAGGCCACCAGCCCTGCTGTCACGAATGCATTGGGCGCGGGAATACCCGCCCTAAGGTCTGCCGCCGGCACCTCAATGGTTGGCAATCCGGTCGCCAAACCGCCCTGCTCGAACGTGGTCCTTGCCGCCGCCGCCGCATCGTCCGCCGCAGCGCGGCCATGCAGCATGGCTGTCGCCTCGTTGGCGAGCACCTTCTTGGCCTCGTTGATTTCCGCGCCAGAAAGAGCCGACAAGCGAGTGATTTCGTCCAGCGGCAATTCGGTGAACAGCTTCAGGAATTTGCCGACGTCCGCGTCCTCGGTATTGCGCCAGAACTGCCAATAGTCGAACGGCGCCAGCTTGTCGGCGTTGAGCCAGACCGCGCCCGCGGCCGTCTTGCCCATCTTGGCGCCGGAACTCGTGGTCAAGAGCGGTGTCGTCAGGGCGTAGGCGTCCTTGGCATCGACGCGGCGGACAAGTTCAACGCCATTGATGATATTGCCCCACTGGTCCGAGCCGCCCATTTGCAACTGGCAGTTCTGCCGCCGGTTGAGTTCGAGGAAGTCGTAGGCCTGCAGGATCATGTAGTTGAATTCGAGGAACGAAAAGGTCTGCTCGCGCTCCAGCCGCAGCTTGACGCTGTCAAAGGTCAGCATCCGGTTGACCGAGAAGTGGCGGCCATAGTCGCGCAGGAACGCGATGTAGTTGATCGGGTCCAGCCAATCGGCATTGTTCACCATCAGCGCGCCGGATTGGCCGGATTCGAAGCTGAGGAACTTCGAAAACACGCCCTTGATGCCCTCGATGTTGCGGCCAATGTCATCGTCGGTAAGGAGTTTTCGCGACTCATCCTTTCCCGTTGGATCGCCGACTTTTGTCGTGCCCCCGCCCATCAGCGCAATTGGCCGGCCACCGGTCTTTTGCAGCCAGCGCAACAGCATGATCTGCACCAGCGACCCCACATGCAGCGATGTCGCTGTCGCATCAAAGCCGATGTAAGCCGTGAAACCGGGCTTGGCGGCGGCGGCATCGAGTTCGGCCTCGTGCGAGAACTGATGGATGAAACCGCGCCCCGACAGCGTGTGCAGGAAATCGGACTTGAAATTGGCCATCGAAGCGGTCTCGTGTCAGGGTTTGAGGCGCTTTACCACGGGAGCGGATACTTGGCCAAACCCCTTCGCGCTTTGGGTCTGATGAGCGGCACGAGCATGGATGGCATCGACGTGGCCATTGTGACTACGGATGGTGAGGGCTCGGTGGAGCGCGGGCCATCGGCGACCTACCCGTATCCGCCAGAATTCCGGGCGCAACTGGCCCAGGCCATCGCAGACGCCAAGCCGGTCACGCAGCGCAAGCAGCGGCCGGGATGCCTCGCGGGCGTCGAGCGCGAATTGACGGAACGGCACGCCGTTGCGGTGGTGGACTTTCTACGGGCGACGGGCATCGATCCGGCGTCCATCGATGTCATGGGTTTTCATGGTCAGACGGTGCTGCACAAGCCCGCAGAAAAACTGACGATGCAGCTCGGCGATGGCCCGCTGCTCGCCAAGCTCTCCGGCATCGACGTCGTCTATGACCTGCGCGCGGCCGATGTGGCGGGAGGCGGCCAGGGGGCGCCGCTGGTGCCGATCTATCACCGGGCGCTGGCAGCGCGGGTGCCGGGCCGGCCCGTCGCTTTCCTAAATCTTGGCGGTGTCGGCAACGTGACTTGGATTGGCACGCGCGGTGGCCCGCTTGCGTTCGACACGGGGCCAGGCAATGCGCTGATCGATGATTGGGTCCGCCAGCACACCGGCCAGTCCCATGACGTGGACGGAACGTTGGCGCTCAGCGGGACGGTGGACCAGGCCGCGCTGACGCAGCTGCTGCAGCACCCCTATTTCGGCCAACTGCCGCCGAAGTCTCTCGACCGCAACGCGTTCGACATGGGTCCAGTCAGACAATTGTCTTTGGAGGACGGCGCCGCAACACTAACCGCCTTCACCGTCCGGTCCGTCAAACTGGCCTTGCCGCTCCTACCCGATCCACCCAAGACCTGGATCATCTGCGGCGGCGGGCGGCGCAACAAAGCCCTCATGCTGGCGCTGGCTGGCGAGTTCGACGCAGCGGTGGCTCCTGCCGAAGTGCTCGGCCTCAACGGTGACAGCCTCGAAGCCGAGGCCTGGGCCTATCTCGCCGTCCGCTCCCTGCGCGGCATGCCAATCACGTTTCCGATGACCACCGGCGTGTCAGCTCCGATGACGGGCGGCGTGCACGCGCGGGCGAAGCAAGGAACAAGCGCATGACTGCTACAATCGACAACGTCATTTTCGATATCGGCAATGTGCTAATCAAGTGGTATCCGGATCTTCTGTACCGAAAGATCTTCTCCACTGACGCGGCCATGCACGCTTTCTACGCCGAGACCGGCCTCCTCCAGCGCAACATCGAATTCGACCGTGGCGAACTATTCGCCGATGGTATAGCTGATCTGACAGCGCGCTTCCCGCACCACGCCGAAGCCCTGACCGCCTTCGATACGCGCTGGGAAGAGTGTCTCGACGGCACATTCGAAGACAGCGTCGCACTGCTGGCTGAATTGCGCCAAGCGGGCGTGCCCACTTACGCCATCACCAACTTCTCTCGCGAGAAATTCGAAATCGCACTCAGACGCTTCCCGTTTCTAGGCACCTTCGACCATACGGTCGTTTCGGCCGATGTGGGATTGGTCAAGCCCGATCCCCAGATTTTCTGTATCCTGATGGAGCGCCAGAATCTTGACCCCAAGCGCACCCTGTTCATCGATGATAGCGCGGCCAACATCGCGACCGCCAAAAGCCTTGGGCTGGTCACCCACCACTTCGTTGACCCTGCCGCGCTTCGCCGCGATTTCACCGCCAACGGACTGCCAACATGAGCGGCTACTTCAACTCTGCCAGCGCCTCGGCCAGGCCGCTAAGCGCGACTGGTATGCCGATGCCCTGCTCCTTGGTCTGATAGATGATGAACCAGGCCGTCTTGCCTTTGCTGAACTTGGTGAGGAGTTCGGCCGGTAGACTCACCTGCGCGACGCAGCCAACCACCTGGCAGCGGACGAATTGCGCGTTCCCTACCTTCTCATCGTCGATCTGGAGCCCGAGACCCGGCGGCAGCAGCACGCCCAGCGGCGCATGCACGCGCAGCACCTTGGAACCATCCGGCGCTTGATGAAATTGTACCGACAGCTGCACATCCGGGTTACTCTCGGAGGTCACGTCCTGCACGAGTGCGCACAGCTCTGCCTTGGCGCCTTCCGGCGTTTTGCAGACGACCTGCCAGAACCCATGCTGTGCCTTTACGGCTGTAGCATCCGTTGCGGCGGCGGGTGACGCAAGGATGGCAAACATAGCAAAGGCGGGCGCGGTCAACGCAGCCTTGCCCATGCCAGGAACACGCGCTCCGGGCCATCGATGCGGCCAAAACATCACCAGCAGCCTCCCGACCAGTTCGTCATCCCGCAGCCAGATAAGTGTGCACCACTTACCCACCCGAAACCGAGACCCTGGGTGTCGGGGAGCATTAGGGCCGAATTTGGGACATCTTGCCCTGTGGGAGCGGGTAAATCGTGGATGGGCGTGCTATGGCAGCCCTGAAGCAAGACGGCAGGGACGTAACTGTCATGAGTTTGGACGCAGGCAACGGCGACTTCGTGCTGGGATGGGAAGAATGGGCGAGCCTCGATGATCTCGGGCTACCAGCCCTGAAGGTAAAGGTGGATACCGGCGCCAAGACGTCGGCCCTGCACGCCTTCGCCATCGAACCCTTCGGCGAGGGCCACCGGCGCGTGCGTTTCGGCGTGCATCCAGTGCCGGGGCGCGATGACATAGAGACTTTTTGCACGGGCAACATCGCCGACCGGCGGCAGTTCACCTCATCCAACGGCGAAACCGAATGGCGCTACGTCATTTCCACGCGGCTGCGGATCGGGCCGCGCGAATGGCCAGTCGAGATCTCGCTGACTAATCGGCACGCCATGTCCTACCGGATGCTGCTCGGCCGCCAGGCGATGCCGCCCGAGACTGTCATCAGCCCGGCGCTGTCCTGCCAGCAGGGTGCACTCGACTATGACCTCTACGAGAGTCTTCCCCTACGTCCAGCCGTGCGCCGCACGATGCGTATTGCCCTGCTGACGCGCGAACCGGAAAGTTATTCCAGCCAGCGGCTTAGGGACGCCGCCGAGACGCGCGGGCATACCGTCGATATCATCGATACGGCGCGCTGCTATCTATCCATCAACGCCACGGCGTCTGCGATCCATCAGGACGGCAAAGCGCTGCCGTTCTACGACGCTGTGATCCCGCGTATTGGCTCCTCGATAACGCGATATGGCATGGCCGTCGTGCGCCAGTTCGAGATGGTCGGCTCTTATTGCCTGAACCGTGCCGCCGCCATCGGCATGTCGCGTGACAAATTGCTGGCGCACCAGACCCTCGCCCAGCACCGCATTCCGATGCCGATGACCGCGTTCGCCCATTCGAGCAAGGACTCGCAAAAGCTGATTGATCTGGTCGGCGGGCCGCCGTTGGTGATGAAACTGCTGGCGAGCACACAAGGGCGCGGCGTCGTGCTGGCGCAGACCGAAACCGCGGCCGAATCGCTAATCAGCGCCTTTCGCGTGCTCGACGCCGATTTCCTGGTGCAGGATTTTGTCGAGGAGGCCGCCGGATCTGACATCCGTTGCCTCGTCATCGGCGACCGCGTGATTGCCACCATGCAGCGCCGCGCCGCCAACGGCGATTTCCGGGCCAATCTTCATATGGGCGGGCACGCCGAGCCGGTGAAGCTGACGCGCGAGGAGCGGCAGATTGCCGTCAAAGCCGTACTGGCCATTGGACTGGATGTGGCGGGCGTCGATCTGTTGCGCTCGAACGACGGCGTGAAGGTTCTGGAGGTGAATTCGTCGCCGGGGTTGGAGGGGATCGAGGGGCTCTCGGGCCGGGACGTGGCAGGCCAGATCATCGATCATATCGAGACCCATGTGAAGTCGGTACTGCCGGTGCCACGCAAGACGCGCCCGCAGGACACGGACGCGCTAGCCGAGGAGGAGAGCGACGAGGCGGCAGGGACGGCGTGAAACCGTTCAGGCCGCTTTCGGCCGGTGGTGCGCAACAGGCGCCATCACCCGCATCAGGGCGAAGATCGCAGCCAGAGTGGCAATGTAAGTGATGAGCTGCATCTGGCTTGGGCGATCACTGTAGCCAATGAGCGTGTGCAGAACGCGGCCGGGAATGCTCTTGTCCGAGAGGATCGCCGAAGAATTCCAGACGCTGGTACCCAGGAACTCGATCACACCACCCTGTTCCAGAAACGCGATAGCCTGCGCCGCCATGCCTGCGGCCAGGAAGGCGATCATGGCGCTGGTGACCGCGAACAGATAGCGCGCCGGGATCTTCACGAGACCATAATAGGTGAGCGCCGAGACCAGTGCGCCAAGCGCGAGCCCCGCGAGACTGCCCACGAGCAGCGCCCGTCCGGTTCCGCCATCTGACACGGCGATGCCGAACAAAAACAACACCACTTCGGAGCCTTCCCGCAGCACCGCCACGGCAATCACTAGTGCGAGCGCAAATAAGGACGCCGAGCCTGACGCAACCGCCTGACCCTTTTGCTTCAGATCAGCCGCCATTTGGCGACCATGCCGGGCCATCCAGACATTGTGCCAGGCCAACATGACGACGGCGATGCCAAGGATGGCGGCGTTGAACAATTCGGCCCCTGAACCGGCAAAGGCACCAGCAACGACGCCGATGAATGCCGCGACCACACAGCTGCCCGCAACGCCCGAAAGCACCCCGCCGCCGATCCACCATCCGTGACCGGCAACACCCCGCGTCACCGCCGCAACGATGCCGACAATCAATCCGGCCTCGATGACTTCGCGAAAGACTATGATGAGCGCAGCAAGCATTCTGGGTCTCTTCCGGGGGAAGCGGCGGCGACTATTCGACGACGACGAAGCCCTTGACAGTCTCTTCTTTGTATTCGTTCACGAATAGATAGCGTCCCGGCGTTTGCGGCGCCACCCGGGCGATGATCTCGCCGTTGCCGGTGACCACCTTCTCGATCTTAAAGTCTTTGGCCTCGATCTCGGCAGCTGCGGCGTCCTGGTTTACGAATTTCAGCACAAAGGGTTTACCTGCGGTGACCTTCACCTCGGCAGGCGAGAACGCATCGTTCTTCAGCGTGATAACAATGGTGGCTGCGTCTTCGGCGCGGACAGCAGGCGTGGACACCAGATAGACGGCTACGAGTGCGGCCGCAATCATCAGCGTCAGCCTCGAAAATGAGCGTTTGATAGGCATTCCGATGCGTCCTTCTCTTGGATCGCGCTGTGCTTCGAGGAGCCCGGCGTTGTATGATACCCATTAGGCAATCCCGAGTCAGGAGGTCAACAATTATCTTTTAGAATTATTCGAGTTAAAACAGCGTCTTGTGCGGCGGGCTGCCACAGCGTGAGCAATTTGTCCTTTGCCGCCAAGGGCTGCCAAGCGGCGCTGAGGATCAGGACTTTTTTGCCGCACGCCGCTCCAGCACATCTACGGCATTGCGCAGGGACAGACCACGCGCCTGCAATACGACAATCAAGTGATAGAGCAAATCGGCCGCTTCGCCGGACAGCTCTGCATCCGTTCCCGAAAGGGCGGCAATCACAACCTCGACGCCCTCCTCGCCCACTTTCTGGGCCATCCGCGGCAGGCCGTCAGCGAATAATTTCGCGGTGTACGACGTTTCCGTCGCAGCGGCTGCCCTGCGGGCCACGATGGTCTCTTCCAGCTTCGCCAAGGCTCCATCAGCACCGCCGACAAAACACGACGCGGTGCCCGTATGACACGTCGGCCCGACCGGTTCGGCCAGGATCAGCAGCGCGTCGCCGTCGCAATCGGTTGTGATCGACACGACCTTCAGGACGTGCCCGGAGGTTTCGCCCTTGGTCCACAGCCGCGCCTTGGAACGGCTAAAAAACGTCACCACCCCCTCGGCCTCGGTCTTGGCGAGCGCTTCCTCGTCCATATAGCCGAGCATCAGCATCTGGCGGCTGCCCGCGTCCTGCACGATGGCGGGGACGAGGCCTTCCATCTTTGCCCAATCAATCTTCAAGGCGCACCTCGATCCCTTGGCGTTGCAACTGGCGTTTCAGGTCGCCGATGGCGATCTCGCCGAAATGGAACATGCTGGCAGCGAGCGCGGCGTCGGCCTGGCCCGCGAGGAACACGTCGGCAAAATGCTGCACCGTGCCCGCGCCGCCTGAGGCGATGACCGGCACCGGCACCGTGGTTGAGACCTGCCGCACCAGATCAACAGCAAAACCCTGCTTGACCCCGTCATGGGTAATGGACGTGAGCAGAATTTCGCCTGCGCCGCGGTGGGCGGCTTCCTGCGCCCACGCCACCGCCTCGCGCCCCGTCGCCGTGGTGCCGCTGATGGTGCGCACATGCCAGCCCTTTGGCATTTGCTCGGCATCGATGGCGCAGACGATAGCCTGCGCGCCAAATTCGTCACTGAGTTCGGTGATGAGACCGGGCCGCCGCAGCGCCGCCGAGTTGACGGACACTTTGTCCGCCCCCGCCGTGATCAGCGCGCGGGCCGTCTCGATGCTGCCGATGCCGCCGCCGACCGTGAACGGGATCGACAGCGCGCGGGCGACTTGCGCCACCACATCGGCGAAAGCGGCGCGGGCCTCTTGCGTCGCCACCACATCAAGCAGCACCAATTCGTCGGCGCCTTCTTCGACATAGCGGGTGGCCAGCGCGACCGGATCGCCGGTATCGCGCAGGCCCTCGAACTGCACGCCCTTAACCACGCGGCCATGGCGCACGTCGAGGCAGGGGATGATGCGTTTAGCCAGCATAGTTGGCAAGCTCCGTAAGCGGAATGTGACCCTCGAGCAGGGCTTTGCCGACGACAGCGCGTTCGATGCCGAGTGCGGTGAGCGCCGCGATGTCGGCAATCTTGCCGACGCCGCCGCTGGCGATCAGGCCGAGTTTGGGAAAGCGCGCTTTGAGGCCACGATACAACTCCGTCGCCGGCCCCGTCAGCATCCCATCGCGGGCGATGTCGGTCGTCAGCACCCAGGCCAGGCCGTTGTCTATGAAGCGCTCAATGAGGGCTTCAAGTGTGAGATCCGTCTGGTCTTTCCATCCCGCTGCAGCGACCATGCCGTCACGGGCGTCGGCGGCAAGAATGATCTGTTCCCCGCCGAACTGCTTCAGCGCATCGCGCATCAGTTGCGGATCGCGGATGGCGGCGCTGCCGATGTTCACCTGCGCCATGCCGGCCGTCAGCACACGCTCCACCTCGGCGAGCGTGCGCACGCCGCCGCCGAAATCGGTGGCAAGACCGCTCTGGCTGGCCATGCGGGCGGCCAGCTCCAGCTGCAACACATGCCCAGCGCGGGCGCCATCGAGGTCAACCACATGTAGGCGCTTGGCCCCCGCCGCAGCGTAGCTGTTGGCGATATCCGCTGGATCGGCCGCATAGTCCGTCTGCGCCTCAAACCTCCCCTGCCGCAACCGCACGCAGCGCCCGCCAATGATGTCGATGGCTGGGACAATGGCGGTCATGCCGATCCCTCAACACACGCAGCCCTCATCCAGAGGACGAAAGAGTTGGACCGGAAGAAGTCCGTGCTCATGACGTCACAAACCTCCGCAACAACGCCGCCCCGGCCTTGCCGCTCTTTTCCGGATGGAACTGCGCCGCCAGAAAGTTGCCCTTGCGCATCACCGCAGAGAATGCTCCGCCATAGTCGCATTCGGCCACCGTATCGGCGCCAACATCGGCGCGATAGGCGTGCAGGAAGTAGAAGCGCGGCGTGCCTTCGCCGAGGCCCGTGCCTGCCAACGGCACCGTGTTCCAGCCCATATGCGGCACTTTCTGGCCCGGCGGAAACCTCCGTACACGGCTCTTGAAAATGCCGACGCACGCGGTCTCACCTTCCTCGCTGGCCTCACACAATAGCTGCAAGCCGAGGCAGATGCCCAGGAACGGTTGCGTCAGGGAACGGATGACCTGATCCAGCCCGCGCTCGCGCAAATACGCCATGGCGGGCAGCGCATGTCCCACGCCGGGGAATATCACATGCGACGCCGCGCGGATCTCGGCCGGATCATCCGTGATCTGCGGCGTGATGCCAAGCCGCAGCAGCGCGTTGGTCACCGAGGCGGTATTGCCGGCATTGTATTTGATGATCGCGATGGTCATTTAGGCAATCATCTTTTCGATCGGCAGCACCAGGATGCCTTCAGCGCCAGCCGCCTTCAAGCTGCCGATGACCTCCCAAAAATCGTGGTCGGACACGACCGAATGCAGCGAGCTCCAGCCTTTTTTCGCCAGTGGCATAATCGACGGGCTGGTGGCGCCGGGGATGAGGGCAATGATGCGGTCGAGCGCATCAGTTGGCGCGTTCAGCATGATGTATTTGTTGTGTCGGGCCTTGCGCACGGCTCGGGCCCTGAAGATCAGCTGATCGAGGATGCCTTGTTGCGCCGTCGGCAAATTCTTGCGAGTGATCAGCACCGCTTCCGACAACAGCACCGTCTCGACTTCGATCAGGCCGTTGCTCGCCAGCGTCGAACCCGTGCTCACCAGATCGCACACCGCCTCGGCCAGCCCGATGCTCGGCGCGATCTCCACCGACCCCGCCAACTCGTGGATATGCGCGCCGACGCCCTTGTCCTTGAGGAAGTCCCGCAAGATGCGCGGGTGTGAGGTTGCAATCCGCTTGCCCGCCAGCGAGGCGACTTCTGTGTAGGCGACCCCCTTGGGCACGGCCAAAGAGAGGCGGCAGCGCCCGAACCCGAGCGGATCGGCGATGGTGACTTCGGCGCCGGACTCCTTCAAGGCGTTCAACCCGACGATGCCCGCGTCCGCTACGCCATCGGCGACATAGGTCGGGATGTCGTCATCGCGTAAAAAATAGAATTCGACCGGGAAATCGAAGGCGCGCGATTTCAGCGACGATTTGCCGGCGGAAAATTCGATATCACATTCTTTTAGCAGCGCCTGGGTGCCCTCGAACAGGCGGCCCGATTTCTGGATGGCAAGACGCAGGAGTTCGGCCATGGCGGGCCTCCGTAGAGCAGCAAATCAATCGCGTGCCGTCCTTATGCAGGATCGGGCGGGCTTGGGGAATGGGTTTTGACTTGTGGGCGGCGGCAGGTAGAGCTGGCAGTTACGATTGTGGCTCACCCAGAGGTCCGCCAATGCGGGCGATTGTCCGTTTCCTCGTCATGATAAGCCTGCTGGCCTCGGTTGTTGCACTGTCTCCGCTGGCCTGCGCGGACGACACCCTCCTTAATGGTCCCGCTGCCCTCGATGACTGGCACGGCGACAGGATTTGATCGCCCGTTCGGCTTGGCATTCTATCCGCCCGGCCCGGCGCCCAAATGGCTCTTTGTGGCGAAAACAACCGTGTGCTGCGTTTTTCCGACCAGCCTGGCCAGCTGACGGCCAAGGGGGATCCCGAAATCGTCGTCGCCGAACTGTCGCCAACCTCCGGCAGCGGCTCCATCTCATAGACGGCGTCTCGTGGGAGACGACGGCAACAACATGATCTGGCGAATGACCTATAACGCTAAATGACCCTACCATACAGTGCCGCGGGCATCGACTTTCACCGAGCCCAGTATGGCCTCGCCTCGGATGATCACCACGCGGTCGAACAGATTGCTCACCGGGCAGACATGGTTGGGGATGATGCGAACGCGCTCGCCAACCTTGGGAGGCGTGGGAAGTTTCGAGACGTCCACAAAGCCATGTTCTTCGCTGTGGGCGTAGACCACCGCTTCTGGCGCGCCGTGAAGCACGCCATAGCCGGAGAGGCCAAGCAGATCACTGGTGAGGGCCTTGGAGCCCGCATCGATGATGGCGCGCCCGGGGGTAGGACAGCTGACAACTGTCGCGAGCACCGTCAACGCGCAATCGGCCGTGGTCGCCGCACCCGAAGCCACCAGTGAGCGGTCATTGTAGATGTAAGTGCCTGCCCGGTATTCCATGCCCGGCGAGAGCCCGTCGTCTTTCCACATGTCAGGCGTGCCGCCAGTGGACACCGTTTCGACAAGCAGGCCGTCTGCTCGCATCAGATCGCGCGCCTCGGCCAGAAACGCCGCCATCTGCTGCCTCCCGCCGGTCCTGGGATAGGTCATCAGGCCGCCGAGCCGCAGCCCTTTGGAACTGGCGATCTTCCGCGCCAGCGACATTGCTGCTGCCGGTGACTGCACCCCGCAGCGGCCAGCGCCCGTATCGCACTCGATCAACACCCGGATCTGCCGGCCCGCTGTCTCTCCCGCCCACCCAATCCCCTCGGTCACTGCATCGCTATCCACCACCACGGCGATGTCCGTGCGTCGCGCTAGCGCTGCCAGCCGTTCGAGCTTGGCGCGGCCCACGACATTGAACGTCAGCAACAGATCGGAAATGCCCGCATCCGCCATCACTTCGGCCTCGCCGAGCTTCTGTACCGTGATGCCCTTGGCACCGCTTGCGATCTGCGCCCGGGCGAGTGGCGCCAGTTTGTGGGTCTTGATATGTGGCCGGTTGGCAAGGCCCAGCGCGTCGCAGCGCGCCTGCCAGCGGCTGAGGTTGTGCGCCACCACATCGAGGTCGATGACCGGCACGGGCGTATCGACCTCTGCCAGCGTGCGGCCAGCTGGTGCCAAATCGAAAAACGAGGAGAGATCCTGGGGGCGCATGGCAGAAGGTTCCTTGGCGGCGGACGATCCGGCATTATAGCCTGTGACGGCAGTAACGAACATGGATCGATATTTTGACCTATCCGGCCACTTGGTATGCTGCCGAAACGCCTAAAGCGCCGGGTTACCCCGCGCTGACCGGTATGGTTGAGGCTGATGTTTGCATCATCGGCGGAGGGCTAGCGGGGCTGACGGCGGCGCGCGAGTTGCTGCGTGCAGGTAAGGGCGTTGTGTTGCTTGAGGCCGAGCGCATTGCCTGGGGAGCGTCGGGGCGCAATGGCGGGTTTGTGTCGCCAGGGTTTGCGCTTGGGGTCGAAGGGATCATTGCCAAGGTGGGACTTGCGGCGACGCAACAGTTGTATGCGCTGTCCAAGGCCGGGCACGACTACGTGTGGTCGGCGATAGTTGAACTGGCACCGGCAGCGTTGATGGGCTCGGGCTGGCTGGTCGCCTTACGACAACCAGGCCGTGACGAACTCATCAGGCATCAAGCGCTGATGGCGGAGCACTTTGCCACTGACGCCGAAGTGTTTGCGCCCGAACACACACGCAAGATGCTGAAATCAGAGCGCTATTTTGAGTCCATGCTGTCCCCGGATGCATTCCACATCCAGCCTTTGACGTACGCCCTGGCGTTGGCCCGCGATGTGGCGAGGCTCGGCGGGAATATCCACGAAGGCAGCCGCGCCCTGAGCTGGCAGCGGTCTGGCGGCAAAGCTATTCTGCGGACAAACAAAGGACAAGTGCGCGCCCAGCACGCCGTTTTCTGTACCAGCGGGTATGGTGGCCAGCTGTTTGCCCCATTGGCCCGCTCTGTGCTGCCGGTTGCAACCTATATCGCAGTGACACAGCCACTTGGCGAGAAGGTGTGCGCGGCAATTGCCACAGGGGCGGCGGTCAGCGACACGCGCCGTGCGGGCGACTACTATCGTGTGTTGCCTGGTGGCCGCATTCTCTGGGGCGGACGGATATCCACTCGTCGCACTGAACCTGCACGCCTCGCCGAACGGATGCGCGACGACATGCTGAGTGTTTATCCGCAGCTTGGCACCCCGCGCATGGAGTACGCCTGGAGCGGCCTGATGGGCTATGCCCGGCACAAAATGCCGGTCATCGAACAGCCGGGCGAGGGTCTTTGGATGGCGACAGCGTTTGGCGGCCACGGGCTCAACACGACGGCGATGGCAGGCCAGTTGATTGCGGCGGCAATTGCGGGTGGGGACGACCGCTGGAAGCTGTTCGCCCCGTTCGGCTCGCCTTGGGTCGGGGGCCCGTTCGGTCAGGCTGGTGTGCAGATGAGTTACTGGGCGATGCAAGCGAAAGATCGCCTGGACGAACGCGGGATGGTCAGGCGCCGGTCATATAGATGGTAACGGCAAGCCCGATGGCGGCGACGTCGACGACACAGATGGCGATGAAGGCGGCGTTGCGGATGAAGTTACTCACGGGGGTCGGCCTTTAAGGTTCGGGGTTGCACTGGACTTCGGTTATTTCGTCGCGATGTCCGGCGCTTAGGTTCAAGCAACTTGCACTCAGGTATAGGCATGTTCGTCTTAAACTTCCCTGAAGCAGGCGTTCATATCCAGTTCACGCCATCGCCTGGGTCTCGCCTCAATGGCGCATCTGGCGTATTCAGGGTGCCGCCCCAACCTAAGGAGCTCCCAATGCCGTCCACCATCACCACTGGCTACCAACAACTCTTGGACGACGCCCGGCGCGAGATCGAAGAGATCCCAGCCAGCGAGGCCATCAAGCTCGCCAACGACCCCAATGTCGTCATTCTCGATATCCGCGACCCGCGCGAGCTAGCCATCGAGGGCAAGATCCCCGGCAGCGTCCACGCTCCGCGCGGCATGTTGGAATTCTGGGTCGATCCCGCCAGCCCCTATTTCAAACCGGTGTTCGGAGAGGACAAAAAGTTCGTCTTCCATTGCGCGGCCGGGTGGCGTTCGGCGCTGGCAACGCAAGCAGTACAGCGCATGGGTCTGAAACCGGTCGCTCATATTGAAGGCGGCATGGCCGCATGGAAAGCGGCGGGTGGGCCGGTCGAGATGCCGGAAGCCAAGCCTGCCAAAAAGGACTAGCCGCCGGTGGACATCATCGCAGAGTTTGCGGCCAAAATCGCCGGACGGGGCAAGCGCGTTGTGATGCCCGAAGCCGACGACGAACGGATTTTGCGGGCTGCAGCCGATCTGGTGCGGCGCGAGCTGGCGCGGCCAGTACTAGTTGGGGAGAGTTGCGTGGTGACCGATGCAGCCGTGGCGCTGCGCGTGAGCCTTGCGGGCTGCGACGTGCGTTCGCCCGGCAGCGATGCAGCGTTGCCGCGACTTGCCGAGGCCCTCGCTGCATCACGGCCATCGCTCACGCCGCAAACGGCGCAGCGGCTGTTGCGCAAGCCACTTTACTTTGCCGGAATGCTGGTCGCCGCAGGTGAAGCCGACGCCATGGTCGCTGGTGCTGCCAACCCCACACGCCGCATCATTGAGGCCGGACTTATGACCGTTGACCCAGCGCCGGGCATCACCACGCCATCGAGCTGCTTTCTGATGTTGGTGCCTGGCCTCGGCGGCGCATCCGAACGGGCGCTGATCTACGCCGATTGCGCAGTCAACGCCGATCCATCTGCCGAAGAACTCGCAGGCATCGCCATCGCCTCGGCCGCCAGCTGCCAGCGCCTGCTGGGTATCAAACCTCGCGTGGCCCTCCTCTCCTTCTCAACCCACGGCAGCGCGCTGCATCCGCATGTGGACAAAGTGCGTGCCGCGCTGGCTCTCGTTCGCGCGCAGGCGCCGGACCTTGCCGTGGACGGAGAATTGCAGGCTGATACCGCCTTGTCTTCTGTGGTCGCGGCCAAAAAGCTCAAGCAGCCCTCAGACGTGGCGGGCCAGGCCAATGTGCTAGTATTTCCCGACCTCGATGCGGGGAACATCGCCTATAAGCTCACCCAGCAATTGGCAGGCGCTCGCGCCATCGGCCCGCTGCTGCAAGGCTTTGCTCGACCCGTGTCCGACCTGTCGCGCGGTGCCAGTGTGGCCGATATCGTCGATGCTGCCATTCTCATGTTGGCCTGAGGAGAGTTCTTCATGCACTTTGAACCTGTGTTTGCGCAGCAGCGGTTCACCCTTGGCGAAGGCCCTCATTTCGACCGCGAGACGGGGCATCTCTACTGGGTCGATATCATTCCCGGCGAAGCATGGCGGCTGGATACGGCGAGCGGCGCGCTTCGGCATTGGGCTTTTGATACGATGATCAGCGCTGTGGTGCCGCGTGCGTCTGGCGGGCTGATGGTGGCGTTGCAGCACGAGTTGGTGTTTTTTGATCCAACAACCGGCACGCGCGCTCCGTTGGCAGCGCCAGAACAGCATCTTGCCGCCAATCGCAGCAATGAGGCGCGCGTCGATCCCTCAGGCCGCTTCTGGCTCGGCACCATGCAGAACACGACCGGGCAAAACGGGGAGGATCTGCCCCATGAGGCATCGGTCGGGGCTCTCTATCGCATCGAGCCGGATGGGAGTTTCGAAAAGGTGGTCAGCGGCATCGGCATCGCCAACACGCTGGCCTGGGACGAGGCACGCGGGCGCATGTATTTTGGTGACAGTGTCTCCGAGACAATCCGCGTTTGGGACTGGGACAAGGGCAGCGGCGCGATCTCAAAACCGCGATTGTTCGCTGCGCCCGACCCGCACGGCGTTCCCGATGGATCGGCAATGGACGCTGATGGTTATCTTTGGAACTGCCGCTGGGGCGGGAGTTGTATCATCCGCTACGCGCCAGACGGCCAGATTGACAGGATGGTGCCTGTTCCCGTAACAAACCCGACGTCATGCGTGTTTGGCGGCTCCGATCTGCGCACGCTTTATGTTACCAGCGCACGGTCGGGACTGACCGCCGAACAGCTCGCCAAAAACCCATTGGAGGGGGCCCTTCTCCGCGCGCCCGCAGATGTTGTGGGCCAAGCTTGTACCCGTCTGAAATGACGGTTGTCGCTACGTTAGGTGGCGCTGCATTTGCGCATACGGCTAGCTGTCAGCGCTACCCGCACATCATCGGTCATGGCTTTGATCTGGTTGTGCCGCAGCATAGTCTGGCCCGGCGCAGGACCTTGACCGAGGATCTGCTTGGCCGCTTCCATCTCATTGATGGCGTTGGCAAGTTCGGCGCAACTCAGCTTGTCGCGCACGTTTTGGTAGGCGAACAACCGGACCCCCGAGGATGCCATGCCCCGGCCGACTGATTCGCCGATCCAATGCCGAGAAGCGTCATTACCCATAGAATGCACCATGGCCGTGCGCTGGCCGACGCACTGGGCCGTATCATCGAGACAAGGTCCATCAAGCGACTGGGTCTCAATCCCGGCGCAGCCAGCTAGGCCCAAAAGGCCCGCCAGCAAGACTGCGCGCTTTGCCGAATCAACCATGTCCCTCATCGCATACCCCATGCCTGTTCATTACCAGAGCCTGGTAGCGATTGCATATCCCCCATTAACTGTTTCATAACTGCCTTGAAGATCAGCCTGGATGGAGCCGACGCCATGACGCAAGCCGTTCGAGTGCATGCTTACGGCGGCCCGGAAGTCTTGCAGGTTGACGACATTGCAGTCGGTGCGCCCGGCCCCGGCGAAGCGAAAATCCGGCAGACCGCGGTAGGGCTCAATTTCATCGACGTCTATCTGCGCACAGGACTCTACCCGCAGCCCGTGCTGCCGTTTGTTCCGGGCATGGAAGGAGCAGGCGTTGTGACGGCGGTGGGCCAAGGCGTCACCGATCTCAAACCGGGCCAGCGCGTCGCCTATGCCGGTCCGGCGGGCGGCTATGCGGCGGAACGGCTGATTGCGGCAGGCCGGCTGGTGCCGCTGCCCGATGCCATTGATGACAAAATGGCTGCTGCCATGATGCTGCAAGGTATGACCGTCGAGTACCTAATCAACCGCACGTTCAAAGTCGGTCCCTCGACAGTTATGCTGCTGCACGCGGCGGCAGGCGGCGTTGGCCTGATTGCCTGCCAATGGGCTCGCGAACTTGGCGCTACCATCATCGGTACCGTGGGATCGCCCGAGAAGGCCGCGCTCGCCAAGGCGCATGGCTGTACGCATGTGATCAACTCACGCACCGAGAATTTCGTTGAACGCGTGAAGGAGATCACAGGCGGTAGCCGCTGCGATGTCGTTTACGATTCGGTCGGCAAGGACACGTTCCCCGCTTCGCTCGATTGCCTGAAACCGCGCGGACTGTTCGTTGCCTTTGGTCAGTCGTCCGGCCCCGTTCCACCCGTTGACATGGCAATCTTTAACCAAAAAGGCTCGCTGTTCATGACCAGGCCATCGATCGTGGCCTACACGGCGACACGCGCCGAACTGCTGGCTTCGGCCGCCGCGCTGTTCGACGTGGTCAAACGCGGCAAGGTGACGATCAACGTCAACCAGACCTACCCCCTGTCGCGCGCCGCCGACGCCCACCGCGATCTGGAAGCGCGCAAAACCACCGGCTCAACTGTACTTCTGCCGGACTGACCGTCAATTCGGATGGCGGGTCAGCAGCAGGCTGAGAAGGGCGCGGAAGCGTTCCAGGTCGCGGTCGTTGAATTGGGCATCGACAGGCAGGCCGATGCTGGACTGCTGCAATGCGCGCAAGTCGTCGTCGCCCGCTTGCCGGGCTAGGTCCTTTTCCGTGGTGACCAGCGCGCCACCGTGTTCCAGCGCCAGATTCAGCAGCCGGTCGGCGTCTTTGACGGTAAAGCGGTGGTGATCAGGAAACGGCACCTCTTCGGCCACATGGGCCCCGACGGCCCGCAGCGTATCGAACAGTTTGGACGGCCGCCCGATACCTGCATAGGCGATGACGCGGATGCCTCTGAGGCTGTTGGCAGCTTGGGCTTGCGGGACAAGGCTTGCGCGCAGCACAGGGCCGGGAAATGTTTGTAGCTTTGTAGGCAATGGTGGCATGGCCTCGCCCGCGCCGCACAGCACCACCAGCGCATCGGTCCGCCGCAGCTGCGTGGCGAGATCATGGCGCAAAGGACCCGCCGGCATCACCAGTCCGTTGCCGATCAAGCGATGTGGATCGAGTACGGCTATCGATAACTGCTTGGCCAGCTGCGGATTTTGCAGTCCATCATCCATGACGATGACATCAACGCTCGACGTCTCTAGCGCCTTGGCCCCGGCGGCACGGTCACGGGATACCATCACGGGCGCGCGGCGGGCGAGCAGCAGCGCTTCATCACCAACACCGCCCGCCGTATCACGGGAAGGATCAACCATGTGCGGCCCGCGCTGGCTGCCTCCAAACCCGCGCGTGAGAAAGCCGGGCTTGCGGCCGGCCGCCAATAGCATCCCCGCGATGCAGATCGCTAACGGCGTCTTGCCCGCGCCGCCCGCCGTGAGATTGCCCACGCAGATCACCGGCAGCCGCGACCGGTAGGGTTTGATACGGTTCCAGCGCCAGGCACCAATTGTATCGACGGCGGCAGCAACCGGCGTGAGCGCGTAGGCCAACACGCCAGGCTCTCCGCGATACCACCAGGGAGGCGGTTCAAGCCGCACGTTTAGCCTCAGTCTCTATGGCAGCTGCAAGCAGTGGAGCCAGAGCCGTCAGCGTCTCTCTCAGCGCACCGCCGAGCCCGGCGATGACGCTACGGGCATTTCGCTGCTGTGCTTCAAGCGCCGCTCGGTTGCCAAGCAATTCCTCCAACGCATTAGCCAGACCAGCGGCATCTACTACCTGCCTGCACCCCTCCTTGCGCAGTAGCGCCCGGTAAGCCTCCTCAAAATTGTGCACATGAGGTCCGGTGACAACGGCCGATCCGAGTTGGATCGCCTCGACTGGGTTCTGCCCCCCATGTTTGATCAAAGACCCGCCAATAAACGCGACTGGGGCGACCGAGTAGAACAGGCCAAGCTCGCCTATCGTATCCGCAACATAGGCATCGTCGGTTGCGGCAGGTAGCTCAGCCGCGCCGCGTCGCGACACTTTCAACCCTCCTGCGCGCAATTCTTCAACAACGGCCTCTCCGCGGCCTGGATGGCGCGGAGCGATGATCGCCAGCACGCCGGGGCGACGCACTTTCAATAGCTTCAGCGCCTGCGCGATGTGAACTTCTTCACCAGGGTGAGTGCTCGCGGCCAGGAAAACGTCGCGCCCGCCCAAGGCTCTCCGCAAAGCGTCTGAAGCCGCCGCATCAACCGGCAAGGCCGCTGCGTCGTATTTCAGATTGCCCGCAATCTTTACGTCTCGCGCACCCAAGCGCGTAAACCGCCGGGCTAACGGCTCGGTCTGCGCCAGCACAAGCGCAAAGGCGCCGAACAGCCGCCGCGCCATAGCCGCCCGGCGTTGCCAACCCCGGAACGAACGCTCCGACAGCCGTCCGTTCACCACCACCAGCGGCACACCCTTTTCAACTGCCGCCAGAACCAGATTGGGCCAAATCTCGGACTCGACAAACACCCCCAACTGCGGCCGCCAATGCTCGATGAAACGCGCAACGAACGCCGGGCCATCGATCGGGATGAATTGGTGGATGACGCTGTCGCCCAGCCGCGCCCTGGCAAGGCGCGCCGAGGTGACGGTGCCAGTCGTGAGCAGGATTGACAGCGAAGGATACCGTTGTTTGAGTTCGCCGATCAACCGTCCCGCCGCCATGGTTTCGCCAACGCTGGCAGCATGCAGCCAGGCTAGCGGTCCTGGCGGCCTGGGCTGGCTCGGCACACCCATCCGTTCGGCCCGGTGCACTGGATCCTCTTTGCCTTGCCGCTCGCGATAGGCCAACAATGCCGGTGCTGCAGATTGCAGCGCTCTCGTCGCGGTGCGGTAGGTGGCGAGCATCGGACTTGAGCTGTTGGCGGCACGCTCTCGGGCGGCCAGTAGCGGATCCGGCACGCCTACTTTGTCATAGGCCTCGCGCGTCGCAGCGTTGAGACCGTCCTCGACCTTCTGGCGCATCCGCTCCTGGCCCTCCGTATCAAGATCGGACGGCACAAAGACGGGATCGCCAACCACGGCGCCGCAATCGGACCAGGGCAGATTGATCGTCATCCGGCTCCAAGTATTGAGCGATAGATGACGCGAGCTGGCGATGGCGACGGGCACGATCGGGCGGCCGGTGACGCGCGCCAGTGTGACAATACCCATACCCGCCCGCCGCGCTGGCCCTGGTGGTACATCGGCCGTCATCGCGACCGAAACATTGTTACGCAGGGCTTCTTGCGCCGCCCGGATCGCGTGTGAACCGCCCCGGTCTTTCTTGCGCCCGCCGGCCCCCGCGCCCCGGATCAATTCAAGGTCGAAATGCTTCAGCAACTGCGACGCGATGGCCGCATCGCCGTGGCGTGCCACCATCACCTGCATGGGATATTTGGGGAAACTCAGCAGCGGCAGAAGCATGAATTGGCCATGCCACATTGCGAAGATAAAGGGATGCTGCGCGGTGAGTTTGCGGCCTTGGCGGCGGCCTTCGAGTTCGGCCAGATGCGGCAGCCAGCGGCTGGTCCGCTGCACCAGCCAGATATGATTGTAGAGCGCCAACCCTGCAAGCCGGTAGAGCAGATTGGGCTGGTCCTCGAAATCTGCCATCGGGTTGCGGCGGCTATCCTGGTTCGGGGGTTGAATTGACCCATATGTTGCGAGACGGACTCATAGCGGATATTCACCCAGTTCGGTAGCGCTGCGGTGTGAGGCGAATTGCCGGGCACCATTGAAGATGCGCGACAACCGGCACGGAACCCTTTGATGCAGCCGCCAAGCCAACCCGGACCGTCTGGCAGCCCGGGTCTCATCTACCTGTTGCGCAAGCGTTGGCAGGCCTTGTTTCGGGCATTTCGCGTGCTCGGGCGGGCCGCCGCAGACCGGCTGCCGCCAGGCGTGAAGCGGGTGATGGCAAAGCCAGTCAATTTTGCCGACATGCTGTTGATCGACCACGGTCTCTTCCGGCTCGTCTACCTCAACGCCCACCGTTTGGGCACGCAGGCGTGGCGCACCGCGCAGCCCGCCCCGCATGATATCGGGCGCTTTGCAAAGGACGGCATCCGCACTGTCATCAATCTGCGCGGGGTCCGGGATTGCGGCTCATACCGGCTGGAGCGCGAGGCCTGTGCGGCGCTGAGCCTCAAACTGGTGGATTTCCCGATCGGTTCGCGACAGGCCCCGGAAAAAGCGACCATTCGGGACGCCGCGGCGCTTTTTGCAAATGCCGCTTACCCCATTCTTATCCACTGCAAATCAGGGGCCGACCGCGCCGGGTTGATGAGCGTGCTCTATCTGCATTTGCACGAGAGCGTGCCCATCGAGCAGGCCTTATCGCAACTCTCCCTGCGCTTCGGCCATGTGCGTAGCGCCGACACGGGCATCCTGGATGCGTTTTTCGAAAGCTTCTTGACGTTCAACCACAAGTCGCCAATTACTTTCATTGACTGGGTAGAAAAACACTACGACCCCGTCGAGTTGAAACGTGCGTTCGTAGCCAATAGTTGGAGTTCGTGGGTCTTAGGCCGGATTTTAGGACGGGAGTAGCTTTTGTCGTTGAGGCATCAAACCGGCCCAAACACGGAGTTTGCTTCCTGCCAGCTCCAGGTCGATAGTCCAGCCGCCGCATCCCTCCGACCGGATACTCCCTTCCCATGGCCAACGCCAAATCCAAACCGGTAAACCTGGCGCTGCAAGGCGGCGGGGCCCATGGCGCCTTCGCCTGGGGTGTCCTCGATATGATCCTGGAGGACGGACGGCTCGACATCCGGGCCATGAGCGCAACGAGCGCCGGTTCGATGAACGCCGTTGTCATGGCCTACGGTCTGTCGATCGGCGGCGTCGCGGGCGCACGGGCCAAACTTGAGGAATTCTGGCGCGCGATCGCCGACACCGGCAAAATGTACTCGCCGGTCAAATCATTGCCATGGGAAAAATGGCTAGAGGGTTTTGGCCTCCACTCCGACTTCAACCCCGCCTTCCTCGCCTTCGATGCCATGACGCATATGTTCTCGCCCTACCAGCTCAACCCGCTAAATTTTAATCCCTTGCGCGATGTGCTGGAGCGCGTCGTCGATTTCAAGCGCCTCAGTGAGTGCAAGATCACCAGCCGGCTGTTTTTGAGCGCCACCAACGTGCGTACGGGCAAAATCAAAGTCTTCGAAAACGCCGACGTTTCGGCCGATGTGGTGCTGGCGACGGCGTGCCTGCCCTATATTTTTCAGGCTGTAGAAGTCCAAGGCGAGCACTACTGGGACGGCGGCTTCATGGGCAATCCCGCAATCTATCCTCTGATCTACCATGGCGCGTCCCGTGACGTGATTATCGTCCACGTCAATCCCATCGAGCGTCCCAAGCTGCCGACCACAGCGCCGGAAATCTTCGACCGCATCAATGAGATAAGTTTCAATTCGTCATTGATGCGCGAGATGCGTGCCATTGCCTTCGTCACGCGGCTGGTCGGTGAAGGCCGCGTCGATGCCGACCGCTACAAGCACATGCTGGTGCATTCAATTCGCGATGACGCCGAGATGGTATCGCTGGGCGTGGCCACCAAGCTCAACCCGGATTGGGAGTTCTTGCAGCACTTGAAGACCGTCGGCCGGAGTTGCGCAGACGACTGGCTGAAGCACCATTTCGATAAGGTGGGCAAGTCGTCCAGCATCGACGTAGCGGCGACGTTTTTGTGAGGGTTAGAGTTTTCGCATTTGTAGGCGCCCCGGCTCGCTGACAGAAAAATGTCCTACTGACCTGGATATTTTCGAGCTTGCACAACAACAGCCGCTTCGACCGCAACGCGGATATCATCTTTGTGCATCAGACCGCCTTGT
Source organism: Hyphomicrobiaceae bacterium (assembly GCA_025359185.1). Lineage (GTDB taxonomy): Bacteria > Pseudomonadota > Alphaproteobacteria > Rhizobiales > Hyphomicrobiaceae > JANYHF01. The sequence continues at coordinate 87,536 of JANYHF010000007.1, read as the reverse complement.
TGTAGACCACGCTCAGCTTGTTACCGGCCGGATCGCGCACGTAGCAGGCGTAGAAATGAGGGCCGTACCTGCGCAGGCCCGGCTTGCCCTCGTCATAGCCGCCGTTTGCCATGGCGGCAGCATGGAATGTGTCGACAGCGGCGCGGCTGGACGCATGGAAACAGATCATGGTGCCGTTGCCATAAGACGCGGGAAGCTCATTCTGCGGTTTCACAATCCAGAGAATGGGCTCCTGCCCCGTGGCCGCATAGGCGATTTCGTAGTCTTGGTCCCGCGTTGCGGCGTAGCCCAATGGCTTCATGACTGCGTCGTAGAAAACACCGGACGCGGTCAAATCATGGGCTCCGAGAGTGATGTAAGAGAGCATGGCTATCTCCGTTGCTTGTGTGGCCATTGCCACCACGGGAAATCCACGCGGCGGCCACCTGCGTACAAATCTAATACCCGGTCCAAACCACAGCAAGGTCAGGCCCGCCGGCATGGCTGTTTTTGCATGGCTTGCATTCGCGCACCGGCTTGGGTTTCGATCTCTGAGACTGCTAATTTGATAACCGTATAAGAATAAGGACGCCACGATGGCCGCCAAGCGCCTCGACCCGAAAACGACAGCGCTGCTGCTGATCGATTTGCAGAACGACGCGCTGCATCCCAAGGGGGCGTATGGGCGCGCGGGACTCGCCTGCGAGCAAGTGAGCGCACTTCCGGCTCGTCTAGCGCCATTGGCCGACGCCATGCGCAAGCGTGACGGTTGGATCGTCGCCACCCACTTCACCATCCTGGAGGGCAAGCAGGGCGAGCCGATCCTTACCGAGCACATGCGTCAGCTTCGGCCGTTCATTCAACGTGGCGACTTCCAGAAAGGCAGCTGGGGCCACCGTCTGGTTGACGACTTAGGCTCGGCCGATCTGCATATCGACAAGTTCGCTTTCTCAGCTTTTTACATGTCACCGCTGGAATGGATGCTGAGGCAGATCAAGGTCGATACGGTGATGATCGCCGGGCTGACAACGCCGGTGAGCGTTGCAACGACACTACGCGATGCCGTTTTGCGCGATTTCAAGGGCATCGTGGTGGAAGATGGCGTGGGGGCGTTCGAGTCCAAGCAACACAAGGCCGCGCTGGCCGAAATGGCCTCGATGGCGCCGGTAAAAAGCTGTGCCGAGCTGCTGGAAACAATGGCGCCATAACGCCCTGCAGCGACGTTATCAGTTCGGCCCCATCCCGAACCCGGATGTTTTTCTCCGCCCTCATGCGGCCATGGAAATTAACGAGTTTCGGCTATTACCACGAGGTGCTGGAGGCCTCCACTTGATAACGCGACGCAGATTTCTTCGCCTAGTCACGACATTTGTCGCGGGCCCTCTGGCGCTTGGCGGCTATGCTTTCGGCGTCGAACCGCTGTTGCGCCTGGCTGTGACACGCTACCAGGTGCGCCCGGCCAACTGGCCCACGGCCCTCACGCTCAAAATGTGCGCTCTCACCGACATTCACGCTGTTAATCCGGGTATGTCTATCGAGCGCATCCGCCACATCGCTGAAGTGGCCAACGCCCTGGACCCCGATATCATCCTCCTATTAGGAGACTACACCCGCGGGCGCACGCATGGCTGGCATGTCGCGGCCACCGATTGGGCCGCCGCACTTGCCACACTGAAGGCGCCACTTGGTGTGCACGCGATCCTGGGTAATCACGATTGGTGGGACGACCTCACGGTACAACGCTCCGGCCAGGGGCCCACCCGCTCGCAGATCGCGCTCGAAACCGTTGGAATCCCGGTCTATCACAATCGCAGCATTCGTCTGACTAAGGATGGTTCCCCGTTTTGGCTGGCGGGCCTTGGCGATCAGTTGGCGCTGCTGCCGTCGCGGCAGCTGGGACGGCCGCACATGACCGGTTTCGATGACCTCAAGGGTACGCTGGCCCAGGTGACCGATGACGCCCCAGTCATCTTGCTGGCGCACGAGCCCGACATCTTCCCCACGGTGCCGCCGCGCGTCGCCCTGACGCTGTCGGGCCACACTCACGGCGGCCAGGTTCGCCTGTTCGGCTATTCGCCCATCGTGCCCTCGCGCTACGGCAACCGCTACGCCTACGGACATATCCGCGAAGACGGCCGCAACCTGATTGTCTCCGGCGGTCTCGGCTGTTCGATTATGCCGGTGCGCCTGGGCGTGCCGCCGGAAATCGTGCTGATCGATCTCGGGGGCGAGGCGTGACGGCTTGGCCCGATCTCGCTGGCGGCATCGATGGCGCACGCCACATCCTACCAGTGCGCGTCTATTTCGAGGACACCGACTTCTCTGGTCTCGCCTATCACGGCAGCTTCGTGCGCTGGTGCGAGCGTGGCCGGTCGGACTGGCTGCGGCTCCTTGGCGTGCATCACAGCGAATTGGCGGCGGGGGCCGAGCCGTCGGCATTCGTGGTACGCAGGCTGACCATCGACTACCTTAAACCCGCGCGAATTGACGATGTGCTAGAAGTAGTGAGTTCGTGTACGAAGCTGACTACGGCGACGCTGACACTGGCGCAAGAGGTGCGACGCGAGGGTGTGCCGCTGGCCAATGCCGAGGTGCTGGTGGTGTTGGTGAACCGCAAGGGCCGGCCGCTGCGGCTCCCGGCACGAGTACGGACAATGTTTGGGGCACCTGAATAGGTTTGGTCAAGCCTTCGCGCGACCCAACATCTCAGCCGTGAGGCTCTTCACGCCGCCTCCTTCTCCCTCTTCCCCACCGCCATCGCCTCCTGCCCCGCATCCCCCGGCGTACCCCAGAACTCTTCCAGCGTCGGCCCATCCGTCACTCGCCGGTCACGGAACAAGAACCACCAGATCTCGTGCAGCCATACCCTTTTGCCAATCCGCGAATACCACCGCATGCCGTGGCTCGCTGCCGGGTCGCGGTTGAAATAGGTACGCGCCAGCGCTTTGGGCCGCGTCTGCACCAGCACTTCGATGCACTTGATCCACAAAAATATCCGCCAGGCTGGCATGTGGCAGTTGGCGAGCACCTGGTTCTTGTAGTCCCAGCGTTTGCGGTCGGTCTGGATGACGCGGCGGTCGCGGGCCTCGCGAAAGAAGGGCGTCCAGCGGTGCGGTGTCACATAGAGGGTGATGATCTGATCCGGGTCATAGGCGATGAGTTGACGCAAGGCGCGGAAATAGTCGGCATCCGTTTCATCTTCGAAGCCGACAACGTAAGAAGAGAGCGACAGGATGCCATGCCGGCGCAAGAGTTGTATGGCCTGCCGATCGGTCTTGGTGGTGCTGCCTTTTCTCACCTTCGCCAGGGTGGCTTCGTCTGTATGCTCCATGCCGATCAGGAAGCGCTCGAAGCCCGCCTTCCGGTAAAGATGCAGGATGTCGGCGTCGCGCACGATATCGCTGGCGCGCAGAGTGGCGATCATCGTCACCTTGATGTCTAGCGCAATGATCGCCTCCAGCACTTCGCGCCACACCTTCTTCGACGTGGTCGGGTTCTCGTCGGCCCAGGAGATCATGGTGACGCCGTGCTCGCGGTGGAGGCGGCCGAGTTCGGCGGCGAAGGCCTTGGGGTCGCGGTGCCGCCAGCGGGTCCAGAAGCCGCGCTGGCCGCAATAGCTGCACAGATGCGGGCAACCGCGCGAGAACTGCACCACCACGCCGCGCTTGCCGCCGTAGTAGGAGTAACGGGCGTGGTCGATCAGCTCCCAGCCGATGCGGTAGGCATCGAGGTTCTGGATCATCGGGGCGGGCGGGGTGGCAAAGGGTTCTCCGTATCGCCGAAAGGCGATGCCGTTGATCGAATCCAAAGAAATCGAAGCCACTGCTACCCCCCTCTCCGTCTCCCCCCCGCAAAGGGGGAGAGGACGCTGGCCGCGATGATTTGAATGCGAACTCATTGCCAGTTCTCGTGAGCCAGGCGTCGCTTCCCCCTTGAGGGGAGAAGGACAGGATGGGGGTAGGGCGGGAAAGCGTTGCGGCGCTGGCTGCTCCAGCGCCCGCATCAGCCGCCGCGCCGTCTCCTCACCTTCGCCACGCACGATCACGTCCACCTCGGGGCATTCTTCGAGGCATTCGCGCCAGTGGTAGGTCGGGAACACGCCGCCATAGATGATCCACGCCTTGGGGAACAAGTGTCGCAAGCCGCGCAACATAAGGACGATGGTTGGATGCGCGGAGGTTGAACCGTTGTGGCCGATCAGCACGGCGTCAGGCGCATGGGCGATGGCCTGATCGAGGATTACCTCAGGCGCAAGGTTGTTGACGTCGCCGTCAATGAGCCGGACGTCGTGGCCGTCGTCGATCAGTGGGCCGCCAATGGCCAGCAAGCCGAGCGGTGGCAGCATTTCGCCGGGCATCCGCGAGCCGATGGATTCGTGCGGCGGGTTGAGGATCAGAATGCGCATGCGTGGGCTCCGTTAGCTACGGCGGCTGAGGCGGCGGGCCAGTAGATAGGCGCCGAACGCGATAAGAGTTCCCGCACCCCCAGACGGGTGGGCGGCGAACAGAGCTTGGATGAAGAGCGACAGGCGCGGATCGCGCGAGGCCAGTGCGGCTGGCGGGTCACGGGGCAAATGGGGCATGGCGTCGGTCCATTATAGGGCGGGCTGACAGCCAGACTGACGCAAACGCGGCGGCGCGGGCACCGGCAATTCCAGGCATTTTTGGACAGCGAGCGCCTTGCGGACGCCCAAACTGTGCGGATATGTGAGGGCCGAGACGGACCAGCAGCATCGAGGGCAAATGTCACAAACGCGAAACGCCCGGCTGAGCGGCCTCGAATGCGATGCTCTGGCGCGACAACTGCGCGAAGAGCTGGCCCGGCGGCGGATGACCCGGCAAGCGCTGGCTGATGCCGCCAAGCTCAGCATCTCGACGCTGGAAAAAGCCCTGTCAGGCCGCCGCGGCTTCACACTGGCGACACTGGTGCGACTGGAGACGGCGCTGGGCCAGACGCTCCTCGACCGTGCGACGTCGCCCCCAGCGCCCGGCACCGGCAATGCGCCTGATGAACTCGGCAACTACAACCGGGCCTCGGTGAGCTGGCTGGAGGGGTCCTACCTCACCATCCGGCCTTCGTTCGGCGAGCCCGGCGCAGTTTACGCCTATCGCACAGATATTACCTGGAACGAGCACGCCTCATGCCTCGATTTCCGCGAGGCTGAGCGCGTTGACCAGGATTTCATTCAGTTTGGCAAGATCGCCGTCCCCTACCAATCGGGACACATCTACTTTGTCACCAACCGGCATGGACAACACCGGCTGATTGTGGTGGCGCGCCCGGCCATCACGGGCGAGATGCACGGACTATTGATCACGCTGCAGCTGGGGCGTGGGTCGCATTTGACCCCGGTGGCGACCCCAGTTGTGCTCAAACCCATCAGAGGTGGCGCGGATCCAGCTTTTGGCCGCATAGGGCCGGAGCATCGGAATTTCGCCAAGTATTCACGGCTTTTGAGTAAAACTCTTGATGATAATTTTGCGGCACTGCTGCCGGGTGGAAACCGAGTGCTGACTTAGCCGGCTGAGGATCGCTAACTTCGCCACAACCTTTGCGTGTGCGTCAATCCCGCGCAACCATGAAACTTGTTGATAACCTGTGCACAACTGGCTGCGTACGCAGACGTGTCGATAGAATATTGCACCTTGGAATGCGCACAAAAGTGTGCGGCAGAACTAGTCGCCGGACTTGATCAGCCGGAGCTTCGGCTGAGATCATCCACGAAATCTAGCGGTGGTACAATTGCGTAAACGGCTGACTTAAAATGGACCGGAGAAAGTTACTTGAGAATCCGTATCGTCCAGGCGCTGGGCACATTCCGCCATTTCTAGCGGGCCGTATTGACGAGCAAGAATTTTTCAAGCGAGTTATTCGTCAAGATAATCCGACAGACAACATTCTGATTACCGGCCTGCGAGGGTTTGGTAAAACGGTGTTACTTTCGAGCTTGCGCGCAGCCGCCGAACAGGATGGCTGGCTGTGGGTTGGCAACGATCTTTCGGAATCGGCATCGCTCACTGAGGAGAGACTGGCCCTGCGAATCCTCACGGATCTATCGCAAGCCATGGCCAACCGGTTTGCCAGCATTGAAAGCGGGCTTGCGGGATCGTCCGTGCACGCACCGCACGAAGCTGACGAGCAACGCGCGTCCGATGAGCAGCAGCTGTTTGAAACCCTCAAGGGGTGCTACGAAACCTCGCCAGGCCTACCGAGCGACCGTTTGAAATCGGTCATGTCGCGGGCGTCGTCAATGGCAGCGCGGGCTCGTGTGCCTGGAATTATCCTCGCCTATGACGAGGCGCAGTGCCTGTGCGACCATGCCGAGCGTAACGAATTTCCGATGTCGATGCTGTTGGATACGGTGGCCTCGGGACAGAAGAAGGCAACAGTGGTGCCGTGCCTATTGATCTTGTGCGGCCTGCCGCATCTGCTCAACGCGCTGACGGAAACACGAACGTACACGGAGCGCATGTTCCACGTCATGCGCCTTGACCGGCTTAGCCGCGATGACACATGGGCAGCCTTGACCAGGCCTTTGTCGCGCATGATGCCACCACTCTATGCATCGCCCAAGCTGATCGCCAAGGTTGTCGACCTGACCAACGGCTATCCCTACTTCATTCAATTTTTCGGCAAGGAACTTGTCGAACAATTGCTTCGTAATGGCGGTACCTTGGGTGATGACGAGTTTCCGTCAACGGAAACATTGGATCATCTCGATAGCGGCTTGTTTGGCGCCCGCTGGAACAACACCACAAACAAGCAGCGCGATTTCCTGCGCATTGTGGCCAGCCGCGGACAATACGCTGCCGCAGAGTTTTCGGCCCAGGAAGTGTCAACACTCAGTAAGAACTATGGCGACAGCGAAGTCTCTAACGCGCAGGCGACGCAGTTGCTTCAAGCCCTGTGCGAACGCGGCATCGTCTACCGGACACGGCATGGCTTCTATGCCTTCACTGTGCCGATGTCGGACGAAATGATCCTGCGCCGGTTGCAGTCGGAAGAAGAGGTGGTCAAGAGTTGGCAGGAGCCGCCACCGCCCAAGACGCTGCGCAAGAAGGCCACCAGCTGGCTTTGGTTCACATAAGTTTACCCCAAGCACTTGGCTGCTACACCAACGGCGCGATCCTCACCAGATCGCGCCGTTGGTGTTTAGGCGCAGCGCCGCTGCCTTGCCATTGCGGGGCATCCGCGCCATTTAAGTGGTCTGCCAAGGGCCAATCAGCCGATGTTCGTACTTCTCGACAACAGTTCCGGAAGTGGTCCGCCGAGCCTGCGGTTTACACGGCCGCATGAGGTAGTTACGGCGAACGAACCGGGCCAAGTGGCCACCGCCCTCGCCCGCATCCAAGACGGCCTTGCAGGTGGCCTGCACGCAGCCGGTTTTTTCTCTTATGAGCTGGGCTATGTGCTGGAACCACGACTGGCACCTCGCCTGCCGCAAGGCCGCCGTGTGCCCCTGCTCTGGTTTGGCCTGTTTGACGCACCTGAGACGTTGAGCGGGGCCAATGTTGCCCTATTGCTTGCCACGCCCGCCGAAATCCCGCGTCTCCTCGACATCGCCCCCGACTGGACCGCTGACGATTACCTCCAGCGCTTCAACGCCGTGCATGAGAAAATCGCGGCGGGTGATATCTATCAAATCAACCTCACGCATAAAATGCGCTTCCGGTTGGATGGGTCGCCGATCGCGCTTTATCGCGAGCTGCGCCAGCGCCAGCCGGTCCCCTACGGCGCGATCATCGATACCGGCGATGTGACCGTGCTGTCGCTGAGCCCGGAGCAGTTTTTCACCCGCGCTGACCGCCGCGTGACGACGCGGCCGATGAAGGGGACCGCAGGCCGCGGAGCCACGCTGAAAGCTGATGCCGAGGCGCGCCAACTTCTGGCCAGTGACCCCAAACAGCGCGCCGAAAACCTTATGATTGTCGATCTGATGCGCAACGATCTTGGCCACATCGCCGAGATTGGCAGCGTGTCGGTGCCCGATCTATTCACAGTCGAAACCTTCGGCACCGTGCATCAAATGACGTCGGGCGTGGAGGCGACGTTGGTGGCGGGCGTGACGTTGCCACAGTTCCTCACCGCAGTGTTCCCGCCCGGCTCGATTACGGGCGCGCCCAAAGTGCGGGCGATGGAACTCATTGCCGATGTAGAGAGCGAGCCGCGCGGCGTTTACTGCGGCGCCATCGGCTACTTTGCGCCCGATGGCACCGCACGCTTCAACGTCGCGATCCGCACGCCCGTGATCTTTCCCGACGGCACAGGGGAGATGGGCATCGGCTCAGGCGTCGTTGCCGATAGTGAGGGGCAGGCGGAGTACGAAGAATGCCTTCTTAAAATGAAGTTTTTGCGAGCGCCCGATCCCGGCTTCCAACTGATCGAAACACTGCTGTTTGAACCAGGTGCAGGCTATTGGCTGCTCGACCGGCACATGCAGCGGCTGGCGGCTTCGGCGGAATACTTCGGCTTTGCTTGCGATGAAGCTGCCGTGAGGTCGGCACTCGCCAGCATCGCAGGAGCCGAGCGGCTGCGTGTTCGCCTATTGGCAGCCCACGATGGCACTCTCACAGCATCAGCCGCGCCAATACCCTTGCCGCAGCTGGACAGCGTGATGCGTTGCATCCTGTCAACCACCCAGCTCGACAGCAGAGAGCCGTTCCTGGCCCACAAGACCACGCGCCGTGAGCTCTATGACACTGAATGGACGCATTATTCAGCGGCGTTTGGCACCGGCGACGTTATCTATGTCAACGAACGCGGCGAACTGGCCGAGGGCTCGCGGACAAGCATCTTTGTGCGAATAGGTGCCCAGTTGCTCACGCCGCCGCTAGCGTCCGGTGCCTTGCCGGGGGTCCTTCGCGCCGAACTCCTAGCCACCGGCCAAGCCGCCGAGGCCGTGCTGCGCCTCAGTGATCTCAACGGCACCAACGCGCTCTATCTCGGCAACTCCGTGCGAGGCCTCATGCGTGCCGAACTTATAGCTTCCGGATCTGCGGCACGCCGTTGACCGCGAGATAGACGGAGTAAAGCGACGTTGTCCCGCAGATGAACAGCCGATTGAGCTTGGTGCCGCCCCAGGCAACATTGGCCACCAGCTCAGGGATCTTCACCTTGCCAATCAGCGTGCCGTCGGGGAGGTAGCAGTGCACGCCGTCACCCGCACTGGTCCAGACGCGGCCATCGGTATCGAGACGGAAGCCGTCGAACAGGCCAGCCGTGCAGGTTGCGAAAATCATTGAGTTGGAGAGGCTCTTGCCGTCTGCGCCCACGTCGAGGCGGCGAATGTGTTTGGGCCCGTTCTCTCTATGCGTCACACCCGTGTCAGCGATGTAGAGGTGCTTTTCATCGGGTGAGAACGCGATGCCATTTGGCCGCTCAAAGTCGCTGGCAACACGCGAGACGACTTTCGTACCAGGATCGATACGGTAGACATGGCAACCATCTTGTTCACGCGGCTGCCGCTCGCCCTCATAGTCGAGGTCGATGCCATAGCTGGGATCGGTAAACCAGATCGACCCATCCGATTTCACGGCCAGATCGTTGGGTGAGTTGAGCTTCTTGCCATTGTAGCGGTCGGCGAGCACGGTGATCGTGCCGTCATGTTCCGTTCGGGACACCCGCCGCCCGTGATGTTCACACGTGACCAACCGCCCTTGCCGATCCACCGAATTGCCGTTGGAGTAGTGCGACCCGGCGCGGAACACCGACACCGAGCCGTCGGTCTCGTCGTAGCGCATCATGCGGTTATTCGGAATATCCGACCACACTAGATAGCGCCCGGCTGGAAACCATGCTGGTCCTTCCGCCCAGCGGCAACCTGTCCACAGCCGCTCGACACGGACATGCCCAACAAGGCAAGACCCAAAGCGCTTGTCGATGACCTCGAAACCGGTGCCCTCGGGCACTCCATGGAACATAATGGATCGTCCTTTAACGTGTTTCTAAAACGCAATCTGCACTTTCATGGCGTGGCTGCGATCGGACGCGAGCTTGAAGCCCTCTTCGGCGCGGGCGAGCGGCACCACCTCTGAGAGCAGCGACGAGAGGTCCACGCGCCTTGCATTGATAAAGTCCACCGCCAACGCGAATTCGTCGTGGAAACGGAACGAACCGCGCATGTCGATCTCCTTGGCCACCACCTGGTTCTGCGGCAGAGCGATTTCGCCGCCGAGGCCAAGCTGCACCAGGACACCGCGGGGCTTGAGCACGTCGAGCCCCAACCGCAGCGCCCGCTCATTGCCGGATGCCTCGATCATCACATCAAACGTACCTTTGTTGGCCTTGTACGCATCCATCGCGCCCGCGTCCGTTGCAACGTTGACGGCCCGGTCCGCACCAATCTTGCGTGCCGTCGCCAGCGTGAATTCCGTCACGTCAGTTGCCACGATCTCGCGGGCTCCGTGCGCTCGCGCTGCGATTATGGCAAGCGCCCCGATGGGACCACAGCCGGTGATCAGCACACGGTGTCCTGTCAGCGGGCCTGCGCGGTTGATGGCGTGCAGCGTCACCGCGAACGGCTCGGCGAACGCGCCCATCTCGGCCGTGATGCCCGGCGCGAGTCGATGACACTGGGTTGCATCCGCAATAAGCCGCTCACGGAACGCCCCCTGTACATGGGGGAACCGCATGGCACTGCCGTAAAACAGCATCTCCAGGCAATGCATCTGCAAGCCCTGCTGGCAATAGCTGCAACCTCCGCATGGCCGGCTGGGACTAACGGCAACAAGATCGCCGCGCGCCAGGCCACTCACCCCTTCACCCAGTCCTACAATCTCACCAGCCACCTCATGCCCAAGGATCATTGGCTCTTTCAGCCGTACGACCCCGAAACCGCCGTGGCTGTAATAGTGCAGATCCGACCCGCAGATGCCGCCACGCTTGATCGCGACCGCCACCTGCCCTGGCCCCGGCACGTCCAGTTCCCTCTCCTCGATACGCAAATCCTGCGCGGCGTGAATGACGATACTCTTCATAACTCACTCCACCGGCGTCAGAAGCGGGCGGCCAGCAAAGTGTGCCGCGATGTTGTCACGCATCAGCTGGGCCATGGCGCGGCGGGTTTCCACCGTGGCGCTACCGACATGGGGCATCAAGACAGTATTTTCGAGCGCATAAAAGCGCGGATCGATCTTGGGTTCATTGAGGTACACGTCTAATCCTGAGCCCGCGATGGTTCCTTGCTCCAACGCTTCCAGCAACGCTGACTCGTCGACCACCGAGCCACGCGCGATGTTGATGAACACGCCCATGGGCCCCAGTGCCCGGAACACATCTGCCGTGATCAGTTTTGCCGTCGCCGCACCGCCCGAAAGGGTCGCCACCAGATAATCGGAGTTTGCCGCTAAATCGGTCAATGAAGAGAAATATGTATACGGCTGATCCACCTGCGTGGCGCGGCCATAATAGGCGATGCGCATGTCGAACCCGGTACAGCGCCGGGCCACCGCCTTACCGATCCGCCCCAGCCCGATAATCCCCACCCGCTTCCCATGCAGCCTCGTTGCAAGCGGCATGTTGCCCTTTTCAGCCCACGTCCCCGAGCGCACATAAGCATCGCCCTTCGGCACCTGCCGGGCGTGCGCCAGCATCAGCGCCAGAGCGATATCGGCCGTCTCGCCGGTCAGCACATCGGGCGTGTTGCTCACTTTGATGGAACGAGCACGCGCTGCGGCGAGATCGACGCCGTCGGTGCCAACGCCATAGATCCCAATTATCTCCAGCTTCGGCAGCGCCGCGATCAGGTCACCAGGCACCGCCAGATCGCCGCGCGAGGCAATGGCGCGGATGCTTGGCGCGTGTAAGGCCAGAAACGCTGGCTTGTCAGTGGCCTCCCAATAGCGGTGCACGTTGTAATGAGCTTCCAATTGCTCAATGTCGCCGGGTGGATAGGGACCGATGACGAGGACACCCGGTCGGGTCAAGGTTGGTCTCCGTGAGTGGTGGAATGGAGCGCTTGACGGTTGCGCAACGCCGCAGCCGCGGCCGATACTCGCTGGCACAGACTGCTCCGTCAAGGTGGCGCGCAGTCCCGTCACTCAACGATAAGGACCGGCTTACAATGTCGCTCAAACTCTTCGACCTCACCGGGCGGCGCGCGCTCATTACCGGCTCCAGCCAGGGTATCGGTTTGGCACTGGCGGGTGGGCTGGCCGCAGCAGGCGCCGAAGTGGTGCTGAACGGGCGCGACGCAGCGAAATTGGACGCGGCGGTGTCGGGGTTGCGGGCAGCGGGTGCCAAGGCGTCAGGCAGCGCGTTCGACGTGACGGACGAGGCACAAATTGCGCAAGCCGTTGGCAGGATCGAACGCGAGCACGGGGCCATCGACATTTTGGTGAACAACGCCGGTATGCAGTACCGCGCGCCGCTTGAAGAATTTCCGGCTGAGAAATTCCGTGAACTGTTTCGGGTGAACGTTGAGAGCATGTTCCTGGTCGGCAAGGCCGTCGCCCGTCACATGATCCCTCGGCAGCGCGGCCGGATCGTAAATATCGGCTCGGTGCAGAGCGAACTGGCGCGCCCAACGATTGCACCGTACACGGCAACAAAAGGTGCTGTGAAAATGCTGACACGGGGCATGTGCGGGGACTGGGCGAAGCACGGGCTGCAAGTCAACGGGATAGGCCCGGGCTACTTCAAAACACTCCTGAACCAGGCGCTGGTGGATGATCCGGTCTTCTCGGGATGGCTTGAAAAGCGAACGCCTGCGGGGCGCTGGGGTACGGTGGATGAGTTGGTAGGGGCTGTGGTGTTTCTGGCGAGCGATGCGGCCAGCTTTGTCAACGGGCACATGTTGTATGTTGATGGCGGGGTGACGGCGGTGTTGTGAGGGTGATCGCCGGCGCTCAATCGAACTGAGGATACCGGCTTTGAACCAGAGCTGTTATGGACACGCCGTTGCGCTAGCGATTGCCTGCAGCTTGAGCGCGCCGCTCCAGTACACTGACGAGACGAACCAGCGGCCAGAGCAACAAAACGTAAATCACAGCGGCCATGATGAGCGGCGATGGATTAGCGTAAAGAGCCTGAGCGTTGGTCGCCTCGTTTAGCAGCTCTGGCAAAGCTACGGTCGATGCTAGTGACGTGTCCTTGAACATTGAGACACAGTTTCCCGTCATCGGCGGGACGATCACTCGCAAGGCTTGCGGCAACACTACAAATCTAAGTGCTGACAGGAACGGAAGCCCCAAGGCGGCCGCTGATTCAAATTGACCCTTGGGTACACCTTCGATTCCGGCGCGGAACACCTCGGCCGAGTAGGCGGACATGACAATTGCAAAAGCGAGCACAGCGGACGTCCATGACGAAAATCTAATACCCAGAAATGGGAGTGCATAGTAGATGAGGATCAAAACCACCAGCATCGGCATGGCGCGAAACATGTCGATGTAGAAGATGGCCAGCAGGCGAAAGAGCCGGGGCGCATACAATCTCACGAGGCTGATGGCCAGGCCTGCGACGATGCCCGCAGTAATACTCATAGCGCTGAGCAGTAAGGTGTTGATCAGCCCGCGCAGCAGACCAGGCAGACAAGCGCGCATGACGTCGGAGTTGAAGAACGTTTGAAGCAAGGTCATGAGGCAGGCCCCGGGCAGATTTTCGGGCAGAAAATTGGCCGCGTCCTATCTGCTGGGATCAGGCGCGGCCAGAACTGGAACTCGGCGAGCGCGCAGACTGGACTAGCCCTTAGGAATAGCCACTACGGTCACCGTGGATGAACCAGCTGCTGCGTCGACGCCAAACCATTTCTTGTGAATTGACGCGAGCGTGCCGTCGCCCTTCATCGCCGTCAAAGCATCGTTCAGCTTGGCGAGGTTGGGATCGTCCTTACCCATCATCAGCCCGTATTGTTCGCCGGTCTTGATCCGATCCTTGACGGCGAGAGACGTCATGGTTTTGAAGGCGTACTGCATTCCGGGAATATCGCTGACGATCGCATCCACGCGACCGGCATTCAGGTCGAGGAACAGATCCTGCTGCGACTTGTAGCCTTTGGTGTCGGCAAAGCCGGCGGGCGCCTTGTTGTCGCCAACCCATTTCTCGGCGGTCGAACCCGACATGTAGCCGACGGTCTTGCCCTTGAGGTCGGCCGTGCCCTTCAAGGCGCTGTCGGCCTTAGTAGCGATGCCCATGTCCGAGTCGTAATACGGCTGCGTGAACGATACCGATTTCAAGCGCTCACCCGTGATGGTGATCGTCGAAATAGCGACGTCGATGCGCTTGGAGGCGAGTGCAGCAAACAGCGCCTGGAAGCCGTAGTCGGCGATGTTGACGGTCATGCCGGAGCGCTTGGCCGCCTCGGTGACGATGTCGACCTCAAAACCCTCGAACGTGCCATCGGTCTTCTTGGTTTCAAAGGGTGGATTGGTGGGATAGGCACCAACATTGAGCGCATCGGCGGCGGACGCGTTGGGGCCAAAGCTGGCCAACGTTGCCGCCATTGTGAGACTAAAGAGAACTCTACGTGTCAGTTTCATTGCGTCTTCCTCTGTTTACTACAGCTAAGATTTTCGTTCGCTCAGAATTGAATGGGCAATCGTTTCGAACCTCTCGATCTCCTCGATTGTGTTGTAGTGAACCATTGATACTCGGATTGCTCCGGTTTCGATGGACAAGCCGAGACGCTTCATCAACCGGGGAGCGAACATGTGGCCATCGCGAAGCCCGACGCCTGCTTCGCCCATCCGGGTTGCGAAGTCTTGCGGCGACACACCAGCAAGACTGAAACAGATGGTCGGCACACGTTGCGTCATACGGTCATTTTCCGAAATACCATAGATTTTCGCCCCGAGACGCTTCAGAGCGGCGATCATGGCCTTGGAAAGCGTGAGTTCATAATCGGTAATGGAGAGCATGGCGGCCGCAATCGCCGCACGCCGCGAATGACCTGTGCCTGGCAACATCCGGCGGCCAATCGCTTCCAAATACAAAACCGCAGCATTCATGCCAGCCACGTTCTCATACGCAAACGTCCCAACTTCGATCTTGTAAGGAGGCACATCGGGGATGAAGTCTTCTTTAAAAGTAGGCAGAGCGCAGAGCGCATCATACCGTCCCCACAGAAACCCCATATGGGGCGAAAAATTCTTATAGCCTGAGCAAACGAGATAGTCGCACCCCCAGGCTTGCACATCGATCAATCCGTGCGGGCCGTAGTGGACGCTGTCGACGAAGAACTCGGCCCCGGCGGCCTTAGTGATTTTGCCAACGGCAGCGACGTCAACGATAGTACCAATCGAATGGGCGGTGGCGGTGCAGGCGACCAGTCGCGTCCGGCGCGTCACCAAGGGTTTCAAGTCATCAGTATGCAACGTACCATCGTTGCGCATGTGCCACCAGACAATCTTGGCGCCGTCGGCCTCGAGCGCTGTCCAGGTGGCTATGTTGGCATCGTGGTCCATGTCGGTCACGACGATTTCGTTTCGGCTTTCTAGCGTCTTTGCGATGCCAAGACTCACCAGCCGCATGAACGACGTCGCATTCAACCCGAACGATATTTCCTCGGGGCGGTAGGCGTTGACGAGGATCGCCACGCTTTCACGCGCGGCCTGCAAGCTGCGGTCAACGCCCTCACTGTGGCGGTACTTGGCCATCCGTTGTACGTTGAAATCGGTGAGATGATTGATGACGGCATCAATCACCGATTGCGGCACCTGGGAACCACCACCGTTTTCCAGGAATATGAAGTTCCCAGCCTTCTGAATGGCAGGAAACTGCGCACGCAGCTCGTTGACCGGAAAGCTGGTCATGACTTTACCCCCGCGGTTCAACCCGCAGCCACGATGCTGCACGACACTCGTAGGATATGCAATCACGTCCGCAATCCCGCTTGTATCATGAGCGGCAGTACCCGCTCGCAGAAGAACGGCATTTCCTGGCTGTAGTTTACGAATGACAAGGCTGCACCTTTGTAGCCCGCGCGGGCGATTTCCTGCAGGCTGGAAACGATATGTTCGGGGCTGCCGATGAGCGGAAAGCTGCCGGCACCGCCGGCAAAGCGCTTGCGGTAAAGCGCGAAGGCGGCAGCGTCATGCGATTGGGCAAATGCTTTCTTGCCGGCCATATGCGCGTCGACTGCAGCGTGATCGGCCAATGCCGTGGCATAGCGCTCGTAGTAGGCTTCGGCCTCGGCATCCGTCTCCCGGCACACGACATGGCAAACCGTATAGACATCAATACTGCGCCCAAGGGCTTTGGCACGCTGATCCATGTCGGCAACGTGCCCCCGACCGTCTGCCAGCTCGGAAAATGTTGTGAACAGGCAATCGCAGGTTTGCGCGGCAAAGTCACGTCCGGGCGCGCCGAACGCGGCGTTCATAGTCAAAGGACGCGGCCGCTGAAGGCTCGCGGGCCTGCTGACAACACCTTTCAATTGATAGTATGCGCCATCAAAGTCGAACGGCTCGGTGGAGCTGTAAGCGCGTTCGATCACATCCAGCCATTCACGTGCCTGGTCATAACCCCGATCGGCAAGCGTCACGCCAAACATGGCAAATTCTTGCGGGTTCCAGCCGCACACGATATTGAGGCCCGCCCGGCCTTTGCTGATGTGATCGACGGTGGACAGAGCCTTGGCTGCGTAAAGTGGATGGACGAGGGGCACATGCACGGTCATAAACACAGCAATGCGTTCGGTCAGGGCTGCCAAGCCCGCGGCCCAGGTGAAAGTTTCAAAGGACCATTCGCGGACACGGTTCTTGCCGCCAAAGCCTTTCCATCGGGCTATCGGAAGAAGAAATTCAAGCCCTGTGCGATCAGCCAGCTGCGCGACAAATACGTTTTCGTCCCAGCTGGCGGCCCATCTTTCGAGAACATCCGTAATGGCAAGCCCGCCATCAGCATTGGTGGAGAACACTCCCAACTTAAAGCGGTTAGGCCCGCGCAATGGATGTGGCCTGACGGTCATGTTATCGATGAAGCCCCGATGCGCAGCTGAAAAACTTCGTCAGACGGCCTTAGCCAGCTCATGTCTGCAAGCCCTATTTGCCCTATTTGCACCATTGCTGCAGAGCAGATTATAGGGTTAGAGTCTGCAGTCAAGGGACTGCGGCTGATCCGTCTAGTCACGCAATAACTAAGTAAAATCAGATAGATGCAGTGGAATTGGGCAATAGGGGGCGGGTCATGAGTCTGATCAGGGCCGACATTGAAGCCATGGCGGATTCTCCGATCCTGGAAGTCTGGCGGATGGGCGCGGCCATACCTGGTGTGATCGGCTTATGGGCAGGCGAACCCGATGTCCCAACCCCGGACTTTATTTGCGACGCGGCGGCAAGCGCTTTGCGAGCGGGGAAAACTTTCTACACCCACAATCGCGGCATTCCCGAATTGCGCGATGCCATCAGCCGCTATTTGCTACGGCTCTATGGAACGCCCGTGGTGGACGCGCGAATTGCGGTTACCTCAGCAGGGATCAACGCAGTTCAAATCGTTTGTCAGGCGTTGCTTGAGGCCGGCAGCAAAGCCGTAGCGATTACGCCCTCCTGGCCTAATGTCATCCGCGCCATGACGATTGCCGGTGCGTCTGTCAAGGAAGTGCCCCTCTCGCGTAACACCAGCGGTTGGTCGCTTGACCTCAATACGGTCTTCGAGGTCTGCGTGCCCGGGACAAAATTGATCTATCTCGCCTCACCTGCCAATCCGACTGGCTGGACCATAGGCAGGACCCAAGCGCAAGCCTTGCTCACATTTGCTCGCGAACGCGGCATTTCCATTTTGGCCGATGAGGTCTACCACCGCATTGTCTATGACCGGCCTGTTGCCTTTTCCTTTCTGGAAATTGCGTCGGCAGACGATGCTGTTTTCGTCCTCAACTCATTTTCAAAAAGCTGGGCCATGACCGGCTGGCGGCTTGGCTGGCTGGTATTCCCCGAATGGTTCATGCCAACCTCGCAAAAGCTGATCGAATTCAATACCTCGTCGGCACCACTGTTTCTTCAATATGGCGCAGTAGCGGCCCTAGACGATGGTGAAGCGTTTGTTGCGGGGTTCGTTGAGCGCTGCGGGGCCGGCCGAAACGTCATTTCGCAACGTCTGGCGGCCATGCCGCGCGTGCGCGAGATCCCGAGCGAAGGCGCGTTTTATGCCATGTTCGAGGTTGACGGCGTGCATGACACGCTTGCCTTCTGCAAGCAGACAGTCACCGCAGCCCGTGTCGGCTTGGCGCCAGGCAGCGCCTTTGGTACGGGGGCCGAAACTCTCATTCGCCTGTGCTATGCCAAGAGCGATAAACTTCTCGACGAAGCTATGGACCGGTTTGAGCGGTTCCTCTGCTAGCCCTGCCGTGGTTCAATGCGCGAGAATTTGACTGAGAAACAGTTGCGTCCGCTCATTCTTGGGTGATGCAAAGAACTCGGCCGCTGGAGCCACCTCGCCAATCTGGCCATGGTCCATGAAAATCATGGTATCTGCGACGGTACGAGCAAAGCCCATTTCGTGCGTCACGCAAATCATGGTCATGTGCTCCTCAGCCAGTTCGATCATAACATCGAGCACTTCCTTGATCATTTCGGGGTCGAGCGCCGATGTCGGCTCGTCGAAAAGCATCACCTTGGGCTCCATGCACAAGGCCCGCGCGATGGCGACGCGTTGCTGCTGGCCGCCCGAAAGTTGATTGGGATATTTGCGCGCCTGCTCACCGATCCGCACCCGTTCTAAATATTGCATGGCGCGCTCCTCCGCCGCCTTTCTAGGCATTTTGCGGACTTGCCGGGGGGCGAGCGTGAGATTGTCCAGCACGGTCAAGTGCGGGAACAGATTGAACTGCTGGAAGACCATGCCGACCTCGCTGCGGATCTTGGCGATATCGGCGAGTTTCGGCGTCAATTCGATGCCTTCGACCAGGATTTGGCCGGACTGGTGGGTTTCCAAACGGTTTATACAGCGGATCAGCGTCGACTTGCCCGAGCCGGACGGACCGCAGATAACGACCCGCTTGCCCACGCCGACGCTGAGCGAGACGTCCTTCAGCGCATGAAAAGAGCCAAACCATTTGTTAACGCTGCGCAATTCGATCATCGGCGGCGTGGCGTCTGTTGGCCGGGTTTGCAGCGGGCAATCCATTGGTCACGTCGCCTCAAGCTGGGCCGGCAACACGGCGATAGCCTGAATTTCAATCTTGGCACGGCCTTCCATTAGCGCGCTGACTTCGATCGCGGCCATGGTAGGAAAGTGCCGGCCAATAGTATGGCGGTATATGGTGCCGATTTCCGGAAGTCTTGCGAGATACTCGGCCTTGTCGGTGAAATACCAGGTCATGCTTGTGAGGTGTTCGGGGCCCGCCCCGCCAACGGCAAGCACGGCTACCACATTGCGCAGCGCCTGCCCGGTCTGCGCCACGAGATCGTCGCTCTCGAATTGACCTTGCGCATTCCAGCCCACTTGTCCAGCAACGTAAATAGTCCGGCCGGAGGCGGAAATTCCGTTGGCATAACCCCTGGGTTTTACCCACCCGTCCGGTTGCAAAATCTGGTGCAGCGTCGGCGCCACTTTGTTGGATTGATCCGTCATACCTTCAGTTTTCCTTGAAAGGGCTTGAGCACCTCACGAGCGATAATCAGCTTCTGCACTTCGCTCGCCCCTTCGTAAATGCGCAAAGCGCGGATCTCACGGTACAGCCGCTCAGTGATCGAGCCGGCGCGTAAGCCTTCGGCACCGAACATTTGCACAGCCGCGTCGATCACCTGCTGCGCGGACTCGGTAGCCGTCAACTTCGCCATGGCGGCTTCCTTGGTGGTCGCCACATGCTGCACGTCCCTTTGCCAGGCTGCGCGATAGGTGAGCAGGGCGGCCGCATCGATCGCGGTCGCCATATCGGCGAGCTTGCTCTGGGTGATCTGCATGTCGGCCAGACTGCACCCGAACATACGGCGCGCGGTCGCGCGTTGTGCCGCTTCGGCAAATGCGCGGCGGGCAAAGCCGAGGGCCGCAGCGGCTACGGAGGCGCGAAATATATCCAACGAGCGCATGGCCAGCTTAAAGCCTTCGCCTGGCTTGCCGATGAGATTTGCGGCTGACACTTTGCACTGGCTCAATCGAATCCGGGCCAGGGGGTGCGGCGCCAATACCTCCAGCCGCTCGGCTATCTCGAAGCCCTCCATGTCGGGATAGACAACAAAGGCGGAAAGGCCTCGAACACCGGGCGCTTCACCAGTGCGCGCAAAAACGCAGTAGACATCGGCAATGCCTCCGTTGGAAATCCACGTTTTTTCGCCAGTCAGAAGGTAAGTGTCACCACTGCGCTTGGCATCGCACGTTATCGCCGCAACGTCTGACCCTGCTTCGGGCTCGGTCAGCGCAAAAGCTGCGATCCAATCGCCGCGTGCCACTTTAGGCAAAACAGCCTGACGCTGAGCCAGGCTACCTTCGAGGCTGATAGGGCCGGTACCCAGGCCTTGCATGATAAATGCAAAATCGGCCAGACCGTCATGAAAGGCGAGAGTCTCACGGATCAGGCAAAGGCTGCGCGAGTCCAATTCATCGGCGATGCCGCCAAAGGCCGCCGGGACGCAATGGCGAGTCAGGCCAGCTTGACCCAGGGCCGTCACAAGGCTCCGGCAGGCTTGATCGACGTTGGCATGATCCTTGTGGCCAATCTCAAAGCCAAACGCATCCGCTTGCGCCGCCAGTTCCCGATGGCGGGGTTCAAAAAACGGCCAGCCCAAATGGTCTTTTGGCGCGCTGAGCATCAACAAACCTCGGACACTTAATTGCCCATGAAAACGGGCTTGCGCTTGGCCGAAAAGGCCTCAAACGCACGCTTGAAATCACCCGTCATCATACACAACGCCTGGGCTTGCGCTTCGGCTTCCAGCATTTGGTCGAGCCCCATGGCCATTTCCTGATTGAGCATGGTTTTGGTGATGCCATGAGCAAACCAGGGACCATCGGCAAGCGACCGGGCAAGAGCTTGCGCTTCGACTAGAATGGCGTCCGGGGAAACCAGCGCGTTGTAGAAACCCCAGGCCGCGCCTTCGTCCGCCGTCATGGTGCGGCCAGTCAGCAACAACTCTGTCGCACGGCCCTGCCCGATCATCCGCGGCAACAATCCGCAAGCGCCCATATCGGCACCCGCCAGACCAACCCGGGTGAACAGGAAAGCAGTTTTTGCACGCTCCGTGCCCAGCCGTATGTCGGCGGCCAGTGCCAACATGGCGCCGGCCCCTGTGCAGACACCGTCAATCGCAGCTATCACTGGTTGGGGCGCAAGGCGGATGGCCTTGATCAGATCGCCAGTCATGCGTGTAAATGCCAATAAGTCCGGCGCCGACATGCGGGTCAGCGGCTCGATAATCTCGTACACATCGCCGCCCGAACAAAAATTTCCAGCTTCACCTGTCAACACCACGGCCCGCACGTCACTTGCCTGACGCAAAGCGCCGAACAGGTCTTTCAACTCGCAATAGCTTTCGAAGGTTAGTGGATTCTTCTTTTCCGGCCGGTTGAGGGTGATGGTGGCGACGCGCCCATCGCCGGGGGCGGCGAAACGGAAGTACCGCGCCGAATACCCAGCAAACGGCCGCCTTTGTGCTTGCATGGCGTTGTCTTTGGCGCCGTCGTTGGAGCCGGTCATCGGGTCATCACCTCACCGCTATTCTGTACACAAATCGCTTGTCATCGCTTGGCCCCAGGTTTTGCTGGCTGCCGGCTCAGCAGCGTCTCGTATTGCTGCTTGCCGCTGACATACTGCTTTGGCCACGGCACCGTGCGAACGCCCATCTTGGCAGCCTCGTGCAGCAGCCAAGCCGGGTCCGAAAGATGCGGACGGGCCAGAGCGCACAAGTCGGCCCGTCCGGCTGATATGATTGAATTGCATTGATCGCTATCGGTGATCGCCCCGACGGCGATCGTGGCAATGCCTACTTCGTTGCGGATGCGGTCAGAGAATGGTGTTTGGTACATCCGGCCGTAGACCGGATTGTCATCATGCCAAACCTGACCCGACGAACAGTCGATAAGATCGGCACCGGCCTCCTTGAACATGCGCGCAAACTGCGTGGCCTCTTCCGGCGTGGTTCCGCCGTCAGCCCAGTCGCTGCACGAGAGACGGACGGAAAAGGGCTTCTCCTTTGGCCAAACCTTGCGCACGGCAGTGAACACGGCTAGCGGGAAACGCGCGCGATTCGTGAGTGAACCACCGAATTCATCAGTACGAAGATTTGTTAATGGTGACAAGAAGCTCGATAGCAAATAACCGTGGGCGCAGTGCAGTTCAAGGAGATCGAACCCGGCTTCAGCGCCCAGCCGTGTTGAACGCACGAAATCCTCCGTGACGCGTGCCATGTCGTCCGGCGTCATGGGCCTTGGGACCGCGCCGTCCTTAAGATAGGCCACAGCCGAAGCCGAAATCAGCGGCCAATTGCCATTTTCGAGCTGCTTATCCATGCCCTCCCAGGCAACCCGCGTCGACCCCTTGCGGCCCGCATGACCCAATTGCAACGCTGCTTTCGCAGAGCTGTTGCCATGGATGAAACCGGTGATTCGCTTCCAGGCGGCGGCCTGCTCCGAGTTCCACAAACCACAGCAGCCCGGAGTGATGCGCGCATCTGCTGATACGCAGGTCATTTCGCCGAACACCAGCGCGGCCCCGCCCAGCGCGCGGGCACCAAGATGCACCATGTGGAAATCGCTAGGAACGCCTTCAACAGCCGAGTACACCGCCATCGGCGACATTACGATGCGGTTTTCCAGCCGCATCCCGCGCAAGCTGAACGGCGTCAGCATTGGCATATGGCTTGCGCTTTCCGATTGCACTCGTACACCAGCGCGGTTAGCAAACCAGCGCTCGAATATCTCCACGTATGCGGGATCGCGCAAACGCAAGTTTTCGTGCGAAATTCTCTGGCTTCGGGTGAGCAAGCTGTACATGAATTGCTCGGGCGGCAATGTCACATACCGGCTGCCAACGTCCTCGAACCATTCCATCGCGTTGCGCGCGGCATTTTGGATGCGTGCGACCTCGACGCGGCGTGCCTCTTCGTAGCGGGCGAGTGCCGTTGTTATGCTGGCACGCTTGTGGCCGAACGTGTTGAACATGCGGGTGAGTTCAATGGCGTCTTCCAATGCCAGCTTGGTACCAGCACCAATGGAAAAATGGGCAGTGTGTGCTGCGTCGCCCATCAAGACGACGTGGCTCTTGCCATTGAAATGCCGCCAGCCATCGCAGATCAGGCGAGTAAAATTGAGCCAAGCCGATCCGCGCTGATGCCGCGAATTGGCGATCAGTTTGGCCCCATCAAGCACGTCCGAAAACAACTTCTCACAGAAGCGCAGCGACTGCTCCTGATCCAGTTCCGCCAAGCCGTGCAACTGATAGGTATCTTCCGTCGTCTCGATAATGACAGTCGAGTGGGTCGCATCGAACTTGTAGATATGAGCTTGAAACCAGCCCAACGAGGTTTGCTGAAAATCAAACGTAAACGCATCGAATATCTTCTCAGTACCCAGCCAAATATAGCGGTTTGACCGCAATTCGATATTCGGCTTGAAGCGGTCGGCATATTGGCCGCGGATGCGCGAATTCACCCCATCTGTTGCAACGATCAGATCGGCCTCAGGAAATTCCGTATCGCTCTCAACTTCGCGCTCGAAAACCAGCTTAACGTCTAGCTCTTCGCAGCGGGCTTGCAGGATATTAAGCATACGCTTGCGGCCTATGCCGACAAACCCGTGGCCGGTTGTGCGCATGGCGCGGCCATGAACGCGCACCTCTATGTCGTCCCAATGGTTGAACGCTGCCTCGATGTCCCGCGCGGTCTCGGGATCCCAGATGCGCATATTTTCCATGGTGGCATCCGAGAACACCACACCCCAGCCGAACGTGTCATAGGGCTTGTTGCGCTCGATCACTGTGATTTCGTGCGTAGGGTTCGCCTTCTTCATCAGAAGCGCGAAATACAGCCCCGCGGGTCCGCCACCTATGCACACGATGTTCATGACCGCAGATTATTTCACAACTAAAGCATTCGTCAATCGCGTCTGCCTTGACGGGCGGTGCGGCCGAGGCATATAAATTTTATCACCACGCCGTCATGTCTTGTGAAGGTTCGCCGCCATGGCCGAACGCTCGTTTGTCCGCGAAGTTGAGGACCTGAAGCTCGGCGATGGCGATGAATTTCACGGCGAAGGCATTCTGGCCATTACCAAAGCGCTGTTGCAGTCAGGCGTCGGCTATGTGGCTGGCTACCAGGGTGCGCCGATCTCGCATCTGATGGATGTGTTGGCAGACGCGCAGGACATCCTTGAGAACCTCGGTGTGCGTTTCGAGGCCAGCGCGTCCGAGGCCTCCGCCGCGTCGGCACTCTCAGCGTCGGTAATGTATCCTATTCGGGGTGCGGTTGCCTTCAAGGCAACTGTGGGTACCAACGTCGCCTCCGATGCCCTGGCAAATCTTGCCTCCGGCGGTGTCACTGGCGGCGCAATGATTATTGTTGGCGAGGACTACGGTGAGGGCTCCTCAATCATGCAGGAGCGGAGCCACGCTTTCGCGATGAAGTCGCAAATTTGGCTGCTCGATCCCCGACCAAATCTACCCTCCATCGTCGACGCTGTGGAGAAAGGCTTTGAACTATCGGAAGCCTCCAACACACCTGTGATGCTGGAAGTCCGGATCCGCTGCTGCCATTTGCATGGCACGTTCAAAACCAAAGCCAACAAGCGGCCACCGTTCACGTTGCAACAGGCGCTGGAAAACCCCAAACGTGACACCAGCCGCATCGTCCTACCGCCAGCCTCTTACCTCCACGAGAGGGAAAAGATCGAGAAGCGCTGGCCTGCCGCCGTCAAATTCATTACGGACAACAGTCTCAACGAAGTTTTTGCGGGAGATCTGCTGCGCGTTGGCATCATCATGCAGGGCGGCATGTATAACGGCGTAATCCGCGCCCTGCAGAACCTCGGTCTTGCCGATATTTGGGGCAACAGCCGGGTGCCGCTTTACGTGCTGAATGTTACCTATCCACTGATCGACGACGAGGTGGTCTCATTTGCCACCGGCAAAGACGCGGTGCTGGTTGTCGAAGAAGGCCAGCCGGAATTCATTGAGCACGCTCTCAACACGATTCTGCGCCGGGCCAATGTGCAAACCAAACTGGCAGGGAAAGACACGCTGCCAATGGCAGGCGAATATACCGCCGCCGTCCTGTCAGGTGGATTGTGCAAGTTCTTAACAAAATATTCGGCTGAGGCGTTGCCAGATCACTTGCGCGCACCCAACCAGCCATCGGTGCTCGAAGACGAGAGTGTCAAGGCGCTGGCCGCCGTGGTACCGCAGCGTCCGCCCAGTTTTTGCACGGGCTGCCCAGAGCGGCCAATATTTTCCGCCATGAAACTGGTCGAACGGGAGCTTGGCCCGCATCATGTGTCAGCCGACATCGGCTGCCATTTGTTTTCGATCAACGCACCATTTAACATCGGCGCAACGACGATGGGTTATGGCCTAGGTGCCAGCTCGGCGGCCGCCTTCAACGTCAAGGCTAACAAAAAGCCCATTTCAATCATGGGCGACGGCGGTTTCTGGCACAATGGACTGACGAGCGGAATCGGCAATGCCGTGTTCAACAAGTCCAACGGCGTTATCCTGATTGTCGACAATTTTTATTCCGCTGCGACCGGCGGTCAGGACATCTTGTCGTCGCGTGCCAACAACCGCTCGCGCTCGACCAAGCATCGGATCACACGCGCCGTTGAGGGCGTGGGCGCGACTTGGGTGCGCCAATTGGATCATACCTACGACGTCGCCAAAATGCGCACCACCCTGAAGGAAGCGCTCGCCAGTTCGGAACCCGGTCCCAAAATCATCGTCGCGTCGTCCGAATGTATGCTGAATAAGCAGCGGCGCGAAAAGCCGGTGATCGCAAAGGCAGTGAAAGACGGCAAGAGGGTGGTGCGGCAGCGCTTCGGCATAGACGAGGATATCTGCACCGGAGATCATGCGTGTATTCGTCTATCGGGTTGTCCGTCGCTGTCGGTCAAACCATCTGATGATCCGCTGAAAGATGACCCAGTCGCCGCTATTGACCAGTCCTGTGTAGGTTGCGGCAATTGTGGCGAGGTCGCCGAAGCCGCAGTGCTGTGTCCGAGCTTTTATCGGGCCGATATTATCCAAAACCCGACGGCGCGTGATCGCTGGATAGCACGCCTGCAGGCCCGCGTAATCGGCTGGCTGCAAGTCCGCCGCGAGCGCTCTTCGCCCGCGTTGAGCTGAGCTGATGAACCTTACCCAACCCTTCAGCGACCTGCCTGCCAGCCAACCGGTGGCCTCCCCCAGGCCAATCACCTTGTCTGTCCATGCCATGGGCGGCCAAGGCGGTGGTGTACTGATCGATTGGTTGATCGCGGTCGCTGGAGCACATAAATTTGCAATTCAGGCCACCTCAGTTGCCGGCGTTGCCCAGCGTACCGGTGCGACTGTCTACTATGTGGAGATGCTGGCCCCACCCATCGAAGGCTGGCTTGGCCGCAAGCCTGTGCTGGCCATGATGCCGGCACCCGGCGAGGTTGACGTGGTGATCGGCGCTGAACTCATGGAGGCCGGACGCGCCATCCAGCGGGGCTTGGTGACGCCCGGCCGCACAACCTTGATTGCTTCGGCTCATCGCGCCCTTGCGGTATCTGAAAAGTCCGTTCCCGGCGATGGCATAGCCGACGGCACCAAAGTCTACGAGGCGGCTGCTGCCTCGGCCAAGCGCTTCATCGCTTTCGACATGGCCGAAATTGCCGACAGGTCCGGCAGCGTGATTTCTGCGGTGCTTTTCGGCGCGCTAGCCGGTTCAGGCGCGCTGCCGTTCAGCCGCGAGAGTTTCGAAGTGGCGGTCAGACAAAGTGGTGTCGGCGTCCAACACTCGCTGCGTGCCTTTGGGCTTGGCTACGAACAATCCGCTGCTCAGCGCGCATCAGGCGGGCCGCCACCACGAGCCAAGGCTGGCACGGCGGTCAAAAAGCTCCCGGAGCTGATGCCTATTGGCATCCCCGCCTTCGATATTTTGGTTGTGCGCGCATCTGCTGAATTTCCAGAGGCCGTTCATGGCATGGTCGCGGCGGGCCTGCGCCGGACTTTTGATTTTCAGGATGACGCCTACGCAGGAGAGTATCTGCAACGGCTCTGCGCTATCGCAGCGCTCGACAGCGGGGCGCGGGGCTACCGGCTGACCGCAGCAGCAGCAAGACACATTGCCCGCGCCATGGCTTACGACGATGTTTTCCGCGTCGCCGAGTTGAAAACGCGGTCATCCCGCTTCTTGCGTGTCCGCAGCGAAGTGGCCGCGCGCGTTGACGATGTACTCGGGACCACCGAATTTATGCATCCCCGTCTGGACGAGGTTGCAGGCGCCCTGCCGGAGAAGCTCGGACTTTGGCTTGAGTCCTCTGCCGGTGCGCAACTGCTATTACGTCCGCTCATTGACAGACCACGCCGTGTGCAGACCGCCACAATCCGATGGTTCCTGCCGCTGTATGCCATCGCAGGCATGAAGAAGACGCGGCGCCGCACCCTGCGCCACGCACGCGAGCAAGCCCATCTCAGCGCTTGGCTGGCAAAGATCGCTGCCACCGCCTTACACAACTACGCGCTGGCCGTTGAGATCATCGAAAATCGCCGCCTTATCAAAGGCTACAGCGACACCCACGCCCGTGGAATTTCGAAATTCGACAAGG
Source organism: Hyphomicrobiaceae bacterium (assembly GCA_025359185.1). Lineage (GTDB taxonomy): Bacteria > Pseudomonadota > Alphaproteobacteria > Rhizobiales > Hyphomicrobiaceae > JANYHF01. Next base: position 59,906 of record JANYHF010000007.1, on the reverse strand, counting down.
TCATGGCGGCTGCGGACAAACTGGCGGACCGCCCCGACGCGGCTGACTGGGTTCGCCGTTTGCGGATCGCCGCGCTGGCCGATGAAGACGGAACGGCGCTCGGTGACACGCTCAGAACCGTTGAAAGTTTTCTCAATGGATAAGGGACGATCAAAAGCGGCGTTTACGCAATGGGCCGGCCAGCCGGGAGCCGCCGTGGTCCGGTCGCGCGCCGCCACCACGCGCCGTCAACCGGCTGCGTCTCAATCCAATTCCGCACAATCTACCCCAATTCGGTCTGCCTCCGGCAAGGCCGCGCGCCGGCAACCGCCGGAGACGCATATCGAATTGCGCATCTGGTTGCGCTTGTTTGGCATTGCGACGAAGATTGAGCGGTCACTTGCGCAGCGCCTGCGCCGGGAGTTCAAGACGTCGATGTCCCGCTTTGATCTGCTGTCCCAGTTGCATCGCAGCGACTGCGGGTTGAGCATGTCCGAACTGTCTGCCAAGGTCATGATTACTAATGGTGCGATTACCGGGCTGGTCGATAAGTTGGCCGCAGAAGGCTTGGTGCGCCGGCAGTCCCACCCGGCCGATCGCCGCGCTATGCTGGTGAAATTAACGACGCACGGCCGCCGCAACTTCCTCAAAATGGCGGACCGGCATGAGGACTGGGTGATCGAACTGCTCGGCAAACTGCCAACACCTCTGAAACGCGGCTTGCACGACCACCTGGCTGCCGCAAAACATGAATTGGAGGCAAACAAGCACTAACACTGTTTCGGTCATTCGTTTACCTAATGGGCCTGCATCGGGTTGCCTGCAAGCACGTAATCAATAGTGGGGTTGATACCCAAAACTGACCAGGGAGATAAAGAACATGCAACTTACCCGCCGTGGATTGATGATTGGGAGCGCCGCTGCTGCTGTAGTCGCTCCGGCATTCCGTTTCGACCAGGCCTTTGCCGGTACCGATAAGCTCACGATTGCCTATCACGTCAGCTTACCCAGCTTCGATCCGACGACCGGCCCGTCGGCGGTGAACCCGACCATCCAGTCGATCTACCAGTCGGTGTTCGATTTGTTTATTGATCAAGCCCCCGATCTGGCTCAGGCGCCGGGCATCATAGAAAAATGGGGCTATAGCGACGACAAATCGCAAATCTGGATGCAAGTCCGAAAGGGCGTCGTCTGGCATGACGGATCGCCGCTGACGCCTGAGGACGTAGTTTGGTCATTGGAGCGCGCTGGCAACAAGGATAGCGGCAACCCAATCCAGTTCATCTGGTCCAAAGCCAGCAACTTCAAAATCGACGGCCAGAAAGTGACCGCCGATATGAAGGAATACGAGCCCACCTATTTCAAATGGATGAGTTTTCTCACCGGTTATATTTTGCCCAAGGCCTATTATACGAAGGTTGGCGCCGAAGGTTTCGAAGCCAAACCGGTAGGGTCGGGTCCTTATATGGTCGATCAATTCGACCGCAATGCCTTCCTGCGGTTGAAGGCCAACCCAAACTATTGGAAGGGCAAGCCGGCCATCGACACGGTGATCTTCAAATTTGTCACCGATGCGTCGTCTCGGGTCGCCGAAATCGAGAGCGGTTCGTCTGATGTGACACTGGAAATTCCCTATGAGGAATTCGACCGTTTGAAGGGCAAGGCTGGTTTGCAGGGCATAACAACGCCGATCTCGGATATCGGCATGATCTTCATAACTGACGTTGAGCCTATGCTGGACAAGAATGTCCGCCTCGCCCTTTCGATGAGCATTGATAAAAAGGCCATCGTCGATCAGCTGCTGCACGGCTACGGCGTGCCGCTCAATACACTGCAAGCTCCGCAGTATAGCGCCTATGACGCTTCGATCGTCGTGCCCTATGATCCCAAAAAGGCTGCCGAGCTGATGGCAGCCAGTGGCTACTCGAAAGACAAGCCGGTAAAATTCCGCATCCAGACGACGCGCGGCTTCAAACCGAAGGACTATGAGATGGTGCAGGCCATCGCCGGAATGTGGCGCAAGATTGGGGCCGAAGCCGAAATCGAAGTTTACGAAATCGCCAAGCATTACGAGTTGCGCGCAACCCACAAGCTAGCCCCCGCGGCCTTCTACAATTGGGGCAACTCGATTGGCGATCCCTCGACTTCCACCGGCTTTTCCATGTTCGGCCTGTCGCCTCATTGCGCCTGGCATGGCAAGGATACCCAAGACATGATCGGGCCGCTTTGGGGCGAGAAAGACGAAGCCAAACGCATCGCCGGATACAAAGCCGTCGATAAATACATCGCCGACAATGGCGAGGTGATCCCGTTGTTGCAGTATGTGCAGCCCATCCTGTTCAAGGATACGGTCAAGGTTACGCCGCATGTGTCGGGCGCACTGCTGCCAGGAATGATGACGTAAAGAGCGCGGGCAATCAGCGGTAGGCATTTGGAAGTAATGCAGGCTTCCCGATGTTCACAGCCGATTGCCCGATGCCATTTCAGGTTGCTGCCACTTCAGGACGACGTCATTGCTAGTTGACCGCATTCTTTCACGGCTCTTGCAGGCCATTCCCACCCTGGCGGGCGTGGCTGTCATCGTCTTCGTGCTGGTCCGGGTGGTGCCAGGCAACCCGATAGCTATGATGCTGCCGCCGGGCGCGACCCAAGCCGACATCGAACGCCTGAAGGCGCTTTACGGCTTTGACAAGAGTATTGCTGAGCAGTTTCTCATTTGGACATCGCATGCGCTGTTTGGCGATTTCGGAATCTCGATCAGCTTGCGGCAAAGCGTTATGGGGCTCGTGTTTTCAAAGCTGCCTGCGACCCTGGAGCTAGTCCTGTTGGCGACAATGGTGGCGGTATCTCTGGGCGTGAGCCTCGCTGTCGTTGGTACTCGATTCCAATCGGAATGGCCCGAAGCCGTCATCGATGGCTTGACCGGCTTTGTGCAATCGGTTCCCGATTTCATCTGGTCGTTGGCACTGATTCTGGTGCTGGGGGTACTGTTTCCGGTGCTGCCCATTTCAGGCCGGTCCGACCCCAGAATCGGCCTGAACTACGCGACGCCTTTTCAGCTTACAGAAAGCCTCGTCCGCCTCGATGCCCGCGCATTCTTCGATATATTTCGCCACATGATCATGCCAGCCCTCGCGCTTGCCCTGCCATTCGCCGCTATCGTGGCACGTGTCTTGAAGTCCTCCCTCGCCGAGGAAATGACACAGGACTATGTGCTGCTAGCGCGAGTCAAGGGCTTCTCCGAATGGCGTGTCATTGTCGGCGAAGCGCTGCGCAATGCCGCCATCCCCACGGTGATACTGACCGGCGTGCAGTTTACCTTTTTGATCGGCGGCACCGTGCTGGTGGAGCGGATCTTCTCCTATCCCGGTATTGGCAATTTGGCCATTGACGCTGTTCTCAACCGTGATTTGCCGCTGATCCAGGGTTTGGTGCTGGTATTTGCAGTCCTGTTTATCACAATCAATCTGCTGTTGGATTTTGCGACCGTCGCCCTCAACCCAAAACTCAGCCATGGTTGACGTGTCTATGCCTAGCTTGGCGCCCCAACGCCGCCTGTTCCGGCTGGCTGGCAACACGCGCGTGCTGGCCGGTGGCAGTGTGCTCGCTCTCCTGGTGCTGGTTGCGCTGACGGCCACATGGATTGCGCCCTTCGATCCGCTGGACCAGGATCTCGCTGCTCAGATGCAGCCACCGGTGTTTAGCGCGGGCACCGGCAGCCACTGGCTAGGCGCGGATAGTCTCGGCCGCGACCTGCTGTCGCGATTAATTTACGGCACCCGCATCGCGCTCGAAGTCGCCGTGTTCGCCGCCATGCCGACAGCCATTCTGGGCACTGCGCTTGGCCTGATTGCAGGATATTATGGCGGTGTGCTGGATGCTATCATCTCTCGCCTGGTCGATGTGTGGACGTCGTTCCCGCCAGTGCTGTTGTCAATTATCCTGGTCGCCCTGATCGGCACGGGGCTGTCCTCGGTGGTCATCGCTATAATTGTGATAGACTGGACGCGGTTCTGCCGTGTCATCCGGGCCGAGACCGTGAAACAGCGCCACATGGACTATGTAGACGCCGCTGTGGTCGCGGGACTTAGGCCGTTGACCATACTCTGGCGCGAGATCGTGCCCAATGTACTGCCTCTCGCGGTGGTTCTTTTGACACTGGAGATGGGCATTGCGATCACTGTTGAGGCGATTTTATCTTTCGTCGGCTTATCCGTCTCAAGCGATACGCCCACGTGGGGTGGCATGATCGCCGAAGGGCGCACGGTCGTTCACCAGGCCCCGTGGATCATGGCGTTTCCGATGCTGGCGCTGCTGGTGACGGTGCTGGCGCTGAATATGCTCGGCGACGGCCTCAAAGCCGAACTCGATCCGGTGCTGCGATGAACGCAGTCCTGACCATCGATCGTCTCTGCGCCAAGCTTACAGCCAATGGCGCACGCCTGCTCTCCAACATATCGCTGGGCGTGGCGGCGGGCGAGGTTCACGGCCTTGTCGGGATGTCAGGTGCGGGCAAATCCATGATCGCCAAGGCGGTACTAGGCGTGCTGCCACCGGCGGTACGCGTGACCTCGGGCAGCATCCGTTTTTCAGGCACCGAGATCGTCGGCTTGTCGCGTTTGGGGATGCGCGAATTGCTGGCTCGCGGTATCGCGCTGATCCCGCAAGATCCGCTGACAGCGCTCAATCCAACGCGGCGGATCGAAGCTCAGATGACGGACGTGATGCGCGCCCGGCTTGGCCTTGACGCCAAGGCCGCGAGGCTGCGCGCGCTCTCGCTGTTGGAAGAGGTGCAGATACGTGAACCCGCTTCGGTGCTGCGCCGCTTTCCGCACGAGATTTCCGGCGGCCAGCGCCAGCGTGTGCTGATCGCCATCGCGTTTGCTTGCAATCCAAAACTCATCGTTGCTGACGAGCCGACCACCGCGCTCGACGTCACTGTGCAAAAGCAGATCCTGCGGCTCATTCATGAGTTGCGCAGCAAACACGGCACGGCGATCTTGCTGGTCACTCACGATCTCGGTGTGGTGGCGAAAATCTGCGACAGCTTGAGTGTGATGCACGCGGGCGTGATCGTCGAACAGGGCGCGGTTGCTGACGTCATAGCGGCGCCGGCCCATCCCTTCACCCGCGCCTTGTTCGCGGCCACCCCACGGCACGACCGGCCCGATCATGAGTTGCGGCCGGTGCCGGACGCCATGCAGCGTGCGGTGGCGGAGGCTTCAACCTGATGAACACCGCTCTCCTCAGCGCCGAAAATCTGCACGTTGCCCTGCCCGACAGGTCGCGCAAAACATGGTTTGTCCGCGCCCCGCTGACGGAAATACTTCGGGGTGTCAATTTCTCCCTGGCCCGCGGCGAAACGGTTGGCATCGTGGGTGAATCGGGCTCCGGTAAGACCACGCTCGGGCGGGCGCTGGTTCGGCTGATCGAACCAACAAGTGGCCGTTTGACCTTTCAAGGCCAAGACATCACGCATAGCCAGGAGACAGGTCTGCGCCCGATGCGCGCCCGAATGCAGATGATTTTTCAAAACTCACTCTCCAGCCTTAATCCGCGGCGCACCATTATAGAGTCCATCGCCCTGCCCGCGGTGGCGGCCGGTGAGACCGCGCGCGCTCGCAAGCTTGCGCTGACGGCGCTGGAGCGGGCGGGCCTGCCACGCCGGTTTGCTACCCGCTACCCCCACGAGCTGTCGGGCGGCCAGCGTCAACGCGTGGGGATCGCGCGCGCGATTGTCATGAGCCCCGACGTCATCCTGGCCGACGAGATCGTTTCGGGCCTCGATGTGTCGACCCAAGCGCAAATTCTTATGCTGCTCAAGGAGCTGCAGCGTGATACCGGCCTGGCCCTGGCCTTCATCGCCCATGACCTCGCCGTCGTGCGGGTCCTCTGTGAGCGGGTGGTGGTCATGCTGCAAGGCAAGATCGTGGAGGAAGGGTCTTGCGCGCAGCTCTTCAGCAATCCGCGGCACGCTTACACTCGGCGGCTGATCGATGCCATAGCATTGCCCGAGATTGACGCTGGCTGGTTGAACCGGTCGTCGGGGCCGCCGGCGCCACCCTCGCCGACGGTCGCCGCGTCACCTATCAGCGCGCCGCTAAGTCCAACACCAGCACTGCCGCGGCCAGAACCCATACCTGGCTTCAGGCTGCGCCAAATTCGAGGGAGACGAACCGTGGGCAGATATGTGGAAGTGCATTCGGGAGACGGCCGTTCGTTCAACGCCTATTTCGCCAAGCCAGCATCCGGCACAGGGCCGGGCCTGGTCCTGCTGCAGGATATTTTCGGCGTCACCGATAGCGTCAAGCAATTGGCTGATCACTATGCGGAGGAAGGTTACACGGTGCTGGCGCCGGATCTGTTCTGGCGGATGCAGCCCGGCGTCACGCTCGGCTATAGCGAGGCAGACCGTCCGCGAGCCCTGGAATTCCATGAGCATTTCGATCTCGACACCGGCATCCAGGATATCGAGGCAACCGTGCAGGCCTTGCGCCGCCGGCCAGAGCATCGCGGCAAGGTCGGCGTGCTTGGCCACACCTTTGGCGGCACCCTGGCCTACCTTGCGGCCGCCCGCACGGATGTCGATTGTGCTGTGTCTTATTACGGCGTCGGCCTGGCAGACCATCTTGTTGAAGCCCGCCGCGTTCAGTGCCCGATGACGGTGCATCTTGCAGGGGCGGACCATCATTGCAGCCCCGAGCAGCAAGCCCAGATTGCCCAGACTTTCCGCTCACGCCCCGATGTCGAGGTTTACATCTATCCAGGAACAGACAACGGCTTTGCCACGCCGGGCCGGGACAGTTGGGATCGCCCCGCAGCGCTGATGTCTGCCACCCGCACGATCACGCAACTGCGCCGCGTCATGGGCCCCTATTTCAGCCTCGCTGAGGTTTGGGAAGAGCATGTCACCACCGAGTTCGGCACCAAGAATGTCGATGACACCATGAAAACCATGGTTGCGGACCCCTACGTCAATCACGTGCCGACCATGACCGGCGGTGTCGGCCACGACCAGTTGAAGCGCTTTTACAAATACCACTTCATCCCCTCTAACCCCGAAGACACCAAGATCATCCCGTTGTCGCGCACTATCGGCACCGACCGGATTGTCGACGAGATGATCTTCAGTTTCACGCACACGCGCGAAATCGACTGGATGCTGCCGGGTCTAGCGCCGACGGGCAAATTCGTCGAGGTGCCGCTCGTTGCGGTCATCCATTTCAGGGGCGACAAGCTCAAGAGCGAGCATATTTACTGGGACCAGGCCTCGGTGCTTGCCCAGATTGGCGTGATCGATGCCAAGGGCCTGCCGGTCGCGGGAAGCGCGACAGCCAAAAAGATGATCGACGAAACACTGCCTTCCAACGCTATCATGCCGAACTGGGCCAAGAGCGAGGGCTTGCCACTCGCCGACGGCACATCGCCGGGTTCTGGATTTGGTACCGTCTTGCCATCAGCACTGTCTCACACAGGAGGTTCCTCAATGCTTCAGGATTTCGCGGCCGCCATCGCGTCAGGTTCGATCAGAGTACTCGATCTCACGCAGACTTTGCGGGCATCTACGCCCGTTATCCATCTGCCGCCGCCATTCGCGCAGTCCAACCCGTTTTCCGCCACTCTGATCTCGCGTTACGACGACAGGGGTCCGGGCTGGTATTGGAATAACCTGGCCATGGGCGAACACACCGGCACCCATTTCGATGCGCCGATCCATTGGGTTACGGGCAAGGACAACAAGGCCGGGGCAACCGATACGGTGCCAGTCAAACGGATGATTGCGCCAGCCTGTGTGATCGACTGTTCTAAAGAGTCTGCGGCCAACGAGAAGTTCTTGCTGGAGCCAGCCCATATTCAGGCCTGGGAGGCCAAGCACGGCCTCATCCCGAAAGGTGCCTGGGTCCTCATGCGCACCGACTGGTCCAAGCGTAGCGATCCAGCACGCTTTCTGAACGCCAAAGAAGATGGTCCGCATGTCCCGGGGCCAAGTGCGGCTGCGGTGCAGTTCCTGGTAACCGAGCGCGATGTTAATGGGTTTGGTGTTGAAGCGGTGGGTACAGATGCAGGTCAGGCCTTTGCCTTTGAACCGGCGTTTCCCGCGCATCATCTCATGCATGGCAACAACAAGTTCGGATTGGCGAGCTTGACCAATCTCGACCAACTGCCGCCCACCGGCAGCGTTCTTATCACGGCCCCCCTAAAAATCGAGAACGGCTCGGGCAGCCCCTTGCGGGTACTCGCCCTGGTGCCGGCTTGACGGTCTGCCCCGCAACACAGGACATCGCCGGGGCACCCGATATCAGTCACACTGACTTCTGAACGCATCAAGTCCCGTTGCGGTCAGATTGATTGTGCACCTTCCCCTGTTTGGTTACGCCGCGAACGATCTGATCGGTTTGCTTTGGGTAGGTTACGTTGATGGCAGTTCAACTCAATCAGAGCAGAAGGAAACAAGATCTTGTAAATAGCAGCGTCATTGCCGAATCGACGTTACATGGTGCGAAACCGTGTTCTATTCTGGCAACAATCCACGCGGCCGCCAGAGGAGGATGGAGACTAGGGCCAGACCAACGACGACGATGCGCAATGTGGCGGCGCGCGCTTGAAAATCGGCGGGTACGAGCGAGCCGATAGCGGCGCCAGAGAAACTCCAAAGGCCCCAAACGAGAATGGCGCCAAGTATGGCGCCGCGATTGTTGCCTGAACCGCCGATGATCAGCATCGCCCAGACCTGAAAGGTCAGCGCAGGCAGATAGTTCTCGGGCGCAATGAAGCCAATGAAATGGGCCTGTATGGCACCGGCAAGCCCCATGATGGCACCACCAAGCACGAAAGCTTGCAGGCGGAAGCCATTGGCGTCTTTGCCTAGTGAGACTGCAGCCTCTTCGTCCTCCCGGATAGCACCTAGCACGCGGCCCCAGGGACTGCCGGCAAGGCGCTCCAAGACGAGATAAACTGCGGCAAGCACGGCGGCAACGAGCAGGAGATGCAGGACGTCATACAGCGCCACCTGTTCAGCCAGACTAGCGAATGGGCGTGGAATGAAGCCAATGCCGAAGGGGCCGCCCGTCAGCGGCTCAGCGTTGAGAGCAACAAGCTGGATGACTACGGCGACGCCAAAGGTTGTGATGGCGAGATAGTCGGCCCGCAGGCGCAGTGTAATCTTACCGACGCACCAGGACGCTGCCGCAGCAACCACGATTGCAAGGATCCAGCCCACGGCAATCGGCAGACCGTAGCCGCCGAAACGTCCGGGGGTTGCAGGCGTTGTGAGCAGCGCCGACGTATAGGCCCCGATGGCAACGAAGCCAGCGACGCCGACATTGAACAGCCCGGTCTGCCCCCATTGTAGATTGAGCCCCAGGCAGACGATGGCATAGGTGAGCGCCGTCGCAAGAAAAAACGTGCCATAGGCGAAGATGTCCAGGATCATGGGCGCCGCCCGAACAAGCCGTTGGGGCGCACCAAGAGCACCGCGATGAGGATGAGGAAGGCGACGGCGGCGCGATAGCTGCCCCCGAAGAGTTGCACACCGCCAGCTTCGGCCAGCCCGATAATAAGGCCGCCCATAACCGCGCCTGGAACACTGCCAATGCCACCAAGAATGGCCGCCGCAAACAAAGGTAACAGCATGTCAAATCCCATGGTCGGGCGGATCTGTACCGTGATCCCGAGCATGACACCGGACGCCGCCGCCAGCGCGCCGCCAAGGGCCCAGGTCATCCGCACAACTGCGGCCCCATCAATTCCGGCGACTTCAGCCAGCAACGGGTTCTCCGAAAAGGCACGCATCGCACGGCCCGCATGGGTGCGCGTCAGGATGACGTGCACCACCACGAGCAGCCCCGCAGCAAGGGCCAGAACGAGAAGCTGATCGGGCGTAACGCGGACACCGAGCCCGAGCGGTACCGCCATCTGGATATCGCGCGAGTAATAGGCGGGCTGCGACGTGACGAAGAATTCGAGCAGGCTGCGTAGCGCGAGCGACAGACCAAAACTGGCGATGACCAGGACGATGGTGTTCGATTGCATGCGCAGCTGCTTGAACGCGAACTTGTCAACCAGCAGGGCCAGTGCCACTCCGCACAGCATTGCGGCAAAAAGACCAATCAGCAACGCCCAACCGAAAGAGAAGGGGCCGAACGATCCGGATTTCGGCGACAGAACTATCAGTCCGTTGGCCACAACGAGCCCGGTGTAGGCGCCCCAGGCGATGAACTCGCCATGCACGAAATTGGCAAAGCGCAGGATCGAATAGGTCAAGGTGAGACCGATAGCGCCCAGACCGATCATGGCACCCATCGCGAGACCGTCAGCAACGAACTGCAAATTCACGCTGCACGCTCCGTATGAGCACCAAAATAAAGCGCAGCAACATTCGGATCGTTCGCGAGATCGCGGGCTGTGCCCTCATGGCGATTCTCACCCTCGACCAACACATAGGCCCTGTCGGCGATCGCAAGCGCGGCGCGCACGTTCTGCTCGACCAGCACGATGGCGACACCGATCTGCCGGATCTCCACCAGTTTGGCGAATACGCTGGCAACGAATTTGGGCGACAGGCCTGCCGAGGGTTCGTCCAGCATGAGCACCCGGGGCTCGACCACCAACGCCCGCGCCGCCGCTAACATTTGCCGTTGTCCGCCCGAAAGGCGGCCCGCCAGCAGTTGCCGCTGCCGGGCGAGATCTGGAAACAGCGCAAAAGTCTTTTCCAGCCGGTCCGCCCGCGCCGCCTTCGGCAGAATGTGCACAGCGATCTTCAGATTCTCCTCGACGCTCATGCCCGCAAACACATTCTCCGTTTGCGGTACAAAGGCGAGGCCTTGGCGGATATGTTGATGTGCAGGCGTCTCAGTGATATCGGCATCAGCCAGCGTGATTTTCCCTGATGACACCAAGACCAGACCGGCAATGGCCTTGATCAGTGTGGACTTGCCCGCGCCGTTGGGGCCTAGAATGGCGGTGATCTCACCCGCCTTGGCGGCAATGCTCGCGCCACGCACGATCGGCAGTCCTGGCTCGTAGCCAGCCACGATCCGGGTTGCTTCGAGGATGGGCGCTGTCACACGGCTACTCCGCCCAGATAAGTCTCGATAACGGCGGGATCGCGCAACACGTGAGCGGGCTTGCCTTGCGCAATCAACTGACCCGCCGCCATAACGAGAACGCGCTGGCACAGCCGCGCCACCAGCCCCATATTGTGCTCGATGATGCAGATGGTGATCCCTTGACCGTTCAATTCCAGGATTTTGCCTGCGATTGTTTCAAGCAGTGCCGGATTGACCCCGGCAGCGGGCTCATCGAGTAGCACCAGCCGTGGCCCGGTCATCAGTACACGGGCAAGCTCCAGCAGCTTGCGCTGTCCGCCCGACAAGACGCGGGCCGGCTCATGCGCCAGACGCGTGAGGCCGACGAACTCGGCCACCTCCTTCGCCCGCTCAAGCGTCCGGCGGTCTTCGGCCCTGACGCGCGCAGGCTGCAAGAAATTGGGCAGGATGCCCTCGCCCACCTGGCCGCGCGCCGCCACCATAATGTTCTCGATCACGGTCATGCCTGGAAACGGTTTTGGTGTTTGGTATGTGCGGCTGAGGCCATGCCCGGCGCGTGCGTGCTGTGGCTGGCCATCGATGCGAACGCCGTTCAGCAGGATTTGTCCGGCATCCGGTGTCAGGCTTCCGGCAATCAGATTGAACATGGTCGTCTTGCCAGCGCCGTTCGGCCCGATCAGCCCGGCAATTTCGCCTTCGGCAACGGCGAACGACACGCCATCGACAACCGGTGCGCCGCCAAAGCCCTTTGTGACAGCCTCTACGCGCAACATTCGAACGACGGCCCCCACCCGCGAGCGCGCGCTCGTGGTCTTGATTTTCAGCTTGCAATTGCGAGCTTAATGACAAGAACATGGGCTGACAAGACGCCACACTGCGGCACGCCTCGTTAAGGATGACGCGCCGTGGACGACGAGTTCGAGTTGTATGATTTGCGCGTCGACGTGGTGGCCCCGGCGGGCGCCAAGCTGTATTGCGGTGCCAAAGTTGGCGACTACTTCGAGCTGCACGGCGAGATGCTGAAATTGCCGCCGGGCCAGGGCTTTTCTATTTATTCGCTTGCCGCGCTGTTGCCGCTGTTGCCCGCCAAACAGCGGGTGACTCACGCCAATGACTGGATGTCGAGCGACGGCGAGGTCGCCTGCCCGGACCCCAACTGCCCGTCGCGGTTCCGCATTACGCGGCAAGGCAAGCGCAAGTTCTCGCATGCCGCAGTGACTGCCGTTACCCTGCCGAAGGGGGCCAGTTGATGGTTGCCATGGAAAGGGTGGAACTGGCGCCGGTTTACCAAATCTCGCGCGTCATTCGCGGCGGATGGCAACTGGCAGGCGGGCATGGCGAGGTCACGCCCGGCCGGGCGGTGGCGGATCTTGTCTCGGCGTTTTTGGCGGGCATCACGACGTTTGACTGCGCGGATATCTATACCGGTGTCGAAGACCTCTATGGTGCCTTGCGTGTCCAGCTTGCGAAGTTCGCGGGCGCCTCGGCTTTGGAACGCCTGAAAATCCACACCAAATTCGTTCCCGACCTCGAACTCCTGCCACGCATCCGCAAGGCCGATGTTGAGGCAATCATTGACCGTTCCCTGAAGCGGCTCGGCATGGCGCGGCTCGATCTGGTCCAATTTCATTGGTGGGATTTGGCGATTCCAGGGGCCGTGCAGACGGCGCTATGGTTGCAGGAGTTGCAGCAAGCCGGAAAAATCGACAGGATTGGCGTGACTAATTTCAGCACCGAAGGTGTGCGGGCGTTTCTGGACGCGGGCGTGCCGCTCACCAGCGCGCAAGTGCAGTACTCTCTACTTGACCGCCGTCCCGCTCGCCACCTTGCTGAGTTGGGCGTGAGCCTCTTGTGCTACGGCTCACTTGCCGGCGGCTTCCTGTCAGATCGCTGGCTGGGCATGCCCGAACCGGATCATCCGTTGCCGAACCGCTCGCTGGTGAAATACAAACTGATCATCGACGACGTGGGCGGATGGGCCGCGTTGCAACACTTGCTCGCCGGCCTCAGCGCCATCGCCCAACGGAAAGATACCGGTATCGCCCAGATCGCGAGCCGATTTGTTCTGGACCAGCCTCAAGTTGCCGCTGTGATCGTCGGAGCCACCACCGGCGCGCATCTCCGTGCCAATGTGAGCCTGTCAAACGATCAGCTTGACCAAAGCGACCGGTCGCAAATTGCCGCCCTTCTGGCTCAGCTTCGGCCCCTTAGCGGTGACGTCTACGACCTTGAACGGGACCGCACCGGGCGGCACGGCTCGATCATGAAATACAATCTCAGCACTGCGCAATGACTTGGAAAAACGGGAGGACACGTTGAAGACAACTCTAATCGCCTCGCTTGCCGTACTTGCCACGGCAGCCGCAACCCCAGCCTTCGCCGCCGATTGCTCGGTGACTGTCGGCGTCGTCATGGAACTGACTGGCCCTGCCGGCGAATACGGCCAGGCTGGCGCCAAGTCCGTGGAGATGGCTTTCCGCGACATCAATGACGCCGGCGGCGTCAACGGCGGCTGCAAGGTCGTCGCCGATACGCGCGACAGCCAGAGCACGGGCACGGGCGCGGTCGATGCCGCCAAGCAGTTGGTCGAAATCAAGCATGTGCCGGTGATCATCGGCGGCATCATTTCGTCCGTATCGATCCCGATCCTTACCTCGGTGACCGGTCCCGCCAAAGTGGTGCAGGTGTCGCCCGCCTCGTCCTCGCCGACGCTCACCAATCTCGGCCGCGAAGGCAAGACCAATGGCATGTTCTTCCGTACCATCACTTCGGATGCCCTGCAGGGCGTCGCCGCCGCCAAATACGCCCTAGACCAAGGCCTGAAAAAACTGTCGATCATCCACGTCAACAACGATTTTGGCGTCAACATGGTGAAGGAGTTCACTGCCGCCTACAAAGCGCTCGGCGGCGAGATCGTTTCAGTTACGCCGTATAATGAGAAGCAGGCGAGTTACGATGCCGAGGTCACGGCAGGCATGGTAGGCGCGCCGGATGCGCTCTATCTGGTGAGCTACCCGGTCGACGGCACCACCATCGCCCGCAGTTGGATCTCGAAGGGTGGCCCGGCCAAGTTCTTGCTCAACGACGGCATGAACAGCGCCGACTTCGTCAAGAATGTCGGCCCGAAATATCTCAACGACGCTTACGGCACATCTTCCGGCACCAGCCCGACAGCGTCGACTGAGTATTTCAACAAGACATACAAGGCGTTCTCGAACATTGAACCCACCAACCCGGCCGCTGACCGCTCTTATGACGCCGGAGCCATCGTCGGCCTCGCCATCGCCCAGGCCGGCAAAGCCGACAGCGCCGCCATTAAGGACGCCATCAACAAGGTGCTCGATCCTAAGGGCACGCCGATCCATGCAGGCAAGGACGAGTTCGCCAAGGCACTCGGCCTGATTAAGGACGGCAAGCCAATCAAGTATGAAGGCGTCATCGGGCCGGTGTTCTTCGATCAGTTCGGCGACATCACCGGGCCGTTCCGTCTGTGGAAGATCAAGGACGGCGAGATCACGACTGTCGGCGAGATGTCGACAGCAGATGTCGATGGCATCAAATTGAAGCTGGCGAAGTAGGCTGCAGTTTGCCGCCACGTAACTCTCCATCGGGCGCCCACGCGGCGCCCGACGTGTTTGATCATGCGAGGAAAATATGCTCAACCCATTCCTGCCTGACCGCGTTGAGCTCGCGCCCGGCCTCAACATCAGCCGTATGATCATGGGCCTGTGGCAGGTGGCGGACTTGGAGCGCGATGGGCGGACAATCGACCGGAACGCCGCCGCTACTGCGCTTGCCGCCTATGCCGATACTGGTTTCGACACGCTCGACATGGCTGATCATTACGGCAGCGCCGAAGTCATCACAGGACTGCTCTTGAAGCAGCGTCCGGGGGCCGGACAGGCCTTCACCAAATGGTGCCCGGCGCCCGGCGCCATGACACGGGACGTTGTGCGCACCGGTATCCAACGCAGCCTCGACCGGCTCAGCGTGCCTCGCATAGACCTTCTGCAACTGCATTGGTGGGTGTACGAACATCCAGCTTACATCGATGCGATGCGCGAACTTGTCACCCTACGCAGCGAAGGGATGATCCGTGAACTGGGCGTCACCAACTTCAATACGGATCACTTACGGGTTCTGATCAAGCATGGTTTCCCGGTGCGCACCAATCAGGTGTCATTCTCCGTGCTGGACCGGCGCGCGGCCGGTGACATGAGTACGTTCTGCCGGACCCACGGTGTGCGGCTACTGGCCTATGGCACATTGGCAGGCGGCCTGCTGTCGGCAAAATGGCTCGGCGCGCCTGAACCCGCCGCCGGAGACATCGCCGACTGGAGCAAGATGAAATACCGCCGGTTTGTCGCCGCTATAGGCGGTTGGGGTGCCTTTCAGACTATTCTTGCGGCGCTCGATGCCATCGCCAAACGCCACCAGGTCTCCATCGCCAATGTCGCGACGCGTTGGGTGTTGGAACAGCCCGCCGTCGCCGCCGTGATCGTCGGTTGCCGGCCGAGCGAGCGCGACCATTCCGTTGACAATTTGAGTGCCTTCTCGTTTGAGCTCGATGCCGGCGACCACGCCCGCCTCGACGCTGCCTTCGCAGGTTCTACACCACCGCCTGGCGATTGCGGCGATGAATACCGCAAGCCTCCTTTTCTGACCGCGTCTGGCGACCTGTCTCATCACTTGGCGGGCGTTGAAAAGGTCTACAAATCCGTACCTGTCCCTGGCCGCCCCGGCCGTTTGCGCGTCGATACGGGCAGCCAATGGGAGAAAATCTGCGGCTACAGTCGCGCCGTCCGCATCCGCGATCGGGTCCTGGTCAGCGGCACCACCGCGACCCACGGCAGCGGGGAGATTATTTGCCCAGGCGATCCCGCAGGGCAGACCGTATACATCCTCGATAAAATCGCCGCCAGCCTGTCGGCCTTAGGCGCATCCATGACCGATGTTGTGCGCACTCGTATCTTCATGCGCGACGTGTCGCAATGGGAGGCTGTCGCTTTCGTGCATGGCCGCGTCTTTGGCGACATTCAACCAGCCAACACGCTTGTTGAAGTCAGCAATCTCGTCGGCAGCTACGATGTCGAAATCGAAGCAGAAGCTATCATCGACCCTGATAACTGACACCGAGGTGCAGATCCAGGCGCGATTACTCATCAGACAGGGCTGTATAAAGCCCCAGTGTGGGCTCAGCGCCCAGAGTTCGGGCGAGCCGTTCACGGTCTTGGCCACCGATACCTTGACGCCGAACTTATAAAGCTAGTGCGCCTTGCATTTGCGGCTGCATTCGACCTCTGGCGCGAGGATGGAGTAGACCTTCTGACCGCGCTGTCCGTGCTCCTGATCATGCCTACGTTGGACGAGATCCAGCTTTGGGCGGAGGATTTTGTCGAGAAACAGATTGTCTGCAACTTGACGTCTGATTTCGCGGATGACTCTGCCGAGATAGGTCTTGAGGCGGCGCGCGCTTGGACTGTTTGGCGTGCGCGGATCACTGAAGTTTCATCAACTCCTGCTTGCCTAGACTTGGATAGTACTGCCGCAACCTTAACTCATGTTTCTTGGCGAGCTTGCCAGTATCTTGGCCGGCATCGCGTCGGAAGTCGTGAACGACCGCGCACGATTTTAGCGCACGAACGCAAGATCACGCCGCGCGGTCGCCTCCGGCGCCACCCCGGCCCGCACATTGCTTAAGCCGCTTGCCGCGGAAGCAACCAGCCAATATCGCGAACCGTATTGCGCGACAGCCGCTGCTCGCGAGCGTTCGCTTTGACCTTGCGCCCCTGGACGAAAAACGCCCGACGCACTTTCCCAATCGTATCCACCGTGATCATCCCCCTGCTGTGCCCCCGCTCGCGAATCACTTCGAGCGGCAAACTTGAGCCTTCCGGGGTGGGGTCACAATTCGACGCCGATTACCCCGATAGAGGGGTCAAAATTGCATGCCGGTGCACAGGGTTCCTTATCAATTTTATCTATATGGGGACGATTGGCGCGATCCTATGCTGCCTGCGGTTGCGCCCGTGAAAGTCAAAAACTATTCAGTTATCGACAGGCTCCTCGTTCGGTTTGATCTCGATCAAACAGAGGATCGCGGCTCGGTGGCATCTTTGCGCGCACCACTGGATAATCCGAAGGAAACAACATGACCGGCCACTATCACGCGGTTGTCTGGATCGATCATCACGAGGCCCGCGTGTTCTACTTCGACCGCGACGGCGTCGAGCAGCTGGTGCTGCACCCAGACAATCCGTCGATCCGCCTTCATCATAAAGCCAATACGATCGGCGCCGGACACGCGGCCGAGGACAAGCATTACTATGAGCGCGTGACTGCCGCCCTTGCCGGATCGACAGCGATCCTCATCACGGGCCCGGCAAATGCCAAGACCGAATTGGTCAAGCACATGCATCGGCACGAACCGAGGCTGGTCGAGCACATCGCTGGGGTCGAGACGATTGATCACCCTACAGATAAACAATTGGTAGCGCACGCCCGCGACTATTTCAGAGCCGACCACGAGATGAAGCCTCGCGCGTTCCAACGCAATGCGCCGGTGGATACGGAAGGCGCGTGAGGACTGTCTGGCGGTGGACTTGGCCCGCAATCGGGGGCCAGTTCCTCATTGGAACGCATTTCACACGGGTCCAAGTTGCGCTTGCAGCATGTCAATCCGTTCCAGCAAATCCAACACCAGCGCTATTCCAGGCGGGTTCAGGCTTAGATCTCGTTCCAGCCGCTTGGCCTTGGCCACTCGAACGACGCTGAGGCCGGCAAACTGCCACTCTGGCCTTGGCCGGCCATTGGTGTCTATGACGCCGAACTCGATCAAATCGACGACCCAGGCGGCCTCCACAAGGCAGACGGCACACAGTTCCTCAAGCGTATAGATGGCTTGCGCGTCTACGATCTCTGTATCGAACGGCTGGATCACGGAGGCGGTCATCGGCCATCAAGCTCCTAATTCTGCCCGCGGATCAAATGCTAGGCCACGCGCCATGTCCTCGTAGGCCTTCTTCGCCTTGTCTGTGTTCGCCAGCGGCAGGACGATATTGAGAACGGCATAGAGATTGCCCGGTTCTGCCGCCGGAATACCGCGCCCCTTGATCCGCAGTTCACGGCCCTGAGCCGATCCGGCCGGAATCTTTAGCATGATGGGCCCTTGCGGCGTTGAAAGTTGCACACTGGCGCCGAGAGCCGCCTCCCAAGGCGTGACCGGCAGCTTCATGTAAAGATTGCGCCCATCGGCACGATAGAATTTGTCCGGCTTGAACTGAACTTCGAGATAGAGATCGCCCGCCGGCATTCCGCCGAGACCCGGCGCACCCTGACCTTTGAGCCGCACATGCTGACCATCCATGATCCCTTTGGGAACCTGCACTTTCAGCGTCCGGTCGCGGAGCCGTATATGGCCAGTCTCGTCGATATCGGGAACCCGTAGCGAGATTGAGCGTTCGGCGCCCTTAAAGCTATCGCTGATATCGATCAGTACCTTGGCATGGTGATCCTCGCCTCGCGCCCGAAAGGCAGTTTGGCCTCGAGGTGTAGACCCGCCTTGATGCAGTCTGCCGAACAATGTCTCGAAGAAGTCGCTGAAACCGCCACCCGATCCATTCGGCTCGCCACCGGAAAACTCAAATCCGGCGTCCCAATTCTCTGGGGCCTGGAAGTCCTGTCCGGGTTGCCAACCCTGGCCCAGGTGATCATACGCCGCGCGTTTCTCCACTTCCTTGAGCACCGCGTAGGCCTCGCCGATCTCCTTGAACCTCGCCTCAGCCGCAGGCTCCTTGTTGACGTCCGGATGAAACTTGCGGGCAAGTTTACGGTAAGTGCGCTTGATCTCGTCCTGAGCGACGTCTCGCTCAAGCCCCAGCACCTTGTAGTAGTCTTTGTACTCCATGCGGCTCGTTCCGGGATGCGGCCTGCAAAAGTTCCAATTTCAAAGGGGCAGATCGAGTCCCCGCCGGCATTGACGCAGATCAAAAGGGCGAAGTGACGCTAAGGGCAGACTGCGCACGAGACAGGAGACGTCTACCATGTCGAACAGCAGCACCGCGCCATTGCATGTCGATAGTCAGGACGAGCAGGTCGACGTCGTCGCTTTCCTCTCGGACCCAAATGCGTACCCGGCTCAAGACGGCAGCGGACCCGGCCACGTCGAACGCATTCAAACCCATGCGGCCATTGTCTTTCTGGCCGGTTCTCATGCCTACAAGATCAAGCGCGCCGTAACCTACGCTTATCTCGATTTCTCGGCGCTGGAGAAGCGGCGCCGGATCTGCCTGCACGAACTTGCGGTTAACCGCATCAATGCTCCCGATATCTATCTCGGCGTTGTCCCGATCACCCGCGACAGTACTGGCCAACTTGCGATAGACGGACATGGCGAGGTGTTGGAATGGGCGTTGCATATGCGGCGTTTCCCGTCGACGAACATTCTCAGCGCCAGGTTCGAGCGAACACCGCCATCAGCTGACCTCATTGGACGTTTGGCGACAAGGATTTTGGCGCAGCATGATCAAGCTGCGCGGCTTATCACCCTGGCCGGAGCTGCGCGGATCGGCGGCATAGTCGACGAACTGCGGACGGTTTTTGCCGCAACACCAAGCACGCTGCCGCAACACATCATCGACACACTGATCGGCCGGATGCAACACGAACTCCATGCGATCCGCTTCTGCCTGAAGCTCCGTGGGCGCCAGGGTTGTGTCCGCCGCTGCCACGGTGATCTGCACCTTGGCAACATTGTACTGATCGATGATAAGCCGGTTTTGTTTGATGCCCTTGAATTCGACGAAACGCTTGCAACCATCGATGTTCTCTACGATCTCGCCTTTCTGATCATGGACCTGGACGTTCGCGGCTTTGCACCCGCAGCCAATCTGTTGCTGAACCGTTATCTCCAGATCGGGCAACGGGATCTCGACATCCATGGACTTCGCGCCCTGCCGTTGTTCCTTGCACTGCGCGCCGGGATCAGGGCCATGGTCGCGGTGGAGCGTGGGCAAGGCCTGACTGGCACCGCACATGAAAAGGCCGATGCGGAAGCCCGGCGCTATGTCGAAAAGGCGATGGGCTATCTTGCGCCGAGACACAGTCAGCTAGTTGCCATCGGCGGCTATTCGGGCACGGGCAAATCGACTTTGGCCAGCTCACTCGCATCAGAAATCGGCGCATTCCCGGGTGCCATTCACTTGCGCAGCGATATCGAACGCAAGGCCATGTCCGGGGCACGCGAGACCGAGCGGTTGGCGTCGAACGCCTACACTCCTGAGACCAACAGCAAGGTGTACGACCGATTGCTGCGCAGAGCCCGGCAGGTTCTGCGAAGCGGCTGTTCGGTGGTTGTGGACGCCGCATTCCTGTTACCTGCCGAGCGGACAAACATCGAGGCCGTAGCGCGGCGCTCCGGAGTACCGTTCTCCGGTGTCTGGCTAACCGCCGGCAAAGCTATAGCAACGCATCGTGTGAGCTTGCGCCAGGGTGACGCCTCGGACGCGACGACGCCCGTTGTCGAAGCGCAGTTCGCCAACGGAACCGGCCACGTGAGCTGGACGCATATTGAGGCTGACGGCACCGCCGAAGATACGCTCGCCAACGCCAGATCGGCCCTGGGTTGAATTCACGCGGCGGACTTGACCATGATCAAGGTCACCGGATCGCATTGCCTCGAATGTAGCGTCCATGACTAACTTTGCATCGGCGCAGTTCGCCAAGCTGTGGCCTTGGCAGATATCACCTGAAGCCGGCCACGTGACCCCCGCAGCCTCGCAAGGCGAGGCGGTTCTGGGAGATATTTCCCATCTCACCATAGATCAAGCCCTCCTCAGTCTGAACAGTTCGTCTGAAGGCCTCGCGGCCAATGAGGCAGACAACCGCTTGCGCTCGGCCGGGCCAAACCGTGTCGCACACGGGGACCAGCAAACGGCACTTGCCGAGATTGTCAGTGGAGCGATCAATCCCCTCAACCTGCTCCTCATTGGTCTCGCCGTCGTGTCCTACTTTCTTGGTGATGCCCGCGCCGCCATCGTGATCGCCATCATGGTGGTCCTCAGTGTCACGCTCACCTTCTTGCAGGAACACCGCTCAAACCAGGCCGCCGCCAAACTGCAGCAGATGGTTACCACCAAAGTGACAGTGCGCCGGCGTGATGCGACTGGCGCGCCGAAGCCATTCGATATCCTGATAGATCACGTTGTGCCCGGCGACATCGTCCTGCTGTCCGCAGGCGCTATGATTCCTGCCGATTTGCGGCTCATCACCACCAAGGATCTCTTCATCAATCAATCCGTACTCACCGGCGAGGCGATGCCTCTCGAAAAGCATGTGCCTCCAGCTCAAACCGCGTCGGCGACTGCATTCGATTTGCCCAACATTTGCTTCATGGGCAGTGCTGTCGTCAGCGGCATCGGTACCGGCGTCGTCGTCCTCACTGGCGCCAACACAGCCTTCGGCCAGGTCGCAGGCAAGATCTCAGAACAACGGGTGCTGACGAGTTTCGACAAGGGCATCGCCCGCTTCACGTGGCTGATGATCGGCTTCATCGCCATCATGGTGCCGCTGGTGTTCGTCATCAACGGCGTCGTCCGGGGCAATTGGCTCGAAGCCTTGTTGTTCGCCGTCGCGGTCGGCGTTGGGCTGACCCCTGAAATGCTGCCGATGATCGTGACCGTCAACCTTGCTAAGGGCGCCTTAGCGATGTCGAAGAAAAAGGTCATCGTCAAGCGACTGAATGCCATCCAGAATTTCGGTGCCATGGACGTGTTGTGCACCGACAAAACCGGAACCCTGACGCAGGACCGGATCATCTTGAAGCGGCATCTGGATATTGCCGGCCACGAGTCAAGGCGCGTGCTCGAATATGCCTATCTGAATAGCTACTTCCAGTCGGGCCTGACAAACCTTCTGGACGTCGCCGTCTTGAAGCATGTGGAGTTGGAAGAGACACTTGATGTCGCCACAAGATTCCACAAGATTGACGAAATTCCCTTTGATTTCGAACGCCGGCGGATGTCGGTCCTGCTTGCAGGCGACGACAACAAACACCTTCTCATCTGCAAGGGCGCGGTCGAAGAGATTCTTTCAGTCTGCACGCAGTTCGAAAGCGATGGCAAAAGTGGGGCATTGGACGCAAGCCATCATGATTCCGCCAAAGCAACCACAGCAGCCCTGAACGCCGACGGTTTTCGTGTTGTTGCCGTCGCCCATAAGACCATTCCGGCGGAACAGCCTGGCTGCTCGATCATTGACGAGAGTGGCCTGACATTGCTGGGCTACATTGCGTTTCTGGACCCGCCAAAGGAGTCAGCTGCGCCAGCGATTGCGGCCCTGAAGGCACGTGGCGTCACGGTGAAGATCCTCACCGGCGACAATGACATTGTATCGAGAAAAATCTGCCGTGATGTTGGCTTGGCCGTCGACCGGATCGTGCTCGGCTCCGAGATCGACACCTTGACGCCGCTACAACTCGCCGGCCTCGCCGAGTCCGTCTCGGTTTTTGCCAAAGTGTCACCAGCTCAGAAGGCGGCAATCATTCATGCCTTGCAACTGAAGGATCACGTCGTCGGCTTTCTTGGCGACGGTATCAATGACGGTCCTGCCCTGAAAGCCGCCGATGTCGGGATTTCGGTCGACAGCGCAGTCGATATCGCCAAGGAATCAGCCGACATTATTTTGCTGGAAAAGAACCTGGGCGTCCTCAGTGATGCCGTACTTGAAGGGCGAAAAGTGTTTGGCAACATCACCAAGTATCTCAAGATGGGTGCCAGTTCGAGTTTCGGAAACATGTTCAGCGTGCTTGGCGCAAGTGTGTTTCTGCCGTTTCTGCCGATGGCGCCGATCCAGGTGCTGACGAACAATCTCCTCTATGATCTATCACAGACCGCGATCCCCACTGACACTGTTGATACGGAGTATCTGGCGGTTCCACGGCGATGGGATATCGGTAACATCGAGAAGTTTGTTCTGCTGATTGGTCCTATTAGCTCAATCTTTGACTACGCGACTTATGCGCTGATGCTGGTCGTGTTCAACGCCTGGGGCAATCCCGCCTTGTTCCAGACCGGCTGGTTCGTCGAATCGCTGCTGACGCAAACCTTGATCATCCACATCATCCGTACAGCGAAGGTCCCGTTTCTGGAGAGTTGGCCAAGCGCCGCTCTGATCGCCACCAGCCTGATTGTGGCCGGGATCGGCATTGCACTGCCCTACAGTGGGGTCGGCAGCGCACTGGGCTTTGTTCCCCTGCCTCCATCCTATTGGCTTTGGCTGCTTGCAATTTTGGCGGGTTACGCAGCTCTCACTCATATTGCCAAGTCCTGGTTCATCGCCAGGTTTGGGCTAAACTAACGCCCTAGCGACGAAATCAGCCACTTGACTTGGATCATGGTCTCTTTGGCCTGTTGGGTTCACGAAATAGATGAGACCCGTTGGGAGGATCGACATGCACCTCAAGAAAATTCGCCTCGAATTGGCCCGCGATCATGACTTCCCAGAAGGCAGCAATGAGCGCGGCTACGAATTCGTCGCGCCACTAACGCCGGATGATCACCTTGACGCCGCAGCCTGGAAGACCCACCGCGAGCGATGTGCCGTTCGCCGCTTCTGGAAAGGCGAGATCGACGAACGCGGCCTCCTCGTCCATAAGCCCGGTGGTTCGTGGGCGTTCCATTATGACGATCCCGATGCCGCAGACGATGAGGAGGCCGGCTATCGGTTCAGCCAGCACCTCATCCGGATTGGTGAATATGTATCAATCCGTGAGCACAAGGACCACATGCGAACCTTTCGGGTCGTCTCCGTGACCGATATTTAACGTCTTTAGGCTTTGGCTAGCTTGAGTGAGACGCGGAACACGCCGTGATCTTCGGGATTGGACTCAACGTTGAAACCGAGTTCCATTGCCATCGCCAGCATGGTCACGTTCTCGCGCAGAACGTGACCATAGAGTTCAGCGACGCCAAGCGCGAGGGCATGATCGATCAAGTGTTGCATAAGCTGCCATCCCAACCCAAGACCGTGCAAGTCAGTACGGACCAGCACCGCATATTCGGCCGCCAGCAGATCCGGATCGGCGGAAAAGCGCGACACTCCGAGCAATTCACCGGTCTTGGGATCAAGGGCGATCAGAGCCATCTGCCGCGCGTAGTCGATCTGGGTCAGCCGCGCGACAAAGGCGTGTGAGAGTTCCTTGATCGGACTAAAGAACCGCAGGCGCATGTCTTCGGCTGACATTTGGGCAAGAAACTCCGTATAGAGCCGCTCATCCACGGGTTTAACGGGGCGCAGCGAGACAACTCTCCCATCGGAGAGCGTCAGTTGCTTTTCGAGATCCTTAGGGTAGGGCCGGATGGCAAAGCGCTGGCCACGCCGCAGTTGCGCTGGCACCGCACGGATGACGATGCGGGCATCGAGCGCGATCACCCCATTGGCGTCGGCAAGCAGCGGATTGATGTCCAACTCCTGGATTTCCGGCCGGTCAGCCGCCAATTCAGCAATGCGGATCAGCGTTTGAACAATCGCATCGAGATCACAGGCTGGCCGGTCGCGGTAGCCTCGCAGCTGGCGATAGATCCTTGTGCGCTCGATCATCGACCGGGCGAGGACGGCGTCCAACGGAGGCAGCGCCAAAACCTTGTCCTTGATCACTTCGACCCCAGTCCCCCCGGCGCCAAACAAGACGATGGGGCCGAACACCGGATCCTCGGCCAGGCCGACAATGAGTTCAATGGCGTCCGCTTTTTCGATCATCGGCTGGACCATGAAGCCGTCGAGCTTGGTCCCCGGCCGCAAACGCTCGACATTGAACAGCATGGATTGCGCAACCGCCTTCGCCTCCGCGCCGCTCAAAATATTCAACCGGACGCCGCCAACATCGGATTTGTGCGAAACATCGCGCGACCAGATTTTAAGGACGGCCCGCGCGCCCGGTTTGAGACCCTTAAGCATGCGGTCCGTCATCACCGCCACGTCATCGGGCGTCTTGGCAATGAGCGTTTCTGCGACAGGTATTGCGTAAGCTGCCAGAACGGCCTTGGCCTCGGCCTCCGACAACAGCGCGCGGCCGTCCGCCAACGCTGCAACAATAACACGTTTGGCCGCCTGACTGTCCGCCAATTGGTCGCCGGCGCCGACGGGGGGTACCCGTTGCAACGACCTTTGGGCCCGCTCGTAGCGGACAAGGTGCATCACGCCATCGACCGCAGAAGCCGGTGTTTCGAAGGTTGGAATGCTGGCTTCGGTGAGGATCTTGCGTCCCTCTGCAACGGCGCCCGCCCCGAGCCAGGCGGCGAACACAGGTTTGCGCGTGCTTGCGTTGGCAACAGCTTGGACCACAGCACTGGCGGCGTCCGTGCTGGAGGCAATGCCAAGGGGGCAGTTGAAAACAAGAAGGGCGTCACATTGTGGATCGTCGAGCACGGCGGCCATTGCAGTGCGGTAGCGATCCGGCCCCGCATCGCCAATGATATCGACTGGATTGCCATGCGACCAACCCACCGGCATTGTCCGCTCAAGGACGGCCAGTGTCTCTGGCGACACCGCCGCCAGCGTGCCACCTAAATCCTGCAAGCGATCCACCGCCAGCACGCCCGCGCCGCCACCATTGGTGACAATGGCGATCCTTTCACCGCTTAAACGGCCGCCATGCGCCAGCACTTCGGCGGCCGAGAACAGATGCTCAAGCTCGGTCACGCGGACAAGCCCGGCGCGCTCGAAGGCCGCGTCGTACACGTCGTCCGACCCCGTCATGGCTCCGGTGTGGGACGTGGCGGCCTTTGCGGCTTCTGGATGCCGGCCGGCCTTGATGACGATCACCGGCTTTGCCCGCGCGGCACTGCGGGCCGCCGACATGAAGCGCGCACCCTCCGTGATCGATTCGAGATAGAGCAGAATTGCCTTGGACTTAGGATCGCCCGCCAAATAGTCGAGCAGGTCATCGACATCGACATCAAGCATATTGCCAACCGAGACCACATACGAAAAGCCGATACCGCGCCCCTTGGCCCAATCGAGCATGGCAGCGACGATGGCGCCGGATTGGGAGACAAGCGCCAGATTGCCGAGCAACGGCGCCCCTTCTGAAAAGCTGGCATTGAGGCCCACTGGCGGCGCCAGAACGCCGAGGCAGTTGGGCCCGACCAGCCTGAGGCCGCCCGCACGCGCGTTTGCCAGCATACGCTCCGTCGCCGGCTGATCGAGGCCGCCGGTGATGACAATGGCCGCCTTGGTTCCTTTGGCGACAAGATCTGCCGTAAGATCAGGGATGGTCGCTGGCGGCGTCATCAGGACGGCGAGGTCTGGGGCGGCGGGCAGGGCGTTAGCGGATGGATAGCAGTGCAGATCTGCGATTTGCCGATATTTCGGGTTCACCGGCCAAATCGCCCCGGCAAAGCCGCTGCCCATCATGTTGGCAAGGACCGTGTGACCGACCGAGCCGGCCCTGGTGCTGGCGCCGATCAGGGCGACGGATTTTGGCGCAAAGAACTGTCCTAGATGGCGCAGGCTCATTGTGTTTCCTTCCAGATGCCGTCAGGCCGCGGCGCGATCATAAATGTCTTCTTCCTGCGCATTATGCAGGCGCACCAACGCTTCGATGGATTCAATGACACGCTGTGCATCGCGCACCAGATACCGGTCCGCATCGTCTGGCATCAATCCATTGGCCAATCGCGACAGCAGCCGAGCCGAATGCAGAATCTCGCGATGCGCGCGGCTCATGGCCGAGAGACCATTGATCTGGGTCAGGTCCTTGGCGAGGCGCGGATAGACTGTGATTTCATCGCCGCGCTCGTGCGTAACGATGCGCTTGCTGACGATACCGTTGGCTTCCGCTATCAAAGCGACAGCCATGTCCGGCTTGGCGTCGTCCAGGGCATCCGCAATGGCTCGGAGCCGGTCGAGGCTGTCTTGCATGGCCCGGTGCTCGTCATGCAGAACGCGCACTGAGCTTTCGCTCAAGGATGGCTTGATTGAGCTGCGACCAGGACTGAGCGCACGTAAAGCATTGAGTATGACGGCAACATCGATTGCCTCCTGGGACAGCGCACCAGCGACCGGCGTCAACCAGCCGAAGGCAGCCAACACCATCGCTACTCCCGACAACGATAGCCCAACGACAATACTTTGGACGGCAATGCGGCGGGCCCGCCGGGCAATCGTGACAGCGTCGGCGACCCGGTCCAGCCGATCCACCAGGATAACCACGTCGGCAGCTTCCGACGACGCACTGGCGCCGCGAGCCCCCATGGCGATGCCGGCATCGGCTGCAGCCAGGGCAGGAGCATCGTTGATGCCATCGCCGACCATGATCGTGGGATGCTGCTTCTGCTCGGCAGACACGGCCGCAACTTTGTCGGCTGGCGCGCGGTCGGCAAGAACGGCGTCGAGATCCAGGGCCGCCGCGATGGTTTCGGCGGTGTCGGCGCGGTCGCCTGTGACCATGACGATGCGCGAAATTCCAGCATGCCGCAGCGCAGCGACAGTTTGCGGCGTCTCTTGCCTGAGTTCATCGGCCAGGAGCAGCGCACCCATCGGCTTGCCATCAGCACTGACGAACACGGTCAAAGCTGAGCGCCAAGAGGCACGGCGGATGGTCCGTTGGGCCCAGGGCTCGGGGCGTTTGGCGCCAAACACGAGAGGGTACGAACCGGCCCGGATCAGCCGGCCATCGAGCGTCCCTTCCAGGCCAGCTCCCATCGTCTCCTTCACAATCTCAGCCATTTTCAGCGGCAACCCTTTGGCCACCGCTGCGGCGACAATCGCCGCCGCCATCACATGATGCGACGCCTGTTCGAGTGAGGCGGCAAGTTGCAAAACGCTGTCGGCGCTTTCGTCCGCTGCCGTCTCAATCGCCACCAGCCGGGCGCCGCCAACAGTCAGCGTACCCGTCTTATCGAACATGACAGTATGGGCACGAGCCAGCGCCTCTAGAGGACCGCCGCCTTTAATGAGAATGCCCTTGCGCGCGGCCTGGGCGACGCCCGCAATGAAGGCTACCGGTGCGGCAATGATCAGTGGACAGGGCGTTGCGGCGACCAGCACGGCGAGCCCCCGGATGACATCGCCCGACAGCCCCCAGGCGGCACCCGCCACAGCGAGTGTGACCGGCAACAGCATCAAGGCGTAGCGATCCGCCAGCCGGATGAAGGGCGACTTGGCAGTTTGCGCGGTGGTCACCATGCGGACGATTCCGGCATATGTGCTGTCACCGGCAATGGCCGAGGCCGTGATCTCGAACGTCTCGCCGGCATTCAGAGTGCCGCTACACACATGCTCGCCCTTGCCCCGGTTGACTGGCATGGGCTCGCCGGTCAACGCCGATTCATCAATAGTGGCAGCGGCGGCAGTGATAATCCCATCCACAGGAATGACCTCACCCGCCCGGATGACGAGGACGTCTTGGATCTTGACGGCATCGACCGGCAGATCCTCGATCTCGCTGGCATTGCGCCGATGGGCGATTCTGGGCGCGCGGTCTACGAGCGCTCTCAAATCACGCTCGGCCCGGTCGACGGCAAAGTCTTCGAGGATGCTTCCGCCTGCGTACATGACGGCGACCACTGCTGCTGCCAGCGACTCACCGAGGGCCAGTGCGCCCGTCATCGATAGCAGGGCGACGGCGTCCACGCCCAAGCGGCCCGACAGCAGGTCGCGGGTCATCGAGATCGCGAGACCGGCGACAACAGGGATCGTGCCGGCGATCCAGACCCAGTGCGCCGTTGCGGGATAGCCGGTGATGGCGAGCAAGATGCCCGCTGCCAGCCCAGACAAGGCGATGATGGCGAGACTTCGTCGCACCAGACGTTCATCGAGCATCGGCAAAGTTCCTTGACCAGCTGAGTTCAGCTTGCCCTTTTCAATCCGTCAACGAACCAGATACGGCATGGCCGCAAAGGCGACCAACGCCGCGGCGGAGACACACCCAGCTGGCGTCGTGAATTGTGCCAGTTGCTCGGACAGCGGTATGCCACGGAGCCAGCTGCCCACAACATATTCCGCGATCTGCCCGAGGACAAAGGCACCCAATCCGATTGCGATCAGCGACGCCGCGTCGCCACCAGCGCCCGAAAAATGCGGCGCCCAACGCGCCGCAAAGATTATCGACAGCAGGAGCAATGGCGTCTCGCACAGTATGGCAGCCAACTTGCCGATCCGGGGTTCCAGCCACAGCACCCGGATCGGCCCAAGCACCAGTCCGGTGCCAAAGACGATCGCAGCGTAGAGCGTTGCGGCCAGCACGATCGGCATTGATCCCTCCTTGCCAAGGTCACCATCGCCTACCATGCAGGCCGCCTTGGTCAGTTGACCTAGGTCATGGCTGGCCGCGCCCTGGCAGCTTAGCGTCTCTTTTCCTGACCCGACTTTTTGCTGATATTTCAAAGGCCCGGCTTTGATCAAGCAACATCCCTATGCCGTATGGTACGTGGTCATCCCGTTTGCAGCTTTGCTGCTGGCCCAAGTCTTTTGGCCCGTGCAAACCAAGACGTCGATCGTTCCGTACAGCGAATTTCAGACGCTGCTACGCGATGGCAAGATTTCGGAAGTTGGCGTCGCCAACAGGTCGATCACGGCCACCTTGAAGAGCCCTGAGGCAAACGGGGTAAGCAAGATCTTCACCGAGCGGGTTGACCCTGAAATTGCCAAGGACCTCACAGGGGCCGGCGTCAAATATTCGCAAATCGCCGAAAGCACCTGGATTTGGGATGTTCTCTCATGGGTCGTGCCAACACTTCTTTTTGTTGGGCTCTGGCAGTTCGTTCTATCGCCCGCCGTCAACAAGCGGGGTGGGCTCATGTCGCTTGGGCGCAGCAAGGCCAAGGTCTATGTCGAGAAGGACATAAAAGTTACGTTCGCGGATGCCGCTGGCGTCGACGAGGCCAAGGACGAATTGCAGGAAGTTGTATCGTTCCTGAAAGACCCAAAGACCTTTGGCCGTCTGGGCGCGCATGTGCCCAAAGGCATTCTGCTCGTTGGACCGCCTGGCACCGGCAAGACGCTGCTCGCGCGAGCCGTGGCCGGAGAGTCGGGCGTGCCGTTCTTCTCGATCAATGGCTCGGAGTTTGTTGAGCTCTTTGTCGGCATGGGTGCTGCCCGCGTGCGCGATTTGTTCGAACAAGCTAGGCTGGCGGCACCTTGCATCATCTTCATTGATGAGTTGGATGCACTCGGGAAAGCCCGTGGTCTGACCGGCGCGGGCGGATCGAACGATGAAAAGGAGCAGACGCTCAATCAGCTCTTGAGCGAACTGGACGGCTTTAATCCGGCGGTCGGCGTCGTATTGCTGGCAGCCACCAACCGGCCTGAGATCCTTGATCCGGCGCTGCTGAGAGCGGGCCGTTTCGACCGCCACATTGTCGTTGACCGGCCCGACAAGCTGGGCCGGGTCGCTATTCTCAAGGTGCATCTGAAGAAGATTACTCTGGCACCTGATATCGATCCGGCGGCTATCGCGGCGATGACACCTGGCTTTACGGGCGCTGATCTGGCCAATCTCGTCAACGAGGCGGCCATGCTGGCGACGCGGCGCAACGAGGCGGCCGTGACATTGGACCATTTCACGCGCGCCATCGAGCGCATCATTGCGGGGCCTGAGAAGCGCAACCGGCTCCTTAACGTGCAGGAGCGCAAGACCGTCGCGGCACACGAGATGGGCCATGCGATTGTCGCGATGGCACTGCCGGGCAGCGATCCGGTGCTGAAGATTTCGATCATCCCGCGCGGCATCGGTGCCCTGGGCTATACCATTCAAAGACCCATCGAAGACCGGTATCTGATGACCAAGCCGGAATTGGAAAGCAAGATGGCGGTGCTGCTAGGAGGCCGTGCCGCCGAACTCCTGAGCTTTGGAGTTGTCTCAACCGGCGCGTCCGACGATCTGCAAAAGGCAACGGACATCGCGCGGGCCATGGTCGTGCGCTACGGTATGGATGCTGGGGTCGGACAAGCGGTGTTTGCGGCCGAACAATCGCCGTTTCTCGGGCAGCAATCTATGGCGATGGAGCGCAAGAACGTCAGCGAGGAAACGGCGAGCAAGATTGACCGGGCGATCCGGGAGTTTGTGGAGGCAGCCTTTGCGCAAGCGAGCGCGGTGCTCAAAATCCGCAAACGGATATTGGACGAAGGTGCGGCTCAGCTGCTCGAAAAGGAGACGTTGAACGAGGCTGACCTCGACGATTTGCGGAAACAGGCAACTGTCGGCGCTGTCGTTGAGCGCGTGAAGGTAACACTGGCGGTGTGAGCCTTCCATGCACGGATTTGAGCATTAACGTGTAACTGCTCACCCCATGCGGCCTGATCACGCTGCGGCAAGGGCGCCGGCGGCGAGGGCTTCGGTGATGGCTGCCAGGGCGGTCCGGCCGTTGAGGCGGCCGGTTGCGACAATCGAACAGATATCTGCGTAGACCTCCGCTCCCCAGGCCGAACGGAAGCCATTGGTCACTTTTCGGAAGATCACGGACGGTCGCAGCGCCCGCTCCGAGACATTGTTGGTGGCTGGAACATCGCGCTGCGTGACGAACACGAACAGCTTGGCCCTGCAGTCGGCAATGACCCAGGACAGCAGCCCCGGTGCAGGTTGACGCGCGTTGTCGCCGGCCGAACGGGCGGCAGGTCGATATGATAGTAGGCGTGCACGTCCGGCTGGCTGGTCTCCGAGAGCCTGGTGCCGCAGCCGTTGCAGGCCTTGGCATAGACCTCGCACACGTGGTCGGGGTTTGGCTCGAGGTTGCGCGAAACACCCGGCCAGCCCTTGCGGGGCGTCTTGGCCGTCTAGGGCCGGTTGGCCTTCTGGCCGGTCGAGGGCGGCAACGAAGAGTTGTCCGGCGTCTTGGGCGCAATGTTCAGTTTGGCCTCGAGCGCGGCGACCCGGGCGGCCAGCGCCACGATCAGCGCAATCGGCTCAGACTTGTCGAGTGTGCCAAGCGACCCGGTGTCCATCCTGAGCTTGAATCAACCCTTTCACGCCAGATCAAGCCCCCTTGCCCGAGTCAGTCCGTCGCACTGAGCCTCAAATGGGGGTGAGCAATTACGCCAGCAGGATACAACTCCAGCAGGAGGCAGGCGGTATCAATTGTGGTTCCCGATGTGCCCGCGAGAACAGTCACAACGTTTTCAAGAGCGCCAATGGAGGCGGGCTTGCCGGTGCGGGTGGCAAAGTCCATGGCGGCCTCGATCTTTGGACGCATCGATCCTGCCGGAAACGTCTTGAGGTCCAACATGGATGGGCGCGCCCTTTTGATCGCCCGGGCCTCAGGCTTGCCCCAATCGAGATAGGCGGCGTCAACGTCCGTGAGCAGAATGAGTCGGTCCGCATTGAGGTTACGTGCCAACAGTGCGCTGGCAGCATCCTTGTCGATGACGGCTTCGATGCCTAGCAGCACGCCGTCCCGGACCTCGACAACGGGGATGCCGCCGCCGCCCGCGCAGATGACCGTCACGCCATGGTTGACCAAAAGTGCGATGACGCCCGCTTCAAGAATGGACTTGGGAGCGGGCGAGGCAACCACGCGGCGATAGTGTTGGCCATCCGGCGCGACGTGCCATCCGCGTTCCTTGGCCAGCCGCTCGGCATCTTGGCGTGAATAGACTGGGCCTACCGGCTTGGTGGGCTGTGTAAAGGCAGGGTCGGCGGCATCGACAAGGGTTTGCGTCAGGATCACTGCAGTGAGATTAGATGTAGGCAGCGCATTGCGCAATTCCTGCTCGATCAGATAGCCGATCAGACCTTCGCTTTCTGCGCCCAGTATGTCCAACGGGTACGCACCATCTTTCGGCCCGGCCGCAGCTTGCAGAGCCAGCATGCCGACCTGGGGTCCATTGCCATGGGTGATAACGACCTGATTTGCCGCGCTGATCAGGGGCACCAGGGCCGTCACGGCCCGCCTGGTACTGGAGCGCTGCACCTCTGCACTGATCGGCTCGCCGCGGCGAGCCAAGGCATTGCCGCCGAGGGCGATCACGAGCCGCATGGTGCTCAGCCTCCCAATGTGGCTATGAGAAGCGCCTTGATCGTATGCATACGGTTCTCCGATTGGTCAAAGACAATGGAGGCGCCGCTCTCGAACACCTCGTCAGTGACTTCCATGCAATCGATACCGAATTGCTTGCCGATCTCGGCGCCGACTCCCGTCTCAAGATTGTGGAAGGCCGGCAGGCAATGCAGGAACTTGGCGTTTGGCCGTCCCGTCGTCCGCATCAATTCGCTGGTGACGCGATAGGGGCTCAGCAGCTTGATCCGTTCGGCCCATTGCTCCGTGGGCTCACCCATCGACAGCCAAACGTCCGTATAGACAAAATCGGCACCCTTCACCGCAACATTGACGTCGTCACTGACCATAAGCCGGCCCCCGGTTTCAAGGCCAATGCCTCGCCAGCGTTCGAGTGTCGCTGTATCGGGCCAGAGCGACTTTGGACCGCAAAGCCGCATGTCTGCCCCGAGTTTCATGGCGCCATCGGCCAGCGACCGCGCGACATTATTGTGCGTGTCTCCCATGAAAACGAGCGCCGTCTCGTGTGGTTGGGCACTCGTGTGAGCCTGTATCGTCATGAAGTCAGCCAGCACTTGCGTCGGATGCGCCTCGTCAGTGAGGCCGTTATAGACGGGCTTGCCTGAGAACTGCGCCAGGATCTCGACATGGTGTTGCTGCGAGCCCCGGAACTCGATGGCGTCATAGATCCGGCCAAGGACACGCGCTGTGTCCTTTACGCTTTCCTTCTTGCCCAGCTGGGAACCTGTTGGCCCCAGATATGTAACGTGGGCGCCTTGATCATAGGCGGCGACCTCGAAACTGGTCCTTGTACGGGTGGAGTCCTTTTCGAAAATCAGCGCGATGGATTTGCCGGTCAGCCGCCGCTTTTCGGTGCCGGCGCGCTTTTCTGCCCGGAGCTCAACCGCCAGAGTCAACAGATAGCGGATCTCTTCGGGAGACATATCTTCAAGGCTCAGGAGCGAGCGGCCTTTGAGGGCAATGGTCATCATAGGCTCCAGCGATGGGGTCAGGTGGCGTCGCGCGCGATCGGGCAGCTCATGCAATGGCCGCCGCCGCGTCCGCGCGAGAGCTCGGCGCCCTCAACTTCCAGGACCTCAACTCCGGCCGCGCGTAACTTGGTATTGGTGTCCACATTGCGGTCGTAGCCAACGACGACGCCAGGCGCGAGCGCGAGCACGTTATTACCGTCGTCCCATTGCTCGCGTTCCGCCTCGTAGGCGTCACCGCCGGTGGGCACCACGCGCAACTTGTAGACGCCGATGGCCTCGGCCACGACATCGAGGAAGGGGCGTCTCTCTTCGCGCACATCCAGCGTGTGCCTATTGCGGCCTGGACGGACGGTCACGGTACGAATGGCATCCACAACCTTTGGGTAGACTGTCACGAGATCGCGGTCGCAGAACGTGAACACCGTATCGAGATGCATGGCGCTGCGGTCGGGTGGGAATTGCGCAACGATCAGGCATTCGGCGCCGCCTTTGTCGAACAATCCGCGGGCAAGGGCGCCAACGCCTTGCGACGTGGTGCGCTCACCCATACCCACCAGCACGGTGCCGCGCCCCACCGCCATGAGATCGCCGCCTTCGAGCGTGGCGCGTCCGTGCATGACGTCAACATCGCCGTACCAGACCTGGAATTTCGCTTTGGTGAAGCGAGGATGGAACTTGTAGACGCAGGCGACGTTGGCCGTCTCGTCCTGCCTTGCCTGCCAGTGCATCGGGTTGAGCGTGACACCGCCATAGAGCCAGGCCGCGGTATCGCGCGTGAACAGCTGATTGGGCAACGGCGGTAGCACGAATTCGCCCGCTCCCAGCATATGGCCAAGCAGCCCCGTTGGGTCGAACGGCAGATCTTCGCGCACGATGCCGCCGGTCATGTAGGTGGCAATCGCAGCGGGCGGCAAAGTGTCCAACCAGGCGCGCAACTGCGGTTTCAGGAACACACCCGCAGTGCCGTCATTGACGCGGCGATCAAGCAGCCAGGCCTTGGCTTCGGGCAGCGCGAGTGTTTCGGCCAGCAACTCATTGAACAGCAGAACCTCGGTGCCGCGCGACCGCAGGATTGCAACGAAACCGTCGTGTTCTTCCTGCGCCTTGCGGACCCACAAGACATCGTCAAACAAGAGTTCGTGGCAGTTCGCTGGCGTCAACCGCTGCAGAGCGAGATCGGGCCGATGCACGATGACGCCGCGCAGCTTGCCGGCTTCTGAATGTACGCCCAAATCGGTCATGATGAGTTCCTGTTTTAGCAAAGAACTGAAGCGTACACGTCAAGTCGTCAGTCCACCGGTCCATAGGAGATAGGCCGCCGCGAGGCCTGCGACTGCAAGTGCCACGGCCAGCGCTAATTCCATGCTGTTATTAAAGGCCTTCTCACCGCGCTCCGAGCGGACCCATAGGTGAACGAGTATGCCGATCGCGTAGAGAATAGCGCACAGGAACAAGTACTTGAATCCGGCGGCATAGAGCAGCCAAACACCGTAGGTGGTCGCGACCAGGCCGATGATGATGTCGCGCGTCCGGTTCTCGCCGGTATTGTAGCCCTCGCCCGTCAGCGCCAGTTTGAGCGCATAACCGCCAGATAGGACGTAGGGCACCATGATTGCTGCCGAGGCGATCAAGAACAGCGCGTTGTAGGTGGCCGACGCATAGAACGTGGCGATCAAGACCAACTGTACAAAGCCGTTTGTGATCCAGAGCGACATGGTGGGCGATCCGGCGGCATTGCTGGTGGCGAAGGCCTTGGGCATCGTGCCGTCCTTGGCCGCGACGAACGGCACTTCGGCGGCCAGCAACGTCCAGCTGAGATAGGCGCCCAGCACTGAAATCACGACGGCGGCGTTGATGAAGCCTGCGCCCCAGGGGCCTGCGGCCGTTTCCAGAACGCCGGCCATCGACGGGTTCTTAAGCGCGGCGAGTGTAGCCCGGGGCAGGATGCCCAAAGAGAGGAGCGATACGGACACATAGAGCGCGAGGCAGACAAGCAGTCCAGTGATTGTCGCCGTACCAACATCCCTCCGGTTGGAGGCTCTGGCCGAGACGACGCTTGCTCCTTCGATACCGATGAAGGCCCAAAGCGTCACCAGCATCGTGCTTTTGACTTGTTCGAACAGACTTCCGAGGGAGGGGCCCGCCGTCGGTGCGGTAGCTCCCGTTGTCACAGTTGGCACCTCCACGCCCGAAAACATCGCCATTTTGAAGGCTGCGATGACAAGGCCAATGAACAGCAGGATCGGTGCGACCTTGGCGATCGTGGTCACCGCGTTGACGATGGCGGCTTCACGCACGCCGTTGAGCGCGAGGACATGCACGGTCCACACCACGACGGATGCCGCGACAATGGCCTGCCAAGTGTTACCGTCGCCAAAGGCTGGGTAGAAATAGGATAGTGCGCTGAACAATATCACGACATAGGAGACATTGCCGATCCAGGCCGACAGCCAATAGCCCCAGGCGCTGTTGAAGCCGACAAAGTCGCCGAAACCGGCCTTGGCGTAGGCATAGGGGCCCGAGTCGAGTGCTGGCACGCGGACAGCAAGGCCCTGGAACACCAAAGCCAGGGCGATCATGCCCAGTCCAGTGATGGCCCAGCCGATGGTGATCGCCGTTGCGCCGGCACCCGCGGCCATATTCTGGGGTAGGCTGAACACTCCGGAGCCGACCATCGATCCGACAACCAAGGCCGTGAGAAGACCGACGCCAAGCTTACGGCTCGGGACCACGGCCGATCGAGCCGCCGATACCGGGAGGGAGGTATTGATGCTCGACATGGGGGGCTCCTGTTGGTGCATGACCGGCAACGGCCGTTTCTGTCGAGGAGCGAACACCTCGCCCGATGCTCGCGCCTTGAGCCAAATCAAACCGCGCCGTGAATCGCGCCGTCGATCACCTCGATGGTGCGATCACATCGTTTCGCGAGGCTCATATTGTGGGTGACGATCAGGAACGTCGTGCCATTGGTCGTGTTGACCTCGCGCATTAGGTCGAACGCGGTTTCGGCGGACTTGGTGTCGAGATTGCCGGTTGGCTCATCGGCCAGCACCAGCGCAGGGTTCACTGCCAGCGCCCGCGCAATAGCCACACGCTGCTGCTGGCCGCCGGACATGTTCTGCGAGCTGTTGTTCTGCCATTTGGTCAACCCGACCTGGGCCAGCAAATACTCGGCGCGCTGCTGCATCGCCGCGTCGGCAAACCCGCGTTGCACGAGCATCGGCATCATCACGTTTTCCAGCGCCGTGAACGCTGCAATCAAGTGATGATACTGAAACACGAAGCCGATCCGCTGGCCCCGCAGCTTGGTCAATTCGGTGTCGTTCAGCGCACCGGTGTCACGGCCCTCGATAGCGAGTGTTCCCGATGTGGGCCGATCCAGCAGCCCAATGATGTTCAGTAGCGTGCTCTTACCCGAACCTGATGGGCCGATGAGGGCACAGAATTCGCCTTTGTTGAGGTTCAAATCGATACCGTGCAAGATCTCGGTCTCGACCTCCGTGTCGATATTGTAGGCTTTGCGGATGTCCTTGAGGTTGAGGACCTGGTCAGCCACGGATGGCCACCACCGGATCGAGCCTTGCGGCATTGATGGCGGGCACGGCAGCCGCGAGGATTCCAGCGGCGGTTGCCAGCACGGCTGTCCAGGCATAGATCGCCGGCGTGATGTCAATCGCAAAGAAGTTCGTTCCGTCGGGATTGCGGGCGAGCAACACCCAAAACACAAGCATGAGCCGCGCCAGCAGCACGCCGCCGATCGACCCCAGCAACCCGACGATGCCGCCTTGCACGAGGAACAGCCGCAGGACTTGCCCTTGCGATGCACCCATCGCCCGCAAGATACCGATCTCCTTGGTTCGCTGCACTACCGAAACGACCAAGACACTGGCAATACCGAGCGCCACAGACAGGGCGACTGAAAGACGTATGGTGGTCATGGAAATGGTCTGCGCATTCATGGCCGTGAAGAACTGTGCGTTGGTCTTGATCCAACTGTCCGCCTTGACGGCGTGGGCGCTCACGATCCTATCGGCGACGGCATCGGCTGCGTAAGCGTCATTGAGATTGACATCGATGCTTGAGACGCCGCCCACAAGATCGACCAGCCCTTGCGCGGTGTTCAGCGTTACGATGACATTGCGCAGGTTTGCGCCTTTGTTGCCGAGATCAAAGATGCCAGAAATCGTCAGAGTACGGTTGGTACCTGAGGCATTGCTGACATGAAGTTTGTCGCCCGTTCTCAGTCCAATATCCTCGGCCAGATCTTTGCCGATCAGCGCGTCCTGTCCGCTGATGCGCGATGTGCCTTCGACCATGTCGGCTGGAATATTCACGATACGGTAGTAGTTATCGGGGTCGATCCCTAAGAGGCTGATCGATCGTGTAGCGCTACCGCGGGTAATCAGTGCGGCGCCTGACGCCATCGGCGACACAGCGTTGATTTCGGGCATCTGACTGAGAATGGTCCGCAGCTTGATCCACTGATCAATTGAGGTTTGCTGCTGAACTCTCGTCTGCACAACCCGGACGACGCTGTTTGGGCCCAATTGCAACATCGGTCTTGCCGATTGTTTCGGCGGCGACAGAACAATTTGCGCCTGGCCGCTGAGGACGCGTGCCATGAGGTTGCTTTGCAAGCTATTGATCAGCGCCGACATGAAGACGATGACGCTGACGCCCACAGCCACCCCGACGACGATCAAGAGTGTTTGCAAGATGCCCTCGCGCAGGAAGCGGACGGCCGCCGTCACCTCAAAGGGGATGTTGCTGTTCATCCGCCGCTCATCCGGACCCGTTGACCGTCTGTGAGCACAGCCGGACCGGCGACAACCTGATCGCCAACCGTCAGCCCCGTGAGGATCTCGACTGTTGTGTCGCCGACGGCACCAATGGTCACGTCGCGGTGCTGCGCCTTGCCATCGGCAACGACAGACACCCAGGGCTTGGCACTGCGCAAATCATGCAGTGTGGTGTTGGCGACCACGATCGCATTTGTATGCCGGGCGACTTCGATCTCGATAGAGACCGTCATATCCTGACGCAAATAGTCGGGCGGGTTTGCCACAGTCAGTTTGACATCCACTGAGCCTCGCACCGGATCGATGGCGGGCGTGATGTAGGTGACGACCGCAGGGAAGGTCCGCTTGGGAAACGCATCCGCCGAAGCAGTTGCAGGTTCCCCGATATGCAGGAGGCTGAGGTTCTGTTCGTCGATACGGACCAGCAGTTGGGTCTCCCCGGCCGGTGACAGCGACATCAGCGTCTTGCCTGGTTGAACCACGTCACCCTTCTGGACACTGACCGCGATCAACAACCCGTCACGCGGTGCCCGGATGGCCGTGTAGGTCTGGCGTACTCTGGCAGATTGAAGGCTTGCTTCGGCTTGAGCCAGTTGCGTCTCGGCCACAAGATAGTCCGCGCCGCCGGGCTTGTTCGTTGCAGCCTGCACTTCTGCCGCGCTGACTTGAGACTCTGCCACATCGAGAGCTTGACGGGCCTGGTCAAGCACCGGCATGGTGCCGAAGCCCTTGTTCCTCAATGTCGCGGCTCGTTCATACGTCTTTCGCGCATTGAGGGCCGTCGCACGCGCCTGCCGCAGGGTCTCAGCCGCAGAACGTGCAGCTACCCCGGTCAATTGGTTGAGTTTGGCACGGGCCTGAGCCGCTGACCCTTCAGCCAATCCCACGGCAGCTTGAGCCTCATCATAGCTCAGTTGAATGAGCAGTTCGCCAGCCTTGACCTGCTGACCCTCGGCCGCCGGTACATCAACGACGCTGCCCGTAATCTGACTACTGACCGAAATGCGAAACGGCGTCTGGACCTGGCCGCTGGCGACGACGGTTTGCACGATGTCCTGGCGCGTCACGGCTGATACGGGAACGATCGGTCCGAACAGATAGGACGGCGCGAAATATCCCACCAGCGCGGCTGCGCCAACGATACCCACGATCCACCACAACTTGCTCCGCAACCGGCCGATCGCCTGAGTCGCGAGTCGGTTGGAAGATGGCAGTTGCGCGGCTTGTACGGCCGGAACTTGGGTAGCCATGCCTAGGAGTCGTCCTTTCGTCCAGCCGTTCGAGCGGCAGTAGCCAAAGGCGATAATTGGCAAACGGTCCGAATGACGCATTGATCGGGATCAAGGCGTCCAGAGGGCTTGATCTGGATCAAGACTGACCACCCCATGGCGAGATAGCAAGGGATACGTTCTCGGGCCACAACATCGGACACAACCGAGCTTAAAATAGCCACGCCTTGGTCGCTGAAGGCAAATAAGCGCGGTGAAATATGATCGACAGGCGAGGCATCGTTGTTGGCGGCGGTGCCGTGGTGCTCGCCGGGGCCGGTGCGGCGTTATTCGGCCTGCGCCAGATGGGCTCTCTGGAAGAGTACAATTCTTCGGTTGCCACAAGTCGCACAGACTTGCGGCAGACTGCCGAGATCAAAGTTGCGATCGGAGCGGCGTGGTCCGCCAAGCGGCTGTAAACGGGCGCGGTTGTCGTTTGCTTCTTTGGCGATGGCGCCAACAATGAAGGCTCGTTCCACGAGTCGCTGAACATGGC
Source organism: Hyphomicrobiaceae bacterium (assembly GCA_025359185.1). GTDB lineage: Bacteria > Pseudomonadota > Alphaproteobacteria > Rhizobiales > Hyphomicrobiaceae > JANYHF01. The sequence continues at coordinate 19,335 of JANYHF010000007.1, read as the reverse complement.
GGGCATCCGCGAGGCCCTCGATATCGCTCTCTCCACGGACGAGCGCGTGATCCTGATGGGCGAGGAAATTGGCGTCTATGGCGGCGCCTTCCAGGTTACGGACGACCTCGTGCACAAATACGGCGCCGACCGCGTGATAGACACCCCGATCGCCAAACTCGGCGGCGCGGGCGTTGCCGTTGGCGCGGCCCTCACCGGCCTGAGACCCATCTACGAATTCCAATTCTCCGACTTCGCCACGCTCGCTATGGAGCAGTTCGTCAACCAGGCGGCCAAGATCCGCTACATGCTTGGCCGTGCGGTGTCGGTGGTGATGCGTTTTCCCGCCGGCACCGGCGCGGGCGCTGCTGCCCAGCACAGCCAAAGCCTCGAAGCCAGGTTCGGCCACGTGCCGGGCCTGAAAGTCGTTCAGCCGTCCACGCCGCATGACGCCAAGGGGTTGCTGCTGACTTTGGATTTGTTTATCAAGAAAGATGGAGACCACCATGACCAAACGCATCGTTTTCACAGGCGGCACTGGCAAAGCGGGACGCCACTCCGTACCGCATCTTCTGTCCAAAGGCTATTCCATCCTGAATGTTGACCTGAAACCGCTCAATCTGTCCGGCGTGAATACGATCATTGCTGACCTCACCGACAGCGGACAAGCCTTCAATGCTTTGACATCGCATTTCGGCTTTGAGGGTTACGACCAAGGCAAGGCACCCAGCGCGCCAGATGCCGTAGTCCATTTCGCCGCTATACCACGTGTACTGATTGAACCTGACAATGTCACCTTCACGGCCAACGTCGTCAGTACGTACAATGTGATCGAAGCCGCCATGAAGTTGGGCGTGCGCAAGGTGATCATTGCTTCGAGCGAAACAACCTATGGCGTTTGTTTTGCCGAAGGCGACAAAGACTATCACAGCTTTCCACTCGAAGAGGATTACGACTCCGACCCGATGGATTCCTATGGCCTGTCCAAGGTCGTCAACGAAAAGACGGCCCGCGCCTTTGCCATGCGTTACCGTGCCGACATTTATGCATTGCGGATCGGCAATGTCATCGAGCCCAATGAATATGCCATGTTCCCGGGCTTTATTGCTAAGCCCATGTCGCGCAAACGCAACGCCTGGAGCTACATCGATGCGCGCGATCTGGGCGAAATCGTCCATCTGTGCTTGCAGAAGGATGGCCTCGGCTATCAGGTCTTCAACGCGGTCAACGACACAGTTACGCTCAATGAGCCGACTGCGCCGTTCCTCGCCAAGGCGTGTCCCAATACCAGGATTACCCGCAAGATGGGCGAATTTGAAGCCCCGCTCTCCAACCGGAAAGCACGTGAGGTTCTCGGCTTCAAAGAGGCGCACAATTGGCGCCAATATGTAAAATAAGCCGCTGGGCTTTGCCGGCAGGATACGCAAGCGCCCGGACTGACTCTGGGCGCTTTTTATGAACCGGGCTGAGCGCTTTTAAGTCTGTCGCGCCAAGACAGGCCAGCTAATGTGCCCTTGGCGGGCCGGTATTCGAGGCCGACATAGCCGCCATAATCCAGGGCATCGAGGTGTCCAAGCACACGCCCATCATCAAGTTCGCCGCTGAACGGTTCGTGCCGCAAAGGTACGGCGGCGATTTGCACGTGGCCGATCAGAGGCATCAGCGCCTCCAGGCTTTTCATGACGTCGCCGTGCAGGATTTGGCGGTGGTAAATATCGTATTGCAGCTTCAAGTTTGGCGCGCCAATGTCCCGAATAATTTCGACAGCAAAATCAAAACTATTGAGGAAATAGCCTGGCATATCGCGGCCATTGATAGGTTCGATCACAATCGTAATCTGATGTTTGGCCGCCGCAGCACAAGCAAAGCTGACAGCATCGCGATAGGCGGCCAGCGCCGCCGCGTTTGCGCGATCGGCAAGGCCGCTCATCAGGTGAAGCCGTTCAACACCTAAATCCTGCGCATAGGACAGCGCCGTTGCGACCGAGGCGCAAAATTCGTCGCGGCGCTCGGGTAAGGCCGCCAAGCCGCGCTCACCGGCCGCCCAATGGCCTGGCGGTAGATTGAACAAGACCTGCTTCAAGCCATGCCGCTGGAGCCGCCCGGCGATTTCGGCAGCGGGATACTCATAAGGGAACAGGAATTCGACAGCGTCGAAGTCGGCATCGGCAGCCGCAGCAAAGCGATCGAGAAAGCTCCACTCGGTGAACATCATGGTCAAATTTGCGGCAAGACGCGGCATGTCACGAGCCTTCCATACGACGGCGGGGAATGGAAACTCCCGTCAAATCAGCAATCATTCTGGCCACGGAGGCATCATCGTCCTGCTCCATGCCCGCTGCCGCCGTCATGAGAAACAGCTGCAAGGCGGTCGATGCCATTTGGGTTGGAAATTTTTGCTGCCGGGCCATATCACTGACGATCCCCAGATCCTTGGTGAAAATAGATACAGCGCTGCGCGGCTGGTAGTCGCCGTCGACGATATGTTGACCACGATTTTCGAACATCCATGAATTGCCGGCCGAGGCTTTGATGACCTCATGGACCCTGGACAGATCAAGCCCAAGTTTGGCAGCAAAGGTCATGGCCTCACACGCCGCAGCGATATGGACGCCAGCGAGCAATTGATTGACCATTTTGAAGGATGCGCCAAGCCCGGCTTCGTCGCCCAGTTCGTAAACCTTGGCCGCCAAAACATCAAGAGCCGGGCGTGCCCGTGCGAAGGCGGCTGCACTGCCAGAGGCCATGACTGTGAGTTGACCTTCCGCCGCCTTTGCAGCACCGCCGCTGATCGGCGCATCGAGATATAGCAGGCCCAAGGCCTCGGCATCGCGCGCCAGAGCCCGGGCGTCATCAGGTGACATCGTCGCGCAAGACATGATCACGCTGCCAGGCGTGATCGCCTTAGCAGCTCCATTGTCGCCAAAAAGCACCGACCGGGTCTGGGCCGCATTGACGACGACGACAATGGCTATGCGGCAACCCTTGACCGCATCGGCCGGGCTTACCCCGACCCGCCCAATTTGCGCCAAGGCGGCCATGGCTTTGACGTCAAGGTCAAAGCCGGACACGGGAAGCTTGCTGCGCGCAATGGATTTGGCCATGCCCAGGCCCATGGATCCCAATCCAATGACGGCGACGGCCATGGGTGCTTCGGTTATCATTGTTGCTTTCCATCCCTGGGTTCTAAGGCTAGCTTATTTGCCAGCGAATTTGGTGCTGTCCCTCGTCAGCTTTTAGATTGCGAGCGACGATGGAGCCGTTTGTGCCATGGTGCTCTCAGTTGTGGTAGCGCTACCATACAAATCATGTGCCCGAGGCTAACGCTATACCGTTGAAGCCAGCCCAAAAGTAGAGTTTGCATGTCCATGACAGCCTTAGCGTCGAAACGGAGTGCGCCATGACTTTGCAAACTGCCTTTCAGTCGGGGTCTTTGGCTGTCGTGACGGGCGGGGCGTCGGGAATCGGCCTTGCTGCGGCTCACGGGTTTGCGGCCCGCGGCATGAAGGTCATTCTGGTGGATGTGCCCGGCGAACGGCTCGACGCCGCGCTTGGCACATTTCAAGGTGTGGGCCAAGCACATGCGTTTCCCGCTGACGTGAGCGACCTCAACGCCGTCAGCGAACTTAAACGGTCTGTCTACGCGCAATTTGGTCCAATCGCTGTCCTTATGGCCAACGCAGGCGTTCAGCCCGGCAGCAGTATCTTTGGTGCCGATGAGAACTGGCAGCGCACAATTGCCGTCAATCTTTGGGGCGTCATCCATTGCGCCCGCAGTTTTGCTCCAGAAATGATCGCCAGCGGCGATCGCGGCGTCATCATTATTACAGGTTCCAAGCAAGGCATTACGACGCCGCCAGGGGACCCTGCCTACAATGTGGCCAAAGCGGGCGTCAAAGTTTTCGCCGAGGCGTTGCAGCATGAGTTGCGAAATACACCAAGCTGCAAAGTCTCAGCGCATTTGCTGGTGCCCGGCTTTGTTTGGACGCCGCTGACATTTAACGGCCGGATCGAAAAGCCCGCCGGAGCCTGGACTCCAACCCAGACTGTCGCATTCATGATGGACGCCGTCGCGAAGGACGATTTTTATATTCTTTGTCCCGATAACGATGTCAACAGATCGCTGGACGAGCGGCGCATCGCCTGGGCTGCCGGGGACATAATCGAAAACCGGCCGCCGCTATCGCGATGGCACCCCGACTACGCTGCGCGATTCGCTGAATTCGTGAAGCGTTGAATACTGCGCTTTGGCTGCCAGGAGACGCCAGCCATGTTACTTGGATGCATTGCCGACGATCTGACGGGCGCCACGGACCTCGCCCTGATGCTGACGCGCGAGGGACTGCGCACGCTGCAAACAAATGGACTGCCTGGTGATGACCTGGATCTTACTGGGGCCTGCGCCGTGGTCGTTGCGCTGAAGTCGCGCACGATTGCCGCAAAGGACGCGGTCGAACAGTCCTTGGCAGCTTACGACTGGCTCGCACAGAAAGGCGCCAAGCGGTTTTTCTTCAAATATTGCTCGACGTTCGATTCGACAGACCAAGGCAACATAGGCCCGGTTGCCGAGGCGCTGTTGGAGCGGATCGGTGCCCAATTTACAATTGCCTGCCCCGCGTTCCCTGCCGCTGGCCGCTCGATTTACATGGGCAATCTTTTCGTCAACGGGACGCCACTGGCTGAAAGCCCGATGCGCGATCATCCGCTGACGCCGATGCGCGACTCCGATTTGCGCCGGGTGTTGCGCCGCCAAACTCGCAGCGAGGTGGGCCATGTCGGCTTCGGCGACCTCGAAGGCGGACAGGCGTCGATAGCGCATGCTTTTGAGCGCGAACGAACTGCAGGCCGGCGTATCGCGATCGTCGATGCACTGACAGATCGTCATTTACGCGACATCGGCGCGGCCGCTTCGGACTTTGCCCTGATCACGGGCGGGTCCGGCATAGCAATCGGCCTGCCCTCGGCTTATCAAAAGGCGGGCTGGATCGAACACCTCGAACCCGCGCCGTCCTCGATTGCCGCCCCGCCCGGCCGTGGAGCAATCTTAGCCGGCTCCTGTTCAGCGGCGACACGCGCGCAGATCGGCGTTGCTATTGCATCAGGATTGCCTGCGTTTCGCGTCGATCCACTCGCCGTTGCCGAAGGGACGGTAACCGCCGCGACAATCCTCAGCTGGCTGTCCAATTGTGACGAGGCGGCCATCCCGCTCATTTATTCGAGCGATGATCCCGTCCAGGTAACGGCCGTACAGGCAAAGCTCGGCCGTGAGAGAGCCGGGCATCTCGTTGAAGATTTACTCGCCACCGTTGCCAAGGGACTGACAGGGAAAGGGTTTACACGGCTTATCGTGGCCGGAGGCGAGACATCTGGTGCTGTTGTCGCCGCTTTGGGCGTCCAGGCCTTGGAAATCGGCCCCGAGATTGACCCTGGCGTGCCTTGGACCTTGAGCCGCTCTGGGCCCAAACTAGCCCTCGCGCTGAAATCGGGTAATTTTGGTACGCCAGATTTCTTTGTTAAATGTTGGAAGTTGTTGAAATGACCCTCGAAACCCGGCTTCGCGAACAGATTTGCAATTGCGGGGCATCGCTTTTCAGACGTGGGCTGACCTTTGGATCCAGCGGCAATATATCGGTCAGCCTGCCCGATGGAGGCTGGCTGATGACGCCAACCAATGCCTCGCTGGGTGAACTCGACCCCGCAAAACTGGCCAAGATCTGTGTGGCCGGTAACCATGTCAGCGGCGATAAGCCGACCAAGGAAGCCTTTCTGCATCGCGTGATGTACACCCGCAGGCGATCTTGCCAAGCCGTCGTCCATCTGCACTCGACTCATTCGGTGGCCGTTTCCTGCCTGCACGGGATTGACGAACACGACTGTTTACCGCCAATAACCGCCTACTATGTGATGCGTGTCGGGCGCTTACCTCTCGTGCCCTATCATCCGCCAGGGGATGAATCACTTGCCTTGGCTGTCGATAAGCTGGCCGGTGATCATCATGCAGTTCTGCTCGCCAATCATGGCCCGGTCGTCGCGGGAACAAGTCTCGATCAGGCCATGTTCGCAATTGAAGAACTAGAAGAGACGGCCAAACTTTTTTTGATGCTCCGTGGAACGGCCATTCGAACTCTCACACCAGACCAGGTGTCAGACTTGCGGGCTCGGTTTGCAACGTAAGACGGGCTCGAGGAAGAGATTGGGCAGCATCGTAGATTAGCTCGCTGACCCATTTGCCAAAGCAGCGCATACGGGCCGTGTTACATCAGCCGTGCTCGCCGTCCCGCCCAAATCGGGCGTGTGCAACAGCGGGTTGGCAGTGACCGTCTCAATTCCTGCCATCAGTCTTTGAGCGGCGCCAGTCCCAATTCTCGCACCCAGGCGGCGGCGTGGAGTATACGGGCATGGCCGTTTTGGCCCCGCCGATGCGGTCTGCGTTGGCGGCTGCGGCGTCCTGAAATGAGATCTACACGTGGTCCAGGCCGCGTTCAGAAAGTTCCCCGAGCCGCACCCTTGTGCGTGTAGCGGCGGAGGTAATGAGGTTGGTGTACAGGCCCGACGTGGCGGCGGTTTCTCCAATCTGTTCAAGATCCGTCCGCAGCAAGGGTTCGCCGCCGGACAGGTGCAATTGCAGGACGCCCGGATCGGCCGCCTGCCGCATGACGTCGAGTCAGATTTCCGCTGGAAGATCTGTGGCCGTCTTTTCCAGCTGCTGCGGGTTCGAGCAGTAAGGCTCGCTCACGCCGTCACCACACCTTTGTCTGCGAGGTCACGCAGCAGCACCAAGACCTGAGCCAGGATCTGCTCTTTGGGCGCGTCATAGGTTTCGGCAAGCTCCCCAGCGATGGCAGCCACGTCCCGGTTGCCGTCACAGAGTTTCAGGATGTCGAGGGCGACGTCATTTGGCGATAACACTTTTTCGGGAGCGAGCACAACCCACCGGTTGCGGCTGGCATCGTGGCGCAGTTTCACGCTGCGCGGCAGCTTCGGTCGAGAAGCCGGGCCGATATGCAGCGGCGGTGTTTCATTCGCCATCTGACGGCTCCGGCGTGAAGGCTCCCGGCGGGACGTTGCCCGGCGCTACATAGGCATGGTGCAGGGCATCGAGCATGGTCCAGAGCACGCTGCACTTGAAGCGCACGGCGTCGATGGCGCCCTGTTGCAGCTCTGGTGTGGTTGCGTGCCGGCGGACAAAGGCGAGCGCGAAATCGGCATCGCGCGGCGCCTGGTCAAGGCGGCGCTTAAAATAGGCCATGACCGTGTCGTCGATGAAGTCATAATGCTCCAGCATGCCGGAAATCCGTTCACGGTGGATTTTCGGCGCGAACAGTTCGGTGAGCGAAGAGGCCACGGCTTCCACCAGCGGCTGCTCCCGAACGAAGCGCACATAGGCCTCGACGGCAAAGCGGGTGGCCGGGAGCGCTGATCGCATCGAAACCACCATGGCCCGGTCGAGGCCAAGCCCATCTGTCAGCGCCAGCCAGCGGTCGATGCCGCCCTGCTCCGTCTCCGTACCATCATGATCGAGAATGCGGAGGATCCATTCGCGGCGCAGCGCACGGTCTTCGACGCGCGACAGCAGCGCTGCGTCCTTGCGCGGCACGGCCGATTGGTAGCAATAGCGGTTGAGCGCCCAGGCCTGCACCTGCCCCTTATTGAGCTTGCCACCATGCAGCAGCTGATGGAACGGGTGCTTGTCATGATAGCGGCCGGCACCGACCGCGCGGATCGCAGCCTCAAGGGCATCGGCGCTGAGCAGGCCGGCGCTCACAGCGTGATCTCCATGCCGTCATGGGCGATCTGCCAGCCCGCAGCCTCGACCAGGCTACGTTCGGCCGATCCCTCGCGCAACACAGGGTTTGAGTTGTTGATATGAATATACACGCGCCGTTGGATGCCGAGACCGGCAAGCGCCGCCATCGATCCCTCTGGCCCCGACATGCTGATATGACCCATCCGCTTGCCGGTTTTCTGCGACAGCCCTTGGGCGATCATCTCATCATCCGTGAACAGTGTACCGTCGAAAAGGACGAGTTCTGCGCCAGCCAATCTCGCCCTCAGCGTGTCATCGACACGTGCGCAGCCAGGAATATAGTGCAGTCGCCGATGACCATCTGAAATCTCAAGACCAACCGTATCGCCGTCGCTGGTCCCCAGCCCTGGACCGGCCGATGCGTCTTCAAGATAGAGCGCGACTTTGCCAGGCACCAGAAAGGGTCTGATGTCGAGAGGGCCAAACCCATCTTGAGGCTTCAGCACCTCGATCCAACGGTCCATCTCGATGGGCAGCCGACAGACTTTTTCACCGTCAAGCACATTGAAAATCGAGTTGGACGCCAGAACCTGGAGCACGCGGGAGGTAGCGTAAACGTTGAAAGCGTGGCCTTCACGCAATGTCAGCAGGCCGGTGATGTGGTCCACATCGGCATTGGTGAGTACGACGGCTGCGATCGCACTGTTGCGCAGCGGGCCGTCTGCGTGCGGATGTAACGCTGGCGTTGCGGCCATTTGATGGCGCAGGTCCGGCGACGCATTCAGAAGCACCCAGCGCTTGCCGTCGGCACTAACCGTCAAAGAAGACTGAGTGCGGGCAAAGACCTCCCCGCTGCCGCTCCGGGCAGCAGCAGAAATGCGGCCATTGCAGTTCCATTGCGGCACGCCGCCGCCCGCGGCGGAACCCAGTACATGAATGATCATGCGCCAAAAGGATGAAAGAGGCAGGCCTGGATGAAAAACAAAAAAACGCGCCAAGGTCTAGGGCCTGTCGTCAGTTATGGGTTCGGGCTGGACGTGAGCGATTTTGGCCGAGGAGTAGGCGCTCGACGACGCAAGCCAAATGGCTTGCTAGGAAGAGCAACGCACTCATCGGCCAAAATCGCCACGCCGCGAAGCGGTGAGGTGAAAACTGTCTGACTGCGGCGTCGCTTTGCTTGCCAATACGAGTGTATTGGCGGCGCAAATCGCCTTGCGTTCAGCCAGTTTTGACCTCATCCAGCCCGAACCCATAACTGACGACAGGCCCTAGTGAGCTGCCGAAGCAGTGCCAACACCAAGTCGCGCTTTGTATTTTCAAAACCGATTGCGCGGTTCAGACTGGATCGATTTCAGCCGATGAATAGCTGGTGACTTCGAGGCCGACCGATTGCTCGGTCACGGCTGGTGTTTCCCATGTTTTCATGTGCGTTCTCCTCAGGTTGACGGCCAATGCGGCGCTTATTCGACATTAGTAGTGTAGCCATTCTGACAAAGAAGGGAAGCGATAACAATCGTCCTTCCCTCTCAATCGGCAGCCGGTTCCCCGCGTTTGGCGAGGCCCCGGGAGGGGTCAAACGCGGCCACCGCCACGGTGCCGAAGCCTGCCAGCGAAGCCAAAACAATCAGGGCGGCCAGGCCGTTGAATTGGCGGTAAAGAGCAAAACGGATCAGCTCGACGGCGTGCGTGAACGGGTTGAACTGGCACAGCCAATAGAGCCAGATATTGGCCTCCCGGATCTTCCACAAGGGATACAAAGCGGACGACACGAAAAACATCGGGAAGATGACGAAATTCATCACACCGGCGAAATTCTCAAGTTGCCGGATGGTCGTGGCAAAGAGCATGCCAAGCGCCCCCAGCATCATGCCGGTCACGATCAAGGCGGGCAGCGCCAGCAGCCAGCCAGCCAGCGGGACATCAACGCCTGCGAGTTTTGCGATGGCAAAGAAGGTATAGACCTGCAGCAGCGATACACAGACGCCCGCAAAGAGACGGCTGAGCAGCAGATACCAGCGGGGCAGCGGTGTCGTCAGCAGCACGCGCATGGAGCCCATCTCGCGGTCATAGACCATCGACAGCGAGTTTTGCATGCCATTGAAGAGCTGGATCATAGCGGCGAGCCCGGGCAGCATGTAAACGTCATACGTGATATAGGTCGCATAGGGCGGAATGATTGACACCCCCAAGGCGGCCCGGAAGCCCGCCGCGAAGATAAACAACCACAGGAGCGGCCGCACCAGTGCGGATAGGAATCGCTCTCGCTGTTGCCAGAAGCGCAGCACTTCGCGAACCAGGATAGCGCCGAAGGCGCGGCGGTAATGGGTAGCGCTCACGTGGCAAGCTCCGGTGATTGGGCAGTGAGCTTGTCGAACGCTTCGGCCAAGGATGCAGCGCCCGCCGACGCCATAACGGCTTTCGCCTCGCCTGACGCTTTGATCTGCCCACGGTCGATGACAATCAGCCTGTCGCCGGGCTCGATCTCGTCGATGAGATGGGTTGCCCACAAGGCTGCACAGCCTCGCGTTCGGGTCAGTTCATGGACATAGGAGACGATCGCGCGCCGGGTCGGAATGTCGAGCCCTACGGTCGGCTCATCGAGCAGCAGAATGCGCGGCTCGTGCAGCAGCGCCCGCGCAATCTCGACGCGCCGACGGTGGCCGCCGTTGAGCGCACGCACCCGCTCGTCGAGGCGCTCAGCCATACCGAGACCCATCAGTGTCGATAGGATTCGTTCGCTCGCAGCAGTCCTGGACATCCCGCGCAAGCCGGCGAAATACATGAGGTTCTGGCGCACGGTCAGATCCAGATCCAACGTCGGTTGTTGGAATACGACGCCAAGTGGCTCCAGGGCCTGCGACGGCGACGTGCGCATATCGCGGCCTGTGATCTCGAAACGCCCCGCCTGGGCCGAAAATAGCCCCGTCACCAAAGAAAAAATCGTCGTTTTGCCGGCGCCGTTTAAGCCGAGCAGCGCGGTGAGGCGCCCGGGTGCAACATCGAAGCTGACGTCGTCGAGGGCTAATTTGGCGCCATAGTGGTGTGTGATGCCATGCAGCGTCAGCACGGGCTGGCCGGTGTTAGCCATATGATCTGCAAATCCTTCCATGCTGTGAGATGTGTGCAGGCGAGTTTCTTCGAACTGATTTGTGGCAGCTTGACCTAATGCCACGGCCGTAGCAGATATGACAGAACCGGGCTAAAAACAGTGTGGCAATTCCAGTGGATGCCCCCGGAGGGACGAACAAGGAGACAGCGTATGTTCAAGAAGGCAGGGAAGGTTTTTTTCCTGGTCGGCGCAGCTGCGGGCTTTGCTGCTAGCATATTCGTAGCCCCAGCCGCATCGGCCGATGAAGTCAAGAACGCCACGAAATTCGGTGATCTTTCGCTGGCGTCGCAAGATCTTCTCAGTCGTGCTGCGGGTGACGGCAACAACTTCCTGCACACCAATGGCAATTACTGGCAGTCGCGCTTCTATCCGAACCGCCAAATCAACACCAGCAATGTCAACAAGCTGCGCCCCGCCTGGATGTTCCAGATGGAAGTACGCGAGTCGCTCGAAACATCGCCGATCGTCGTTAATGGCGTGATGTACGTTACGACCTCGTTCGACCATGTTTATGCGCTCGATGCACGTACCGGCGAAGAGCTTTGGCACTACAAGCACAAGCTCGGCGCTGTTACGACTTTCTGCTGCGGCCCGAATAACCGCGGCGTCGCCGTCTATGGTGACAAGGTCTATCTGAGCACGCTCGATGCCAAGCTGGTCGCTCTTGATGCCAAGACTGGCAAATCGGCCTGGGAAGTGCAAATCGCTGAGCCCGACAAGGGCTATTCCGAAACGATGGCGCCAACTGCCGTCAATGGCAAAATCCTGATCGGCACCAACGGCGGCGAGTACGGCATCCGCGGCTTCGTCAAGGCCTACGACGCCAAGGACGGCAAGCTGCTCTGGACCTTCAACACCATTCCGGAAGATTCGAAAGGCGTCTGGGCCGTGAACGACGCAACTGGCCGCGACATGCATCGCGACATCGCTGCCGAAAAGGCCGCCTATCAGAAAAACGGCGACCCGTACAAGACTCTTGGCGGCGGCGTCTGGCAAAACCCAGCCGTCGATCTCGCAACCAACCGTATCTATTTCGTCGTCGGTAATCCCTCGCCCGACCTCGATGGTTCGATCCGTCCCGGTGACAATCTCTACACCGACTCGCTCGTATCGGTAGATCTCGATACCGGCAAATATGCCTGCCACTTCCAGTACGTCGCCCATGACGTCTGGGATCTCGACGCCGTCTCACCCGCGATCATCGCCATGGTCAAGAATGACAAGGGCGAGATGGTCAAAGGCGTGCTGCATGGCGGCAAGACGGGCCATGTCTATGTGAACGACGCCAAGGATTGCAGCCTGATCCGCTTCTCCGAGGCCATGGTGCCGCAAGAGAATATGTGGGTGCTGCCGACCAAGGATGGCGCGCGTATGTTGCCGGGTGCCAACGGCGGCGTTGAATGGTCACCGATGGCCATCAACCCGAACATGAACCTCGTCTATGCGATCAATCTGCATCAGCCGATGACGTACCACGTCCAGAACTCGGCCTATCCTGGCGGTAAGCTGTGGTTGGGCGGCGCCTTCAAGGTCATTCCTACCGAAGAGCAGTGGGGCAATGTGACGGCCGTTGACTACAACACCGGCATGATCCGCTGGCAGGTCAAGACCCCGCAACCGATGATCGGCGGCATCCTGGCGACGGCCGGCGGCCTCGTGTTCACCGGTGAAGGCAATGGCCAGTTCAAGGCCTATGACGCTGAAACGGGTTCTACGCTCTGGAACTTCCAGGCTGGCGCCGGTGTTAATGCTCCGCCGTCGTCCTATAGTGTCGAAGGCAAGCAGTATGTTGTGGTTGGCGCAGGCGGCAACACGCAGCTCAACTACAAGCGCGGCAACACGATCATCTCGTTCTCGCTGGCTGAGTAAGGCGAGCGCGATTGCAAACACTTGATTGACGCAAAGGGCGGTACCAGGTCATTGGCACCGCCCTTTGTTGTGTGTGGCCTTTGAGCATGACCAGTCATCTTGCGAGCTCTGATCTTATGCAGCAGTTCCTGAAACTCCTTACCGTCTCCTTAGTTTGTGGGCTCTCGGCCAATAGTGCAGCAAGCGCCGAAACGATCGAGGAAAAGGCCGCCCTTTGCGCGGCCTGCCATGGCGAGGCCGGTATCCCCGCCGATCCCAAATTCCCCAACATCTGGGGCCAGCATACAGGCTACCTGTTCATCCAGCTGAAAGACATGAAGGAAGGCCGCCGCAAGAACGAGGTGATGGCCCCCATTGTCGCCGAGATGAGCAAGGACGACATGCTCGCGTTTGCGGAATATTTCGCGGCCAAGGAGTGGCCGAGGACCGGCTATTCGGCCAGCGCCGAGGATGCAGCCAAAGCCAATCCCATCGAGGTCGCCGGTCAGTGCACCGCCTGCCATCTGGAGGGCTATATTGGCGACAGCGCCGTGCCTCGACTCGCAGGCCAAAACCCCGACTATCTCACCAAGACCACTAAGGACTTCAAGACCAAGGAACGCGGCAACAACGCGTTCATGACCGACATGCTGGCCTCGTTCAGCGATGCGGACATCGCGCTGATGTCGCGGTTCACGGCAGGGCAGTAGGAACGTAGGGTGGGCTGACCCCGGACTTGATCCGGGGGAAGCCCACCACGACGAACGGTGCAATCGGTGGGCTTCGCGACGTTGCTCAGCCCACCCTACGGATCAATGCCCAGCCAGTATCGCCTTCAGCTCCACGGCAGTCGCGAGGTCTGCCGCCGTCTTGCCGTCCTTGCTCTTGAGCGCCTTGTCCGTGCCCCGAGCCATCAGCAACTTCACCACGGCGGCATGCCCGAGTTCCGCTGCCGCCATTAGCGCCGTGTACCCGCGGTCGTCCTGCAGGTCCGGCTTGGCGCCCTTGTCCAGCAGCAGCGTCACCAGCTTCACCGCGTCGTCCTCGGGCACATCGTCCGAGAAGCCAGCCGCCCACATCAGCGCGGTGAGATTGTCGGCATAAACCGCATTCACATCGACGCCCGCTTTCAACAGCCGCTCCACCACGGGTTGGAAACCGCGATTGGCGGCATAAAGAATGGCGGCCTTGCCGGTGCGGTCAGGCGCCTTGGCATCGACACCATGGGCCAGTAGCGCCGCAACGATCTTGTCGCTTCCATTGTAGGCGGCCGCGGCCAGCGGGGTGACTTCGGTCCGCCCCTCGATCGCGGCGTCGGCCTTATGGTCCAGCAGAAACGCAACCATTGCAGGCTGATTGCTCTCCGCCGCGAGATAGAGGGGAGTCGAGCCCTTGAGATCGCGCTGGTTGATGTCTGCGCCTTTCTCCAGCAGCAGCTTGGCGACCTCAGTCTCTCCCGACATCGCCGCATGGTGCAACGCCGTCTCACCGCCGCGCTGGCGCATGATCACAGACCCGCCGTTGTCCAAGAGTTGCGCCAACAGCGTCAGACAGCCCTTATCGGCAGCCTTGAACATGAAGTTGTTCACTTCCAGCTCCACCAGCCCCGTCTTGGTCTGCGCATAGTTGCCTTCGAGCGCGGCGCACTCGCTGGGGTTGGCGGGAGCGGTCGATGCGAAAAGACCGACCGACCAAGCGGCAGCAAGCAACCGCACCCAATTCGACATTGACGTCATTTGCAAAGAAGAAACTCCCAGGCTTGCCTATCCGGACGCCCGGACGCTACAGTTTAGACGTGTCCGCGGCGGTCATGGCAATCTTTTCTTGAAGGGTAGGGCTAATATGATCGTACTGCGGTCGCTTGGGTTCACGGCGTTGCTTGCCACAATGTTGGTATCGCTTGGCGCACCCGCCGAGGCCAAGAACACCGGCCTTATTTTCGTAACCAATGAGAAGAGCAGCACGCTTACGGTGCTGAACGCCACCAATGAGGTGGTGAAGTCGGTGAAAACCTGCGCGCGCCCTCGTGGCATGCGTCCCACCGCCGACCAGAGCGGCCTCATCATCGCCTGTGGCGACGACAACACCATCGGCATCTACGACATCGCGACGCTGAAGCTGATCAAGCGCTACCGCGACGTCGCCGACCCCGAGACCTTCGCGCTGCATCCTGACGGCAAGCACCTCTATGTCTCCAACGAGGACGACAGCGAGGCGACAGTGTTCGACCTCGAAACCGGCGAGACCACCGCGCATTTCCCGACCGGCGCCGAGCCCGAGGGCGTCGCCATGACGCGTGATGGCAAGTTGGTGTTCGTGGCTTCTGAAGCCGCCAATCTGGTGCATGTCATCGACGTGGCTAAGGGCGAGGTGGTTAAGAACCTGCTGACGGATACGAGGCCGCGCCGCTTTGCCCTCACGCCAGACGAAAAGGAGCTGTGGGTCTCGGCCGAGATCGGCGGCGTGGTCGACATCTTCGACATGACGACCTTCGAACAGAAGGGCCGCATCGAGTTCAGTCCACCCAACATGCGGCGCGAGCAAGTGACGCCGGTCGATCTCGTGATGACCCGCGACGGCAAGCGCGCTTATGTATCGCTGGGCCGCGCCAATCATGTTGCGGTTATCGATGCTGCTACCCGCACGGTGGTCGACTACATCCTGGTCGGCCAGCGCCCCTGGGGATTGCAACTCAATCACGACGAGAGCCGGCTTTATGTGGCCAACGGATTGTCTGACGACATTACGATCATCGATACGGCGGCACAAAAGCCGATCGTCTCGGTGCCGGTCGGCGAAGTCCCCTACGGGATCTACATCGATGATCATTAGGGGGCTGATTGCAGGCCTGATTGCCATGGCGTTGCTGCCCACCGGGCCAGCTGAAGCCGCTGGCCCGAGGATGGTCACCATTGCTTATGTGGACCGCGCTGGAGACGATGCCTATGCATCGAGTCGCGGCTATGAGGGCGTCTATGATGCAACTCTGCCGTCGCCCTTTCCGGGCGCAGCGCTCGCGGTTAGCGATGCCAAACTGGTGGGCCAAGCCATTGGTGTGGCATTCGCGCTAGAGCACATCACGTTGACGGCGGATGCGGACGCCTCCGCTGCCATTACCAAATTGATGGCAGAAAAGCCTGTCGCTGCCGTACTGCTCGATCTTCCGCTAACGGAGACTGCCGCCGTCGCTACCGGCCTATCTGGAGTGACTGTGCCGTTGTTCCAAGCCCGGCATCGCGATACGCTTCTGCGGCAAGCGGCCTGCCGTTCGAACCTCTTCCATACACTGCCATCCTGGGACATGCTGGAAGATGCCCTTGCTCAGGGGTTGGTCGTCCGCAATTGGCGGCGGGTGCTGGTGCTGGAAAGCGCCGAAGCTGAGGACAAGGCTGTCTCAGCCGCTTTCCAGCGCTCGGCAGCGAAGTTCGGCCTCATCGTTGCGGCCGTGAAGACCTTCGTGTCCGGCCACGACCCGCGCCAGCGCGAGAGCAACAACCTGCGGCTGCTGACCGGCGACACCGATTACGACGCGGTCTTTGTCGCCGACGCTGCGCGAATATTTGCCCGCTCCCTGCCCTACAACACAATGCTGCCCCGGCCGGTGATCGGCGCCGCCGGTCTCATGCCCGTGGCTTGGCATCCTTTCTGGGAACGCCAAGGAGCACCGCAATTGAACCGCCGTTTTGCCAAAGCCAACAGGCGGGCAATGACCGAAACCGACTGGGCCGCGTGGGCGGCGGTCCGCGCCATTATTGAATCGACCGTGCGCAGCAAGGATCACGGCGCGACGAGCCTGCTCGACAGCCTCACCGGCGCCGGCCTGACGCTAGAACTTTACAAAGGCAATGCTGGGTCGTTCCGGCCCTGGAACCGGCAGCTGCGCCAGCCGATTCTCTTGGCGACGGAATCAAGCGTTGTCGGTTTCGCCCCGGTCGAGGGTATACTGCATCAGAGCAACACTCTGGATACACTCGGGCTCGATGAGCCGGAGTTCAGCTGTCCGTGACCGATTTGCTGCGTCGCACAACTGTCAAATCAGTTGATGCGCCGCGAGCGCAACGATAGCCTCCCCCCAGCGATCGCAAAGTTTCTGCGTCGGATACGCTTGTCCGGACTTTGAAATGTGCAGAACCAGCACAACAGGGGAGAGATGCCAGAATGAGTGCCACGACCATGGGTTCAGAAGCCATGCCGGACGACGACGGTTTTCTCAGCAAGGCCCGAACAATCGCCCGAGCAGGTTATAATCGCTGGCTGGTGCCGCCAGCCGCGCTTGCCATCCATTTGTGCATCGGCATGGCCTATGGTTTCAGCGTGTTTTGGAAGCCTCTGCAAGCCGCGCTGGTCGGCGCCGACGGAAAGGCGCTTGCCGAATGCTCGGCGGGCGCAACGACCATGGGTGCCAAGACCATCGGCACGTTCTCGGGCCTGTTTGCAACGGGATGCAACTGGAGCCAGTTTGACCTCGGCTGGATGTACACGCTGTTCTTCGTGTTCCTTGGTGGTTCGGCCGCCCTGTGGGGCGGTTGGCTGGAGCGTGTCGGTCCCCGCCGCGCGGGCGTCGCCTCGGCCGTCTGCTGGTGCGGCGGCCTGTTGATCTCGGCACTTGGCGTCTACAGCCATCAGCTCTGGCTGATGTGGATCGGCTCGGGCGTCATTGGCGGCATCGGACTTGGCCTCGGCTACATCTCGCCCGTGTCGACGTTGGTCAAATGGTTCCCGGACCGGCGCGGCATGGCCACAGGTATGGCCATCATGGGGTTTGGCGGCGGCGCGCTGATCGGCTCGCCGTTGGCCACGCAAGCGATGAATATCTTCAAGTCACCCGCCGGTCCCGGTGTCTGGCAGACCTTTGTCCTCATGGCCGTCATCTATTTCGTCTTCATGATGATCGGTGCCCTCAGCTACCGGATTCCGCCGTTGGGCTGGCGCCCGGAAGGCTGGACCCCGCCGCCCGAAAATGCATCCTCGATGATCACGCAGCACAATGTGCATCTTGAGAATGCGCACAAGACGCCGCAATTCTGGTTCATCTGGGCGGTACTCTGCCTCAACGTCTCGGCTGGCATCGGTATCATCGGTGCGGCATCGCCGATGCTGCAAGAAACCTTTGGCGGCCTGTTGTTTGGTCACCCGGAAGTCGGGTTCGGTCAGTTCTCGCCGGAAAATAAGGTGTCGGCGGCAGCCATAGGCACGGTGTTCGTCGGCCTGTTTTCATTGTTCAACATTGCCGGCCGCTTCTTCTGGGCTTCGCTCTCGGACTGGATCGGGCGCAAGTCGACCTATTTCGTTTTCTTTGCGCTGGGCTTGCTCTGTTACGCCATCACGCCGTCTCTGGCAGCTGCTAGCAGCCTGGGCCTCTTCGTCGTTGCCTTCTGCATCATCGCTTCGATGTACGGCGGCGGCTTTGCGACCATTCCGGCCTATCTGGCCGACATGTTCGGCACCCAGTTCGTCGGCGCCATCCATGGCCGTCTGCTCACCGCCTGGTCGGTAGCCGGTATCCTCGGCCCGGTGATCGTTAACTATATTCACGACACACGAAAGGAAGGCGGCATCGCCCCGGCGCACCTCTACGACACAATCATGTACATCATGGCGGCGCTGCTGATTGTTGGCTTCATTGCCAACTTCCTGATCCAGCCCGTGGACAAGAAGTGGCACATGAGCGAGGCGGAAGTTGAGAGCGCCCGGGCTAAGTCGGCGCGGTCGGGGTCCTCGGTCCAATTAGGCTCATTCGGAATCGACAAGGGCGGCCTGGACAGCATGTCGGGATTGGCTTGGACCGTCGTGCTCATTCCCATCGCCTGGGGGGTCTGGAACGTACTGCAGAAACTGCCTGCGTTGTTCCACTAGTGTGCGACGGTTCGCCTGAAAGAACTTGGTCCGCATCGGAATGCCGGTGCGGGCCAATTTGTTTG
Source organism: Hyphomicrobiaceae bacterium (assembly GCA_025359185.1). Taxonomy (GTDB): domain Bacteria; phylum Pseudomonadota; class Alphaproteobacteria; order Rhizobiales; family Hyphomicrobiaceae; genus JANYHF01. Next base: position 731 of record JANYHF010000007.1, on the reverse strand, counting down.
CTGCGGAGCCAGCGTATCGGCTGGCCAAAAGAGTTGCTGGATAGTTTAGCCCCGCCTCACTGAACTGCTGCTGAAGGGCTGGGGTTATGCTCGAAGGCCTATTATACTATCGGTTAAATAGTCGGCCGTGAAGAATTGCCAAACCTTTGATCCGGCGTGCGAAACGGCCTGAATTCTGTCGTTGGCGTTGCAATATTTCATCGGTCGCCTAGCGATTTCCTTGCAAATCGCGCTGGCCGGTTCCCTCTCTTCGCGAAACGTGACTCAGTCGTTGCAGGTCACCGGCGGGGGGAGCGATGCAGCCACGTGAGAAAGCGAGAGGGCAGCATGATCTCTTCCGGGCGAGGCTCGACCAGATCATCGACATGCGGCACGAACTGGTGCGGCTTGGTCGTCTGATCGACTGGCCGCTCATCGGGCGCAAACTGGGCGAGGTTTACACCGACGCGCCCGGCCAGCCGCCGCTGCCGACCCGGCTGATGGCCGGCCTCGCCATCCTGAAGCACACGCACAATCTGTCGGACGAAATGCTCTGTGTCCGTTGGGTCGAGAACCCTTATTACCAGCACTTCTGCGGCGAGGAGCACTTCTTGCACACGGCGCCGTTCGACCGCTCGTCGATGAGCCGTATCGAAGATGCGCGCTTCCAGCACGACATGGCGTCAGCGAATGGGCGCCGAGCGGCTCGAAGTGCTGCTGCAGGAAAGCCAGGCGATCGCGGTCAAGATCGA
>JANYHF010000085.1 GCA_025359185.1 Hyphomicrobiaceae bacterium | reverse complement strand
CGGTTCGTGAGGAGAGGGAATCGGCCAACGCGATTTGCAAGGAAATCGCTGTGCAACCGTTGAAATCTTGCAACGCCCACGATACAATTCAGGCCGTTTCGCATTCCGGATCAAAGGGTTGGCAATTCTTCACGGCCGACTCAGCAGCGCGTCAAGTTCCACGCGCTGCTGATGCATTTTCAGAAACACCGCATAGTCGCGATCAAATCGGCTGCGGGCCTTCGGGTTCGGCCGATGTTCACGGCCGCCTTGCTGCATGGCACGGGCCGCCGTTGCGAGATCGGCGAATTTACCCGCCGCCGCCGCCGCTACCATGGCTGTGCCAAGCAAAACGGCATCCTCGGCGGCAGGCTCGACGACAGCGCTGCCCGTGGCGTCGGCATACAGTTCCATCAGCAACGGGTTTTTGGTGTGCCCGCCGGTGACGTGAAGCGTGTCGATAACATAGCCCTTAGCGTTGAGCGCATCGAGAACATGCCGGACGCCGAGGGCGATCGCGACGCAAGTGCGCCAATAAAGCCGGCACAGGCTGTCGAATGATGCGTCCAGCGTTAACCCACTGATTACACCCACTGCGTGTGGATCAGCCAGGGGAGAGCGGTTTCCGTGGAAATCCGGCAATACGTGCAGACGGCCAGCCAAGTCCAGGCCCTCCCTCTCGCGCAATGTCATGATGCGCGCAGTAATTCGCTGGTGCATCGCAGTGTCGGCGATCACTCCAGCGGAATGAGCGCGAATGATGTGGTCGAGCAGAGCGCCGCTCGCCGACTGCCCACCCTCGTTCAACCATAGGTCGGGCAGGAGCGCTCCAAAGTAAGGTCCCCAGATGCCAGGCACTGGCTTAGCTGCCGCCGAGAGCGCCATAATACAGCTTGATGTGCCCGCGATCAGAGCCAGATGACGCTCAATCTCGCTGCCATCGCCGACATAGCCCGCCAAAACGCCCAAAGCGCCAGCGTGCGCGTCCAACAGGCCGACACCGACCTGGGTTGCCGATGTCAGGCCAAGGTCGGCCGCTGCCTGCTCTGACAACCCGCCAAGCTGTTTGCCGATGGGGCTGGCTTCGACCGGCAAGGCGCCGCGCTCGAGTAAGTCACCGATGCCGATCATGTCGAGATAGTCCCGCCGCCACGTCTCATTGCCGTGCCCAAGATAGGTCCACTTGCAGGCGAGGGTGCATTGCGACCGTTCGAGACTGCCGGTCGCGCGCCAAGTGAGATAGTCGGCAAGGTCGAAAATGTAGCCGGCGCGCGCCCAGCGGTCGGGAAAGTGCCGCTTCAGCCACATCAGCTTGGGCGTTTCCATCTCGGGCGACATGACGCCACCGACGTAGTCGAGCACCTTGTGCTTGGTAGCCGTGCATTCCGCTGCTTCGGCGAGAGCGCGGTGATCGAGCCAAACGACGGTGTCCCACCGGTTGTCGCCCGTTGTCGAGACGCTCAGCGGATTGGCATCCTGGTCCCGGATGACGAGGGAGCAGGTCGCATCGAAACTGATGCCGGCTATGGCGTCGGGTTCAGCCTTGGCGGCTGCCATGGCAAGATGTACCGCCCTGCCAACGGCAGCCCAGATATCTTCGCTGTCATGTTCGGCATGATCGGCAGCAGGCTGATGCATCAAAATCGGGTGCTGGCCTCGCCCCAGCAACTGGCCGGTCATCGTGAACACACCCGCGCGGGCGCTGCCGGTGCCGACATCTACGCCTATGACCAATTCCGCAGCCGGCATAATCTAGCCCTGTGACATGTTCGCGATGAGCGCTGGCAGCTCTGCCATTCGCTCGAAGATACAATAGGGCTGCTTGGCTGCAACTGTTTCACGCAATCTTGCTGCGGCAGCGTGCGATCCGCCGACAAAGGCGAACGCGTGCATTCCGGCAAGGCCCGCTGCTTCTATGCCAGCGGGACTGTCTTCAACTACGATGCAGTCGGCCGGGGCGTGGCCCATATGGCTTGCGGCGTAAAGAAACAGATCCGGCGCCGGTTTGCCGTTGGCGACCATGCTGGAGCTGAATACGTGCTTACCAAAGAAGCTACCAAGGCCCGTCAAATCTAGCGACAGCTGGATGCGCTCCAGCAGGCTTGAGGAGGCCACGCAATAGGGCAGACTCAAGGTCTTGAGAACGATTTCCATATCTGGCAAGGGGTTAAGTTCCTGCCTGTACAGATCATAGAGGCGCTCGCGCATGGTTTCGAGCTTTGCATCGGTCAGCTCACGGTCGAACTTGGTGAGCACTGTGGCCTTGAGGCTGGACAAACTGCGGCCAAGGAAATGCTGGTAGCACTCCGCCTCAGTCAACGGGACGCCGAGATCACGGAACGTTTCGACGAGCACGCGGATCGACAGCGGTTCACTGTCAACGAGCACGCCGTCGCAGTCAAAAATCACGAGTTTGGCTGGGCGCGGTTTGTTGGTCATGTGCCTCGGGTTTCGCGCGCCTACCAGCAACAATAGCCGCCATCGGCGAGCACGATGGAGCCCGTCATAAGGCTCGACGCGTCGCTGGCGAGGAAGTGGACAACAGAGGCGATCTCGTCCGGCTGGCCAACCCGGCCCATCGGCGTCATCTCAAGCCAGGTTTTGTAAACGTCGGGCATGTCAGTCATGGCAAACTTTGTCAAAGGGGTCTCAACATATGTCGGCGCCACGGCGTTCACACGCACGCCCCGCGCGGCCCACTCGGCGGCCAGAGATCGCGTCAAGTGATGCACGGCGGCCTTGGAAGCGTTGTAGAACGCTTGTTCCTGAGGTTTGTTGGCGATCATGCCGGACATCGAGCCGATGTTGACGATCGATCCCCTTCCCGCTTTCAGCATTTCGCGGCCAAAAGCGCGGCAGCACCAAAAGACGGCATCCAGATTGATGTCCATGTGCGCGCGCCAATGCTCGTCAGAGGTGTCCTCGGCCTTCACAAAGCTGCGCGCGATGCCGGCATTGTTGACGAGCACATCGATACGCCCGTGCTCTTTGATGATGGCGGCGCAGACCTTGTCCACATCGGCCGATTTGGTGACATCGAGGACAAGGCCACTCACCTTCAGGCCCTTGGCCTTAAGGTGTGACACGGCCTCCTGCATTCGGTCTGTCATGATCTCGGCGACAACGACCACTGCGCCCGCTTCACCTAGTGCCTCGGCGCAGGCATAACCGATACCCTGACCTGCGCCAGTCACAACTGCGACTCGGCCATCTAGTCTCAGTTTGGCAAGATACATCTGGCGACCTCCTCAGGACGTACTCAAATAGTCCGCTATCACAGCAGCTGCACCGTGTGTCCAGATTGCATTGAGTGCTGCGCCAAAGGCCTCACGCATGACCGTTGCACGGCCAACCTCGCCGTAGATATCCGCCATTTCCAGCCAGACCTGAGGATCGCCCCGTGCGGCGTCGGCTTTGGCACTCAGCCGGTCCCAGTTTGGGTCATTGGCGGAGATCGGCTTACCAGTCTCCGTCGTTCCAGCGCAGTGGCGGCACCAGAGGGCGGATTCGAGCGCCAGTCCCCGGATACTGCCGCCTGCCTTCAGCCGGTCGGCGATGACAGGAACGATGAACTTCGGCTGCCGGTTGGAGCCATCAAAAGCGAGGCGCGGTATGGTGTCTCCGATTTTGGGATTTGAGAAGCGGCGATGGATCAGCGCGTAGTAGTCCTGCAGATTAACATTGGGCACCGGTGGCACCGTGGGGATGATCTCGTCCGTTTCGACCTTGGCAAGGAAACCGCCGATGAGCGGGTGGGCCATGGCGTCGTGCACGAAGTGCACATCAAGCAGGGAGCCGGCATAGGCAATCGAGGCATGTCCACCGTTCAGTATGCGGATTTTCATGAACTCATAAGGAGCCACGTCGGGCACAAAGGTGACTCCAACGTCTTCAAGTGCGGGCCGTCCTGCCGAGAAGTGGTCCTCCAGCACCCATTGGATGTACTCCTCGCAGAACACCGGCCAGCGATCGGTGATGCCGTAGTTCTCCGCGAGTTGCGCGCGGTGGTGGTCGGTCGTCGCGGGTGTGATCCGGTCCACCATGGCATTGGGGAAAGCGGCTTCCGCTGCGATCCACTTCGCCAGATCGGGGGCAGTGAGGCGTGCAAGACCGGCCACAGCATTGCGTGTGACCACCCCGTTATGGGGGATGTTATCGCAGCACATCACAGTGAAGGGGCGAAGTCCTGCGCTGCGGCGGAGCGACAAGCCTTTGGCGATAAGGCCAAAGGCTGTGGCCGGAGCATCCGGGTTCGCTGCATCGCGCTGGATCTCGGGTGCCTGCGGGTCGAATTGGCCCGTTGCCGGATCGATGAAATACCCGCCTTCGGTGACGGTGATGGTGACGATCCGCGTCGACCTATCGGCAAGATGTGCAAGAATGGCCGCCGTGTCGCCGGGCCGGATGAAGCCTGTCATCACTCCAGTGACGCGCGCTGAGCTGCCCCCGGCCTCTTGCTCCACGACGGTTGACAAACAATCCTGGGCCGTCAGCGCATCAAACATCTTCTTGTCTGCCGCTTGAACGCCTGTGCCCACGATGGCCCAATCGAGGTTCATGCCTTTGTTGAACAGCCGGTCCATGTAGACGGCCTGATGGGCGCGATGGAAATTGCCGACGCCGATATGAACTATGCCGGGTGAAAGGCTGTCGCGACGATAGTTGGGCACACTGACGTTGGGACCGAGCGAGCCGAGCGCGGCAAGTGACAAGGATTTGGCCATCAGGGTCAGCTCATCCAATTGCCGCCGTCGACATTGTATGTCTGGGCGACGATGTAGTTGCTTTCTTGGGAGGCGAGGAAGATAGCCATGCCGACAAGGTCTTCAGGCACGCCCATGCGGCCGTAGGGGACGGCGAGTCCCACCCGGCGCTTCTTCTCCCCGATTGGCAGGTTCTCGTATTTGGCGAACAGGCCATCGACGACATCCCACATCTCGGTCTCGACCACGCCTGGCGCGATGCCGTTGACGTTGATCCCGTGCTTGATGAGTTCCAGGCCTGCCGATTGGGTCATGCTGATAACTGCCGCCTTGCTGGCGGTATAGACGATCACCAGTGCCTCGCCGCGCCGTCCAGCCTGGCTCGCCATGTTGATGATCTTCCCCTTGCGCTGGTTGCGGATCATCGACTTGGCGGCGGCTTGCAGCGTGAACAGCGTGCCGCTGACATTGATAGCGAACTGCCGGTCGTAACTGGCGCGTGGCAAGTCGACGATCGGCCCCATGTCAAACACGGCGGCATTGTTGACGAGGATGTCGAGGCCGCCGGCGCGGGCTTCGACAGCGGCGATGGCCGCATCGATCGAGGTCTGGTTGGTCACATCGAGGTGCAGGGCATAGGCGGCGGGGCCGATGCCTTTGGCGGTGGCTTCGGCGCGCGCCATGTCGATGTCGGCGACGGCGACCGTTGCGCCCTCGCGTACGTAGCCTGCAGCGAACGCCGCGCCGATGCCGCCCGCTCCGCCTGTGATGAGTGCCGATTTGCCGTTGAGCCGTTTCATCTGATCACCACTCCGTTGGCATCAAAACGGTGAATGCGGTTGAGGTCAGGCGTGAGGAACACCCGGTCGCCGTAGCTGACAGATACTTCGCCCTCGGCGCGCACGGTGAGGGTGCCGAGCGCGGCGGCGTTGACATGCAGGAACGTGTCTGATCCGAGGTGCTCGGCAACGCCGACGGTGCCGGCCCATTCACCGGTGTCTTTGGAAATCTTGATATGTTCCGGGCGAACGCCGATGGTTGCGGCGTTGCGGTTTACGGCAGGCGCGCCGGTGACAAAATTCATCTTGGGCGAGCCAATGAAGCCGGCGACGAACTGGTTCGCCGGGCTCTTATACAACTCCAGCGGCGAGCCCACCTGCTCGATAACGCCGGCATTCAGCACCACGATCTTGTCGGCCAGTGTCATGGCTTCCACCTGATCATGGGTGACATAGACCATGGTGGTGCCGAGCTTGTGGTGCAGTTCGCCGATTTCAAGCCGCATGCCAACGCGCAGTGCGGCATCGAGGTTGGAGAGCGGTTCGTCGAATAGGAACGCGCGCGGGTTGCGCACGATGGCGCGGCCGATGGCGACGCGCTGGCGCTGGCCGCCCGAGAGCTGGCCGGGCCGGCGTTGCAGATATTGGGTGAGGTTGAGCGTGGCGGCGGCCGTCTGCACTTTGGCGTCGATGGCGGCCTTGTCCATCTTGGCCATCTTCAGTGGAAAGGCGATGTTGTTGTAGACGCTCATATGCGGATAGAGCGCGTAGGACTGGAACACCATGGAGAGGCCGCGTTTGGCGGGCGCGGCTTCGGTGACATCCTCGCCATCGATGCTGATTGTGCCGGATGTGACGTCTTCCAATCCCGCGATCAGCCGCAACAAAGTTGATTTTCCGCAGCCGGACGGTCCGACAAATACCACGAACTCGCCATCGGCGATGGCAAGGTCGAGGCCCGGAATGATGACAGTGTCGCCAAACGCCTTGCGCACGTTTTTGAGAGTGATGCTGCCCATTATCCGTATCCGTATCGTTACTTGACGGCGCCGAAGGTGAGACCGCGCACGAGCTGTTTCTGCGAGAACCAGCCGATGACCAGGATAGGGGCGATGGCCATGATCGAGGCGGCCGAGAGTTTGGCCCAGAATTGTCCCTCGGGAGAAGAATATTCCGAGATGAAGAAGCTCAAAGGGGCGGCGTATTTGTTGGTCAGGTTCAACGACCAGAAGGCCTCGTTCCAGGCCAAGATGATGTTGAGCAGGCAGGTGGAGGCGATGCCGGGCAGCGCCATGGGTGTCAGCACCCGGAACAGCTCGTTCCATAGCGACGCGCCATCCATGCGCGCGGCTTCCAGAATGCCGACGGGAATTTCCTTGAAATAGGTGAACAGCATCCAGATGATGATGGGCAGATTGAGCAGGGTCATCAACGGCACCATGCCCCAAAAACTGTCGATCAGATTGTAGTCGGACAAATTGATCCAGCCCCAATCCTTGAAGACCAGTCCGTTGCGGTTGAAGATCAAATAAATCGGGATCAGCGCGCCGGCGGGCGGCATCATCTTGGTGGAGAGCATCCACAGCAGCGTGCCGGAGGTGTTCTGCGACCAGGCCCAGAGCGAGCCCGGTACGACGAAGATCAGCAGCAGCGCGAAGCCAACTAGCGCGTTGCTCGGCTTCCAGTCGGTGAAGTAGAGCCCGAGAAAGCAGATGACGAGGCCAGAAAAAATGATCGCCAGCCATTGCCTGCCGCTCAAGCTGCTGCGGGATTGCGCCGTCGGCGCAAAGGCCATGGACCAGGCTGCGGGTATGGCGAACATCAGCCCAAGCAGCGTCGACAGAACCACAATCACCGTGGTGTTGAACACATAGCGGAAGTAGTCGGAACGATCCTGGACGATGCCGAAATTCTCGAAGGTCCAGGGCGTGGAGAGCACGGTTTGCGGAAGCGAATAGGCATCCGACTCAGACTTGAAGGCGGCGACCGCTGTCCAGAAGATCGGGAAGAACATCAACAGGCCAATCGTCCAGGCGACGATGGTGATAAGCAGAGTGCGGCGAGGAGATTGTCTGCGCGCCATGTCCTCAGGCCTCCAGGTTCTTGCCGACCAAGCGGACAAGGAAGGCCGATACGACATTGGCCAGCACGACGGCCACCAACCCGCCCGCCGCAGCCATGCCCACGTCGGTTGCGTCATTGAGTTGCGAGAACACGAGATAGGTGAGGTTGCCAGCAATGCCGCCGATGCCGCCGACCTTGATTTCGGCAAACGTGTTCAGAAGGAAAATGGTTTCGATCAGGATGACCACAGTGATCGGGCGGGCCAGATGCGGCAGCACGATGTAGCGGAAATAGCTGAGCGGCCCCGCGCCATCCATGGCGGAGGCGTCCTTTTGCTCTTCATCGAGCGACTGCAGCGCCGTCAGCAAGATCAGCGCGGCATAGGGCAGCCACTGCCAGGACACGACAATTCCTACAGAAAAGAGTGGCAACCGGCCGAACCAGTCCAAGGGCTCGTGCGAGCCGAAAAACCGCTGGATGCCGGCGAACAGGCCGAACACCGGATGCATGATGAGGTTTTTCCATACCAGCGCCGAAACGGTTGGCAAGACGAAGAATGGCGATATCATCAGTAAGCGAACGATGCCCCGCCCCCAGAACGGCTGGTCCAGCAACAGCGCCAGCAGGGTGCCGCCAACCACAGTGGTTACGATCGTGCCGGCAACCAACAAGACTGTGTTGATCAGATCCTTGACGAAATAGGGGTCCTTGAAAAAATAGTAGAAATTCGAGAATCCGGCCCAGCCCGTATTATCCGGATCCTGCAGGTTATAACGCAAAAAAGCAAAATAGATGGTGAGTGCAAGAGGTACGAATGACCAGGCGGCGAGCACGGTAACCGCTGGGGCCAATGCCCATCTTCCAAGTACCTGAGCCTGCCGTGTCGCCATGATGCCGCTCAAAATATGCCAACGGGGCAATCCGCCCAAGCCTCGCTCCCGTTGAAAAAGCAAGTTGAGGCATACAAAAAAGGCGCCCCTTCCCGCGCATTGGGAAAAGGAGCGCCTCAAGTTCTACTTGATGTAACCCGCCTTGGTCATGGCGTCAGTCGTGTAGGTCTGAGCCTGAGCCAGAGCCTCGTCAGCGGTGATCTGGCCAGCCAGAGCCGACGAGAAGATTTCGCCAACCTTGGTGCCGATGCCTGCGAACTCAGGAATGGCAACGAACTGAATGCCAGTGTACGGAACGGGCTTAGCCGTCGGATGCATCGGATCAGCTGCGTTCATTGAAGCCAAAGTCATCGCAGCAAATGGCACCTTCAGATATTCCGGATTGTTGTACAGCGATGTACGCGTGCCCGGAGGAACGTTGGCCCAGCCTTCTTTGGCAGCGACCAGCTCGCCGTAGTGCTTGGAGGTTGCCCAGCCGATGAACTTCTGAGCAGCTTCAACCTTCTGCGAACCGGCGGGGACTGCAAGAGCCCATGCCCAGAGCCAGTTGGCGCGTTTGCCAAAGCCCTTGTCGGGAGCAATCGTGAAGCCGACGTCGGCAGCGTTCTTGGATGCCTTCGGATCGATCACGAAGGAACCGGCGGCTGTCGCGTCAGCCCACATGCCGCATTTGCCGGACTGGAACAGAGCAAGGTTCTCAGAGAAGCCGTTGCCTGAAGCGCCGGCCGGGCCGTCATCCTTCATCACCTTCAAGTAGGTGGTGATGGCGGCTTTCCACTCAGGCTGGTCGAACTGGGGATGCCAGTTTTCATCAAACCAGCGTGCGCCGAAGGAGTTTGCCATGGTGCCCAGGAACGCCATGTTCTCGCCCCATCCAGCTTTGCCGCGGAGGCAGATGCCGTTTACGCCGTTAGCGCGATCGGTCATCTTGTCAGCTGCGGTGATGATCTCGTCCCATGTTGGTGTATCCGACATCTTCAGGCCGGCCTTGGCCATCAGGTCCTTGCGGTACATGACGAACGAGCTCTCGCCGTAGAATGGGGCAGCATAGAGCTTGCCATCGTAGGACAGGCCGCCAGCAACGGCGGGCAGAATGTCGGCAGGATCATCGATGCCAGCGAGTGGAACGAGCCAGCCCTTCTTGCCCCAAATCGGGGTTTCATACATGCCGATGGTCAGCACGTCGTATTGGCCGCCCTTGGTGGAGATGTCCTTCGTCACTTTCTGGCGAAGGTCGTTCTCTTCCAGCGTTACCCAGTTCAGCTTGATGCCGGGGTTGGTGGCTGTGAAGTCATCGGTCATTTTCTGCATGCGGATCATGTCGCCGTTGTTCACCGTGGCGATGGTCAGCGTGACGTCAGCGGCTTGCGCAATGCCACCGAGGGCGAAAACGGCGCAGGCCGTCAAAAATGTGTGGCGTAATTTCATGAGGATTTCCTCCCGTGAGGGTGTTTGAGCTTTTGCTCTAGACGATTGGCAATTACTCAGAAGACGAGATCGCGGTCAATCCGGATTCGTCGCTGCAGTGCAGCACGCCCGGGTTATACCCACCCGAGTGATGAAATTGTGGGCAGACGGAATTCTATTGCAGAAAATTCTTGCCCTCAGGCGATGATGTCCGGCAGCAGCCGCGCTTCGAGGATCTTGATCTCATCCTTGAGCTTCAGTTTCTGCTTTTTCAGCCGCCGCAGCTGCAGCTGATCCTGGGCCTCGGCCTGCTCCAGCGCTTCGATGGCCATGTCTAGATCACGGTGCTGCAGCCGAAGCTGAGAGAGCTTGTCGCGAATCTGGCGGTCTTCGAGGGTGGACATAGGTGCAGGTGCCCGGAGAATCAGTGCGTCACGTAGTATCCCAAGCCCGCTGGCCTGGAGCAAGCAAACCTATTGGCCGCATGACGTGCCAGGGCACACTCTGCTAACCGGCTCACCTGACAACCGCAATTCAGCCGAGCCCAGGCCCGACCCATGATCACTGACCCCTGGTTCTACGCCGCCGCCTTGCCCATCGTGTTTCTGGTTGGACTATCCAAGGGCGGGTTTTTGACGGGGCTGGGGCTGCTTGGCGTGCCGCTGCTCTCCCTTGTTGTGCCGCCCACGATCGCTGCCGGCATTCTGCTGCCGGTGCTGCTGGCGATGGATTGTGTCGGCGTGTGGTCCTACCGCAAGACCTTCGACAAAGCCCACTTGGCCGTCATGCTGCCAAGCTCCATTGCGGGCCTGGGGATCGGTTGGCTGACTGCCGCCTATGTGACCGAAGGGCATATAGCCATCATCGTCGGCGTCATCGGTCTCGTTTTCATGTTCTACAATTCGTATTTGAAGTTCCACGCCATGCCGAGCCATCCGGTGGGCGGCACTGTGGGGCGTTTGCTGTCTATCGGCTCCGGTTTCACCAGTTTCATCAGCCATGCCGGTGGGCCGCTGGCGCAGGTCTACTTGCAGCCGCAAAAATTGCCGCCGGTGATGTTCGCGGGCACCATGACCATGTGTTTTGCGGCGCTCAATCTCATCAAGGTTGTTCCGTTCATGCTGCTGGGCATGATCAACATCCGCAATTTTGAAGCCAGCGTGATGCTGTTTCCAATGGCCGTGGTTGCGGCGCTCTGCGGTGTCTGGATGGCAAAACACGTTTCACAGGAGCGGTTCTACTTCATCGCGAATGTTTGTCTTGCGATCGTATCTGTTGAGCTTATCCGTGCCGGTGTGCTGGCTGTTATGCGGCACTAGCCCTTCAACAGTTTTGCCCGCACATCCGAAACCGCCAATGCGTGTCCATCGAAGCCTTCGTAAATCGCCAGCCGGTGCGCGTGTTTGGCCAATTCTGCGTGGGCAGGTTCGGTGACATAAGCTAGTGACGTGCGCTTCATATAGTCGAACACCGACAAGGGCGAGGCCGTGCGTGCCCAGCCCGCCGTGGGCAGTACCGCGTTGGGGCCGATCACGTAGTTGCCCAGCACCGTTGGCGTGTGGCGGCCCATGAGGATTTCGCCGGCATTGCGCAGGCGGCCGACGGTCGCCCACGGATCCTTGGTCAGCACTTGCAGATGCTCAGGCGCGTAGTCGTTGGTGAAGGCGATGGCCTCGTCCATGTCGCGGGTGAGGACGATGCCGCCCTTCTGGCCGCCGAGCACTGTGGAGGAGAAGGACACCCGCTGCTCGCCCATCTGCGCCCAATAGGTGGGAATGGCGGCGCGGGCGGCCTCGGCGACGGCGCGGCTTGGTGTGACGAGGAAGGCGGAGGAATCTGCTCCGTGCTCGCTTTCGATGATGAGATCGAGCCCGGCCAGCCTCCCATCTGCCGTCTCGTCAGCAAGCACGATGCATTCACTAGGGCCCGCCGGCGTTCCTGGATCAATAATGTCCGACAGCAGCCGCTTAGCCGCCACCACATAGGGGCTGCCTGGTCCCATGATCTTGAAGCATTTGGGCACGGTCTCGGTACCATAGGCCACCGCCGCCACCGCCTGCGCGCCGCCGCACTTGTACACGTCGGTAATGCCGATCAGGCCGCAAGCATAAAGCGTCGCCGCATCCACCTTGCCATCAGGTCCCGGCGGCGTGAGCAGCGCGATCTTGGGCACGCCCGCGACCTTGGCCGGAATAGCCGTCATCATCAGCACGCTGGGGAACGAGCCCTTTCCACGCGGTACATAACAGGCGACCGAGTCGATGGGCGTGCAACGGTCGCCCGCCCAAACGCCGGGGCGCACCTCCTTGATCCACATCTCCTCTGGCTTTTGCGCCTCGTGGAATTTGCGGATGTTTTCGATGGCGAAGGCTATGGCCTCGCGAACCTCAGGCAATACGCCTGCGTCCGCACCTGCGAACTCGGCCGAGCGCACCTTGATGGCATTGGCGGGCACCTGCGACTTGTCCAGTTCCCCGGCAAAGCGCGACAGGGCCACGTCGCCCTCAGTCCGCACCGCTTCGATGATCGGCTTGACACGCTCGATGTAGACGGACAAGTCCGCCTCCGTGCGTTGGGTCAGCCGCTTGCGGGCGGGCGCGTCGAGATTGGAGAGATCGTGCAAGGAAATGGGGGGGGGCATGGGGTATCCGCTTCAAAACGTCAATCCATGGTCTGTTACGCGTGCTTGGCCAAAAACGCTACTACAGCCTCTTTGAACCTGAGATCCCCGACGGCTTTCATGTGGTCGCGCCCTTCGATAACGAAGGCTTCGGCGCCAGGGATCATCGCTGCCAGATCTGTCGCCGAACCGCCGATGACGTCTTGGTCGCCCACTGCGACTAGCGCGGGCAGCTTGATCTGCCCTGCCATCTCGGCGCTGAAGGGTTCGCGCGACGATAATATGCAGGCGGCCAGCGCCTTCAGGTCACTGTGGGTTGCCTCGGCGAAGGCGCGGAAGGTGCGGGCGGTGGCGTTGGTCACTTCGGCCATTGAGGGAGCCAAAAGTGCATTGGCGATGGGCCGCGCGCCCGCCAATCCACGCACCATATTAGCACCGAGGCCGCCAAAGATGGCGCTGCGCATCCGCTCGGGATGCATCAAAGACAGGAACGCCGTCACCCGTGCGCCCATCGAATAACCCATGACATGGGCATGTTCGACTCCAACGTGGTCCAACAGCCCTCGCGCATCTTCGGCCATCAGGCGCGGGCCATAGGCGGCTTCGTCATACAACTTGGCGCTTTGGCCGTGGCCGCGGTTGTCAAGAGCGATCACCCGATAGCCTGCCCGGCCCAGTGTGCGCACCCAGCCCGGATCGACCCAGTTGGCCGCGACATTGGAAGCGAAGCCATGGATTAGCAGCACCGTGCCGTTGGTTGCTTCAGCCGCGCCCTCGTCAATGAAGGCGATGTCAACGCCACCCGAAGAAAAATGCTGCATCTCAATCGGCATATTGCCCTCACTTGGCGGGCTAGGAATCTCAACCGCCAACCCCTAGTGTGCCTCCGCACAGCACGAAAGGGAACCTCCATGGCGGCATCGCTCGTCCCGCATTTCTGCAACGACCAGGGCGTTGGTAAAATCACCATTGGTGTCAAAGAGTTCCAGTGCATGGGCGCGCGCCCACCATTCGATCATCCGCATGTGTTTCTCGACATGGGCGCCAGTGGCGACACGCTGTGCCCCTATTGCTCGACGCACTATGTCTATGATCCGCAATTGCACGGCCCTGAGAGCGATCCGCCTGGGTGCCTGTTCGAAGGTACGCAGAAAGCGGCTTGAGCCGTGGCGATCCTGATTGCAGGTGCGGGAATTGCTGGGTTGGCGACTGCGGTAGCGCTGGCGCAAACGGGGCAAAGCGTCCGCCTGCTGGAAAAGCGGAGTGTACTGACCGAAGCGGGCGCGGGCATCCAGATGGGTCCGAACGGCGTTAAGGCGTTGGCGGCGTTGGGGCTGCTTGAGGCGCTCCAGCCAAACGCATTCCGGCCCGAGCGCATTGCAGTGTTTCAGGGCCGCACTGGTCGCCGCCTGACCGCGATCGATCTAGGTGACGTTACCCAGCGATACCATGCACCCTATCTCACCGTGCACCGGGCCGATTTGCAGGCAGCGCTTTTGGCCGCCGCCAAGGCATCGGAAGCGATCACCTTGCTGCATGATTTCGATGTGGCTACCATTGAGCAGTCGGACGGCACGGTGACAGTCCGGGCTGCCGATGGCCGAACAGAAACCGGCGTGTCGCTGATCGGCGCCGACGGTCTTTGGTCGCGTGTCCGCCAGTTGCTAGGCGGTCCGATGCCCAAAACTGCTGGATATTCAGCCTACCGTGCGTTAATCCCGCGCCCACGCCTGACAGCGCCCTTTGATGCTCCGCAAGTGGGTCTCTGGATTGGCCGTGATGCCCATGTGGTGCACTATCCCGTTCGGGGCGGCGAACGGCTCAACATTGTTGTCATTGTCAAGAGCCGCGTTGGTTCGCCAGACTGGGACCAGCCGGGGGCTATTGCCGATCTCACTCCCAATGTGGCGCGATGGTCGCCGGCGATGGGCGCACTGCTTACCCAGGCTCCAGAATGGCGGCGATGGACGCTCTATGACCTGCCCGCGGCAGGCCAATGGTACGCGGGCAACACGTGCCTCGTTGGTGATGCCGCCCATCCGCTGCTGCCGTTCCTTGCGCAAGGCGCGGTCATGGCTCTGGAGGATGCCGTCACGCTGGCTGGCCTCCTCAGCAATCCGGGCGAAAATCATGCCGCCGCTTTTTCCCGGTTTGAGGCCTGGCGCCGTCCCCGCCTAACGCGCGTCGCCAACGCCTCGCGCCGCAATGGCAGCCTCTACCATCAGAGCGGCCTGGTTGCCGCGGTGCGCGACCTTGGCTTGCGGATGACCAATCCCAAGGGGCTGCTCACGGAGTATGATTGGCTGTTCGGCTATGATCCGCGTAAACCCGCTGCTTAACCCCGTTCATTGCCCACCCGCGGCCTCCTCGGCATCCCCACCTTTGCTGGCGGCTCCCCACGGGGCTTTGGCAACCTTCGCAAGGGGCCATGCGACAGCCTGCACGGCCGTTGGGGATGGCAGCTGTGGTTCGGCAGTCGCAATGAGGGTTTCCAGACCCTCAACGGTTTCGGGCAGGCCATCGGCGTCCCCCACATAGCCCTTGCCGGAAAACCCGACTTGCACCGTCTTGCGGGCAAGATTTCGGACGGTCAGATCGCGCCAGCGGTTGTGCGACGATGCCGCAACACCAACCGGCGGCAAGACATGCTCTGTACGCGACAGCAAGTGGTAGCTACCGCCAGCCAAAGCAAACACCAGCATTGGGCAGCCTGAAGCTGCGCAATCAGGTGCGGAGAGATAAGCGACCACTTCCGCGGTGCCGTCGCCATTGAGATCGGCACCCGCCCGTACGAAAGGCGTGAGGACTTCGCCACGCTGCATCCGGTAGAGATTGACGGCGTGTTCGATGCCCGAATCTGCAATCGGCATCTCGGTTGTTCGCACGGCCGCCAAACTGACGGGAGTGAGCGCGATCGGCACCCAGTTTGGACTGTCGTTGGCCGGCAGGTCCGTGATGCCCGACGTCCCGCTCGCTGTCGGATTGGCGCTGCACGAGGCCACCGTCGCGCACAACATTATGACCGTCAGGCGCGTGAACGCCCGGCTTATCGTCCCCCAACGCATAATAACTACTCCTCCCCCAACGCACTAAACCTAGCAACGCAAACGGTTCAGAGAGGAGAAAAATTCTTGTCTGGAGATCGAATCGCGTGAGCCTGTGGATGCCAAGTCACAGCCATGATGTTGTGCTAATTCTGAGACGGTCGATAGATCTTGGGATCGCTGACGTGGAGCCGGACAATGAGTGAAGACGATGTGCTGCTGGGATTGCGGTTCGAAGTGTCGGGCGGCCTTGGCAGGATGAGCGGGCGCGTCATTGGCAAGGCGGGGCCGCTGTATCTGGTACAAAAGCAGGGAGCGGAGCATTTGGAGCTGCTGGCGCTGGATGATCTGCGCTCGGCCAAATTTTTTCGCGATCAGCCGGCAGAGACGTCCGAGGCCGTCGTCAGCGAGCCAACGTCAGGGCCTAACCAAACTGAGGCGGAAGCCGGGCTATCACCTAAGCGTCGCCTCTCCGATCAAATCCGCAAGCATCTGGGAGGGACCTAAACCGCGACGCGGTGTTGGCTATTGGTGTCGTCAAGACGGTTGAGATTGGCGATGGCCCGGTCCCAGACGCGGAACGTGTTATCCGCGCCTTCCGGTAGCATTCCAATGGCGTCCTTCAGCTCGCAGAGGCTGTCGTAGTATTCGCCATTGACCGAGCCAGGCACTTTGCGGCTCGCATAGCCGTCGATGGTCACGCTCAAAGACGCATTCAAACTGTCAAGCAGATAGGTATCGTAGAACGCACGCGCAATGATGGCCGTTTCGGCGTCGTTCACTCGGCCCTCGGGTGTTGAGTCCAGGAACGATTGTAATTGGCTGCGCGCCTGCTCTCGGGCAGCGGAAGCGTTGTCGGCCAGGCGTTGTGTGCCTAGGATACGCCCGAGATAGGCCGACAGCTGCGCTGACCAATCGGTCTTGATGAACTCATGCACTGTGCCGAGCTCTAGATCGCTGAACGCATTGCGTTTGGCCCAGGCGTTCAAGGCATCCAGTGTCTCTG
The DNA here is from genome assembly GCA_025359185.1 of Hyphomicrobiaceae bacterium. Taxonomy (GTDB): domain Bacteria; phylum Pseudomonadota; class Alphaproteobacteria; order Rhizobiales; family Hyphomicrobiaceae; genus JANYHF01. Next base: position 76,127 of record JANYHF010000085.1, on the reverse strand, counting down.
GATCGACGACTTGCGTTTGGGCGGGACCATTGAACATCGCCCGGACGGTTGACGCCGTGGCTGCGGAAATCTCTTGGCTGGACGCAGAAGGTGGCGCTGGCACAGACCGGATTGCAGGTTTGGCTGAGGGCAGCCGTCCGGACAAGATGCCCGCTGATGGAGCGCCATTGCGAGGCACGGCAGGAGGTGTAATGGTCAGGTTGGCTGGCGTCACATCGCGGCTGCGCAGCCACGGGAACATTTTTGGCTTGTTGGCGCGCTGCTGCCAATCCTCGTAGGCCTTGACGCGGATGGCCGTCAGGCAGAGCGTGAATTCAGGCTGGATCAGATAGAGTTCCGGGGCCGCTTGTGAAGCCTTGACCACGGCCTTTCGCGTCGCGGCGGCGTTTAGCACACTGCGCAACAGCAGCACGTTCTGTTCCCGCTCGCCGAGCTCGATCTCGGACGTGAAGCCCTCGGCACCATCCTTGCCGCCAGCCGTTGGCCGCATATGCGCCAACACCTGCGACGCCTGATGAAACAGGGCCTCCCGGTCCTCGATGCGGTCCGGCAAAAGCGCAGCTTTCAGCACGGGCTCCAGCGCCCGCGCACGGCGTTGCAGATCGCGTTCGTCCTGCTGCGCTTCGGCAGCGCGAAGCCGCTCACCTTCCATCTCGCCGTGCCGCTTCTTTTCGTACTCGGCATGGTCAGCAATTTCGCTTTCACGCGCCAGTTCGGCCTGCCTTTTTACATTCGGATTGGTGCGCAATTCGCGATGGCAGGCCTTGCTCAGGAATTCGCTGAGTTCGCCGCGCACCAGATAGACGCCATCCTCACGGCTGTCCGGGCGGACGGCGCCAAGTTCGGCAGCTGCACTCAGTACACTGCGGATTTCGTCGGCATATTTGGGGGCCTGACCGGCCAAGCGAACTTCGGAAACAAAGCCATCACGCGCCTTGATTGGATGCAAAGCATTGAGTACTCGCCTGGCATTGCCATAGATGTCATTGCCAAGCGCCGCGTACATGCGGGCTTCAAGATCGCCGGGTGACCGTCCGCCTGCCGACGGCAGCCGGACCAGCGGCGAACTCACGGCGTTGGCGCCGAACAGCCCTGACATGAAAACAAGGCCATCTAACGCGATGGCAATGCCCAGTGCCAGATAGGCGAGCCGGTTGCCATCGAGGAAGGCATTCCAGCTGACTACGAACCGGTGCGCCTTGTCGTCCCGGTTAAGGCCGATACTGTTGATCTGTGAGCGGTAGAACGCCGTATCCTGGCCGGCGAGACCCGACGTCTGCACGCATTGCTGGCCGAACGTCAGCAGGTCATCGACGGTGGTTTGCGGCAGGCTTTCGGGCTTGGCGCAACGCTCTTTGAATGAAAGCTGGCCCTCATTCAGCGCCAGGATGCGCGCGACCGGCTCGGCGACAACGCTCGGATCGCAGCGAACGTTCTTGACCTGCGCTGCCGCCTTGATGGCGGGCACCTTGTCAAACACCGCCAGCAGCGCTGCACATTGCTGCTGGATGGCATCGAACGATCTTCGCTCAGGGCGCTGACGGAACTGTGCAAAAGCATCATCCAGTGAGCTGAAACCGGTGACCGCCATGGTTTCCTTGGTGGCTGCCAGAGAGCCGCCCTCCTTGGGGACCGTTGCCACCGCGATCTGCTTGTCCGCAACCTCCATCTCGCCGGTGAGTTTGCCGAGTTCGCCGTCGATCTGCGCCAGTTCAGCTTCGGCTGCTGCCACGCGATCCCGCTTGTCTTTAAGCTGCGCCACCCGATCCTTGAGCTGACTTTCGGTTATCGCCTTGAGCTTGGCGAAGTCATCCAGCTCCTTGCGGCGCTTGGCAAATTCCGGCCCCTGGCCCGCCTTCAGGGATCCGCCGACACCGCCCGCTTCGGCCTGCATTTCGGCCTTTTTCGCGAGAATTTCGCTCTCTTCCTTGAAGACTTCGCCCTTCAGCCGGTCGACTTCGGCGGCGACCGGTGGCACCTCCTCCTTGAGCTTGCCGACATCGCCCAGCAGCTCTGCCTTTCGCTTGTTGATACCGGCCTGTTGGCTCGATGCCGAGGCTTTGCGCTCCTGCAATCCAGCGCGTACGGATTGCTGGTCCTCCAGCTCTTTGCGCGCCAACTCCGCGATCTGATCGGGCGCAGCGCGGGCGATGGTGATGATGTCGGTGATGCGGTCCGAATAGTCCTTCCATTCGGAGCTGGAAAACAGCGCGTCAATGCCCGCGCCCTGGCGCTTTGTGATGGTGCTGCCGAGGTCTCCGACGATGCCTGCGACCTGATTGGTGGTGCGCAGTTGGGCGGCCCGCTCGCGCTCCTGAGCGGGGAAAATCGTTGAGAACAGCGAGTCGAATGAGAAAAATACGGATGTTATCGCGCAGGCGAGAAACATGAACCAGATCGGCAGCGTTTTCAGGATCGCCTTGATACCGCGCAGATAAGGTTCGTAAATCTCCTTTTGGGTCACCAGCAGCGCCGTCAGCAGAGCCGAGAAAGCTAAGGAGATCAGAATACGGAAATTCGTTGTCGGGATCGGTAGCGCCAGCTCACTCTTGTGCCGGCTGACCATGCTGTCGATGAACTCGATTGTGCCGCGTTGCAGGCTCGCCATCGACACGAAATAAAGTCCGATGGCGAGTAGCCCCACCGAGAGCACAGCGAGGATGCGATCTGGCATAGAGGCGCGGTTGCCGTTGCCGGCGTTGGCGAGGCCGACGGCGAAGCTCTCGCCGATCAGCCAGGCGGCGATTAGCATGATGCCTTGGATGCCGAGCGTGATCAGGAAACTGAGGACCGGGGTGCCCGTGAAATTCGTCATCCCGTCCCAGGTGGTCCAGCCTGACGCGAGGGTTAGAGCTAAGCTGGTGATGCCGAGCATGGCCAGACGCCAGTTCGTGAGCACCTCGCTTTCCAGCCGCTTGCCAAGGCTCTTGCCAGAGGACGACTTGGCGAACCTGTAGATCCCTGTACTGACGATACTGGCGACGCCAAGATAGCCGATCCAAAGCAGGAGATGGTTCTGGCTTACCGAGGACTGTACCAGGCGCACGAGATCGGTCGAATTGGTGACCTGTTGGCCGGCCGCATCTGGCGCAGCAGCAACGTTCTTTGCGGCATCGGCGGCGATCGCCCCGCGAGCCAAGGCCAGATAGGCTCCGGCGGCTATAAAGCCCAAGCGATTCAAGGCTCTTTTCCCTTGGCCCCGGAGACTCAAACACCGCATTGTCAGACTATTCCCGCTAGCACCTGGGCAGGGCTTTCGCCTTATCCTGTCGAGTATACCACGCCGTTGCGGGGGCACGCCAGCCGGGACCACATTGGGTGGTTGCCCGGTTTGCAACAAGCCTAACGGGGACCTCATGTGAGGTGCGTTTCGAACAGAGCAGCGACGCCAAGGCCGCCATGTGCGCCGGTCGCCGCGAGCCCGAGCTGGCCCTTAATGGACGCCCCAGAGGCCAGCAGCCGGGCGAACAGGCGGACCACCACAACGGCGCTGCTGGCACCGAAAGGGCGGCCATGGGCGAGCGCTCCGCCGCCAGGGTTAAAGCGGTCCGCAGGGATCGCCAGTTGGTCACGAAAAGCGATGGCTTGGGCGGCCGAGGTTTCGTTCAATTCGTGGGTCGCGACGGGCCGTCTGGCGTCACCGTTCAGCCGTTCACGGAGCTTCAAGACAGCCTGCGCCGGCGCCTCAGATTCTGAGCCGGGACGGGCCCCTGTCGCGGCGCTGGCCAGCCGGCATAAAGCCGGTGGCCGGCCGAGCCGCTGATAGCACGCCTGGCTGACCACAACCACCATCGCTGCGCCGTCTCCCGATGGGCTGGTATTGCCGCTCGTCAGTGTGCCGCCTTCCTCGAAAAAAGGCAGTAAATCCGCGATTTCCGCAGCCTCCAACCCATATCCGAGCCACTCGTCGCGGGCCTCTGCCGCCTCGGGCCGCATCGCCACAATTTCCGCCTTGGCGCCGCCTGTCGCCGCTCCCGCCTGGCGCGCGGCAAGCGCATAGGCATCCTGCTTTTTGCGCGTTATCTGCCCGCGCCGGGCCAGCGTTTCGTCGGCCTCGAAATCGCTATTGCCGGCCTCCAGAAACCGGGGGGTTTGGGCGGTGCCGTGGGGCCGGGCGAGCCGCCAGGGCGCGGTCGATAGCGACTCCGCGCCGCCCGCCGCAACCACCTCGGCATCACCGCTTTCCACCAGCCGGATGGCTGTCAGAATGGCGTCAAGTCCAGAGGCGCATTGGCGGTCAATGGTATAGGCTGGCGAGGTCTCCGGCAGCCCTGCGGTGAGGCCGATCAACCGGGCCGGATTGCCGCCTTCCGACGCATTGCCGATCACCAACTGCTGGACGTCTTTGGGGCTCAACCGGGCGTCGGTTAACGCTGCCTGTAACGCCATCGCCGCGAGCTCTTCGACGCGCCGGTGCCGATGCAACCCACCGGTGAGGCCGATGGCTGTGCGGCGCGCCGCGATGATGTAGGCCTGTGGAGAAATACGTGTCATTTGACTGTCACAAGGTGTTCATTCGTGGTCATTCATGGTGCATTCCGAACGATTCAGAGTGCATTCGCGACGATTTGAGAGACAATATCGCTCGTTTGCACCGCGAGCGGGACGGCACCGTGGCAAAATCGCGGAGTTTGCGCGGCCTGTGTATAACTCGGGTATAACCCGTAAGGTTCCATGGCCGGTTTGCCGCAAGTGCTGCTGATCGCACTTTAAGGTAAGAGAGGGCGACCTTCCAAAAGTGAGCCGCCCGCCATGATGTCTGCCCGCCGCGTTTCGATCCCGGTCAAAGTCGGTGCCGTCACCGTCGGCGGCACGGCGCCTGTCGTGGTGCAGTCGATGACCAACACTGACACCGCCGACGCGCCCGGCACCATCGCCCAGGTCGCCGCGCTCGCCCGCGCTGGGTCCGAACTCGTACGCATCACCGTCGACCGCCCCGAGGCCGCCGCCGCCGTGCCGCGTATCCGCGATGGCCTCCGCAAGCTCGGCCTGACCGTGCCGCTGATCGGCGATTTCCACTACAACGGCCATACGCTGCTCACGGACTATCCGGACTGCGCGGTGGCCCTCGACAAGTATCGCATCAATCCCGGCAATGTCGGCTTCAAGGACAAACGCGACCGTCAGTTTACGGAGATTATCGAGTTGGCGCTGGAGCACGGCAAGCCGGTACGCATTGGCGTCAACTGGGGCTCGCTCGACCAGGACCTGCTGACCCGGCTTATGGACGCCAACGCCAAGCTGCCGGACCCTTCCGATGCACGGCTGGTGATGCATGAGGCCATCGTGCAGTCGGGCGTGCTCAGCGCGGACCTCGCCGTGAAAATCGGTCTACCCCAGGACCGTATCATCATCTCGGCCAAGGTATCGGCGGTGCAGGACCTGATCGCCGTGTACAAGATGCTCGCCATCCGGTGTCCGTATGCGCTGCATCTTGGTCTTACTGAAGCGGGCATGGGCTCCAAGGGCATTGTCGCCTCGTCCGCCGCCATGGGCATCCTGCTGCAACAGGGCATCGGTGACACCATCCGCTATTCCCTGACGCCCGAACCCGGCGGTGACCGCACGACGGAAGTGCGGGCCGCCCAGGAACTCCTGCAAACCATGGGCCTGCGTGCGTTCATCCCGGTGATCGCCGCATGTCCGGGCTGCGGAAGAACGACGAGTACGGTGTTCCAGGAACTGGCGCGCGATATCGAGGTGTTTGTGCGCGAAAAAATGCCGGAGTGGACGAAGGTCTATCCCGGTGTCGAAACGCTCAAAGTAGCGGTGATGGGCTGCATCGTGAATGGGCCGGGTGAGAGCAAGCACGCCGACATTGGGATATCGCTCCCCGGGACAGGGGAAAGCCCGGCCGCGCCCGTGTTCATCGATGGGAAGAAGGCGATGACGCTCAGGGGCGCGGGGATCGGCGCGGAGTTCAAGGAGATTGTGGAGGGGTATGTGAGGCGGAGGTATGGGGTGGGGTGAGTGCCAAGGGCCAGCCGGTCCAGCTCGTTGGCAAAAGACAGTCGCCGAAGTTGTGGCCGGCGTGAAACTCGGCAGTCCGGCGGATCGGGCGACGGCCGGTGGTGACCGGGTCCTGCCGACCGGTGCGCGTAAACCTGCTTGTTGCCAATCAGGGTCTGAGATCAAACGGAAGGTAGGTCTTTGGAATCGACGGTGGTACCGTCCACGTCGTAAAAGAGACGAACCGTCGAGACGACGGCCGGATTGGATAGTGTACTTGCCAAGAACATAGGGACGGTTGTGCCACCGGAATGCCGGGCTGATGGGGCGAAGAAGCCACCGCACCCCATGTCATGCGCCTCTTTGCCCAATTGGGAATTATGCACTTGACTGAACAGTTCCGAGGGTCTATCTTCTGGTCATGGAGGAATTCCCATGGCCATCGATCTCACGAACGCTATCTTTCATGACGAGGAGAAAGCCCGCGCGTTCTTTGAGGAACAGCGTTGGCTGAACGGGCCTATCTGCCCCTTCTGCGGCAATCCTGAGGCTGTGAAGCCACTTGCCGGCAAGTCCATGGGACCGGGCTGGTTCCATTGCGGCGCATGCCGAGACAAATTCACCGTCCGCGTCGGCACCGTTATGGAGCGCAGCCACGTTCCGTTGCACAAGTGGGCGCTGGCCTTTCGGATTATGGCCTCAAGCAAGAAAGGCGTGTCGGCGCATCAGTTGCATCGCATGCTCGGCACCGGCTCTTATCGCACGGCATGGATTATGGCGATGCGCATACGCGAGGCGATGGCGCCGGATATGGATGTGGCCGGCCCGATTGGCGGCGAAGGCAAGACGCTGGAAAGCGACGAAACCTACGTCGGCGGCAAGGCCAAGAACGCGCATAGGTCCAAGCCGATCCCGAAGAAGCACGCCGTGCATGCGCTGGTTGAGCGCGATGGCGAAGTTCGCGCCAAGCACATCGCCAACGTGACGGCAAAGACGCTTCGCGAGACGATCCAAACCGCTAAGGCCGACCTAAGCTCCATCCTCAACACCGACGCCGCTTCGGCGAACGTAGCGCCCGGCCAGGACTTCTCCGACTATGCCATGGTCAACCACGCGGCCGGCGAATACGTGAAGGACGACGGCAAGACGCATACGCAGTCGGTCGAAAGCTTCTTTGCCCTGCTGAAGCGCGGCGTCTACGGCAGCTTCCACGCCGTCAGCGAGCAGCACCTGCAACGATATGTCGATGAGGCCGCGTTCAAGTGGAACAACCGTATCAAGCTTGGGATCGACGACACGATGCGCGCGAATGCAGCAATCAAGGGCGCCGACGGCAAGCGCCTGACCTATCGACGGCCTGATCGCGAAACGGCGTCGTAAGAACAGGGCGCGAACGCTGGACTATGAAGGGAGAATCAGAAAAAAGAGAAGGGGTTGACGCAGCAAACGTCAACCCCTGTTTGCGTCTCGCATTACCCACTCGATAGCACTTCTAAATTACAGACTCGCGACTCCGCGTCAAGCGCCCGGTTCCATCCTTCGATAGAAAGGAGCCGTCATGGACGGTCTAAATTGGAAGCTTGAGGACGACCTCAAGACAGTTACCGTCACTTTCCCGACAAACCCGCCCGTTGCCTTGCAGCTCGACGCTGCGGGCGTGGACGATCTTTTGCTGCATCTTGGAGAATTTCGAGCTTCGATGATGCCGGAGTTTGGCCGCGTTTTCGCGACGGGACAGAAGGTCGGGGCCGTCCCCGATCCAGTATGGGCGACAGAGCCGGATATGATGCAAGGTCACAGTCTTTTGCATCTTCGAGACCCGAGATTCGGCTGGCTTCACTATTTGCTGCCACCTCACGAAGCTGAGAAACTAGGCCGCATACTTCAAACTCAGGTGGCGATCCGGCCCCACTCACCACCACTAAGTAAGGCGAATTAGCGTTGCCGCCGCCGCTTCCGCTTTTGACGATGTCGGTCAAGATTTTGCACTCCCATTTTGGGATTTGCCTTTGCTTGGCTTGACATCGTCCTTTTGCGGTTTCGGCGGCATCGTCATCGCCTTCCGGACGCCCTTAAAGAAACGATCCTCCGCGCCGGGCTCATCCTTTAGCTGTGTGTTTTTGGGCATCATTCGCTCCAGGGAATTACGTTCATGGCTCAGACCGTACCGACACTACCGCCGCCCGTATCAGACGAATTGATGATCGAAATTGGCCGCTTATGCTGCGCTTGGTCCTTTCTTGAATACGAAGTAGAGAGAACAATCTGGGGCCTTTTGCGAATAGGCATCGACGTCGGCCAGCACATCACCTACAAACTGGATATGCGCGGACGCTGGGAGTTGCTGGCCCAAATTGCAACGGAACATCTGAATCCATCATATCGCAATACGCTCGGTAAGATCAAAGAGAAGATGGGCCAGCTAACCGCTGACCGCAATCTCTATATCCACGGGCTAGTAGTTGCCAAGGGACCGGAATTCAATATCATGTCGATCGTCTATAGAGGCAAGGGCGCTGGCAAACCTGTCCCCATTTTCGCAGAGAAGATCGCGGCGACGCGAACCGCTGTCCAGGATGCGGCTCGCAAGCTAGCCGCCTTCAACGATCACAAGAACTACGTGCACAAGTTGCTGATGCCTGGCGGCACGCCCTAGCCGCCATTGCAATGTAAATATCTATGACGAGATGGCTGTCATTATCCCAGCCCGGATCATACCCCACCATAGCTTCCAACCCAGCGGCGATCATCTCGGGTGTGATGATCATAATCGCGTCGGCCTGTCCCTGCTCATTTGCCATAGGCCACCTGTTCAGTCAAGTGCATAGTTCCCCGAACGTTCGTGAACCGTATGACACCCTTCTAGCTTGCCGCTGGTTTTACTCTATCCCGAAATACTTAGATTAGCCACACGTCAGCCGCATCTCGTTCGAACCTCGACACCGTGTTCCACTTTCAATTCTAAGACGCTCGTATCTGAGGCAAGGCCGTCTTGGCGCCAGCGGACTGCACCGGTGCTGGGTTGCATCGCGAAGGGGCAAGTGGTCTGGCGCCTGTCAGGTGGGATCTGACTGGATCAGCAAATCGCTGTTGACTGCCAATAGAGGCTGTCGTAAGCTAGACAGGTTTATTCGCCTGTCAACTTCAGCTGATCTGAGGCGCCAACTTGACCAGATACCTCACATTGCGCCCGGATGCCGTCGCCGCCGTCCTCACCGGCGATCTCATCGGTTCGACAGAACTGGAGCCGAAACAACTTTTGGCGGCCCGGCAGTTGGTCCTCCAGGTGACGGCCAGGTTCGAGCAAGCGCACCCCGGCATCGTCCCGGGAAAACCCGATTTCTTTCGCGGTGACGCCTGGCAGCTGCTGCTGGCGGACCCGCGTCTCGCACTGCGGGTGGCGCTGCTGATCCGCGCGACGCTCCGCGGTGAGCTTGATCTCGATACGCGGATCGCCATCGGGATTGGTACGGTTGATCTTATCAACCCAACGCGACTGTCGCTCTCAACCGGCGAGGCGTTCACCCTCTCGGGCCATGCGCTCGACCATCTGACCGGTTACTTCGAGCTGACCGCCGCCTTGCCGGCGCGCGCGGGGGCCCTCGCGCAATGGGTTCAGGTGGCCGTTCATCTCAGCAGCGGGCTGGTCCGCTCCTGGACCCAGCGTCAGGCCGAGATCTTCGCCTGTGCCTTGACGCTCGACACCCCGACGCATGAGCGGATCGCGGCGGCGCTCAGCCCGTCTGTAACCAAGCAGACAGTCACCGATTCTCTGAAGGGGGCCAACTGGCGTACACTGTTGGAGCCGATCAGGGCGTTTGAGACCATGGACTGGCAGGCGATTGGTGGCGCGGGGACAGATGGCGAGACAGGCTAATACGGCTGTTGGAGTCAAGACAGGCGTAATAAGCTGTCGATTCAGTACGGTGGGGTTGGCCGCCGCATGAGCGAGACCTTCATAGCACTGCTGACAGCGCATCTGTTGGCCGATTTTCAGTTTCAGCCGCTTTGGATGGTCCAGAACAAACGCGATCCCAGGGTTCTTGGGCTGCACGTGATCCGCGTGGGGATGCTGGCGATTGTGGTGACCGGTGCCTGCCCGGTTTTGCTGATGCTGATCCTGATGGCGGCCCATTTTGCCATGGATGCCATCAAGAGCCATCTGCTCAAGGACACGGTGCGGTCCTTCGCGTTGGATCAGTCTGTCCATCTGGCTGTGCTCGGCGGGTTGGCGGCGGCCTTTCCCCAAACGGTGGCGCAAGGCTGGCTCAGTCATTTGCCGTCTGGCTGGCTTGGCGCCTATTGCGTTGGCCTCAGTTTGCTCAGCGGGCTGATGGCCTCGCTGACGATGGGCGCCATTCTGATCCGCAAGGCCACCAGCGGGTTCACCTCGGAAATCGCTGGCGGGATTGAAGGGCTCAAGAGCGGCGGCCTCACCATCGGCTGCCTGGAGCGCGCGCTGGTAATGCTGCTCATTCTCATCGGGCAGCCGGCGGGCGTTGGCTTTCTCATCACCGCCAAATCCATCCTGCGCTTTGGCGATGTGAAGGATCCCAGCCAACGGCAGATGACAGAATATATCATCATCGGCACGTTCATGAGCTTTGGCTGGGGGCTTTTGATCGCGGTGTTGACGCAATTCGGGGTGACCCATTGGGCTCAGGTCATGACAAAATGAGAGCGGGGCCTTTAAGGGGGACACACGATGCCAGCACCATCCACCACCGAAACCGCCGTATCATGGTTGCAGGCCTTTGAGCAGGCGCTCTCGTCAGGCGACATCAAGACCGTCACCCGATTGTTTGGCCCCGAATGCTTCTGGCGCGACCTCGTGTCGTTCACCTGGACCATCAAGACGATGGAGGGAGAGGCCGGCATCGCGGACATGCTCGGCCATCAGTTGGCGGCCGTTGGGCCGTCGCAGTTCCGAATCGAAGGCGAGGCCCGGCTTGACGATGGCATCCTCGCGGCCTGGTTCAGGTTTGAGACCAGAGTTGCGCGTGGCAAAGGCCATCTGCGGCTGAAAGACGGAAAGGCCTTTACGCTGCTGACCACGATCCTGGAACTGAAAGGGCACGAAGAGCAGACGGGAGTGTCGCGGGAGCAAGGGGTTGCCCATGGCGCGCGCCAGAACCGCCGGACTTGGGCTGAGCAGCGCACGCAGGACGAGGCGGAACTCGGCGTGACGCAGCAACCCTATTGCGTGATCATCGGCGGCGGCCAGGGCGGGCTGGCGCTTGGGGCCCGGTTGAAGCGGCTGGGTGTGCCTGCGCTCATCCTGGAAAAGAGTCCGCGCGCCGGAGATTCCTGGCGCAATCGCTACAAGTCGCTCGTGCTGCATGATCCGGTCTGGTACGACCACCTGCCCTATCTGCCGTTCCCGGAGCATTGGCCGGTGTTCACCCCCAAGGACAAGATGGGCGATTGGCTGGAATGCTACGCCAAGCTGATGGAGCTGAACGTCTGGGGCTCGACATCCTGTACCGGTGCTGCCTTCGATGGCGCCAGCAAGACGTGGACGGTGACGGCGCGGCGTGAGGGGCAGGACGTGGTTCTGAGGCCTAAGCAACTCGTGTTTGCTACCGGCTCCTACGGGCCGCCGCGCGAGATTACGATCAAGGGCCAAGCGAGTTTCACCGGCGAGCAGTACCATTCGAGCCGGCACACGTCGGCGGCGCGCTTTGCGGGGTGCAAGGCCATCGTCATCGGGGCCAACAGCTCTGGGCACGACATGTGTGCCGATTTCTGGGAGAATGGCGCTAACGTCACCATGATCCAGCGCTCGCCAACGACGGTGGTGCGGTCGGAAACGCTGATGGACCTGGGGTTTGCGGGCCTCTATTCCGACGCGGCCGTGAACGCGGGGATAACAACGGAGACCGCCGATCTCATCTTTGCCTCGATGCCATTCCGTCTGATGGCGGATGCCCAGCGCACGCTTTACATAGCGATTGCAGAGCGCGACGCCGATCTCATCGGCCGGTTGAACAGCGCCGGGTTCCAGACCGATTACGGGCAAGATGAATCGGGCCTGATGATGAAGGCGCTGCGGACCGGCTCGGGCTATTACATCGATGTGGGGTGCTCGGAGCTGATCGCGCGTGGGCATGTCGAGGTGCGCAGCGGCGTCGAGGTGAGCGAGGTGCGGCCCCGCTCGGTGCTGCTGTCGAATGGCGAGGAACACAGCGCTGACGTGATAGTCTATGCCACCGGCTACCGGCCGATGAACGAGTGGGTGGCCGGGATCATCTCGCGGGAGGTGGCCGACAGGATCGGAGCCAATTGGGGTTATGGATCGGGCTTTGCCGGCGATCCGGGGCCGTGGCAGGGCGAACTGCGCAATATGTGGAAGCCGCTGGCGCAAGAAGCCTTGTGGTTGCATGGCGGCAATCTGGCATTGTCCCGGCATTATTCGCTGTATGTGGCGTTGCAGATCAAGGCGCGGATGGAGAGCATCGCGACACCAGTCTATGGTGCGGCGGGCTGGTAGGAGCATTGGAGCGGTCGAAAATCAGCAGACCAGCCCGTCCGGCGTTGCCACCCGCCAGACCTGCCGCTGTCTATGGTCCCGTGTCTGCCGCGCACGGGATGACGGAAACACCAAAGGTATGCATTCTGGTCCACGTAAAACCAAAAGCTCCGGGACCATTGGCCCCAGAGTTTGAATTGGTATCGATGAGACAGACAGCCTAGCGGCGCTTGGTCACGACCGTGGCGGGCAGCAAACCCTCGCGCTGCAAACGCTTGCGGGCGAGCTTGCGCGCGCGGCGCACCGCCTCGGCCTGCTCACGTGCCCGCTTCTGCGATGGCTTTTCATAATGCCCGCGCAGCTTCATCTCGCGGAAAATACCCTCGCGCTGCATCTTCTTCTTGAGCGCCTTGAGGGCTTGATCAACATTGTTGTCACGAACGAGGACCTGCACGCGTCGTCACCTCTTTAAGCGTGAGTGGATTTCGGCATATTCCGGCATGGCGAGGTGCGCATGTTCGAGAAACCCGTGCAGCACCACATCAACCAACTGGCGATTGGGTAACAGAACTCGTTTGGCAAGTCCATACGCTGTGGTTTGCGGCTGACGAATCGCGGGCCGTTCACGGTTGCAAAGAAAAGGCAATCGGGGAGGGAATTAAATTTGCGATCGCTCCGTTGTAGTGGCTGTGTGTGCCAGTTAGTGTCTCGCGTATCCGTATGTTCCGCGTCGGAAGTTCGAAAACCTCGTTCTCGACGGACTGACCCCGCTCGTGATTTTCGGTGGGGACGAGGGCACTCACCAAAAGAAGCGGCGCCCAAGCAGCCAGGGTGCCGCTTCTTTTCGTTTAACAGGCCAAGAGCGGCGCTTCTCAACTCCCATAAAGTACCGGGTACGCGGCGCTCAGAGCGCCGATCGCGCGGTCGCGCTCGGCTTCGCTACCGCTCGATTGACAGCCGGGCCCCGCCACTCTCACTTCCCTGATCTTGGGCACTAGCCGGCGTTGCGCCACATGGGCTAACGTGCGGGGCATTGGCGGGGCATTGCGAGGATCGCGGGCGGATGACGGATTATACGACACTGCGCAAGACCATGGTCGAATCGCAGGTGCGCACCAACGATGTCACCGACCGTCGCGTGCTGCGCGCCATGCTGGAGCTGCCGCGCGAGGCCTTCGTGCCCGAGGCGATGCAGGCGCTTGCGTATAGTGGCGAGGGGGTGTCGCTGGGCAGCTGGGCGTCTGGACGTTCGCTGCCAGCTGCCGTCATTACGGCCCGCCTGGTGCAGCTGGCAAGCCTGGATTTCGAGGAGCGTGTGCTGGAGATCGGCTGCGCCTCGGGATATGGTACGGCGGTGATCTCGCAGATCGCCAAGTCGGTGACGGGAATCGAAAGCGATCCGGCGCTGGCGGCCAAGGCGCAAGCGGTGTTGGCGCTTCTCGGCCGGGGCAATGTCACCATCAAGAGCGGCGAGCTGGCGGCCGGCGATGCCTCCGGCGCGCCTTACGACGTCATCATCGTTTCGGGAACATTGCCCGATGTGCCCGCCACTCTACGGAACCAGTTGCGTGAGGGCGGCCGCCTGATCGCCATCATTGCCGAAGGGCAAATCGGCCGGGCGACCGTGTTCGAGCGCATTGGCGATGGGTTGAGCAGCCGCTACGCTTTTGACGCCGAAGCGCCCGCCCTGCCCGGCTTCGACCGCAAGCCCGTCTTTTCCCTGTAAGTCACCCCGCAAGAGGCCCCGTGATGGCGCGCAAACCCAAACCCACGCCCGAACCGCAATGGGAAGATCTCAAGGGCGGCCCGTGGGAGCCCACGTTTGGCGGCATCCTCAGTTTCCTGCGCCGTCCCTATTCGCGCGACCTGACGGGCGTCGATGTCGCCATCACGGGCGTGCCCTATGACAGTGCCACCACGGGGCGCCCTGGCACGCGCCTCGGCCCCCGCGCCATTCGCGCCGCCAGCGTCGGGCTGTCGGAGCTGAAAGCGTTTCCATGGGGGTTCGATCTCTTTGGCACACTCAACGCCGTCGACTATGGCGACTGCGCCGTCAACCATCACCTGCCCGAGACGGTTGTGCCGGCTATCGAAGCCCACGCGGCGCGCGTGCTGGAGGCGGGTGCGCAGCTGCTGACGTTTGGCGGTGATCACTTCATAAGTTATCCGCTGCTGAAGGCCCACGCCGCCAAGCACGGCCCGGTGGCGCTGCTGCAGTTTGATAGCCATTGCGACACTTGGCCGGCGCTGGGCGGTGCGGCAACGGCCTTTGACCACGGCTCGATGTTTTTGCGCGCGGGCACCGAGGGGCTGATCGACCTCAAGCATTCGATGCAGGTTGGTCTGCGCACGCATAACGACAGCGCGCATGGCTTCGAGATTTTGACCGCGCCCTGGCTGCACCGGAACGGCGTGGACGCCACGATTGCTGCCATCAAGGCGCGGGTGGGCGAGGCAAAAGTCTACATCTCCTTCGACATCGATTTCCTCGATCCCGCCTACGCGCCCGGCACCGGCACGCCCGTCCCCGGCGGCCCGTCGAGCTGGCAGGCGCTGGCGATTTTGCGCGGGCTGGGTGATTTGAATTTGATCGGCATGGACATCGTCGAAGTCTCCCCGCCCTACGACCACGCCGAGATTACGGCGCTTGCAGCGGCGACGTTTGCGCATGATTATCTGTGCCTGCTGGCGGTCAAGAAGGGTGCCAAGGGCGCGCCGGTGGGCAGGATGTAAGTGTTGGGTAGGCTGAGCATCTTCTGCCAAGCCCACCCTACGCCTTGGCTTTTGCCTTCGCCCGCTCGATGGCTTCGACCAGCAATTTTTTGGCCTCGTCGATGCCGCCCCAATGGTCGATCTTCACCCATTTGCCGGGCTCCAAATCCTTATAGTGGGCGAAGAAATGCTCGATCTGCTGCAACGTGATCTCGGGCAGATCTTTGTACGTCGCCACCTTATCATAGCGGCGAGTCAACTTCTGTGACGGCACCTCGATCAGCTTTTCATCGCCACCTGCGTTGTCCTCCATCACCAGCACGCCGACCGGGCGGCAGTTCATGACGGCGCCGGGCACAATCGCGCGGGTGTTGCAAACCAGCACATCGATGGGATCGCCATCGAGCGACAACGTATGGGGAACAAAACCGTAATTGCCCGGATAGACCATCGGCGTATAAAGGAAACGGTCGACGAACAGCGTGCCGGACGCCTTGTCCATCTCGTATTTGATCTGCTCGCCGCCGACCGGCACTCGATGATGACATTGATATCGTTGGGCGGGTTGACGCCGGTGGGGATGGCGTCGATGCGCATGGCGGGCAAGTCCTGTTTGTAATGCAGATGCTAGCCTAGCGTTTACGCCGGAAAGATCACGCCCTTTTTGAACAGGAAGCAGCCATAGGGCCGGAATTCCGACGTGCGCAGAACGGCGAAGGCCTTTCCCGCGGTGGCATAGAAGGCAAAGCGCTCCAGCGCCGCAATTTTTACCGGACGCCCCTCAGCAGCGTCGCAGAGTCTCTGCACCTCGTCGAATATCGGCAGCCGCTTGCTCGGATCGCCAACCACCTCCATGCGCGTCACGGGTGCCTCGACAAAGGTGTCGAGCGGAAACACTGTCAGCACGGCAGCCACCGCCTGGCCCATATCCAGCCCCGGCGCTTCGATAATACGCCCGCTGACCGTCGTCTTGGCGATAGTGCCCGCCGGATGGTTGCCGTCGCAGATCAGCAGGTCCTCGCCATGGCCCATGGCTTTGAGCGTCCAGAGGAGATCGGCCGAGAGGTGGGGAGAGAGGTTTTTGAGCATGAAACGGCTTCCTTGTGGCAGCTCTGCCCGCGTTCAGCGTGCATTCGCCAGCATTTCGTCTAGAGTCAGATCATGAGTGTAACTGAAATTGCTCCGATGGGCTCGACCTTGCGGGTGTTTCGCCCGGCGCCGAACGTGATCGCGTTCTATGACGGGCGCGTGCCGGGCAGGCGCGGCTATTCCGCCGGGCCGAACTGGGTCGACCGCGGTGCTTATGGCCTCGGCATATGCACATTCGCCCTCGTCGATGGCACCGAAGCAGTTGTCTACGACACGCATATCTCTGTCCGGCACGCCGAAATCATCCGGGCAACGCTTGTTGAGGCAGGTGTACGGACCATCCGTGTCGTGCTCAGCCATTGGCACCGGGATCACATTGCGGGCACAGCCGTTTTTGCCGATTGCGAGATCATTGCCCATCAGTGGACGCGGGACGCCCTCATCAAGCACAAGGCCGATATTGAGAGCGGCGCGCAGCCGCCTGCGATCAAACCTGTGGTCATGCCCACGACGGTGTATACGGATACTCTGGCGTTGCGCGTGGGCGGCCTGGCCGTCGAGTTGCGCCATGTCGACATCCACAGCCGCGACGGCACCATGCTGGTGCTGCCGGACCAGCGGTTGATGCTGGCAGGCGATGCGCTCGAAGACACCTGTACCTATATTGCCGAGGCCGAAGGCTTTGCCAATCACCAGCGCGATCTTGCCCGTATGGCCCTTTGGCAGATTGACCGGATCCTGCCGTGCCACGGCGACCCGGACAAGATCGCGGCGGGCGGCTACGGCAAGAGCCTGATCGCAGCGACTGAGGCCTATGTGGGGCGTTTGGCCCAGTGCAACAGTGAGCCCGGCCTTGCCGCCCAATCGCTACGCACCTTCGTTGCCCGCGAACTTGCAGACGGTTCGATCACCTATTTCGAGCCGTATGAAGAGGTTCACAGGGCGAATGTGGCAGCGGTGATGGCCCTGTAGTTGGGTCAAGCCTTCAAGCGACCCAACCTACGCCTACGCCGTCCGCTTGGCCTTCGCCTGATCCAATAAAAACCGCGCGATCCACGACGCCACGAGGGGTTGATCGGGCGTCTTGGATCGGAAGTCGCGTTCGGCTGCGTCCAGCACGGCGTCGGGAGCGAGACCCTTCAGCCGGTGTTCGGATAATCCGCGCAGGAACGGTACGTCGAACTCGGGGTGTGGCTGGAACGACAGCGCTGTGTCGCCGTAAGCGATGACCGCGTTGGGGCAGAAATCGGATGAGCCGATGACCCGCCCGCCCTCGGGCACCTCGACCACCTGGTCCTGGTGCAGCGCGGCGACGGTGATTTTGTCCGGCCTCTGACCGTCCACGGATGGAGCCTCCGTCACCGTGTAGTCGTGTAACCCGAAGCCCCAGCCTTTCGGCGATTTCACCACCTTGCCGCCAAGCGCCTGCGCCAGCAGTTGGTGGCCAAAGCAGATCCCCACCATTGGCACCTTGTCGTGGATCGCCTTGCGCAACAGGTTCTCGGTGGCCAGCATCCACGGCGCGCGCTCATAGACACCGTGCCGCGAGCCAGTGATCAACCAGGCATCGCAGGCATGAGGGTCGGCGGGCACATCGCCGTCGATGACAGCGTAGGTCTTAAACGTGAACTCCTTGGACTCGGGGCCGAGCAGCCGCTCGAACATCTCAGGGTAGGACCCATGATCCTTGAGGGCGTCGACGGGGCGGCCGGTTTCGAGAATACCGATCAACATGGAAAATCCTGTGAGCTTGCGCATCGTTCTTATCATGCGGGCCGTGATTTGGCGAGGAACCCGAACGGTCCGGGCATCGTCTCACCGCTGAGCGCCAGGGCGATTTCGGCGGCCAGGCGCGCGTTGTTACGGATGAGCTTGCGGTTGGCGGTCAGGCTGCGGCCGCCGGTGAGGTCGACGAGGCGGGCGAGCAGAAAGGGCGTCACGTCCTTGCCGTGGACGCCTTTGGCGGCGGCCTCGGCCAGCGCTGCCTCGATGCGCGGGCCCATTTCGGCGGCAGGCACCTCGTCAACGGCGGGGAGCGGGTTGCAGATCAGCATCCCGCCGGTCATGCCAAGTTTCCGGTGCGAGCGGATAAGGTCGGCGGCGGCGTGGGCGCTGTCCAGGCGGCCATCGACGCGCAAGCCTGAGTCGCGCGAGAAGAAGGCGGGGAATTCATCAGTCTGATAGCCCAAAACAGGCACGCCGTAGGTTTCGAGAACTTCCAGCGTCTTGGGTAGATCGAGGATCGATTTGGCGCCCGCGCAGACGACAGCGACGGGGCTGCGCGACAGCTCGATCAGGTCGGCCGAGACATCGAACGTCAATTCTGCGCCCCGGTGCACGCCGCCGATGCCGCCCGTGGCAAAGATTGGGATACCTGCACGGGCGGCAATGAGCATCGTTGCCGCAACGGTGGTGCCAGCGGTGCGGCCTTGCGATACCAGCAGCGCCATGTCACGGCGCGAGGCCTTGGCGGCCGAGGTGTTGCGGGCGAGCGCGTCCAGCTGCTCAGGCTCCAGCCCCACGTGCAGGTGACCGTCGAGAATGGCGATGGTGGCCGGAACGGCGCCCGCCGCCCGCACCTCGGCCTCCACTTCGCGCGCCGTCCCGGCATTGACGGGGTAGGCCATGCCATGGGTGATGATGGTCGATTCGAGCGCCACCACGGCGGTTCCGGCAGCGAGCGCGGCGCTGACCTCGGGCGACAGGGTGAGTTTGTCAGCGGACATCGTATCTTTCCTTGCTGGCCTCAAGTGTGGCGCGCGTCAGGCCGGGTGGCACGGTCTCCATGCTTTGCAGCGCCAGCGCGGCGGCTGCAAGGCCCAAGTGAACGGCATCGGTCAAGGGCTGTCCCTCGCTGAGCCCAAGCAGCGTGCCCGCGATGATGGCGTCGCCCGCGCCGCTGACATTGAGAACGGATACGGCGGGTGGCGGCAAGCGCTTGGTGCCATTGCTGTTGCAAACCGACACGCCGTCCGCCCCTTGGGTAAGGACAATCGCCTGTGCGCCGCGTGCCCGCAGCCGGTCGATGGCCTCCGGCAGGGCTTCTGTTTTAGTGATATGCCGGGCCTGCGCGGCATTGAGGAACAGGACGTGCACGCCATCGAGCCGGGGCGGCAGCCGCTCGGCCTTCGCCAGCGAGAGCGCGTCAACGCACAGGGGAAATCCATCCGTCAGCGCCTGGCTGGCGAGAGCCAGCAGCGTTGCCTGTGGCAGATTGCAGTCGGCGAACACCAAGGTTTCCCGCGCGCCCTTCGGCAAGACGGGCAGAACCGCCTCGGGCGTCAACCGGTCGAAGATCGCCATGTCGGCGAACCCGGCAAACAGCTCGCCCTGCCAGAAGGCGGCCGTATATTCCGCCGTCGGTTGATCGGGCACCGTGAGGACGCCACTGAGATCCGTTCCCATCGCCGCCAGCCCTGCCACCAGCGCCCGGCCCGCTTCATCGTCACCGATGGCAGTGATCAGCCGCACCGTTGCACCCAGCCGCGCCAGGCTCTCGGCCACATTGCGCGCCACGCCGCCAAAACTGCGCCGGTTGCTGACCGGATTGCTGGTGCCGGGCGAAGGTTCGTTCGCACACAGATAGGTGCGGTCAATGACCGCGCCCCCGATGCACAGGATGGGGTGGTGAGGGATCATGTGTCCAGCCGCAAGGTTTGATGGACATGATGGAGGTTGATGAGGGGCTTTCCAGCCCCACCTATGCCCGCAATTTCAGATTTGCCGCGTCGTAGGCCGGTTCACTCAGCACCCGCGCTTTGCAGACGCGGTCGAGGATTTCGACTTCGAGCGCCATGCCGGGCTTGGCGAACTCGGGCTCGACATAGGCGAAGGCCAGCGACTGTTTTACCGCAAATCCGTAGGCGCCGGAGGTGGTCACGCCCACCATCTTGCCGTTCGCCGTGACCGGTTCGCCGCCCAGACAATCGGCATCGCCGGCATCAACGGCGATGTAGATCAGCTGGATGCGCGCGCCTTGCTGCTTTGACGAAAGCGTCGCGGCCTTACCCACAAAATCGGGCTTGGTCAGATCGACAAACCGCTCCATGGCGCCTTCGATCAGGGTGATCTCGTTGGTGAGCTCCGAGCCCATGCCGCGATAGGCCTTTTCCATGCGAAGCGAATTCATGGCGTAGCTGCCGAACAACGTGCAATGCGGCTTCAGCGCGTCATAGATGGCGGCGAGGCCCGGCATCGGTGCGTGCAACTCCCAGCCCAGTTCGCCGACATAGTTCACCCGCAGCGCCCGCGTGGGCACGCCCGCCACGGTGATTTCGCGGCCGGTCAACCAGCGCCAGTTGGCATTCGAGAGGTCCGTGTCCGTGTGCTTCTGCAACACGTTTCGCGACAAGGGGCCAGCCAGCACCAAAGTTCCGTAGGCGTCCGTGACATCGGCGATCGTCACATCGTCGCTGGCCCTGACCGCATTCCTCAGTAGGCTGAGGTCATGCAGCTGCGCCACCGCCGCCGACAGCAGGTAATACCGGCCTTCGCCGAGCCGGGTGATGGTCATCTCGCTCTCGGTCCGCCCGCCGCCCGTCAACAGATGGGCAAGCGCGATGCCGCCATCCTTTTTCGGCATTTTGTTGGCAAAGATCCGGTCGAGGAACGAGGCGGCATCCCTTCCGGTCACATCGTATTTCGAGAAGGTGGAGAGGTCCATCAGCCCCACGCCCTCGCGCACGCCCTTGCACTCTTGCTCGACGGTCTCCCACCAATTGCTGCGCCGGTAACTGAACGCCTCGCCCGCACCGCTCTTGTCGTACCACCTCGGCCGCTCCCAGCCGGCGATCTGCATGAACTGTCCGCCCTCAGCCGCCAAACGGCTGTGAAGGGACGATTGCCGCAGGTTGCGCCCCACCTCGTGCTGCCGTCCCGGCGGCATGCAGGTGTACATATTGTGATAGTCGTTCACCGACGTTGCGCGCGTGTACTCCTTGGTCGCCCAATTGCCGAAGCGGCGCGGGTCAAACTCGGCCATGTTGATCTCGGCCGCGCCGTGCACCATCCACTCGGCGAGGTATTTGCCCATGCCAGCGCCCTGGCAGATGCCGATGGAAACACCCGCGGCCATCCAGTAGTTCTCCGCGCCCGGTGCTGGCCCCAAGAGAAAATTGCCATCGGGCGTATGCGTGATGGCGCCCGAAATCACTGACTTGATACCTGCCTTGCCAAAGATCGGCATCCGCTCGGTCGCCTTCTCCAGCCACGGCATGAGCCGGTCGAGTTCGGCGGGCAGCAGCTCACTTTCGAAGTCCCAAGAAATGCCGTCGTCGAACACCGAATGCGCGCCCGCCGTCTCATAGGGGCCGACGAGCACGCCGTTGGTTTCCTCGCGCAAATAGCTGTGCGAATACGGATCGCGGACGACAGGCAGCTCTTTTTTCAGAGCGATCAGTTCCTGCAACGGCTCGGTGATCACGTAGTGGTGCAGCATGTTGGCGATCGGCACGTTATGGCCTGTCCAGGCGCCGACCACATCGGCATAGGATCCAGCCGCGTTCACCACATGCTGGCAGATG
Organism: Hyphomicrobiaceae bacterium; assembly: GCA_025359185.1. Lineage (GTDB taxonomy): Bacteria > Pseudomonadota > Alphaproteobacteria > Rhizobiales > Hyphomicrobiaceae > JANYHF01. The sequence continues at coordinate 54,386 of JANYHF010000085.1, read as the reverse complement.
ATTTCTCCTTGCGCCGTCGTCACCTTCCATTCGCCTGACGGCAGACGCTCGATATTGCTCACCCGGTTGCGCCGTGAAAACACCGTGCCCAGCTTGCGTGCGCCCGCCGCCATAGCGTTGGTGACATCTGCCGGGGCCACATGGCCGTCCGTCACGGTGAGAAACCCGGCCTTGACGCCGAACGTCTCCAGATAGGGGTGGCACTGACGGATCTCCTCGGGCGAGATGATATGCGCCTCATAGCCGATCAACTTGCTCATGGCGTGGACGTGGCGGAACCAATCCACCTCCTCGTCCGTCAGCGCCAGCCTTATGCCGCCGCAGCCATGCCAGCTCACCTGCTGGCCAGTCAATTCTGGCAGTTTTGGATACAACTGCGTGCCGTAGAGATGGACTTTCGAGAGATTGAATGAGCCGTTGAAGTGCGGGCACTGGCCGGCCGCGTGCCAGGTCGAGCCCGACGTCAGCTCGCCCTTTTCCACCAGCACCACATCGGTCCAACCTTGCAGCGCAAGATGATAGGCCAGCCCCACGCCGACGATGCCGCCGCCGACAATGACAACGCGGGCATGGGTGGGAAATGTGGACATGGGCAAGCTCCGGGCGAGGGTGGCAGATTTGCCCGGAAAGGTAGCCGGTTTGGTAAGCGCGCGAAACCGGCCAGCGCGGCGCATTGGCTGGACCCAGAGCCGTCGTCATCCCATGCGCGGCAGTCACGGGACTGTTGTGCAATGGCCGGGTGCAGAAGCCGCAGGCAAGGCGCCGGATCAGCACTGCACCATGACGCACGGTGCAGCGCATCCGGGAAGACGGTAACCCCAATTCGGTGTGGACGTTATTTGCCTGCGGTGGCCACATTGGCGGACCAAGCACTGCCCGGCACCGGGAGCGGTTCGACCTGCGTCCCGGTCGACCACGCATTGGCGGGCACCGCCAGAGCTTTGCCGCCCTTGAGTGCCTTGCCGAGCGCCATCGGCGTCGAGGCTACCATCTTTTGCAGATACGCCCGGTTGGCGTTGGATTGCTCTTTGCCGAGATCGGCCTCGGCGACCTGTTGGGCCTCATCGAGTTTGCCTTGGACACCCAGCACCAGCGCGAGGTTCTGGCGTACCTTGGTCACGTCGCCACCGGCAGCGGCGGCGCGGCGCAGCATCTCTTCGGCCTTGGCCGGATCGTTGTTGAGCGCATAGGTCAGCGCCAGATTGTTGAGCACGCTGGGCTCTCTTGGCGCCAGTTTCGCCGCGCGCTCGAAATAGTCTTTGGCGGGCGCTTTGTTGCCGCGTTGGGCCTCGATGGCGCCGAGCGCGTTCAACACGCGCCAGTCCGGCGCTTGCTGATCATTGGCCCGGGTCAGCAGCTTCTCGGCGAGATCCACTTGGCCCATATCGAGCGCCAGCCGGCCTTCTTCGGAGGCGATGGCCTTGCTATCGGCATTATAGATTGCGGCCTGCTGCAGCAGGCTCAAGGCCTTGTCCTTGGCGCCTTCGCCCTTCAAGATACGGGCATATCCGATGATGGCTTTTTCGTCACTCGGGTTCTTGGCATAGGCGGTTTGCCAATACTCCCTGGCCGCCGCGGCCCCGGCAGGCGTGTTGGCCTTCGCTATCGAACTGGTCTGTTCGCTCGCCCCATCCGCAGTCGAAAACAGCGATTGCCCCTCGCCAGAGCTGGCGCAGCCCGTCAACAGAACGCCCAGCACCAGCGGCACCATCGCTGTCATCTGCCGTCGCGCCATCGCCAGCCCCCCCCAACCCCGAATCGATCCTGATGTCTGAGAGTGTGCGAGACTGCTGAACAGAAGTTTAACCGGCGTGCCATTATGGGCCATGAATGACGCTAACCAATCGCAGAGTGACCCGAATGCTTGATACCCGCGAGTGAGACTGGCATCGGACGGGTGCTGGAGCCGATCCGGGACGACTGAAATGGAGCGCTCACCCCCCCCTTTCGGACCATCGGCGGGGGCCATGAGCCCGGGCCTTCCTTACCTAGGCGCGATCCTTGCAGGCACGTAGGGTTGGCTCTCGAGTGCCAATGGGCGTGGCCGATTAATAGGGCGGGAGTGGGTTCAGATGAGTAGCGTAACCCAGGCACTGCCGGCACAGGGGGCAGGCCAATCACCCATCGCGGCGGTGCTGAAGTCTTCGCGCAGCATCTTTGTGGGCGTTGCGGCCATCTCGGGTCTCATCAATCTGCTAATGCTGACGGGCTCGCTGTTCATGATGCAGGTCTATGACCGCGTCCTCGGCAGCCACAGTGTGCCGACACTCTGGGCCCTGTCGGGGATCGCCATCGGGGCCTATCTTTTCCAGGGACTTCTTGAAATGATGCGCGCCCGCGTGCTGGCACTTGTTGGCGAGCGCATCGATGATGAGGCCGGCCCCAAGATCCACCAAGCCGTGATCGAAATGCCGCCCGGCGCCACGCGCGGCTCGGCCGAGGCCATGCAGCCGTTCCGCGATCTCGATACGGTGCGCGCCTATCTGGGCGGCCCGGGACCGCTGGCGCTGTTCGATATGCCTTGGGTGCCGATCTATGTGGTGGCGTTGTTCATTCTGCATCCGCTGCTGGGCGAAGTGTCCGTGGGCAGCGCCTGCGTTCTGATCGGCTTGACGGTGCTGGCCGATTTCCGTGGCAAGGGTCCGGCCAAGGCAGCGTCCGAAGCCACCTCCAAACGCAACAGCATTGCCGATGCCACGCAGCGCAATTCCGAAGCCGTGCGCGCTATGGGAATGCATGGTGTGCTGAGCACCCGCTGGCAAACCGCCCACACCGAGGCCATGACCGCCAACCGTCAGTTGACGTTCGCCGTTGGTGGCATCTCGTCGATTTCGAAAACCTTCCGCTATGTGCTGCAATCGGCCATGCTCGGGCTTGGCGCCTATCTCGCTATCAAGGGCGAGATGTCGTCGGGCTCGATCATCGCAGGCACCATCTTGTCGTCGCGCGCGCTCGCCCCCATTGATATGGCGATCGGTGCCTGGAAGAGCCTGATCGCTGCCCGCCAGAGCCGGGCGCGCCTGACACAGCTGTTCACGAACTTTCCGGCCCGCGCCAAACCGTTCGAGCTGCCGGCGCCGGTGAAATCGCTGAAGATCGACAACATCATCGTCACGGTTCCGGGTACGCCGCAAACCATCGTCAAGCGGGCGAGTTTTGCGCTGGAAGCGGGCCAGGGCCTCGGCATCATCGGGTCGAGCGCGTCCGGCAAAACCTCGCTGGCCCGCGCCATCGTTGGCGTTTGGAAACCGGTCAGTGGGCGCATCATTCTCGATGGCGCCGGCCTTGAGCAGTGGGACCCGGTACGGCTTGGGCCCCATATCGGCTACCTGCCGCAGGATATCCAGCTGTTCGATGGTACGATTGCCGAGAACATCGCGCGCTTCCAGCCCGATTTCACATCGAAATCCGTGATTGCGGCGGCGACGGCGAGCGGCTTCCATCAGACCGTGCTGGGGTTCGCCAACGGCTACGACACCCGCATCGGCCATGGCGGCGCGCAGCTGTCGGCCGGGCAACGACAGCGCGTGGGCCTGGCGCGCGCGCTCTACGGCAACCCGTTCCTGGTCGTGCTCGATGAGCCCAACTCCAACCTCGACAGCGAGGGTGAAGGGGCAGTCAGCGAGGCCATCGCGTCGGTCCGCAAGCGTGGCGGCATTGTCATCGTGGTTGCGCACCGGCCAAGCGCCATCCAGGCGGTGGACAAGCTGCTCGTTATGCAACACGGCGAAGTGGTTGCCTTTGGCCCGCGTGACGAGATTCTCGCCAAAACCGTGCAGAATGCGAACAAGGTCGTGCCGATCAACCCGGCCGCTGGCCAGCCGGGCATCGCAATGGGTCAACCGTCAGGCGCGCCGCTCCGGCTGGCGGGCGTAGCCATGGGAGCTGAATAATGCGCAGCGCAAAGAACGAAATGCGGCACCAGATGTGGCTGGCGCTCGCCGTGGTGGCCCTGTTCGGCGGCACCACGACGGCCTGGAGTTTCATGGCGCCGCTGGGCTCTGCCATTGTCAGCTCCGGAATTGTTGTGGCCGAGGGCAACTTGCGCAAGGTCCAGCACCAGACCGGCGGCGTTGTCGGCGCGCTCTACGTGACCGAAGGCCAGCACGTCACCGAGGGCGATCTGCTGGTGCGCCTCAACGATACCGACACCAAGGCCAGCCTCAACATCGTCATCAACGACCTCACCTCGGCCCGCGCCCGTGAGGCCCGCCTGCTGGCCGAGCGCGCCGGCCGCGACGAGATCGGCTTCCCGGCCGATCTCCTCAAACAAGCCGAACACGACGATGCGATTGACGAGGTCTTGTCCAGCGAACGCAAGTTCCTGGTCTCGCGTCACTCGTCGCAGGATGGCCAGCGCCAGCAGATGGACGAGCGGATTGGTCAGCTCAATGAGCAGATCGATGGCTTGCAACAGCAACTCGACGCAGCCAAAGCCGGGCGCGAAGTTGCCGCCAAGGAGCGACAGTCGTTGCAAGGCCTGGCGGCTGCTCATCTGGTGACGCGCCCGCGCATGACCCAACTCGACCGCGAAGTGGTGCAGGCCGAAGGTGTCATCGGCAGCACGATCGCCAAGATCGCCGAGCTCAAAGGCAAGATCAAGGAAACCGTTTTGCAGAAGTCACAATTGGAAAAGGAGAGTCTGTCGGACGTCTCCAAGGATTTGCGCGAGACCGAAACCAAGATCGGCGAGATGGAGCAGCGGCTGACCTCGGCGCAGGAACAATTGAAGCGCATCGAGATCCGTGCGCCGATCTCGGGCAAAGTGCATCAGTTGGCCGTGCACACCGTCGGCGGCGTAGTGTCGCCGACCGAGCCGATGATGCTTATCGTGCCCGAGAGCGACCGGCTGATCGTCGAGATAAAAATCGCACCACAGGACATCGACCAGGTGCATTTCGGGCAGGACGTGCGCGTCCGGTTCACCGCTTTCAATAAACGCACGACCCCGGAACTGACTGGCACGGTCAGCCGCATCGCCGGTGATCTGTCGCGCGAACCCCAGACCGGCGCTGCCTTTTATCTCGCCGGTGTCAGCATCAGCGACGACGAGATGAAACGGCTCGACGGCCTGAAGCTGCTGCCCGGAATGCCCGCCGAAGCCTTCATCGTCACCGGCGAGCGAACGTTTGCCAGCTACATCCTGAAGCCGATCACCGACCAGATGCAACGGGCCGTGCGGGAGAAGTAGGGACCTGGTGGTCCGCGCCTAACACTTAGAACAGCCTATGCTGCCATGATGAGGTGGGAGGGAGGAAACCGTTGAATTCGGTCCGCTAACCGCCATGTTTCTCCAGGAACGCTTCGATGGGCAATGACTGGAAATCGGGCAGGGTCTTTCGCAGCTGCGCGTGGCTCCAATCCCACCAAGCGAGCCGTTCGAGGCGGTCGCCGATGCTTTGGGGAAACCGGCGCTTGAGCAGCCGCGCCGGGTTGCCGCCAACAATCGTGTAGGGCGCCACATCCTTGGTGACGACCGCGCCCGCCGCCAGCACCGCGCCGGTCCCGGCCTTGCGCCCCGCCAGCACAATCGCTCCGTGTCCCACCCAGACATCGTGACCTATGTGGACGCGCTGGGCCCGGCGCCAATCAATAAAATCCTCCTCGTGGGCTTCGCCCGCAAAATAGTCCGCCGCCCGGTAGGTGAAATGCGATTGGCTGGCCCGCTGCATCGGATGGTTCACGGGATGGATGCGAGCGTGTGCGGCAATCGAGCAGAACTTACCGATGCTGGCATAGATGATTTCGCAGTCGCTCATAACATAAGAGTAGTCGCCAAGTGCGACCTCGGTCAGCGACGTGCGCGTCCCGATTTCAGTATAGAGACCGAGCGTCGACGCTGTGACGGACGCTCCCTCGTGAATGAGCGGTTGGAGGCTCAGTCGGGTTTGTCCTGACGGAGTTTTGATCATCTGGTGCAATCCGAATTTAGCGATTGAGACAACGGCCCCCATCAATCGTCACGGCGGCTTTCTCTGCCATGACGAAAAAACGACCAAAAGTTTGAAGTTGATCACGAGGTTTCGGCCGCCAGCTCGAGGAGGACCACCATGAAACGGGCTACGGCACCCTCCAACGCATCCGAATTGTCGATCAGTACATCATAAGACGGCCGGCCGGGGCCAGCGCGATTTGGATCGCTGCGCGAGCCCTCGGCGGCGTCACGGCCGCGTTTGACAATGCGGGCGGCCCGGACTTCGGGACTTGCATCGATGTAGACCACGTGCACCCGGGGAAATCGCGCCCGCGCCTGTTCGATCACGGTGCGCGAGACGTTGCAAACAACAACCCGGCCTTTAGCAATCTGGCTTTCGATGGTGCGCGGCACGCCGTATCCCAGGTTATGGGCTTGCCAATGCAGTGCAAACTCCCCCGCTGTGACAGCGCGGACAAAATCCTCCGTATCGATGCTATCGTGATCCTCAAAGGCCGTACGGGTGCGAGTGACAACGCGGCGTGGAAAGACAAACTGGGGATCGTCCGCCAGCTTCTCGCGCGCAGCGTTGATCAGCGTATCCTTGCCGGCACCAGACGGGCCAACGACCAGAACCAGGACGCCGGGTGTGCTCATACCACCCTCCGTCCGGCACACCAGACGGTACGCACAACAGGCACTTCGGCGCGGTCGGTGACCCGGATGAGATCGGCGACGTGGCCGGGCGCGATCTGACCCCGGTCGGACAAGCCGGCCGCTTCGGCGGGTGCGCGCGTCACTGTGGCGATGGCCGCAGGAAGCGTGATGCCGGGCACCTGGGCGGCCAGGTGGAACGCGGCCAACAGCAGGCTGGAGGGTACATAATCGGATGACAAAATGTCCAGCACACCAGCGTGCGCCAGCTCAATCGCAGCGATGTTTCCCGAGTGCGAGCCGCCGCGCGCGACGTTCGGCGCGCCCATCAGGACCTTGATGCCCGCAGCGTGTGAGGCCGCAGCAGCCTCCAATGTCACCGGAAACTCTGCGATAGACACGCCATCGCCCAGGGCTTCGACCACCTGCTCCGTAGTCGTATCGTCATGGCTTGCCAGACGAATATCATGCGTACGCGCAACCGCCACCAGCGCCTTGCGGTTGATTTTGGCATAGTGTCCATGCAATTCGAGCCGTTCGGCAATAAATGTCTGCATCTGCGCTTCCGACATGCCGGACGCACGGCGATAGTAGTCCTTCAGCTTCTCGATATCGCGGAACTGGCGCTGGCCGGGCGTATGATCCATCAGCGACATGATCTCGGCAGGGCGGGCCGCGAGCATCGTTTCGGCGGCCGTGATCACATCAGGCGAGCACACTTCGCAGCGCAGATGTGTCAGGTGGCGCACCCGGAAGAGGCCATCTGCCTGCGCCTGCTGCACCGTCTGCGACAACATCAGCACATTGTCGATCATCACGTCTTTGCGTTCGTCGGACCCCACCCGGAAACAATCGAACACAGTGGTAATGCCCGAGGCGGCAATCTGCGCGTCATAGGCGATGGCGGCCGCCAGCGGATGCCAGACGACAGCGGGGCGCGGCAAAAAATGCGCCTCGATATGGTCAGTATGCAGCTCCACGAGGCCGGGGATCAGCAAGTCACCGTCAAGATCGGCGCCTCGTCCGGGCGCCTGGCCCTCGCCCAGTTCTGTGATCATGCCGCCACTCGCGGCGACCCAGCCGCGCTCGATGACGCGGTCAGCCAGGACGATACGGGCATTGGTCAGCAGTAAGTCTTCAAGTTCCGGCATCAAGTGGATCTCATTGCGGTTTGAATTGGGTAACATCGACAATGCGCGTGGCAACCTGATCGCGCACATCTTCATCGTGGAATATGCCGAGCACGGCTGCACCTGCCCGCTTGGCATCATTGATCATATTCACAACCACTTGCCGGTTGGCGGCATCGAGTGACGCAGTGGGTTCGTCAAGCAGCAGGATGGGGCGGGGCACGGCGAAACCGCGTGCGATGTTGATGCGTTGTTGTTCGCCACCCGAAAAGGTCGCAGGCGGCAGACGCCAAAGCGATGGCGGTACATTGAGGCATGTGAGGAGCGAATCGGCACGCGAGCCCGCAGCGCCGGCGTCCAGCCCGCCCTCGGCGGCGGCGCGGGCTACAATGTCGTGCGAGCTTACCCGTGGAATCACCCGCAGGAACTGACTGACATAACTCATGGCCCGGCGGCGCAGTTCAACGAGGCGGCGCGGCGTTGCCGTCACCACGTCCACCATGTCGCCAGCGTCCCGGACATGGATGTGCCCCGCATCGGCGGCGTAGTTGCCAAAGATCATGCGTAGCAGCGAGGATTTGCCGGCGCCCGAGGGGCCGCCAAGCACAACGCATTCCCCGGTGTTGACATGGAGTTTGACGTTACGCATCACGGGCAGCACCGTCCCGCCGCGCAAATGCAGCGTGAAACTCTTGGCGACGCCATCAATGTCCATCATTTCGGTCATCATCAGGCCTGCAACACGGATGAGACGAGCAGCTGCGTATAGGGCGTACAAGGATCATCGAGCACGCGGTCGGTGAGGCCGGTCTCGATGATGCGGCCTTGCTGCATGACAATGATGCGGTGCGACAGCAGCCGCGCCACGGCAAGATCATGGGTGACGACGACGGCAGCAAGGCCGAGGTCTTCCACCAGTTGGCGGATCAGATCGAGCAGACGCGCCTGCACCGACACGTCCAGCCCGCCCGTGGGTTCATCCATGTAAACGAGGCGTGGCTTTGTCACCAGACACTTGGCGATCTGCAAGCGCTGGCGCATACCGCCGGAGAACTGCAAGGGCATATCGTCGATGCGATCTGTACTGATTTCGACACGCTCCAGCCAATCGGTGGCGGCGGTGCGGATCTTGCCATAGTGCCGGTCGCCGATCGCCATCAGCCGCTCGCCAACATTGCCCCCCGCAGAGACGCGCATCCTGAGACCCATCGCGGAATCCTGATGCACGAAGCCCCAATCGGTCCGCAGCAGGAAGCGCCGCTCGGCCTCGCTGAGATCGAGCACATTGCGGGTGACACCATCGCGCATCCGGTACATCACGCGCCCGCGCGACGGCGGCAACAGGCCCGAGAGCACGTTGAGCAGCGTCGTCTTGCCCGAGCCGGATTCACCAACGACGGCCAGCACCTCGCCCTCATACAACTCGAACGAGACGTCTGTGCACCCCATACGCGTGCCGTAGGAGTGGGTTAGGTCATCGGCTATCAGCAGGGGGTGTTCCGCGGTGGTCATGAGGCACCGTCGCGCGTTCTGTTGAGCTTAGTCGTAATGGTGGCGCCTCTGACATCACCCGCCCCACCCCCATCCTGTCCTTCCCTCGTCAAGGGGGAAGGGACGCTAGAAGCGATAGCGTCCGCTCTCACGGCCCCAGCGTCTCCTCCCCCTTGAGGGGGGAGGAACATGGTGGGGGTGGGGCGGGAAGGCCCCTCGGCAGCCTGCGTCTCGCAATAGTCCGTATCCGAGCAGACATACATCCGTCCACCCTTATCGTCCGTCAGCACCTCATCGAGATAGACGCCGGTGGCGCCGCAGATGGCGCAAGGTTCAGTGAAGACGTTGCGCTCGAACGGGTGGTCCTCAAAGTCGAGACTGACGACCTTAGTGTAGGGCGGGATGGCGTAGATGCGTTTCTCGCGGCCCGCGCCGAACAGCTGCAAGGCGGCGCAATTGTCCATCTTCGGGTTGTCGAATTTTGGCGTCGGCGATGGGTCCATGATGTATCGGCCATCGACCTTGACGGGATAGTCATAGGACGTCGCTATATGCCCGTGTTTGGCAATATCTTCGTAGAGTTTCACATGCATGAGGCCGTAATCGGCGAGCGCGTGCATGGCCCGCGTCTCGGTTTCGCGCGGCTCCAGAAAGCGCAAGGGCTCGGGGATCGGCACCTGATAGACAAGAACCTGTTTGTCCGTCAGCGGCTGTTCCGGGATGCGATGCCGCGTCTGGATGACGGTGGCCTCGCTGGTTTTCGTCGTGGTGGCGACGCCCGCTGTCTTCGCAAAGAAGCTGCGGATCGACACGGCATTAGTCGTATCGTCTGCCCCCTGATCGATCACCTTGAGCACATCATCGGCCCCGAGGATCGCCGCCGTTACCTGCACGCCGCCTGTGCCCCAGCCATAGGGCATCGGCATCTCGCGGCTGGCGAACGGCACCTGATAGCCCGGAATGGCGATGGCTTTGAGGATCGCGCGCCGGATCATCCGCTTGGTCTGCTCATCGAGATAGGCGAAGTTGTAGGCCGGGAGATCGGTCATGTGTACACCCCCATTGTCGCGATTGCGGTACTCTGGGGCCCTAACGTCCCCTCGCCCCGCTGGGGAGAGGGACAGGGTGAGGGGTTTGTGGAATGCTCAGCATGTGCGGCAAGCGACAGCCCCCTCACCCTATCCCTCTCCCCGAAGGGGCGAGGGGACGCAAGACTCACTGACATAGTACGCCTAACGATCATTCCGCAGCCTCCTTCACGTGCCGGGCAGTGTGCTCACGGCGGAGCTTGCGGATGAGGCCGAGTTCGGCTTGGAAATCGACATAGTGCGGCAGCTTCAGGTGCTCGACGAAGCCGGTAGCGGCGACATTATCGCAATGCGAGAGCACGAATTCCTGGTCTTGGGCGGGCGCGCCGGACTCCTCGCCCAATTCGTCCGCACGCAGAGCACGATCGACCAACGCCATCGACATCGCCTTTCGCTCGCAATGGCCGAAAACGAGGCCGTAGCCGCGTGTAAACTGTGGCGGCGCGGATTCGGAACCGGTGAACTGGTTGACGGTCTCGAACTCAGTCACGGTAATCTCGCCGAGCGGGATGGCGAAACCTGCCTCCTCGGCGAAGAGCTCCACCTCCACCTCGCCCATGCGTATTTCGCCCGCGAAGGGATGGGTGCGGCCGAAACCGCGTTGCGTCGAATAGGCCATGCCGAGCAGGAAGCCTTCGTCGCCGCGGGACAGGCATTGCAGGCGCAGGTCGCGGTCCGCCGGGAACTCCAGCGCCTCGCGCGTGAGGTCGCCGGCGGGGAGGCCATCCGCTCGCGGAGCATTGCGTTCGATCAGGCCTTCGCCATCGAGCAGGCCAGTAACGTGCGGGACAAGCTCTGTACTCACAATTTGTGCACGCAACGGAGCGGGTACTGCCGTTTCATCGCCGGCAAGGGCCGGATCGATCAGCCGGTGCGTGTAGTCGAATGTCGGCCCCAGAAGCTGCCCACCCGGAAGATCCTTGTACGTTGCTGAAATGCGGCGCCGGATCTGCATGGCGGCAGTGTCCAGCGGCGCGGCATAGCCGAAGCGTGGCAGCGTGGTGCGGAAGGCGCGGACAAGAAAGATCGCCTCGATCATATCACCGCGCGCCTGCTTGATGGCGAGGGCGGCGAGATCGCGGTCATAGAGCGAGCCCTCGCTCATGACACGATCGACGGCCAGCGACAGCTGCTCGCGGATCTGGTCTGGCGATATCTCGGGCACGGCTGGATCGCCGCGCCGCTCGGAGGCCAGCAGCCGATGCGCATTGGCGATGGCGGCTTCGCCACCCTTGACGGCAACATACATGGGTCAGGCCTCCGTCAGGCGGGTGGTGCGCGGCAGACCTGCGATCTGATGGCCACAGACGAACAGGATATCCACACCGAGCGGGAAGCCGAGGCGGTTGTGCTCCCAAAAATTGATGAAGTCGGACGGCACGCCCGCAACGCCGAATGTCCGTGTGCCGGCGATGCCGGGGCCTTTGCACGCCCAGTCGCTGTGATTGAAGGCGGTCGTCTCCACGATCAAGGTCGTCGACCGGTCCGGGTATTCCGGCACGCCTTGCGCGAAATCATAGAGTTTCGGCATCCGCCCGGCCAAGGTGATCAATGCGAAGTTGGCCTGATCGGGATCTTTTACCATCCGGGTGCCGGTATGGAACTTGAGATAGCCGCTGATCTCGGGCCGCACGGTTGTGACGGCATCCAGCCATACCGATGTTTCGAAATCCGCCAAGGTCAGAAGCAGGGCTGCGGCCCCTGACGTCAATCCGTCCGGTGGCGATACCCTCGCCATAAGCTCAACTGGCTTGCACGGTTGGGCGAGCGCGCGCATGGCGGCGCGGAACACCTGCTGCGATTCGCGGCCGGGATCGGCGAAAGTGGATGTGCTGGCACTGATCATTGTCGCTCAATCCTCGCCGCGAACGAGGGTAAAGAAGTCGACTTTGGTCGCCGCCGTTTCAGCCGCCGTCACCGAACGTTCGCGCAAGCGCCGTGCTTCGACTGGTTCGATGAGCGCCCGCTGCAGGGCCGGGCGGTGAGCGGGCACCTGCGCCAAGGCGTCAACAATCGCGGCAAGCCGGGCTTTTTCCAACGAGCGGCCGAGCACATAACCGAGGCCCATCTCGCCGCTGGACAAGCGCACGGCCGCACGCGCCACCGTGGCCTCACCCAAATTGAACGGAGCGCCATCACCGCCCGCACGGCCACGCAGCATGACAAGGCCAAGCTCGGGCGGACGCACCACGGTTGCTGCAAGGTCTGGAGCGACGGCAGCGATACCATCGGCGAGTTCGGCAAGCGTGGCGTGGGCGCAAACGGCCATCACGTGGCGGCGCTCCGCAGATGACGAAACGCCCACGGCCGCAGGATGTGAAGCAGACATTCATTCTCCTTAGGCAGTCAACCTAATGGAATTGTGACAGGTGCGTAAGGGCGCGCGCGCAATGCAGCACGGGCGAAATTCTCGCCGGTGACCGCGATATTTTGAAGCTGAACGGAGCCCAGCGCCGCGACTGGCAGCGCAATCGCGCAATGATATTCCAGCAGTTCAACCTGGTGCTGGGCACCGAACCTAAGGCAGCGGCGCTCCCGGTATGGCCAAGGTCTTGAGCTTGGCCATATCGAAGATGCAGGTAAACGCGCCTTCGGCAAACGAGCCGATCTCGTAAGGATCAAACAGCACTGTCGCCTTGTCAGCACGGAACGACCAGCGCTCCAGATCTTTGATGTGGGAGAGAATGACGATGTCGCCGCCCTCTTCCAATGTCACTGTGTTGTCCTCAGTGCGCACTTTGCGGGCCGTAATCAGCTGATCGCTACACAGCTTGGCCAGGATGCCGGTGACGTCGCGCGTGAACAGATCGCCGTAGTTGAGATGGCGGCCCTCGTCGAGATTGATGTTGATGGAATAGGACCAGCTGTTGCCATGCGCGCCGCCGCTATCCTCGTAGACCTCCGCCAGCGCTGAGATGAAGCGCTTGGAAGCGTATGTGGGCGTCAGCGACACCGACTTGCCATAGATCCGGTCCTTGGCAACCTCGAGTGTGGCGGTGCCGAGCGTTGAATTTTCCAGCAAGGCTGGAACCGCCAGCGCCTGGGCCTCGCGGTTGAACAGATATTCGCCTTCCGATTGCGGCCCGGCATAGCGAATGAGATTGAGATCGATGTCCCAGCCACCCTTCTTGCCCTCCTTCTGAATGAACCAAGGGGTGAGATCCGTACCGTCGCCGGGACCAGTTTGTGGATGGGCTGTCAGCAGCGCCATGCGCTTGGCAGTTGAACCGCGCGCGCATTCTGCAACGTCTGTCGCGCCGTCATAGTCACAAGCCTCGCGCTGCTTGATCCAGCGCAGTTGGGAGATGCGCAAGGCCTCCTTTTCGGTTTTGGCCTCCAAGCTGTCTTTCAGTTTAGCATAGGCGCCCGACATCATGTCGTCGGCGGATTTGAGTTTGGCATCGGCGCAAATGATCTTTTCGACTTTGGTCTGCGCCTTGCCGCAATCGAACGCGGCGGCAGGGGCGGCGGTTGCAAACACCATCAGCATTGCCATCGGCCAGCATCGGAATGGCAAAATCATCATCGGCCCCCGCAAAAGTGCAACGCCGGTCTGGCGCGCAAAACCCATGCTAACCCTAAGTTTGGGGCCGGACAACGGCGGCGTGGCGCCATTAGATGACTTTTATGGTTTGGGCCTTGCTGGCGGATTGCAGCGCTGCGGGTTCGACCGCGAACACAGCATTGGGGGATCCCGCCGCCGCCCAAACCAGTGCGAATTTGTGCAAATCGCCGTCCATAAAGGTCTTGAGCGGCGTATCGTGACCCAGAGGCGGAATGCCACCAATGGCAAAGCCTGTGAGGTCCCGCACGAAGCCGGCATCGGGCCGGTCGAGCGGCTCGCCGATCTGGCCCGCGACGCCCTTCTGATCGACGCGGTTGCTGCCCGACACCAGCAGCAAATAGGGCGTGCCGGTGGTGCGGCCCTTGAACACCAGCGATTTCACGATCTGGCCCACCTCGCATCCGCAAGCGGCTGCAGCCTCCTCGGCGGTGCGAGTGCTCTGCTCAAAAGTCTTAAGATCCACTGTCAGTCCAAGCTGCGCCGCAGCCGCCACAAACCGCGCCGGCCCGTCTTTCCGCTCTGCCGTCATCACAGCCACCTTGGTTGCATCATTTAGCGGCTTGAGGCTATCTGTATGGCACTGCTTCGGGCAATCCCCTAACGAGACCGCCCCTGAAGAAACGGTGAGGCATGATGCAAGAGGTTGACGAGGCTACAGTGCGACGTATCGCGCGGCTGGCAAGGCTCGAAATCACGGACGCCGACGCCGGCAGCCTGAAGAGCGAGCTGAACGCGATCCTGAAATGGGTCGAGCAGCTGAGCGCGGTTGACACCAAGGGCGTCGAGGCGATGACCCGCGTTGTCAGTATGCGCATGAAGCAGCGCGACGACGTGGTGACCGACGGCGAAATGGCCGCCGACATCGTCAAGAACGCGCCGATGGCTGAGGACAATTTTTTCGTCGTGCCCAAGGTGGTGGAGTAGCTCTTGCGGATCTTCACCATCATCGCGGCGGCTGTGCTGATTGGCAATTCGGCGCTGGGCCTTTTGTCGTCAGTGGTTAGCCGCGTGATGATCTACAGCCGCGCGCCCGAGTTGAGCAGCGACCCAATGTATATCGGCTGGATGCTCTGGGGCTTTTTGGGCGGGCTGCTCGCGATTCTCGTCGGAATTCTCGCCATCATTCTTGCGGCACAGGCGGACAGTCCGTCAAAGGCGTCAGAATAGGCCAAAGTGCTGGCCGGAGGCTATCTTTGATCGACAGGCGTTTCAATGAGCGCACTAAAGAAAGACATGCTGCCACCGCCGCCAATCACCGTTGATGAATTCATCGACTGGCCGGGGGATGGTGTCCACAAGAAATTCCAGTTGGTCGATGGCGTCATTCGGGCGATGTCGCCTGCGAGCACCACACATGGGGCGTTGCAGGCCAATGTCGCGATTCTAATCGGCAACTGTCTCAAAAAGAAAAAGAGCCCTTGCATGGTTTTTACGGAGCCTGCGGTCGCCACCCGCATCAGGGCCGATGTGAACATGCGTGTTCCCGACGTGGGCGTGACCTGTTCGCCGACTGAGGCTGGGCAAATTGCCTTGCCGGACCCGGTTTTGCTTGTTGAAATTTTGTCGCCAGGCAACTCGTCTGACACTTGGGACGATGTGTTTGTGTACGCATCAATACCAACCGTCGTCGAGATCCTGGTCGTGCAATCGACCCGGATTGAAGCTCAACTTTTGCGCCGCGATGCCGAAGGTGCTTGGCCAGAGCGGCCGGAGACAATCGAAAAGGGCGGCAAGTTGATTCTGACGTGTATTGGACTCTCCTGCGCTCTCAACGACGTCTACGCCAAGACCCATCTCGCAAATTAGTCTTTGCCTATCCAATCAGGTATCGAATGACCGATCTCACGTCACTCACCCTTGCCGAAGCCCGCGATGGCCTCGCTGGCAAACAATTCACCGCCTTGGAACTGACCGACGCCTTCCTTGCTGCCATCGAGCAGGCCAATCCATCGCTGAACGCCTATGTCGCCGTCACGGCCGATCAGGCGCGGGCGATGGCGCGGATTTCCGGCAACACGCTGGCCAAGGGCAAAGGCCGCGCTCTGGAGGGCATTCCGCTGGGCATCAAGGATCTGTTCGCTACCAAGGGCGTGCATACACAGGCCTGTAGCCAAGTGCTCGACGGCTTCAAGCCGACCTATGAGAGCACGGTCACGCAGAACCTTTGGGATGCCGGCGCGGTTATGTTGGGCAAACTCAACATGGACGAGTTCGCCATGGGCTCGTCGAACGAGACCAGCTATTACGGCCCGGTGGTGAACCCCTGGCGCGCCAGCGGCAAAAATGCCGATTTGGTGCCGGGCGGCTCCTCCGGTGGTTCGGCGACGGCGGTGGCGGCATCGCTCTGCCTTGGCGCCACAGCGACCGACACCGGCGGTTCGATCCGCCAGCCGGCCGCGCTTACTGGCACGGTCGGCATCAAGCCAACTTATGGCCGCTGCTCGCGCTGGGGTGTCGTTGCCTTCGCGTCCTCACTCGACCAGGCCGGCCCCATCGCCAAAACCGTGCGCGATGCCGCGATCCTGCTGAAGGCCATGGCCAGTCATGATCCAAAGGACACGACTTCCGCCGATCTACCGGTGCCTGACTATGAGGCGGCGCTGGGCAAGGGCATCAAGGGGCTCAAGGTCGGGGTGCCGAAGGAATACCGTATCGACGGGATGCCTGCAGAAATAGAAAAGCTCTGGCAGCAGGGCATCGATTGGTTGAAAGCTGCGGGCGCCACCATCCACGAGGTCAGCCTGCCCCACACCAAGCTGGCGCTGCCCGCCTACTACATCGTCGCGCCCGCCGAGGCCTCCTCCAATCTCGCCCGCTATGACGGAATGCGCTACGGCCTGCGCGTGCCAGGCAAAGATCTGATCGAGACCTACGAAAAGAGCCGCGCGCAGGGCTTTGGCAAAGAGGTCAAGCGGCGTATCATCATTGGCACTTACGTGCTGTCGGCGGGGTATTACGATGCCTATTATCTCCAGGCCCAGAAAGTGCGCACGCTGATCAAGCGCGATTTCGACGAGGCCTATCAAAAGGTCGATGTGCTGCTGACGCCCGCCACACCCAATGCCGCGTTCCCGCTGCGCTCGATGAGCAACGACCCGATCCAGATGTATCTCAACGACATCTTCACGGTGACGGTGAACATGGCCGGGTTGCCAGGTATCGCTGTGCCTGCCGGGCTCGCGCCCGATGGTCTGCCGTTGGGCCTGCAACTCATCGGCAAGGCGTTTGACGAAGAAACTTTGTTCCGGGCGGCCGAGGTCATCGAACAGGCGGCTGGGCGGTTCCCGGTCTCCAACCGCTGGTGGACCGGCGCGGCGCCGGGCAAATCCCGCAAGACAAGTTGACGTGTGAGGACCGGAAGGTTTTGGGCATGGCTTTGCGACTGCGGCCGATCACGACTGGACTGCTGGCGGCCCTGCTCGCCGGCTGCAGCAGCTATTCGTCGCAATCGGCGTTCACGCTGCCAACCTTGTCAGCCTTCAACCTGCCTCAGTTCGCGTCTCCGAGCGATGACGGCGCCAAAGGGACCGTTCTGCTGTCAGCCAACATCGCCGGGTTGACCTGCGCTGAAAGCCGCGTGGTGCTGGCGAGGGCCGACGCCACGGGGTTTGCGACGGCCGGCGTGTTCCCCATCAACAGCCAATTTGGCAATGGGTCCGGCGGCGCCGTCATCGATCTGCCCTCAGGAATCTACCACATCGTTCACGTCGCCTGCCGCAATGGCAGCAAGGTCGTCTCGGCGGGTGTCAACCCGCACAAAGAGGCGGTGCCCTGGAAGAGCGACCATTGGGAGAGCAGTCTTGCCAGCTTCGAGCTCGCCCCCGGCGATGTGCTGGACGTGGGCGAACTTTCGGTGACACAGGCCAAGGTCGACGGCTTCTCGTCAGGCATCGACGGCCGTGCCGCCGCGTTCGCTGTCAAACCGTCAGACCCGCACGCCTTGGCCGAACTCATCCGTCAGCGGCCGGATGATGCCCCGCGGTTGCACACGGCGGCGATGACGCTGAAGTCGGCAGGCACGCAAACCATCAGCAAATGCCGACTTGTCGCGCCGAAAGTTCGGCTTGCAACGGATGGGTCTTCGAAGGTGCCGGAGTTGCTCGCAGACCATCCAAAGGTCAAACCCGTGTTTGATATGATCGCGGGCGGCACTAAGGATGCGGACGGGTGCGTGCCCGAAAAAGCGGGACTGCCGGCGAGCCTGACACCCGATACGATTGCCGCTGCGGCGGCCAAGGTCAAGTGATGGAGAGTGCGATGACGGGCGCCAACATTGCGAACCCCAACACTGTGACCCCCAACACTGTGACCCAAAGTCAGAAGCCGCCTGGCGAATGCCTCTCGCTGACCGATGTCCGCCAGGAAATCGATCGCCTCGACCGGGCGTTGGTCGATCTGATGGCGGTCCGTTTCGGCTATGTAGAAAGGGCCTGGCAGCTCAAGCTGGTGGAAAAGGCCGAGGCCAACGTGCCTTGGCGCAATCAGCAGGTGATTGACAAGGTGCGTATGCGCGCCAAGGAACAGGGCGTGTCGCCAGAGCTGTGCGAGGCGCTGTGGCGCCAGATGATCGGCTGGAATGTGCAGTATGAGGAGGAAAAACTCCTCAAGACCATCGACGGCACACCGTGAAAGCCAACGTCGCTGAGTTCAGCGTTTCGGAACTGGCCCAGGCCATCAAGCGGGTGCTTGAGGGGGGCTTTGGGCATATCCGTCTGCGCGGCGAAATTTCCGGCTATCGCGGCCCCCATTCGTCCGGCCACTGCTATTTTTCGCTGAAGGATGAGAACGCCAAAATCGACGCCGTGGTCTGGCGAGGTGTATTTTCGTCTTTACGTTTTAAGCCCTCCGAGGGCCTCGAAGTCATCGCCACCGGCAAGATCACGACCTATCCGGGTTCGTCCAAATACCAGATCGTAATTGAGAGCCTGGAGCCGGCCGGAGTCGGCGCGCTGATGGCGCTCCTCGAAGAGCGCAAGAGGCAACTCACCGCCGAAGGGCTGTTTGCAGAGGAACGGAAACGAAAGCTGCCGTTTCTGCCGCGCGTCGTCGGCATCGTCACCTCGCCCACCGGCGCCGTCATCCGCGACATGCTGCACGGTTTCGCCGAGAGATTCCCGGTGCATGTCCTCGTCTGGCCCGTCCGCGTGCAGGGCGAGACCTCCGCCACCGAAGTGGCTGCGGCGATCACCGGCTTCAATGCCATGCAACCGGGCGGCCCCATCCCCCGGCCAGATGTGCTGATCGTCGCGCGCGGCGGCGGCAGTCTCGAAGACCTTTGGAGTTTCAACGAGGAAATCGTAGTGCGCGCAGCTGCGGCAAGCGAGATCCCGCTGATCTCGGCCGTTGGCCACGAAACCGACTGGACCCTCATTGATCTGGCCGCCGATGCCCGCGCGCCGACGCCGACCAAGGCTGCCGAATGGGCCGTGCCAAAGCGTTCCGATCTGTTGCTGCAAGTGGGAGAATTCAGTTTGCGGCTAGGGGCTGGCATGAAACGGACACTCGCCAACGAGCGGACCCGCTTCAAAGCTGTCACCGGCGGCTTGCCCCGGCCGCAGGACCTCGTCGCCATGCCGCGACAGCGGTTTGATACGGCGGCGGGACGCCTGCCTCGCGCGTTGAGGCTCAATTCGCAGCTGCACGCCAACCGGTTCGCGAAGGTGGCGGCGCGACTTTCGCCAGGGCTGGTCAAGGTCCGGCTGCAACGGTTCACGGACAGGCTATCGACGCTTTCGGACCTAGCCCAGCGTGCCGCCCGCCGCCGTCTGGAAGCTGGACACGCCCGGTTGGAGCGGACAGCGGCGGGGCTTCGTCCGCTGGCTATTCGACAACAGCTACAGCGTAGCGCGCAACGGCTTAGCGATGTGGATGCGCGGTTGCAGCTGGCCGTGGCCAACCAGATGGGCCGGCGCGCGCGCGGCTTGGCCGCCTTGTCGCAACTGCTGGCGTCGCTAAGCCACCGGAGCGTTCTTGAGCGCGGCTTTGCCATAGTGCGCAGCGACGTTGGCCGGATGCTCCGGGCCGCTGCTGACGTGTCCGCCGACGCCCTGCTCGACATTGAATTGTCAGATGGCCACATCGCAGCACGCACGGTGGCTCGCGGAGGTGACGGCCCGCAGACCAAGCCAGGTGGCGTCCCCGCGATTGGCAAGCCGCGCGCCGCCCCCGCGCGCGGCGGAGGCTCTCAACAAGGATCGCTGTTCTGAGAATTGCTGATTGCGCGGGTTCGTCATAGATTTGTGACCGTCCCGGAAACCGGGTGGCGCGGAGCGTGGAGTGCACGGGTTTTGAACAAGTTCGAGAAATTCGCCGGGTTCCCCGGTGAGGCCCGCGTGCGCTACGGCAACGGCGAGTTTCAAGTCATCAACAAGGGTGATTTTGTGCGCTGCGCTGTGACGGGAGCCGTGATCCCGCTCAGCCAGCTGAAATATTGGAGCGTCGATTTGCAGGAGCCCTATGCCAGTGTCGAAGCGTCCTTGCAGCGCTATATGCAGAACCACCGGGGCTGATGTTGCCTTACACCGGCGCCAGTAACCGTTCCACGTCCTCGCGGCGGGGCAACGGAGCCACCGCACCGTAACCGGTCGTCGCCAGCGCTGCTGCGGCATTGGCAAAGCGGGCCGCAGCGCCAATAT
Source organism: Hyphomicrobiaceae bacterium (assembly GCA_025359185.1). GTDB lineage: Bacteria > Pseudomonadota > Alphaproteobacteria > Rhizobiales > Hyphomicrobiaceae > JANYHF01. Next base: position 33,909 of record JANYHF010000085.1, on the reverse strand, counting down.
CGCGCCATTGCGCTAACATTGCCAACAGAGCGCCTGCGAAAGCGTCTCCCGCACCAGTCGCATCAACAGAGTTGACCTTGTGAGCAGAGAGCGTCCATCGCGCGTCTTCCGTCGCCACGAGCACCCCGTCCGACCCCAAAGTCACCAACACCTTTTCGGCACCCAATTCCAGGTAGTGCTGCGCCACCTCGCCGGGCGAAGTTAGCCCGGTCAAAGTGCGCGCGTCATCAATGGAGGTCTTGAGAATGTACGCTTTCTTCGCCGTCGCAGCGATCACTTCGCGGGCCTCGTCGAGGGACCACAGACGCAAACGCAAATTGGTATCGTATGAAAGCGGCGTATGCGATGCCGCCGCAATGGTGATGGCATGTGCAACGGTTTCGCGCGCCGAAACGCTGATAGCCTGGCTGACCGCCGATACGTGCAGGAACTTTGCCTGCTTGAAAGCCTCCTGCGGAAAATCTGACGGTGACATATGGCTTGCGGCCGACCCGGAGCGCAGATAGGTGAAACTGTGCCCGGCCGCAGAATGGTTGACGAAATAAACCGCCGTCGGCGCGCGTTCGTGCCGTCCAACATGGGCAGCGTCAACGCCCTCGGCTTGCCATAGCGCCATCAGGGCATCGCCAAAGCGATCCTTGCCCAACATCGTCACGTACCGGACCCGCGCGCCGAGCCGCGCAGCGGCAATGGCCGCGTTGGAGGTGTCGCCACCAAAACCCTGACGATAGCGGCCGTCGGGCTCCTCGTTAAACTCTATCATCGGCTCGCCTAGGGCGATGATGTCGAACATCAGGGGCTCATACGGCCATGGTTTGCGATGGCGACAGCCGTTCGAGCAGCTGCCGCGCCTTGGCGACAACACTGGCCTTGTCGTTGGCCACCAATGCCTTGGCCGAGACAAGTTCGCTGCCGAGCCCAATACAAAAGGCGCCCGCTGCCAGATAGTCCGGGGCCGTCTCAACGGTGACACCTCCCGTCGGCATCATGCGCACACCCGGGAAAACAGCACGCACCTGCTTGACATACGCAGCGCCGCCCACGCAGGCAGCCGGGAACACCTTCACAGCCGCAGCACCGGCAGTGTGTGCATGCCAAATCTCGCTTGGATTGGCAGTGCCGATCAGCGCCGGGATTTTTGCCATAAGAGCTTGCTCGATGACGCCTTCGACCCAGCAGGGGGTTACAACAAATTGGCTCCCCGCCGCGATGGCCAATCGCGCGTCCTGCCTCGAGAGGACCGTGCCCGCGCCGACGATCAAGCCCGGCATTCTGCGCAGTTCCGCGATGCCTTCGAACACACCAGGCGTCGTCAGCGTCATTTCCAAAACGGTCATGCCGGCTTCTGCGAGCCACAGTGCTGCGCGCATAGCGTGCTCAATACTGCCGGCCCTGATCACTGGCACCGCTTTGACGCGGGCGAGTTCCACCAAAACGTCGTCAGTCATCGCATTCATCTCCCAACCTCCAGGCTTGACCATGCGCCAGCGGAGCAATGCTGAGATGCCAGGCAATGGTCTGGCCGATATCTGCGAAACTGTCGCGCAATCCGATGCTTCCTGCAGTTACGCCCGGCCCGAAGGCGAGCACCGGCACGCATTCCCGCGTGTGGTTCGTGCCGGGCGCGGTGGGGTCGCAGCCGTGGTCGGCGGTGAGGATAGCGAGATCGCCAGGGCGGAGCGCGGCTTCGATGCGGGGGATCATGGCGTCGAAGTGTTCGAGCGCATCGGCGTAGCCCGCCACATCCCGGCGGTGGCCGAACAGCATGTCAAAATCGACGAAGTTGACGAAGGCGAGGCCTCCGTCTGGCAGCGTACGGAGGGTGTCGAGGAGCGCGTCCAACAGCGCTGGATGCCCGCTGGCCTTGATGACGCGCCCGGTGCCGCGATGAGCGAAGATATCGCCGATCTTGCCGATGGAAACGACCTCCCGCCCGGCCGATGTCAGGCGATCCAAGAGAGTCGGCGCGCTCGGCGGCACGGCGAAATCGCGGCGGTTTCCGGTGCGCGTGAAGGTGGTGGGTGTGTCGCCGGTGAAGGGGCGGGCGATAACGCGGCCGATGTTCAAAGGATCGCACAGCACGCGCGCGGTTTTGCACACCTTATAGAGGCGTTCCAGCCCAAAACTCTCTTCGTGCGCCGCGATCTGCATCACGCTGTCGGCCGAGGTGTAGATGATGGGTTTGCCGGTTGCGATGTGCTCGGCGCCCAGCTGCGCGATGATTTCGGTGCCCGAGGCATGGGTGTTGCCAAGGACGCCGGGCAACTGGCAGCGGGTGATGAGATCGTCAGTGAGCGCCTTCGGAAAAGTCGGCTCCGTGTGCGGAAAATAGCCCCAAGCCAACGTGACCGGCAACCCCGCGATTTCCCAATGGCCTGACGGCGTATCCTTGCCCAGCGAGATTTCGCGGGCAGCACCCCATTGGCTCTGCAACCTATCGGGCAGTTTGACCCCGGCGAGCGGCTGTCCGCTGGCGAGTTGGGCAGCATGGCCAAGGCCGAGACGGACAAGATTTGGCAGCTGCAACGGTCCGGTCCGCAATCCCGGCTTGTCAGCGCGGCCAGCGGCACAGGCTGCCGCGATGTTGCCGAGCGTATGCGATCCCGTATCGCCATAACCGGCTGCATCCGGCGCACCGCCGATGCCGACGGAATCCATCACAATGAGAATGGCGCGGGTCATGCCTTGGGCTCCGCAATCCGGGCACGGACGGGTTTGCCTGCTGTGGGCGGTTCTCCCAAAATGAAGGCCGAGCGGATGGCTTCTGCAGCGGCTTCAGCGCTTCCAGTGTCCTTAGCATGGATGATCGCGAGCGGCCGGTTGTTGTCCACGGCCGCGCCTTTGCCTGCCAGCTCCGTCAAGCCAACGCGGTGGTCAATCACGTCATTTGGCACCTTGCGCCCACCGCCCAGCAGGATGACGGCGATGCCCAGCGCTCGCGTATCGATGGCCGCGACACTCCCGGCGCTAGCCGCATACACTTCGATCTGGACCGGAGCGGCGGCAATGTACTTGGCGGGATGTTCGATGAGGTCAGTTGGGCCACCGAGCTCGGCGACCATCCTTGTGAATCGCTCTGCCGCCGCCCCGGTATCCAGCGTCCGCTGAAGCCTCTTGCGGCCCTCGGCCAGAGTTTTGGCAAGCCCGCTGCTGGCCAGCACCTCGGCTCCCAGCGCCAGCGTCACCTCATGCAGCCTCGCATCGCGTTGCGCACCGGTCAGATAACAAATCGCGTTCATCACTTCGACGCTATTGCCTGCGGCCGATGCCAGCGGCTCGTCCATATCGGTGATCAGCGCCGTGGTTTTGAGGCCTGCGCCGTTGGCGACGGCCACCAGCGTTTTAGCGAGGTCGCGCGCGTCCTTCTCCTTGGCCATGAACGCGCCTGAGCCGGCTTTCACGTCCATCACCAATCCGTCGAGGCCAGCCGCCAGTTTCTTCGACAGGATCGAGGCGGTGATTAGCGGAATGGATTCAACGGTGGCCGTCACATCGCGGATCGCATAGAGCCGCTTGTCGGCAGGGGCGAGGTCCGGCGTCTGGCCGATGATGGCGCAGCCCACACGCTCCACGGTGCGCTCGAATAGCTCGATACCGGGCTGCGCGTTGTAGCCGGGGATGGCCTCGAGCTTGTCGAGCGTGCCGCCGGTATGGCCGAGACCGCGCCCCGAGATCATCGGCACGAACGCGCCCGCCGCAGCCAGCATGGGGGCCAGCATTAGGGAAACGTTGTCGCCGACGCCGCCGGTTGAATGCTTGTCGAGGATCGGGCCGTTGAAGCGGCCGCGCGGCCAGATGAGGACACGGCCGGAATCGCGCATGGCGAGCGTGAGGGCGACCCGTTCGGGCGTGGTCATGCCGTTGAAGAACACCGCCATGGCGAAGGCGGCGGCCTGGCCCTCGCTCACCGTGCCCTTGGTGAGTCCGCTGATGATCGACGCGATTTCGCCCGCCGAGAGTTCCCCGCCGTCGCGCTTCTTGCGGATGATTTCCTGGGCCAGCATGTCAGAGATTTCTCGTAAAGCAGGCGATCAGCCGCGCCATGTTGGCGGTGGCCTTGGCGCCCTCGCGCTTGGTCTCGTCGTGGCTGGGCGATGCGCCGCCGATGCCAGCGCCCAAATTGGTGAGGACTGAGAGCGCTGCGACTTTCAGTCCGAAGCGGCGGGCGAGGATGGTTTCAGGCGCTGTGGACATGCCGGCGGCGTGCGCACCAATGATCGTGGCCATGCGGATTTCGGCGGGCGTTTCGAAGGAGGGGCCGGGAAACCAGGCATAGACGCCTTCATGCAGGGTGACGGACTCTTGTTTGGCGGCGGCGCGCATCTGATTGGCGAGGCCGGAGTCGTAGGCATTGGTCAGACTGACAAAACGCTCATCGCCGGTCTCGCCGAATAGGGGGGAAAGGCCGGAGAGGTTGATATGATCCGTGATCAGCATGAGGCTGCCCGGCCCGGCCTCGGGCCGCAAGGAGCCGGCGGCGTTGGTGAGCACAATCTGCTCGATGCCACAGGCTGCCAGTGCTTCAATGACGGGGCGCATGGCGGCACCGTCGCCATGTTCGTAGGCGTGGGCGCGGCCTTTCAGCATCAGAATGGGCTTGCCACCCAACCGGCCAGTGACCAGTTCACCCGCGTGGCCCGACACCGAGGGCTTGGGAAATCCCGGCAGTTCGGCGTAGTTGAGCACGCGTTGATTTTCGAGCCCGTCAGCAAGGCCACCGAGGCTGGAACCGAGCACAATGGCAAAGACGGGCTGTTCGCCTCCAATGTGCTTCTTTAGTCTTTCGGCCGCTGGAGTCATTTGAGGTTCTCCGGTCCGAAGGAGGACGGTAACAGTTCCACCAGTGTAAATGTGCGGCGCACCTTGCCCGTCTCATCGCACACATGCACCTTGGTGTCCTCGGCGCAAAATTCGCGCAAGCGCTGACGGCAGCCGCCGCAGGGCGTCACCAGCCCGGCGCCCGCGCCAACCACGGCAACTTCAACGGCGCGCAGTCCGCCCGCCAGCACCATGGCCGAGAGCGCGCCCGCCTCGGCACAGGCGCCAACGGGATAGGCGGCGTTCTCCACGTTGCAGCCGGCGTGGATGCGGCCCTGCTCGTCGCGCACGGCGGCACCGACGAGAAATTTTGAATAGCGCGCATACGCCTTCAACCGCGCGGCGACGGCGGCCGCGATCAGATCCTGGGTGTGTTCTGCCATACTCAGCGCTCCTTGACATAGGGCACGCCGCCGGCCTTGGGCGGCGTCGCACGGCCGATGAAACCGGCCAACAGGGCGACCGTGAGAATATACGGCACCGCCTGCATCAATTGCACGGGCAAGATGCCGACCGCCGGCAGCGCCGTGCCTTGCAGGCGGATGGCGACCGCGTCGAGGAACCCGAACAGCAAGCAGGCCCACATCGCGGGCACCGGCTGCCATTTGGCGAACACCAACGCGGCCAGCGCGATGAAGCCCTTGCCCGCCGTCATGCTGCGCGAAAACCCGGCGCTCTGGGCAATCGACAAATAGGTGCCCGCGAACCCGCATAGCACGCCACAACAGACGACGGCGGCATAGCGCATTCCATTGACGGAGACGCCCGCCGTGTCTGCGGCGGCCGGGTTTTCACCGACGGCGCGCAGGCGCAGACCAAAGCGCGTGCGGAACAGCACCCACCAGGTGAGGGGCACCATGGCGAACGCGAAATAAACCAGGATGCTGTGACCGGAGAGGATCTGCGAGTAGATCTGGCCCAGCACCGGCACGCCCGCCACCGCGTCGGCTCCGGGCAGCGTCAGCGGCAGGAACCGCTCTTCCGGCTGCAACTGCGGCGTCTGCCCGCCGAGGCCGAACCAAGTGCTACCGAGCTGCGCCGACAGCCCCAACGCAATGATGTTGACGGCGACGCCAGACACGATCTGGTCGCCGCGATGGGTGATGACGGCAAAGCCATGCAGCAGCGCGAAAGCTACGGAGGTGCCGACGCCCGCCAGCAATCCCAGCCACGGCGAATGGCCAACTGCGGCCGCCGCGCCCGCCGCAAAGGCCGCAACCAGCATCTTGCCTTCGAGGCCGATATCGAACACGCCAGAGCGTTCCGAGTAGAGCCCGGCGAGGCACGCGAACAGCAGTGGGATGGTCAGCCGGATGGTGGAGGCCAGCACCTGCGCGATGGTATCGAGAGACTCCATCACCTCAGGCCTCCTGCGCTGTCGCGGTCGTGCTGCAGCCAGCAAACAGCCGTCCAACGGTGGGACGCAGCATGTGTTCCAGCGCCCCTGCCATCAGGATGACGAGGCCTTGCACCAGCACAACCATGTCACGCGTGATGTTGGGCTTGTCGAAGGCCAGCTCCGCCCCGCCCTGGTAGAGCGCGCCAAACAGGATGGCGGCCAGGATGATGCCTATGGAGCGTGAACGCCCCATCAGCGCCACGGCGATGCCGACAAAGCCGTAGCCCCCGGAAAACTCCAGCGTCAGCCGGTTCTGCGATCCCATCACCTCGTTGAGGGCGAGGAAGCCGCCGAGCGCGCCAGAAATCATCAGCGCAATGACGGTCAGGCGCGTCACCGGCATTCCAGCGTAGACGGCAGCATCGGGACTTGCGCCCAGCGTCCGCAGCTCGTAGCCGAGCCGCGTGCGCCACACCAGCAGGGATACTGCGGCGGCGCAGATCAGCGCCCACACGAAGGATAGATTGAGTGGGGATTGCGCCATGGTGAGGCCGAACCATCCGAACACGTCCTGCAAGAGCGGCATCCGCGCATGTTCGGCAAACGTGCGCGTTTCTGGAGCCATGTCGCCGTCGGGTTTCAAAAAGTTGACCAGCAGGAACGCCATCAACGCCGTGGCGATGAAGTTGAACATGATCGTCGTGATGACGAGATGGCTGCCGCGTTTGGCTTGCAAGTAGGCGGGGATGAAGGCCCAGGCGGCGCCGAACGCCGCCGAGAAGACGATGGCGAGCAGGATGATCACGGGGGCTGGCAGGAACTCGAAATAGAGCGACGCCAGCGCGACTCCAAGGCCCGCGATATACGCCTGGCCCTCGACGCCGATATTGAACAGCCCGGCATGGAATGCGACGGCGAATGCGAGCCCCGTGAAGATGAAGTTGGTGGCGTAGAAAAGGGTGTAGCCAATGCCGCTGCCGCTGCTGAAAGCGCCGTTGAACATGATCTGCACGCATTCGATCGGATCTTCACCCAGGGCGAGCAGCACCCCGCCCGAAACCAGGAACGCCAGCGCGAGGTTGAGCACCGGCATCACCAGCGCATCGGCCCACCAAGGGAGTTCGGCTGCGCGCGCGCTCATCCGGGCATCCGTTCATGGGTAAGCGTCCCCTCCCGCTTGAGGGGGGAGGGACAGGGTGGGGGTGGGGCGGCAAATCCGGGCCGCGGGTACGAACGCCACTTTGCGGTGAGCGCATGGTTTGGAGCTACCCCCCTCGCTGTCTCTGCCCCGCAAGAGGGGCGAGGACGCTTGAGCCCTGAGGTGGTGATCGATGCGGTTGCTGTTGTAATCATGACGCGATCCCCGCCATCAGCAGCCCTAGATCTTGCTCGCTCGCATCGGGGCCGCGCTCGCCCACGATGCGGCCGTCGAACATCACCAGCACGCGGTCAGCTAGCGCACGGATTTCGTCGAGCTCCACTGATACCAGCAGGACCGCCTTGCCCGCGTCGCGCATGGCGATTAGGCGTTTGTGGATGAACTCAATGGCGCCGATATCGACGCCGCGCGTCGGCTGGCCAACAATCAACAGCGTCGGGTCGCGCTCGAATTCCCGGGCTAACACCAGTTTTTGCTGGTTACCGCCAGAAAATAGCGACGCACGCAATTGCGGATTGCCAGGGCGCACGTCGAAGGCGATCATCTTGCCGCTGGTGTCAGCAGCGATGGCTGTCCGGTTCAGCAGGCCGTGCGGCGTGAACCTCGGGTCGTCCTGATAGCCCAAAATAGTGTTTTCGCAGGCGGAAAAGGACATCACCAGCCCCATCCGGTGCCGGTCTTCGGGCACATGGGCGCAGCGGGCCTCGCGCAGCTTTGCGGGGTCCGTGTGCGCGGGATCGAGCGGTTGTCCGTGCAGCAAAATCTCGCCGCTCGCCCGCCGCCGGATGCCTGCCAGCACTTCGAGCAACTCGCTCTGGCCATTGCCCGCCACCCCGGCGATACCAACAATCTCGCCCTCCCGGATAGTGAAACTCACATCACGCAGTCGTGTGGTGCCGCGATTGTCGGTGGCCGACAGCTCGCGCACATCCAGCACCACGGGGCCGGGCGCGCGCGCGGCTTTGTCCACCTTCAGGCGCACAGTGCGGCCGACCATCAGCTCGGCGAGCGCTTGCGGCGTGGTGGTTTTGGTCGCGACAGTGCCCACGATCTCGCCACGCCGCATAACGGATACATTGTCCGTTATCGCCATGATCTCGCGCAGCTTGTGGGTGATGAAAATGACGGTCTTGCCCTGGTGGCGCAGTTGATCGAGCACGCGGAACAGGTGATCGGCTTCGCTGGGCGTCAGCACGCCTGTGGGCTCATCGAGGATCAGCACATCGGCGCCGCGATACAGCGCTTTGAGAATTTCAACGCGCTGCTGCACGCCCACTGCCAGCTCCGATACGGGCGTATCGAGAGGAACGCTCATATTGTAGGCGTCGCCGAGCCGCTGCAGTTCGGTTCGGGCCTTGGTGAGCCCGCCGATCAGCCGCGCGCCGCCTTCGGCTCCAAGCACCACATTTTCGAGCACGGTGAATGGCTCAACGAGCATAAAATGCTGGTGCACCATGCCAATGCCAGCAGCGATGGCGTCACTCGGCCGGACAATTTTGCGCGGGGCGCCGTTAATAAAGATCTCGCCGGCGTCGGCTTGATAGAAGCCGTAGAGGATCGACATCAATGTCGATTTGCCAGCACCGTTTTCGCCGACAATGCCGTGGATGGTGCCGGGGGCAATGGCCAGCGACACCGCCTTGTTGGCGTGAACCGCGCCAAAGCGCTTGTCGATGCCCTTGAGGTCGATGGCCGCAGCAGGCCCGGATACGCTCATGCTACGGCCATCGGTTCGTGTGTCAACAACCCTCAGTGCGCAGAGGACCAGGCACTAGTACGGGCACTTGCTGTCGGACATGTAGTCGTGGACGACGATCTTGCCCGACTTGATGTCAGCTGTGGCCGTATCGACGGCCTTTTGCATCTCGGAGGTAATCAGTGCTTTGTTGTTCTTGTCGAGCGCCCAGCCCACGCCGCCTTCGGCAAGGCCGAGAGCCTGCACACCAGCTTTGAACTTGCCATTCTTGGCGGCGTCAAACAACGTGTACGCGGCAACGTCGACACGCTTCAGCATCGAGGTCAAGACGCTGCCGGGATGCATCCCGTTCTGGTTGCTGTCGACGCCGATCCCGAGCTTCTTGGCGTCAGCGGCAGCTTGCAACACGCCGACGCCAGTACCACCGGCTGCGTGATAGACAACGTCCGCGCCCTGAGCGAACTGCGCCTTGGCAAGCTCGCCGCCCTTGACGGGATCGTTCCAGGCAGCACCGGTCGTGCCGGTCATGTTCTGGAACACTTCGGCCTTGGGGTTGGCTGCTTTGGCGCCACCGACATAGCCGCAGGCAAAGCGGCGAATCAGCGGAATGTCCATGCCGCCGACGAAGCCGACCTTGCCGGACTTGGCGGCCATTTCGGCAAGCATTCCGACGAGGAAGCTGCCTTCATGTTCCTTGAAAACGATCGACGCGACGTTGGGCTTATCAACGACCATGTCGATGATGCCGAACTGGGTCTTGGGGAATTCGTCAGCGATCTTGGCTACGGCCTGGGCCTGCGAGAAACCAACGGCCAAAATGGGTGAAAAGCCCTTGCTGGCGAAATTGCGCAAGGCCTGCTCGCGTTGGCTGTCGTTCTGAATTTCGAAGTCACGGAACTTGATGCCCGTTTCCTTCTGGAACTTGGTGGCGCCGTCGAACACGCCCTGGTTGAACGACTTGTCGTTTTTGCCGCCGAGGTCATAAACGACGGCCGGCTTGATCTTATCGGCCGCAATGGCGGCCCCTGCCATCAGAGCAGTTGCGGTGATGGCGATGATGGTACGCGTAAGCATTCACGTCTCCCCTTTGTAACGGCTGGCCGGCTTTGGCGACACCTGTTGGCGTCGCATGGACACCTTCAGGCACCCGCGCCATAGAGCGCGCGTTCAGCTTCATAAACCGTACATGATGGCAACTTGCGAGAATTTGCAACGGGTGCCGCAGGTGCTGTAGGTCAATTGCCGTTAGCGCAGTGATACACCCTGGTAGAGCATCCGCTGTTGCGCGTGGGCGGCGGCCCCTCGCCGTGCTTAAGACTCAGAAAGGCCGTAGCCAACAAGTGCGCCCATAGCGAAAAGAGCCGCGAGGGTGCGGTGCACATCGAACGTGCCTGGTTGAGAGATCGCGATATCAACCGCATCGCCGAGGCATCGACGGTCCCGGAGCGCTCCGCAAAAGGCATGGATTGCGGCGTCGATGCGGCGCAATTCAACAGCGAGCGCAGGCCGCACAATCAAGACGTGTTCGGCTTCGGCAGCCAGTCTGGTGGGCTGGACTTCGCCAGGGCCGGAATTCATTTGCCAGATAGTGAGAGCGGGGTGAGGTGACGCCAGCAGGCGCAACGAAGGATGCACTGCGAAGCGAACATCGGCGACCCGTTCTGCGGGAATGGTCGCAAGTGCTGCGCTGCCGATAGCGATAGCGTCCGCCGCATTGAAGGCCTCGTGCTGGAGCCATTCCAGACGAGCGACATCGGCGAGGTAAGGCACGTCAGCTGTGCCGTCGAAGTTATCGATAAATGCAGGTAAACCCGACCCATACAGCATCAGAATAGGTGAGGTGGGCGGTTCAGCACCGAGATAGGCATGGCAGAGGCCCAAGAAGAAGTCATCACCAACCAGCCGCTTTACGACGGGATAGCGCACCTCCAGCACGCCGATGATGCCGGCACGGACGTTGTTGCGGTGAATGGCGAAGCGGCGTGCCGACGAGGTGACGGGTGGGGCCGCGGCGGGGTCAGCCAGCGCGGCGGCAAAGCGTTGCTGTAGATCAGCGAGGGGCATCGCGGTTACTCCGCCGCTCCGCCACGATCTGCTCGGCCTTCTGCGCCTCAGCAAAGAGGACGGGCCAAGACGGAACATCGCCGTCCCATTCGATTAAGGTCGGGCGTGGCCCGGCGCGGCGAATGGCGAGGCGGTACAAGTCCCACACGTTGGCCAGCACTGGCCGGTCATGGGTATCAATCAGCAGCGGTTTTTCATCCTCGTCCATCACAGCATCATAGCCCGCCAGATGGAATTCACCCACATGTTCGACCGGGAAGGCCTCTAGATATGCCACCGGATCAATGCCATGGTTGACCGCTGAGACCTGCACATTGTTGACGTCCAGCAGCAGGCCGCAACCAGTGGCCTTCACTACGCTGGCCAGAAATCCGATCTCGCTGAGAGTGCTCTCGGAAAAGCGCACATAGCTTGACGGATTTTCCAGCAGCATCTGGCGGCCTAGCGCTTGCTGCACCTCATCGACATGTTCGCTGACACGCGCCAAGGTTTCGGCGTTGTAGGGCACTGGCAGCAAGTCGTTGAGATAGGTGCCCTCATGGGTCGACCAGGCGAGATGCTCGGAAAACAGGCCAGGCTGGTACCGCTCGATCAGCAGCTTCAGCCGCACGAGGTGCCCTCGGTCCAGTGGCCCGCTGGAGCCGATCGACAACCCGACACCGTGCAACGACAGCGCATAATGCTCACGGATGGCTGACAGATAATGGTGCGGTGGCCCGCCCGCGCCCATGAAATTCTCGGCGTGGATTTCAAACCAGCCGATATCCGGGCGGGCGCTGACAATGTCCTGATAGTGTTCGGGTTTAAGGCCAACACCAGCTCGGGCCGGTACTGGCCTCTCGGCAAATCGCGAGGCTTGTGCAGCTGCACTCTTGGTACCGTCCAACTGCCGCCTCCGCTCAACCTGCGACAGGTGCCAGCGAGCCCTTGCGCTTGGCCGTGGTGCCATCGGCACTTTTTACGTCAACTTCGATGGACGTGCAGGTGCCGGTTTTGACGACCTTCCAGGCCTTACCTTCGTAGTCGGCCTTCGAGGTGCCAGCGCAGGTATTGTTGCCCTCGCTGGCGCAGTCGTTGCCGGCTGCCTTTGAGATGCCGTAGCACTTTTCGAATTCGTCTGCGGCGTGCGCCGTTCCGGAGGCGATCCCCATCCCGGCGACAGCGGCGAACGCGCCAGCGAGTGCCAGGGCGGAGACCTTCTTTGTCGAACTGTTCATGCAACCATCCTGGTTAGAGTGTAGCCTGTTTTTGGTGAGGTGCGCTCGATCAGCCCCGGCCGGAAGCAGCGTTTCAACCCGCGCTAATTTCCGCCAGCGACCCCTTGCGCTTTTCCATCGTCCCGGCCGCGTTCTTTACGTCAACTTCAATGGCTGTGCAGGTGCCAGTCTTTACGGACTTCCAGGCCTTGCCATCATAGTCGACCTTGGATTGCCCGGCGCAGCCATTCGCACCTTTGATCGCGCAATCGTTCTCTGCGGCCTTCGAGATGCCGTAGCATTTTTCCATATCGTCTGCGGCGTTCGCTGTGCCGGGGGCAATGCCCATGGCAATCACGGTGGCAAATGCGCCGGCGAGCGCCAAGGCGGACGACTTTCTGGTGGAGCTGATCATGCGATATCCTTGGTTTGGTCAACAGCGAATGCGGGGCCACCCTACAAGCGAATCAGGCGTCTGTGTGGTGGGATAACGCCGGTTTGATAAAGTTTGAGACCTCCGTCAGCACATTGGTCACCCCGATGCAAAGTGATCACACAAAATGCGACGGAACCCTCAACTCGTGCTTGAATCGGGCGCGCAATTCAGTTTAATGTCGAATTAGGTAAGGCATACTGTCCTTTATTGCTCGCGCGCCATTGTGTGTGCCAGGCATCGGCTATGCCGTCGAGGGGAATCGCCGTGGTTAACGAGAGCGCGAGACGTCTGAACGCCGCCGAGGCCGCCGTAAGGCTGGGCACAGCCCAAGGCCTCTATGATCCGCGCCACGAGCGCGACGCCTGCGGCGTGGGCTTTATTGCCAACCTCAAGGCCAAAAAGTCGCATCAGATCATTGCCGACGGGCTGACGATGCTTGTCAACCTGACGCATCGCGGTGCGGTTGGCGCGGATCCGTTGCAAGGCGACGGTGCGGGTATGCTGACGCAGATCCCACACGACCTATTGACGGCCGAAATGAAGGCAATTGGTGTCAATTTGCCTGAGCCCGGCCATTACGCTGTCGGCCAGTTGTTCATGCCCCGCGAGCCGGTGCTGCGCCGTTATTGCGAAGAGGTAATCGCCAAGGCCATTCACGACGAGGGCCAAACCTGTCTGGGCTGGCGCGATGTGCCCGTTAGCAACTCGCATCTGTCGGCCGCCACCACCTCGACCGAGCCGTTCCATCGCCAGGTCTTCATCGGCCGTGGCGAGGGCATAGCCGATCCGACAGCGTTCGAGCGCCGCCTCTATGTACTACGCAAAGTCATCTCGAATGCGATCTACAACGATTATGACAGCCGGGACACGGGGTTCTATCCGGTGTCGCTGTCTTGCCGCACCATTGTGTACAAGGGCATGTTCCTGGCCGACCAGCTCGGTCCCTATTTCAAGGACCTGACCGATGAGCGCTACACGTCGGCGCTGGCGCTGATCCATCAACGGTTCTCGACCAACACCTTCCCCTCGTGGAAGCTGGCGCATCCCTACCGGATGGTCGCCCATAACGGCGAAATCAACACGTTGCGCGGCAACGTCAACTGGATGGCGGCGCGCGAGGCGTCTGTCACAAGCGCGTTGTTCGGTAAGGATATTTCGAAGCTGTGGCCGATTTCCTATGAGGGCCAGTCCGACACAGCGTGCTTTGACAATGCGGTAGAATTCCTCGTGCAGGGTGGCTACTCGCTCGCCCACGCCGCCATGATGCTGATCCCGGAGGCCTGGGCCGGCAACGAGCTGATGGACCCCAAGCGCAAGGCGTTTTACGAATATCACGCCTGCCTGATGGAGCCCTGGGACGGCCCGGCCTCGATGGCATTTTCCGATGGCCTGCAAATCGGCGCTACGCTAGATCGAAACGGCCTGCGCCCCGCCCGCTACATCGTGACCAGCGACGACCGCGTGATCATGGCGTCGGAGGCGGGCGCCTTCCCGGTGCCGGAAGAAAAGATCATCAAGAAGTGGCGTCTGCAACCGGGCAAGATGCTGCTGATTGACCTCGCGCAAGGCCGGATTATTTCGGACGATGAGCTCAAGGACGATCTCGCCAGCCGCCACGATTACCGCAAGTGGCTTAAGACGACGCAGATCGATGTGCACACGCTGCCAGAAGTGCCGGTGCGAGCGCCCAACACGAATGCGAGCCTGCTCGACCGTCAGCAGGCGTTCGGCTACACGGAAGAAAGCATGAAATTCCTGATGTCGCCGATGGGGCAGACCGGGCAGGAGGCCGTCGGTTCCATGGGCACCGACACGCCGATCTCGGCGCTGTCGAACAAGCCCAAGCCGCTGCACACCTATTTTAAGCAGAACTTTGCGCAGGTGACGAACCCACCAATTGATTCCATCCGGGAAGAATTGGTGATGAGCCTTGTCTCGTTCATTGGTCCACGTCCGAATCTTTTGGATTTGAAGGGCACCTCGCGGGGCCGCCGCCTTGTGGTGGGCCAGCCGATCCTCGACAATGAGGACCTGGAACGCATCCGGCAAATCGGTGACATCAAGGACAATCCGTTCAAGACCGAAACACTCGACATCACCTATCCGGCAGAGACCGGCGCGGATGGGATGCATACGGCGCTGAACCGCCTCTGCCGCGAGGCTGAGCGTTCGATCGCGGGCGGTTTCAACATCATCATCCTCTCTGACCGCGCGATGGGCATCGACCGGATTCCGATCCCGGCGCTGCTGGCGACATCGGCCGTGCATCATCACCTGATCCGCAAAGGTCTTCGCACTTCGGTCGGCCTGGTGCTGGAGACGGGCGAGCCCCACGAAGTGCATCAGTTCGCGACGCTCGCAGGCTACGGCGCCGAAGCCATCAACCCCTACCTCGCTTTTGAGACGCTGGAAGCCATGCTGCCGCTGCTTGAGGAGAAGCTGACGGCCAAGGAAGTCCGCAAGCGCTACATCAAGGCCGTGGACAAGGGACTCTTGAAGGTCATGTCCAAGATGGGCATTTCTACCTATCAGTCCTATTGCGGCGCGCAGATTTTCGACGCGGTGGGCCTGAAATCCGATTTCGTCAATCGCTACTTTTTTGGGACGCATACGCAAGTCGAGGGCGTCGGCCTCACGGAAATTGCGGCGGACACGGCAGAACGCCACCGGTTGGCCTTTGCAGATATTCCGGCCTTGCGCGACGCTTTGGACGTCGGTGGCGAATACGCCATGCGGCTGCGCGGTGAAGCCCATATGTGGCGGCCGGGAACGGTCGCTGATCTTCAGCACGCGGTGCGTGGCAACATGCCCGACAAATACCGCTCCTTTGCCAAACAGGTGAACGAGCAGGGCGAAACACTGATGACGCTGCGCGGTATGTTCCGTGTTCGCACAGCCGACGAGATGGGCCGCAAGCCGGTCGCCTTGTCAGAGGTGGAACCGGCCGCTGGCATCGTCAAGCGTTTTTCCACTGGCGCCATGTCCTTCGGCTCGATCAGCCGCGAGGCGCACACCACCATCGCCATTGCCATGAACCGCATTGGCGGCAAGTCCAACACCGGCGAGGGCGGCGAGGAGCCGGAGCGTTTTGTGAAGGAGCCGAACGGCGACAGCAAGCGCTCGGCCATCAAGCAGGTCGCGTCGGGCCGCTTTGGAGTGACGACGGAGTATCTGGTCAACTCCGACATGATGCAGATCAAGATGGCGCAGGGTGCCAAACCCGGCGAGGGCGGCCAGTTGCCCGGCCACAAAGTCGATGCCGCGATTGCCAAGGTGCGCCATTCAACGCCGGGCGTGGGCCTCATCTCGCCGCCACCGCACCACGATATTTACTCCATCGAAGATCTGGCACAGCTGATTTATGACCTGAAGAACGTCAATCCGGATGGCCAGGTGTCCGTAAAGCTCGTGTCCGAAGTCGGCGTTGGCACGGTCGCGGCGGGCGTCGCCAAGGCGCGTGCCGATCACGTGACGATTTCGGGCTTTGAGGGCGGTACGGGCGCATCGCCACTGACCTCCATCAAGCACGCGGGTTCACCGTGGGAGATCGGCCTTGCTGAAACTCAGCAGACGCTGGTGCTGAACGGTCTTCGAGGCCGCATCGCCGTCCAGGTAGACGGCGGGATTCGCACCGGCCGCGACGTGCTGATCGGCGCTCTGCTGGGTGCGGATGAATTCGGTTTTGCCACCGGCGCGCTGATCGCCATGGGTTGCGTGATGATGAGGAAATGCCATCTCAATACCTGCCCCGTTGGTGTCGCCACCCAGGACCCGGTGCTGCGCGCCAAGTTCACCGGCAAGCCCGAGCACGTCATCACCTACCTGTTCTACGTCGCCGAAGAGCTGCGTGAGCTGATGGCCTCGATGGGCATCCGTAAACTGACCGAGTTGGTCGGCGAGACCGAGTGGCTCGATACGCAAGCTGCGGTTGATCACTACAAGGCCAAGGGGCTCGACTTTACAAAGCTGTTCCACAAACCTGCACCGGCCGAAGGCGTGGCGATCCATCATTGTGAAAAGCAGGATCATCATCTTATTGGTGTACTCGACCGCGTGCTGATCAAAGAGGCCAAGGTCGCCATTGAGTCCGGCAAGTCGGTGCGCTTTGCCAAGAAGATCTCCACCAAGGATCGCACCACAGGCGCGATGCTGTCTGGCATCGTCGCCAAGAAATATGGTCACACCGGATTGGCGGAAGACTCGATTTGGATCGACCTCGAAGGCACCGCAGGCCAGAGCTTTGGCGCCTGGCTCGCGCGCGGCGTGACGCTTTCGCTGACTGGCGAAGCCAACGACTATGCCGCCAAGGGCCTCTCCGGCGGTAAGCTGATCGTCCGCCCACCGGCAAAATCTGGGATCGTGCCCGAAGAGAGCATCATCGTTGGCAACACGGTGATGTATGGCGCGATTCTGGGCGAATGCTACTTCCGGGGTGTAGCCGGCGAACGCTTCGCCGTCCGCAACTCCGGCGCCATCGCCGTTGTCGAAGGCACGGGCGACCATGGCTGCGAATACATGACCGGCGGCGTCGTCGTCGTGCTGGGCCTCACCGGCCGCAACTTCGCGGCGGGCATGTCGGGCGGAATTGCTTATGTTCTCGATGAGAAGGGCGACTTCGAGCGCCGCTGCAACCTCGCCATGGTTGATCTCGAACCGGTGACGGCGGAGGCTGAATCGTCCGAGCGCACCTCACGCCACGGCGCGGACCTCGAAAGCCACGGCCTCGTTGATGTCATGTCCAACATGGGCGCGCAGGACGCCGAACGCCTGCACGAACTGATCAAGCGCCATATGCATTACACGGACAGCGCACGCGCCAAGACGATCCTCGACAATTGGAGCGAGTGGCTGCCGAAATTCCGCAAGGTCATGCCGGTCGAGTACAAGAAGGCGCTGGCCGAAATGACCAAACAGCAGAAGGCGGACAAGACGGGATTGGGTGTGCTGGAGATCGGGTTGCCGATGGCGGCAGGAGCGCAGGCGCAAGGGGCGAGGAAGTCGTGATGTCCTCACTCAAGGCTTGTACGGATTGCGAATCGTGAGCCCGCCTATGACCCGGCCATTCTGCATGTCTTCGCTGTACAACGTGCTGCAACCTGAGAGCTGTGCAGCGGCGACAACCATCGAGTCGTACACCCCAATGCCGTGAGCTTCTGCGATGTCAAAGCCCCGTTCGTGGATTTCAAGCGTCAAAGGCACCACAGGGCAAATCGTGCGCACTTTGGTGACAAACGTCCTCACGTCGGAGAATGGCATCTTAAGTTTTCGCCGGGTGACGGTGAGAATTTCATTCAGAATCTGGACGCTGATCAAACCGCCCTTGCGGAAAAGTTCCTCCGAGCGTGCCGCTTTTGCCGGTTCGTCTGTCGACAAAAGATATACGAGTGTGTTCGTATCGAAAAAGCACTCAAGCATCATCACCACCACGCCAGCTTGCGGGGTCATCACGATCAAGTTTCCAGTTTTCCGGAAGCGGACGGCGTAGGGTTCGAATGACAGCAAGGGCATCCTCAACAGAAGCAACCTTTTCGATTTCGACTTCGCGCGCGCTCACAGGAATGAAAGAAATGTTATCGCCCTCCTTCAGTCCAAGTGTTTCAACGAGCGCCGCCGGAAGCCGCACAGCCAAGCTGTTGCCCCATTTCGCCACCTGCATAACTACCTCCATGGATATACATTGCCTGAAGTGTATATCATGATGCACTGCAACCTTCAACACTCTGACCTGAGTTAGGCCTGACCCATGGGCAAGATCACCGGTTTCCTCGAAGCGGACCGCCAGGAGCGCGCCTACGCGCCCGTCGAAGAGCGGACAAAGAACTACAAAGAATTCGTCAAGCCCCTCGCCGCTAACGACCTGAAGACCCAGGCCGGGCGCTGCATGGACTGCGGCATTCCCTATTGCCACAATGGCTGCCCGGTCAACAATCAGATCCCGGATTGGAATGACCTCATCTACCGTGAGGATTTCCAGCGTGCGCTGACGAACCTGCACTCGACCAACAATTTCCCGGAATTCACTGGCCGCGTTTGCCCCGCGCCGTGCGAAGCGGCGTGTACCCTCAACATTGACGACAAGCCGGTCGCCATCAAGACCATCGAATGTGCCATAGCCGATCGGGGTTTTGCCGAAGGCTGGATTGTGCCGCTGCCGCCCGAAACCAAGACCGGCAAGCGCATCGCCATTGTCGGTTCGGGGCCCGCTGGCCTTGCCGCCGCCCAGCAACTCGCGCGCGTTGGTCATGACGTACACGTCTACGAGAAGAGCAGCGAACCTGGCGGCCTGCTGCGCTTCGGCATTCCCGACTTCAAACTAGAAAAGTCCGTGGTCGTACGGCGTGTTGAGCAGATGCGGGCCGAGGGCGTAACCTTCCATTGCAACACCCATGTCGGCAAGACGATTTCCGCCAAGGAATTGGAAGATAAATTCGACGCCGTGCTGCTGGCGGGCGGTTCCGAGCAGCCATTCGATCTGTTCGCCAAGGCACCGGGCCGCGACCTTACCGGTCTCCACTTCGCCATGGATTTCCTGCCGCAACAGAACCGGCGCAACAACGGCGAGAAAATTTCCAAGGGCCAGGAAATCACGGCGAAGGGCAAGCATGTGATCGTGATCGGCGGCGGCGATACGGGCTCCGACTGCATCGGCACGAGCTTCCGCCAGGGCGCAAAGTCGGTGACGCAGCTCGAAATCATGCCGCGCCCGCCCGAGAAAGAGAACAAAGCGATGAATTGGCCGCTTTGGCCGATGAAGCTGCGGGTGTCCTCTAGCCAGGCCGAAGGCGCCAAAACCGAGTATTCGATTTCAACAACTGGCTTCAGTGGCACGGACGGCAAAGTCATCGGCCTCGACTACACGCGCGTCGATGGCATGTTGCAACCCGTTCCCGGTAGCGCCGGCCAGTTGCCCGCCGATCTCGTGCTGTTCGCCATGGGCTTTGGCGGGCCGATCGAGAATGACGTTGTCAACGAACTGGGATTGCCGGTCGTCGCGCGCGGCCGTTTCAAGGGCCTCGATGCCGACGAGCGCAACTACCAGACGTCGCACGCCAAGGTGTTCGCGGCAGGTGATATTAGGCGCGGCCAGTCGCTGGTGGTCTGGGCCATCCGCGAGGGCCGGCAAGCGGCCCATTCCATCGATAAATACCTTATGGGCCGCACAGACCTGCCGCGCTGAAGCGAATTGGGGTAGTCTTCCTCGGGTGCACTGCCACCCAGGAGCCTGCCATGCTGTTGCCAATCGTCCGATGGATCGCGGTCTCCACGCTCGCGTTTGGTTCCAGCGTGGCTGTGTTTGCGGCTGATCAGGCGCCAAAGGATCAAAAGCAGGCGGCGCCCGAGATCGCGGCAGGCGGCACCGCTAAGCCGCTGGTGATTGCGCAGCATCATATGGTGGTTGCGGCTAATCCCTATGCGGCGGAAGCAGGCCGCCAGATCTTACGTCAGGGTGGCAGCGACGTCGATGCGGCCATTGCGGTGCAGATGGTGCTCAATCTGGTCGAACCGCAATCCTCTGGGATCGGCGGCGGCGCATTCATTCTCATGTTCGACGGCAAGACCAAAGCGGTTGAGACTATCGATGGCCGGGAGACCGCGCCTGCCGCCGCCAGGCCCGAACGGTTTCTGCTGCCTGATGGCAAGGAGCGCGAATTCGACGCGGCTGTCAATTCCGGGTTGAGTACGGGTGTGCCGGGCGTGCTGGCGGCATTGAAACTCGCCCACGACCGGCACGGCAAATTGCCCTGGAAACAACTGTTCGAGCCCGCCATCAAGTTGGCGGACACCGGATTTATCGTCAGCCCACGCCTTGCTAAACTGCTCACCGAGCAGGGCCCCGCCGGCTTCAACGTCGAAGCCAAGACCTATTTTTTCGATGCAGCCACCGCCCCGCGCAAAGCCGGCGACATGCTAAAAAATCCTGCCTTCTCTGTCACGTTGCGAGCCATTGCTGAAGGCGGCCCGGAGGTGTTCTACAAAGGCGTTGTAGCAAATCAAATCCTTGCCGCACTGAAAGCAGCCCCAGCCATTCCCGGGGATATGACCGCCGCCGACCTTGCAGCGTACACAGCAAAACTGCGCGACCCCGTGTGCATCGCCTATCGCGGGTTCCGGGTGTGCGGCATGGGGCCACCGTCGTCTGGCGGCACCGCCGTCGCCATGACGCTCGGGATGCTGACAAACGCCGACCTAGTAATCGGCGCAACGCCTGCGCCGGGCAATCCCGATGCCCTGTTTGACGGTGCCAACGCCGCAAGGCCCGCTGCCCTCATCGCCGAAGCCGAAAAGCTCGCCTTTGCCGACCGCGACCAGTATCTCGCTGATCCAGATTTCGTGCCCCAAGCGCTTGGGTTGCTGTCTCCCGCCTACTTGATGTCGCGTGCCAAGCTCATCGATGCCGCCCATCCGATGGCCAAGGCCGCGCCCGGCACGCCGCCCTTGCGCGCGGGATGGCTGTTTGGCACCGACGCCACAATTGAGCATTCTGGCACCAGCCAAATTTCCATCGTCGATGACGACGGTAGTGCGCTATCGATGACGACAACTATCGAGACGGCCTTTGGCTCCCGGCTGATGGCAGGTGGATTCCTTCTCAACAATCAGCTGACAGATTTCTCGTTCCAGCCAGTGGACGCTAATGGCTGGCCGATTGCCAACCGCCTGGAGCCGGGCAAGCGCCCTCGCTCGTCGATGGCCCCCACGCTGATTTTCGGACCCACGGGCGACCTCAGCGCGGTGCTCGGCGCGCCGGGTGGCAGCCGCATCATTCTTTATGATGTCAAAGCTATTGTTTGCCTGATCGACTGGCACTGCGATGCTGAGGAAGCGGCCGATTTGCCGGGCTTTGGTAGCCGCAACGGTCCTTTCGAAGTGGAAAAGGGCACAACGGCCGAGAGCAAACTGGGACCTGCGGCAGCTGCTTTAGGCGAGACGATCAAGGCCGTGGATATGAACACAGGTGTGCACATCATTGTGCGTCATAACAGAGCGCTCGAAGGTGGGGCCGACCGCCGACGCGAGGGTATTGCGCTTGGCGACTGATGTCTAAAGCCGCAACTGACTGTCAATTCCCAATCATCTGTACACATCTAAGTAAACTCATGGCCTATACCTTTGAACCCGGTGACATTTCTCCAGCCGCCCTGCGACGCATCGCCAACCAGCAACTTGACCGCCTCGGCGTGCGGCTTGGCGAGCCTGCCGATATCGCGGCGGGCCACCATGAAGCACGTAAATGCCTCAAGCGCCTCAGGGCGTTGCTGATGCTCGCGCGTCCTGTGCTTGGTTGCGCGCTCTGGCGCGAGGCCGACCGGCAGTTGCGTGACATTGGCCGCTGCCTGTCCGGTGCGCGAGATGCCGAAGTGCTGCCGCAGATCTTCGACCGTTTGACCCGCGACTATGGCGAGGCGGCGTTCGATTCGGCCAGACTGCGGCTGCGCAAAGCCCTCGCCAAGCGCCAGACTGCCGATTCCATAACGCCGGGCAAGCTGCAACTCAGTGAGCGGATTGATCACTTTCGCGAACAGTTGATGGAATTGCCGCTGGACCGGTTCGGTACCGAAATCAGCTTTGCCAGTCTGGCCCAGGACTATCGCTCTGGCCGCGCGGGCGTCGCCAAGGCGTTGGCATCACAGGACGCCGAGGACCTCCACGATCTGCGTAAACACGTGCAGCGGCACTGGCGGCATATGCAGGTGTTGAGCGCCGGGTGGCCGGAAGAGATGCGGGCGCGGCTTGAGTTGGCTAAGGCGCTGTCGGAACGGCTGGGAGAAGATCATGATCTCTGGCTGCTGCACTGCCGGTTGCACGACGGCGCAGCCGGGCGGCAAGATGCCAAATGGGTTAACGAGATTGGCGGTCTGTGCCAGGACCGTCAGCTGACGTTGCGCGCTGAAGTGGCGCGATTGGCCAGCCAGCTCTATGCCGAACGGCCCAAACATCTGCGGCGCCGGCTCGCGGCCTATTGGGCGGCTCAAGAGGCGACGGGAGTTGTTGCTGCTGATGATGTCGTGCCCGGCCAGGAGCGTGTGCCGGTTGGCCGATGATTTGCAATCCCGTCTGCCGGATGCTATGAGCGCCGCCCGCCACAGTCCCAACGGAGGCCTAGCATGACCAGACCACCCCGCGACCACGACGAAAGCCCGAGCTTTTGAAGTGTCGAGCAAGCGCAGAAAATCGTTCCCTTCGGAAGCCCAGGTGAAGCGCGGCGTGCACGGCGTGCACGGCACTGTCGAGCTGATGGAAAAACTCGGCCGCAATGATCCGTGCCCGTGCGGATCGGCGCGCCGGTTTCAAGCGCTGCTGCATTGGTACCTGCCGCTATGGCGGCTCCGAACGGGATCACTATTTTTAAGGAAGACTAGGCCGTCGTCCCGGATGCGCTGCAGCATGTCAGCAGGCTTGCGGGTTTGCGGGTGGCTTTTCCGTTCTCGAAATAATCCTTGGCGCGATCCAGCGTGACCGCCAGCGAGCGGCGTGCAGCGAGAGAATGGAATAAGTGCTGTGTACGGATGTTGAGGATGTGCGATGCGCGCGTGCTCTCTGGCACCGCTTCGAACTGGTATTCGGCGAATGCGTCCTCGCCCAGCGGAAACGGCTTCCCATTGATCTCTTCGTAGTTGCCGGTCACGTGCCAAGGCGCCCCCCGCGCCAGGACGCGAGACCGGATCGTTATCAGTGCCGTGCGCTGACCTTTGCTGGCATCCGATACCGCTTCGAAGATGACCGGGTCGTCCTGCACCTTGCGGTACGATATCAGCGTTTCGGGAAACACCGGGTGCCGCGGCAGGGTGTCAGGGCCGAACTCGGGGAAATCAACGAGCATGTCCCACACCTGTTGCGGTGTGGCCTTAAGCAGGCGCGTGGTGACGAAGCGACTCTGGCGGCGAATCGGCAGAAAGAGCAGGAGGATGCCGCCCAGCAGCACCGATTGCGCCACGATGAAAATCTGCTCGCCCATGCCGCCAGTCACCCCTCTAGCGCCACCACGGTGACCAGGTCACCCGCAGCCATCGCGGGGGCGTGCTGAGGTATGACGATGAGGCAATCTGCATGGGCGAGGGTGGCGAGCAATGAGCTGTCCTGCCGGGGTAGCGCCTCGACAACTGGCGGCGATCCAGGAGTGACGATCCGGGCACGCATATAATGCTGGCGGGGACCGTTGGTGGGGAGTGGGGCAGAGAGGATGCCGGTGGTGGTTGCCACCGATGGTGCCGCGCCTTGCAGCGCTCGAATGAGAGGGAGGAGGAAAATCTGCGCACACAGCATAGCTGAGACGGGATTGCCGGGGAGCCCCAGCACACGCTGCCCGCCCAGCTTGCCATACATCAGGGGTTTGCCCGGCCGCATGGCGATGCGCCAGAACGCGAGTGCAAGCCCGCCTGCTGTCAGCGCCTGCTGCACCAAATCGTGGTCGCCGACCGACGCGCCGCCGATGGTGACGAGAATATCAGCATCGGCAGCCTGGCGGATTTTTGCGCCAAGATCGGGCAGCGTGTCGCGCGCGATGCCGATCAGGCGCGGCTCTCCGCCTGCCGATGCGATCATGCCCGCGAGGCCGGTGGGAATGGACGACACGATCTGGTTCGCACGCGGAACGGTGCCCGGTGGTACGAGTTCGTCGCCGGTGGCAAGAATGGCCACCACGGGACCGCGCGCAACTGGAACGGCACTATGCCCAGCGCTTGCGGCCAGCATGAGGTCCCGCGAAGTCAGCCGGTGGCCGGTGGGAAAGAGCGCGTCGCCCGCACTGAAGTCATTGCCGCGTGGACGGACATTTTCGCCCGCAAGTGTCGCTTGATTGATGATGACGTCACCGCCATCGCGGGCTGTATCTTCCTGAATGACAACGGCGTCGGCACCCTCGGGCAGGGGCGCGCCAGTAAAGATGCGGATGGCTTTGAGCGGGCCAATACGGCCTGCAAAGGCATGACCGGCCGCCGCTTCCCCTGTCAGACCGAGCCGCGTTGGCACTGTTGCGGCATCGGCGGAGCGAACGGCGTAACCGTCCATAGCTGACGCATCGAAGGGCGGTTGCGTGAGTTTGGCCGTCAGCGAGCCCGCCAAAACGCGGCCGCGCGCTTCGATCAGCGGCACGGATTCGGGCGGCAACGGAGCAACACCTTGAAGAAGGAGCGCGAGCGCCTCCTCGACCGGCATCAGCGGTGTCTTGGGTTCGGCCATGGGTCACCCCTGGTCCGCGTGCCAGACGCCCGATTTGCCGCCGGTCTTTTCCATGAGGCGTATGCCCTCGATACGGATGCCACGCTCGGCGGCCTTCAGCATGTCGTAGATGGTGAGGCAGGCGATCGAGACAGCGGTCAGAGCTTCCATTTCGACCCCGGTCGGGCCGGTGGTTTTGACGCGGGCCGTCACCTTGATGCCAGCGGGTACGGCCTGCGGCGTGAGATCGACGATGACTTTGCTGAGGGCCAGTGGATGGCAGAGCGGGATCAGCTCCGATGTGCGCTTGGCCGCCATGATACCGGCGATTCGTGCTGTTGCAATAACGTCGCCCTTTTTGGCCTTGCCTCCTGTGGCGAGCGCGAGCGTGGCCGCCGTCATGGCGACAAAGCCCTCAGCGACGGCCTCACGCTCGGTCGCGGTTTTGCCGGACACATCGACCATGTGCGCTTCGCCGGCGCTGTTGAAATGGGTGAGCGTGCCCGGCATGGCCTGAGCCGCTGATCCCGGCGTCAGCAGCGCCCGGGTTGCCGCGGCGACGTCCTTCTGGCGCATCAGGCTCTCGCCAACCAGGAACGTTTTGACGCCCGCCCGCGACATCCGCGACAGATCTGCATTGTTCATGATGCCGCTTTCGGTGACGATGAGGCGGCCGCGGGGTATCAGGGGCACGAGCCGCTCAGTGGTTTCCAGATGCGTCTCGAACGTGCGCAGATCGCGATTGTTGATGCCGATCAGATCGCAATCGAGTGCCACCGCGCGTTCCAGTTCCGCTTCGTCATGCACCTCAACGAGAGAATCCATCTCCCAGTCGCGGGCGGCATCGGCGAGCGCGCGCGCTTCGGCATCGGTGACGCTGGCCATGATGATGAGGATGGCGTCTGCCCCCCAGGCCCGGGCTTCGACGACCTGATAGGTGTCGAGCATGAAGTCCTTGCGCAGGGCGGGCAATTTGCAGGCGGCGCGGGCAGCGGTGAGGAATTCGGGCGCACCCTGAAAACTGGGTCCATCCGTGAGGACGGAGAGACAGCAGGCACCGCCGGCCTCATAAGCGCGGGCGAGTGCAGGCGGGTCAAAATCGGCGCGGATCAAGCCCTTGGACGGGCTCGCCTTCTTGATCTCGGCGATCAGCGCGTGGCCGCCTGAAGCGACGCGGCCCGCGATCGCCGACACAAATCCGCGCGTCGGCCCCATCCGCTGGGCGTCGGCCTTGAGCATTTGCAGCGGACGGATACTCTTGGCCCGTGCGATTTCCTCGCGTTTGTAGGTATTGATCTTGTCGAGAACGCCGGCCATCGGAAAATCCCTATTCAACCGGCGTTGCTGATGTCGACGAGTTTGGCCAGTGTCGCCTTGGCGCGGCCGTCGTCGAGCGAAGCGCCTGCCATGTGGGCTCCCTCTTTCAATGACGCAGCCTTGCCAGCAATGATCAGCGCTGCGGCCGAATTCAGCATGACGGCGTGGCGGAAGGCGAGCAAGGCTGGTGACTTATCCCCAGCGAGCAAAGCCGTCAGCTTGGCTGTGTTCTCGGCTGGACTGCCGCCAAGGATCTGGCCGAACGGGTGTTCGGGCAATCCCGCCTCCTCCGGCGCGACCTGAAACTCGCGCACTTTGCCATCCTCAAGCGCCGCCACATAAGTCGGCCCGGCGATCGATATCTCGTCCGTGCCATCCATGCCATGCACCAGCCAGGCGCGTTCCGATCCCAGCGCCCGCAAGGTCTCGGCCATCGGCCGCAGCAACAGTTCCGTAAACGCCCCAGTCAGCTGCAATTTGACGCCTGCCGGATTGGTCAGTGGCCCGAGAATGTTGAACACTGTGCGCACGCCAAGTTCTACGCGCGCTGGCATCACATAGCGCATGGCGGCGTGGTGGTTCGGCGCGTTCATATAGCCGATGCCCGCTTCAGCGAGGCAGCGCTCGATCACCGGCACATCGGCATTGATGTTGACGCCAAGCGCCGCCAGCGCATCGGCGGCACCCGACTTAGAGGACTGCGCGCGGTTGCCATGCTTGGCGACCGGCACGCCGAGGCTGGCGACGACGATAGCGGCGGCTGTCGAGATGTTGAGCGTGCCCCGCCCGTCGCCGCCTGTGCCGACGATGTCCATTGCGCCAGCCGGAGCGGTCACTCGCTTGGCCTTCGCGCGCATCACGGTGGCCGCGCCCGTGATCTCTTCGAGCGACTCGCCGCGTTGGCGCAAGATCATCAGAAAGCCGCCGATCTGCGCCGATGTCGCGCGGCCAGACATGATGATGTCGAAGGCCTCCTCGGCCTCGTGCGGCATCAGCGCTGAGCCAATGGCGCGGCTGATGTACGGTTTCAGGGCGCTGGGATCGGCTTCGGCGCTCATGCGGTCACTCTTTCGGGTGGGTGGTTGTTGTGATGGCGAGGGTCAGCCCGCTGCAACCTTGGCGCGGACCGGCCCGGCGTTGCGCGCAATCCCGGCGATCCCTAGGAAATTGGCCAAGAGCGCGTGGCCCTGCTCCGAAGCGATGCTCTCGGGGTGGAATTGCACACCGTGCACGGCGAACTGGCGGTGCTGGAGCCCCATGATAATGCCATCGTCCGTCTCGGCTGTGATTTCGAGGCAATCAGGCAGGCTGGCGCGCTCCACAATCAGCGAATGGTAGCGCGTAGCCTGGAAGCTCGCCGGGAGCCCTTCGAACACGCCAATCCCGCGATTGCGTACGGTGGAAACCTTACCGTGCATCGCTTTTGGCGCTCGCAAGACCATTCCGCCATAGACCTGCCCGATGGTCTGGTGCCCCAGGCACACGCCCAGGATCGGGATCTTTCCGCCCGCCTTTTCCACCAGCTCAAGGCAAATCCCCGCCTCATTCGGCGTCGATGGCCCCGGCGACAGCACGATGGCCTTCGGCTTGCCCACCAGCACTTCGGCGACCGTGATCTGGTCGTTGCGCACGACGTGGCAGCGTGCGCCCAGCTCGCCAAGATAGTGGACGAGATTGTAGGTGAACGAGTCGTAGTTATCGATCAGGGTCAACATGGTCAGGGGATAGCACGGCGGGGCGGACGCCGGAAGAGCGCGTCATATTCGATCATGCCGCCCGTGGTGTCGCGCGTGACGGTGGCGAAGCCGAAGGGCTCGAAGCCGTTGGCGCGGGCGAAATCGAGCACTTCCCAATGCGACGGCATGTTTTCGTAGAGCGGCCGCACGGACATTTCCAGCGCCAGGCCGTCCACCTGGGCGATCCGGCCGCCCAGCCCTTGCAGCACCTGGAGATCAAAGCCCTGAGTGTCGGATTTTACGAACAGTTTGGCGGTGGTGGGCACCTTCCATTCGACCAGCAACCCGTCGAGCCGCCGCAACGGCACCGTTTCGGTGGCACTGAAGGCGAGGCCACCAAACCGATCGACCATGCCAGGCTCGGCGTTGAGCGCCGAGGCCAGTTCCTCCCGGCCCGGCCTGAAATTCAGTGTCAGTTCGCCGTTCGCTGCGCCCACGGCCAACTGCGACACCGTCCACCCTGCATCGCGGGCGGCGTGTGCGGACAGTTCGGCAAACGGCGCTGCCAGCGGCTCCAGCGAGCGCATGGCCCCGCGATACCCCGCCAGCCGGCACTCGCGCGCGAATTGCCCGCGATTGGCCCCGCAATCGATCACCAGATCGCAGGGAAAATGCACGAAATAGCGCTGCAGGTGGCGGACGAGACGGTCGGAGTGCTTAGGGTTCAGCACATCGACGCCGAGCAGGATCGCCAGAGTCTCTGATAACCGGCTCACGGTTGGCGCTCTCCCCCAAACCTAAATGCCACCCGTTCAACTAGCTTGAATGTGGGCGTGCGGATAGGGGAGGCAAAATCCCTGGCGGCTCCTAAGGGATTTTTGGAGCTGTTACTTCGGTCTCCGATCGCTTCAGCCAGGCTTCGCGCCAGAATAGGGGGTTCGCCCTTGGGCAGTTGCGGGCGTGCAGGCCGCTGCACAGGACACCGTCCAAGGCGACCGTGCTGGTCAGCTCGATCATCTTGCCTGTCTCTTCGTGGATCATTTTGCGTATGGGCGGGCCGACGCGCAGGCAGCGGCCGGACAGCGCGAGCATGTCAGGCTCGAAGGTGAGGCCGTTGTTGCGGCCGGTGGCGTCGAGCGATTGGCTGATTTCGGCGGCGGAGCGTACCAGCACCATCTCGCCGTCGCGCAATCCGAGGTTGCCTTTGGCGTGCTTGCGGCCGGTGCCGGCCAGGAACCCCAACTCCCGCCAACCTATCAGTTTGCGGGCACGGTTGACCACCATGCGGGCGAGGATAAGCGCGAAGCGGTCATAGCCGATTTCGCCACGGCGCAGCTGGGTGATCAGCGGACTGACATCCCAGCGCGACATCGGGGTTGTGGCCTTAGCAAGGGCCGTGGATTGGCAGGTATACCGGTCGCCGTCGCGTGTGGAGAGGCGCTGCAACTCAGGCGCATCGCCAGCCCCTGGCCGCGTGGCCTCGTCCGCCTCAACCGGCTTCAGCCAGGCCTCTTTCCAGAACATCAGGCAGCTGCGCTGGCAGCCATCGTGAGCGGCGCCATCGCAGCGCAAGCCCGTGAGGAATACCGTGGTCGAGAGGCGGCGCATTCCGAGGCCCTCGACGCACGTCGTATCGGCCGTGCGCGCCACACGAAACCGGCCTCCGCAATAGCGGGCCATCTCGGGCATGAACGGCATCCCGTCCAGCCGGCCAGAGACATCGAGCGTCGCCGCAATATCGGCGGACCCGCGCACTTCGACCAGCTGGCCGGGTAAAACCCAATCGGACGGGGCACGCATGACCATTCTTGTTTCACGGGTCCGTTGGAGGCCAAACACGGAATGGTCACGCAACCTGTATGCCAACCGTCCGCACCAACTCTCTTCGCTGTAAACGATCAATGAATGATCGTCTTCCATTCGGGCGCAAGGTCTGGCATGGATGGTTGCGCAGGGACATCACACAAGCGCCGTAAGCGCTTGGCAGCGAACAGTCTTTGGCCCGATGGCGGAGCGGCGACGCGTGGACGGTGCAACGTTCAGAAGCCCTGGTTCAACTCCGGGGTCGGGCCTCCAAACTCCCTTATCAATTGCAGCTACGGAAACAGCCGCTCCTTGGCCCAGCCGTTGCTGACGGCCGCGCGCCGAAACACGGCCCGGTCGTGCAAGCGAAACGGCCGGTCGTGCCAGAATTCAATTTCCAGCGGCGTCACCCGGAACCCTGACCAGTGCGGCGGACGCGGCACCTCGCCGATGGCGTATTTGGCTCCATAATACGCGACGGCCTTCTCCAGCGCGAACCGTCCTTCGAGCGCGCGTGACTGCTGGCTGGCCCAGGCGCCGATGCGGCTGCCACGCGGCCGGGTGGCATAGTAGGCATCTGCCTCGGCGCTGGAGACCTCAGCAACGGTTCCGCGCACGCGCACCTGACGGCGCAGGCTTTTCCAATGGAACAGCAACGCGGCCTTGTGGGAGGTCAATAGCTCGCGGCCCTTGGCGCTTCCGTAATTGGTGTAGAAGACGAAGCCGCCCTCCGACACATCCTTGAGTAGCACCATCCGCACGTTGGGCAGAGCGTCCGCGTCGGCGGTGGCGAGCGCCATAGCGTTGGGGTCGTTGATTTCCATTGCCTCGGCGTCGCGCATCCAGCCGGCAAACAGCGCCATGGGATCGCTGGTCGCGAAAAAATCGCCTGCCTGAGGAGCGTTGGTGGAAATGTCTTTGCTGTCTGCCATGAGTCCCCTCTTGGGCAAGCGCGGTCACGTCTTCACCGGCTTTTAACCCAGACGCCCCAGCATGACCATCCTGTACCCCGTTGCGTTCCTAGCGTTCAGGTTGTCCCATGTGTTTGCCGTCGATCTTTGCAGCTGTGCTGCTGGCAGCTGGTTGTGTTCTAGCCATACAACCCAACGCTTATTCGGCCAACGCTGGCGATGGGGCCACCTGGACCACCGAGGTCGCGGCGGCAGCCCCTCCAACCGCGTCTGCCTTTGAGGCTCTGCGCTCCAAACTCGGCCCTGATGATCCTGTGGCCGTGCTGGAAGCCGTCGGATACGCGCTCGACCAGGTGGGCGATGGCGCTACCTATGTCTGGCACCGCATGGACGGCCCGCTGCAAGGTGCCGTCAAACCCACGGCGAGCTTCCGCGACGAAACGGGCGCCGTTTGTCGGCGTCTCGGCGTTACGCTTACGCTCGGCGATGTTTCGCGCTGGGCCAATGTTGTTGCTTGCCGGGACGCGGGCGGCCAATGGGTGATTGGCGGTTAGCTCAGCACTTGAGGCGCTGACGCATTCGTGGCGTTGCGCCAGGGCCCGCCGTGATGTCGATGTCAGAACTGTCGAGGGGTTGGCCGCTTTCTCCCCGCAGCGCCATTTGCGCGATGGGTTTTGTGGTCTTGCGGTTCACGAGAACAACGGGCGCGCCGATTTCGGCGTGGATCCAGCGGTCACCCCAATGCATGAGGGCAGCCAGGACTGGAAGCAGCTCGTGCCCCTTCCGGGTCAGCGTATAGTGGTGGATGCGTGCGTTAACCGGCGACGCGATGCGATCGAGCACCCCATGACTGACCAGCGTTGCCAAACGATCCGTCAAAATATTGCGGGCGATGCCGAGCCGCTCGTGAAACTGGTCAAAGCGTGTTGAGCCCATCACGGCCTCTCGGATGATCAGCAGGCTCCAGCGCTCGCCGACCTCGCCCAGCGCCCGCGCAATCGAACAGTTGATGCCGTCCATGCCGCACTCCCGGGATGCGAAATGAAGTTGCAAGATGCTACTACGAAGTGTTAGTTGCATACTGCAACTTCATTGTGTGCTTGGCAATGGCCAAGCTCCTGGAGGCCTTCCCCATGTACCGAGCCATCGTCCGCTGGAAGATCCGTTCGCTGTTTGCCGAAGCCAATCGCGGCAACTGGCAGGCCATCATCGACACGCTGGCGCCGGAATTCGTATATCGCTTCATCGGCGACACGCCCTTGGGCGGCACGCGCACGCAGCGCTCGTCGATGCAGGCGTGGTTCCAGCGCATCTACCAGCTGGTGCCCGATGCCAAGCTGCTTCCTCAGATGATTGTTGTTGAAGGGATGCCGTGGAACACGCGGATCATGACCTACGTCAAATTCCGTGGCACTCTGCTCGCAACTGGCGACATGCCGGCCAGGTCCTATGAAAATGAGGTGATGCAGCTCCTGCATCTGCGATGGGGCAAGATCACAAGCGTGTTGACCCTTGAGGATACGGAACGATTTGTTGCCATCCTGCCTCGGTTGGCCGCCGCCGGTATCGCCGAAGCCACCCTACCGCCGATCAATGATCTGCCGCAGGAGCCACGGCCATGACATGGTTTGCATATCTTGGTGCCACCATCTTTGGGTTGCTCAGTTTGCGCCATTTGTCCTATGTACTGCAGGATTTTGGCACCCACCCCCGCTACTTCAGTCCGTCCGACGCGACGCTCGTTGACGCCATGCGGCGATCCCGGACAGCCCTGGCGCCGAACGGGCGCGATTACTGGTCAGGCATTCTCGGCTTTCACTTAAGCCACTGCTTGGGGATTATGCTCTTTGTGCTGCTGGTTGTGGTCGCGACTCAATACAACATCGGCTGGCTCAAGCCCGTGCTTGTCGCGGTTGGGGGCCTTTATGCTGTGATCTCCTGGCGATGCTGGTTCGCCATTCCCACCATCGGCATCTCGCTGGGTACGGCATGTCTGATCCCCGGCTGGTGGACATAGACGCCTGACGCCTAGCTATGCGATCTTCCCGCCAAGTCAACAGGGAGAAACGTCATGGCAGCCAAACCAGCAATCGGATTCATCGGCGTGGGCTTTATGGGCCACGGCATGGCCAAGAACATTTTGCAGAAGGGTTTCCCGCTCACAGTGCTCGGCCACCGCAACCGGGCGCCGGTCGATGCCCTGGTCAAGGCGGGCGCGTCTGAAGCCAAAACGGGCGCAGAACTGGCGGCCAAATGCGACATTATCTTCATTTGCGTGACCGGCTCACCGCAAATCGAAGCGGTGGTGCGTGGCCCGGACGGCTTGAAAGCGGGCGCGCGCAAAGGCCTGATCATCGCCGATTGCTCGACGGCCGATCCGGTCTCGACACTGTCCCTGGCAGCCGAGCTGGCGCCCATGGGCGTGCACTTCATCGATGCGCCCTTGGGCGGCACACCAGCACAAGCGGAAGTGGGCAAACTCTCCACGATGATTGGGGCGCCTCAGGAGATCTTTGAGCGGATCAAACCCGTATGTGAAGCCTGGGCCGCCAAGGTCGATCACATCGGCAAAGTAGGTGACGGCCACAAGATGAAGTTGATCAACAATTTCCTCTCTTTGGGCTACGGCGCCATCTACGCCGAGGCGCTGACGCTGGCGCAGAAGTCGGGCTTGTCGCCCAAGGTTTTCGACAGTGTGTTGCGCGGCAGCCGGATGGATTGCGGGTTCTATCAAACGTTCATGAAATACGTGCTGGAGCGCGATCGCGAGGCGCACAAGTTCACCATTGCCAACGCGGCGAAGGACACGCGCTATCTGGCGGCGCTGGCCGATGCCGAGGGCGTGGCCAACCCGGTGGGCAGCGCCGTGAAGAATGCCTACGCGGCAGCGCTGGCGGCAGGCAAGGGCGCGGAATTCGTGCCGATGCTGTCAGATTTTGTAGCGGCAGGAGCGGGGGTTAAACTGGGGTAGGTGGGTACCCTGGTTCGGTAGAGGCGCTTGATAGCTATGGTTCGTGGTGTTATAGATCAACGCGGGGGCCGCTATGCGCGTTTTTAAGGTTCGGAGTTTTTCGCGTTTTGCGAGGGGCGAAGGCATCAATGACCGGCGGCTTGCCGAAGCCATCGTCCATGCAGAAAGCGGAACGGTTGATGCGAATCTGGGTGCCGGATTGGTCAAGCTGCGCATTGCAAGGCTAAGCAGACTCTGAGCACTTGACCAACGAATCCAGTTGGTGATTCCGTCTTCCTACTGATTCGCGGAGGCGGGACATGGCGGGCAAATCTCCAGTGACTGCGAGTGATGAGCAAAAACGGGCGCTGGAGGCGCTGGCCGG
>JANYHF010000012.1:17500-45461 GCA_025359185.1 Hyphomicrobiaceae bacterium | reverse complement strand
TCTGGATAATTTTTAATGACGAAATTTTCGGGGGCTTTTCCTTTGCGGAAGCCGGGAAGAATGACTTCTTTGCTGATTTGTTTAACGGCCTGTTTATGGGCTTGTTTGACGATCGCCGGAGAAACTTCAACTTCAAATTCTATACGGCAAGCGGGTTTTTTGTGGATCAGTAGATGGATATCGCTTGTCTTATATTCTTGCTGGCTCATCTGTTCTCCTGCTTAAAAAAGATAGCGGGTGATGAGGTTCGAACTCACGACCCTCACATTGGCAACGTGATGCTCTACCACTGAGCTACACCCGCATTCCAGTCGTCAGGGACATACCGCCCCCGGCCTGAGGCACTGCTTATTGCGCACAAACGTTAAGATTGCAACTCCTCTCGCGCAAGTTCTAACCGCGTAATCGGCGCCGCCGGGTGAGGCCATGCTCGGTCTTTTCCCAATAGAAGGGCTGGCGGCCCAGCTGGATCAAGGCGCGATAGGCAGCGAACGAAATCAGCAGCCAATAAACCGGCATGAGCGGCAGTTGCAGCAACAGACCCCAGCGCCTTTGGCCAATGCAGCACGCGGCGGCCTGCGCAAAGGCCAGCCCGTAGCCTGCCAGAAGATTGAACAGGGCCAGACTCACCAGCGTCCTTTCGATCAGATTGCCCGCAGGCAGCAGAGTCTGTCCCGAAGCAGCCCTCCAGGCTATGAAGCACAGGCAGAACGGATAGATCAGACTGGACAGCAGCCCGCCCCCCAGCTGCGCATGAACCCCAACCCAAGCCCAAGCCCCCAGCTGTTTCAATTGACGCCGGGGCCGGCGGCTATGCACAAGGTAGGTTTGCATCCAGCCCTTCAGCCAGCGCGTGCGTTGTTTGATCCAGGCCTTGAGCTGATACGGTGCTTCCTCGTAAGTCGAACTCGCGATCACCTCACAGCGATAGCCAAACCGCGCCAGCCGCATCCCGATGTCTGCATCCTCCGTCATGTTCCAGGCATCCCAGCCGCCAACCTCGCGCAGCACGCGAATGGGAAAATGGTTCGACGTTCCACCCAGCGGCATGGGGAACCCGAGCCATGCGAGCGCTGGCAGGCCGGCTTCGAACTGCGACAGATACTCGATTGCAAACTGACGGCAGAGCCAGCCAGCGCGAAGGTTGTCGATCACCAGTTTGGCTTGCACACAGCCGATGTTCTTTGGCCCCAACTGGAGCACCCGAAGGGCCTGCCGCAATTGGTCCGGCTCGGGCTGATCCTCGGCGTCATAGACCGACACGTAGTCGCCACGCGCGAAGTGGAGCGCGTAGTTCAGCGCTTTTGGCTTGGTACGCGGTTGGCGGTCCGGGACGATGATGACGTCGAATGGCGGGAGCAATCGCAGGGCTTGGACCGCCTCAACTGTTTCTTTGTCCACGCTTTCGAGGATCAGCTTGATGTCGAGCTTGACCAGAGGGTAGTCCAACTGACGCAAGGCGGCGATCAGGCCGGGCAGCCCGCGGGCCTCACGGAACAAGGGCACGAGCAGTGTGTAGACTGGCAGATCCCGGTCATCCTGGCGCGCGGCGGACCGTGGCATGGGCGCACGTGGGACCAGCACATAAGAATAGAGAACGGCGATCCGCACCAGAACGACAGCCAGGAACGGCAGCGTCACCAGCGCCGTCAACAGCCGTTCCGCGGACAAGCCCGCAATCACGATCAGACCCAGCAGCGCACCGAAGCTGGAAGCCAGCGCGATCGATTGCCAAAGCCACGATCCTCCGCGAGCACTCGCGTTTGGGTCGGCCCGTCCCAGCCCGGAGACGGCATGTCTGAGGATGGCGGACTGGGCGCTGTCGAGCACACAGTCCCGGATGCCCTGCGGCGGCGCCAGACCAACCACATGCCCTCGCGCGGTCAATCTCACCGCCAGTGCCGCAATGGTTTTTGGCGACGCCGCCGTACCATCAAAGACGACCCAGCTCTTTCGGTCGATCACGTGCGTTGCCCAGCACTGGCGCGATTGATCGCGGCGGCGGCCGGCAGAAAATCCGATCTTCCGAGGTGTGCCGACATAGCTGAGGCCGAGGTCCGCAGCCAGAGCCGTCACATAGTCAACCGGATCAATCCGGCCTTCACCGATCAAGATCCGGTGCACGGCCACGCCGCAGAGTTTGGCGCGGGATCTGGCGTGCAGCAACTCAGCCTCGTCCAGGTACTCGCCAAGCAGGAAGTCATAGTCTGGCCGCGCGGGGCGAGCCGTAAGACTTTCAACTTGGCGGCAGTCCCCACGCCTGCGCCAACTGGGCGCAACACTCGCTTCCGCAACTGACACGACTTTGCCTCAACACCAAGTGCCCACTGGAGATGTGTTCTGGTGTCAGCGTACCGGCTGGCGCAGCAGGGCGGACCGAGGTAGGTACCTGGTGACGGGCAAGAGTAGTTATGTCGCCGCTTGCAGTCTGGTGCCGCAAAACCTCGAGTGAATGATGCGAACAGTTGCACTCCTTTTGGCCACGGCCGTTACGGGCGTATGGCTTTTTGCGAGCCCAGCTCTGGCCCAAAAGGCGCCAGACACTGGCAAAACCGCCACCGACACGGCCACTCCAGCGGACACCGGCGGCAAGTCTGAAACCCGCCGCAACCTCTTACGCTTTCTGACGACGGGCGACTTTCCACCGTTCAACTATGCCGATGAAGACGGTCAGCTCACCGGCTTCAATGTGGATTTCGCACGGGCCATCTGTGTTGAGCTTGAAGTGAGCTGCGATGTCCGAGCCATTGCCTGGGACGATCTGCTACCGACGCTCGATCACGGCGACGGCGATGCTGTCATCGCCTCGATCGCCGTCACGCCAGGAACCATCGTGCAAGCCGACTTCACCCGGCGCTACTACTTCATGACCGCTCACTTCGCCGTGCGCAAAGCCGGTGCGAAGTTTGAGATTTCTCCGGTGGGCTTGGAAGCGCGAAAGGTCGCTGTCGTCGCAAGTTCGGCCCACGCAGCCTATCTGAAGGTCTTTTTTCCCGATACTCAGGCCGTTACCTATCCTACAGCTGGCGCCGCTCGTGATGCTCTTGCCAAGGGTGAAGCCGATGCCCTGTTCGGCGACGGTTTGGGGTTGGCATTCTGGATCAACGGCACCTCTTCGAAGGGATGCTGCGAACTCAGTGGCGGTGCCTACGCCGACGAGCGCTACTTCGGCGATGGCATGGCTGTGGCGGTGCGCAAAGGCGATGTGGTTTTGCAGCGTCAGATCGACAATGCGATCGGACGGATCCGCGCGTCGACGCGCTACGAAGAGATGCTGTCGCGATATTTCCCTGTACGTCTCTTTTGATTTCCGGCTTTTGCGTCGCGCTGGCACGGCAGTATTTCAGCTAGTTCCTATTCAATATCATCGCTCTAATCCAGCTGGCTCATGTGATACGGGGGTATTTCTGCGGTTTGACATTGAAAACTATGGAATTTCTGCAACACTTTCCCCCCAGCAGTCAGAAATCCGTTATAAATCGATAACTTCCCATCGCTTGGCTTGCACAATGCGATTACCTTTTAATTGTTGCGATTGATTCGGGCATAACAAGGAGAAAACAGACATGGCTAAGACAGCTAAGAAGACTGCGACGAAAACTGCCGCTGCCAAGGTTGCCCCCAAGGCCACCAAGGTTGCCGTGAAGAACACGCGCGCCGCGACGGCCAAGGCCCCCGCTGCCGCCAAGAAGGCCGCTCCGGCCAAGGCTGCCAAGGCTCCCGCGCCTGCCGCCAAGAAAGCCGCTCCGAAGGCCGCCAAGGCCGCGCCAGCCGCCAAGAAGGCCGCTGCCAAGCCAGCCGCCAAGGCGCCTGCCAAAAAGAAGTAACTTTCGCCTGACGTAACTTGCGTATTTCAAGCGCGCGGATCAATGCCGCGCGCTTTATTTTTGACTGGGTGTCAGGCACCTCTGGTGCCTGACACCAGGTCATCACGCCGCAAGATGGCAGACAGCTTCGATGTTGTTGCCATCGGGATCGAGAACGAACGCCCCGTAGTAGTCGGCATGATAATGTGTGCGCAGGCCGGGGCCGCCGTTGTCTCTCCCGCCAGCCGCCAGTGCGGCTTTGTAAAAGGCATCCACCTCCGCCCGGTTCGCCGCACGGAAGGCAAAGTGCATCGGCGGCTCGACCTTCTTGCCGGGGTGAAGCCAGAACTCGGCCTTTTCGCCGCCGCTCCCGCCGAAGCCCGCCACGTCGACACTTCCGGTCATGCTGGCGGGAAATTCGCAGATGAGTGCAATACCAAGCGGCGCCAGCGCGGTACCATAGAACACCTTGGCCTTGACGTAGTCGCTTACGCTGATGCCGGTGTGGTCGATGATCGGTGCGCTATTGAAAGACATGGTTCACCTCTGGACGGCCCAGTGCCTGGCACCCAGTAAGCCCATCTACCCACGCCGCGCTTCCATCATTTTGATCTCAGCGATGGCCTTGCTCGGGTTCAGCCCCTTGGGGCAGGCCTTGGCGCAGTTCATGATGGTATGGCAGCGGTAGAGCTTGAACGGATCTTCGAGATCGTCGAGCCGCTCGCCCTGGGCCTCATCGCGCGAGTCCGAAATCCAGCGGTGGGCTTGCAGTAGCGCGGCCGGACCAAGGAAGCGGTCCGCGTTCCACCAATAGCTGGGGCACGACGTGGAGCAGCAGGCGCACAGGATGCACTCATACGTGCCGTCGAGCTTCTTGCGCTGCTCGGGCGATTGCAGGCGCTCCTTCTCGGGCTCGGGTGACTTCGCCTTCAGCCACGGCTCAATGGCGCGATGCTGCGCATAAAACCCGGACATATCTGGTACCAGATCCTTCACCACCTTCATGTGCGGCAACGGATAGATCGTCACCGGGCCCTTCACCTCATCGAGCCCTTTGAGGCACGCGAGTGTGTTGGTGCCATCGATGTTCATCGAGCACGAACCACAGATGCCTTCGCGGCAGGAGCGGCGAAATGTCAGCGTTGGATCGATCTCATTTTTGATCTTGATCAGCGCGTCCAGCACCATCGGCCCGCAGTCATTACGGTCGATATGGTAGGTATCAACCCGCGGTTTCAAACCGTCTTCGGGAC
This sequence comes from Hyphomicrobiaceae bacterium, assembly GCA_025359185.1. Lineage (GTDB taxonomy): Bacteria > Pseudomonadota > Alphaproteobacteria > Rhizobiales > Hyphomicrobiaceae > JANYHF01. Next base: position 40,402 of record JANYHF010000012.1, on the reverse strand, counting down.
TCCAGCGATACACTTTCACCTCGGCCGAGCAGCCGCCCTCGGCAGGCGCGTTCCACGTCTTGCCTTTGCCGATCTTGGAGTTAGACGGCAGCGTCAGTTGCACCATAAAAAAGCGTCCTGTTGCAGTGCGAGAATTTTCTTAGCCAGAATAACACGGAAGCCGTCTTTTATATCAAGATTGGCGCAGAACGTATGGCCGCAGGGTGTCACGGATTGAGCGCGATGATGCCGGCGTTGAGGGAAGTCGCGTAACTGACCCACAGCAAGTAAGGCACCATCAGCCAAGCCGCCGTTCGTTGCACGCGCCAGGCCGTCGCGATGACGAGGGCAATGGCGATGACCATGGATACTATGATCGCAAGAGTTGGGCGTGTGGCGTGCAGTGAGAAGAACACCGGTGACCAAGCGCCATTGAGGGCCAGCTGCACGAAGAACAGGATGATTGCCCAACGCCGGGCCGCGCCGGGGATCGCTCGCTCCCATAGCAGCCACAGGCTGATGCCCATGAGGATGTAGAGCGCGGTCCAGACCACGGGGAAGGTCCAATTCGGCGGCGTCCACGAGGGGCGCACGAGGCCCGCATACCAGGTCGGGATTTGCGACGCGGTGACGCTGCCGGTGACTGCACCGACGCCGAGACAGAGCGCCAGACACAAGATTAGGCGCAGGATCGATCGGCTGGTCATCGACACTCCTCATGGTTGCGCGCGCGCGCTGTCACAGCTACCAACGCGCGGCGCTCTGACGTTGGATCATAACCACCGCGACGCTGACGCATCCGTTTTCAGGGGCTGGCATGGATACCGCGCTGCTGTTCGACCTCGATGGAACGCTGGCCGATACAGAACGGTTGCATTTCGAGGCCTTTGTCGAGGTTTTCGCCCAAGAAGGCATCGATCTCGATGCGGCCGCGTATCAGAGCCGCATCATGGGTTTTCCAGGCCACGCTATTGCCGCGAGCTTCCTGCCGCACAGGCCACGCGCCCAGGCCGCCGCAGTGATGGACCGCAAGGAGCAGCTTTACCGTGACCGCATCACAACGGTCACGCCGCCGCTGGGAGCGATGGTGCTGCTCGATTTCGCCGATGCGCACCGCATCCCCTACGCGCTCGTGACCAACGCGCCGCTGGCCAACGCCGAGCGCGTGCTTGCCGCCATGGGAGTGCGCCAGCGCTTTGCCGCCGTCGTCAGCGGCGCGGATCTTCCCCACTCCAAGCCGCATCCGCTGCCGTATCTGACAGCGCTCGAGCAACTCGGCGCCAAAGCAGCGCGCTCTGTCGCCTTCGAGGATGCAGGTTCTGGTGTGCGCGCTGCTGTCGCCGCTGGTATTCCGCTGGTTGGAGTAACGAGCACCTTGAAGGCCGAGGCACTGCTGGTGCTTGGTGCCACCTTTGCTGTCGCCGACTTCACTGATCCGCGAATTTTAGCGCTTATCGAGAGGCAGATGGGGCGGCGTTAGCACTGGGACAACGGCTTTCCCGCCCAACCACATCCTGTCCTTCCCCCCTAGGCGGGAAAACCTCTCAGGCCGCCGCCTCACCTGCCCGTCAGGCCAGCCGGCCGCGCGCTTCACATTCTTTGCGCCGCCTCCCATATGCCACCCTGGATGCAACCGCACACGAGGCCGCGCCATGTCCCTCGCACGCCAGACGACGCCTGCCGATGCTGACCTGCTCGATGCCTATTCGCGCGCGGTCATCGACGCTGTGGAGATCGCTGGCCCGGCCGTTGTGCATGTGCGGGTGCTAGGCAAGTCGCGTGGGCAAGGCTCGGGTGTCATGATCTCGCCGGACGGTCTCTTTCTCACCAATCAACACGTCATCGACGGCGCCGAGCGCATCGAGATCGCGCTTAATGATGGTCGTCATGCTGCGGCTCGCATCCTCGGCCAGGACCCGGAAACCGATCTCGCGGTCCTGCGCGCCGAGAGCACCGAATGCTTTGACGCCGCCGAATTCGAGGACTCCAAGCGCGTGCGGCCCGGCCAACTCGCCATTGCCATCGGCAATCCGCTGGGCTTCCAATCAACGGTGACGGCGGGCGTGGTCAGCGCCACGGGCCGGTCCTTGCGCTCGCGCTCGGGAATGCTGATCGACGACGTCATCCAGACCGACGCGGCTCTCAACCCCGGCAATTCTGGTGGCGCCCTGGTGAGTTCGCGCGGCCGCGTCATGGGCATCAACACGGCCATGATCATGGGCGCGCAGGGCATCTGTTTCTCGGTCGCCAGCAATACGGCGCTGCTGGTGCTTACGCAGCTGTTGGCGCACGGCAAGGTGCGGCGCGGGCGTATCGGTATCGCAGGCAATCACGTCGCGGTGACCCGCCGGGTCGCGCGGGCGAACGGCCTTAAACAGGCAACAGCCGTGCAAGCCGCCGAAGTGCTGCCTGGCGGTCCGGCGGCGAGAGCGGGCGTGCAGGTGGGCGATGTGATTGTCGCGCTGGATGGCAGCAGAATAGAAGGCGTCGATGATCTGCTGCGCGTGCTGGACGCCGAGCGGATTGGGCGCGAAGTCGAGGTGACGCTTCTGCGCCGTGGGCAGTTAGAGGTGACAAAGGTTGTGGTTGGGGAAAAGGCGTAGTGTTCCGAAATTAACGGTAATCCTTCGGCCCCACGACTTCAGTTTACCTATGCGTATACTCCCCTCATCTTTCCCCAACCAGGGGTGCACGCGCGGGCGTCTTGGATGTGCGGGGAAAGCGCAGCGCCTGAGGCAACTTGTATGGCGCGCACCAGCGGCGGCGTCGGGCCAATTGCTCAAGGACCTCGTGCAAGCGAGATTGTCACGGGGCGCCGGCCGCATTAGGGTCCGGCGACATGAGTGCGCCCTCGCAATTCCCCGCCATGGCCTCATCAGCCGGCAGGGCCAAAGATCCCGACCCGGCAGCCGATGGTGTTCTCCATCGCCTCGGCGGCAGGACGATCGTGCTTGTGGGCATGATGGGGGCGGGCAAATCGTCTATCGGTAAGCGGCTGGCTGAGCGGCTAGGGCTGATGTTTATCGATGCTGATACTGAGATCGAAGCCGCCGCAGGAAAGACTATCCCCGAGATTTTCGCCGAACATGGCGAGGCCTATTTCCGCGATGGCGAAAAGCGCGTGATCGGGCGGATTTTGGAACGGGGCGCAAAAGTGCTGGCAACGGGCGGCGGCGCGTTCATGAGCGCCGAGACCCGCGGGCTTATTGCGAAGCGCGGTGTGTCGGTTTGGCTCCGAGCCGATGTGGACATCCTGATGACGCGCGTGCGCAAGCGTTCCAACCGGCCGTTGCTGAAAACCGCCGATCCTGAAGCAACCATGCGGGCTCTGATCGACCTAAGGCACCCGGTTTACGCCCTCGCTGACGTGACAGTGCAGAGCCGAGAGGTGGCGCATGAGGTGATCGTGGGAGAAATTTTGAGCGCACTGGCGGCGTTGCCAGCCAGGGTTGCCCTATGACCGGACACCGTACCGTGCACGTTGCGCTTGGCACGCGCAGTTATGACGTGCTAATTGGCCATGGGCTGATCGCTGATGCCGGACGGCATGTGCGCGAACATCTGCCAGGAGCGCGCGTCGCCATCGTGACGGACGAAAACGTGGCGCGGCAACATGGGGCGGCGCTGGCGGCCAGCCTCCAATCGGCCGGCTTGCTGCTGGGCGAGCCGATTGTGGTGACGCCGGGCGAAGCCAGCAAAGGTTTTGCCACGCTCGAGACAGTTTCCCGGCGCCTGTTGCAAACGGGCTTGGAGCGGCGCGATGCGGTGGTGGCGCTCGGCGGCGGCGTCATCGGTGATCTGGCGGCGTTTGCAGCGTCCATCGTCCGGCGCGGCGTGCGCATGGTGCAGGTGCCAACGTCGCTGCTGGCGCAGGTGGATAGCTCCGTTGGCGGAAAAACCGGCATCAACACGCCGGAAGGCAAGAACCTGATCGGCACCTTCCATCAGCCGAGCCTGGTGCTGGCCGATACCGGCGCATTGGAAACGCTGCCCCGCCGCCAAATGCGCGCGGGCTACGCCGAGGTGGCCAAAGCGGGACTGCTGGGCGATGCGGCTTTTTTTGCGCGGCTGGAGCGGTCCGTGGACGGCATTCTAAGTGGCGGCGACGCGAACGCACGGACGGACGCCATCGAAACCTGCGTTGTGATGAAAGCTGGCATCGTCGCCCGAGATGAGCACGAGACCGGCGAACGGGCGCTGCTCAATCTGGGGCATACGTTCGGCCACGCGCTGGAAGCGGCGACAGGCTTTAGCGACCGGCTGTTGCACGGTGAGGCCGTGGCCATCGGCCTGGTGCTGGCGTTTGGGTTCTCCGAGGCAGCCGGGCTTTGCCCTTTGGGAACTCAAGAGCGGTTGATCCGGCATCTAAAGGCAGCTGGGCTGCCAACGCACATCAAAGATATTCCGGGCGGTGAAGTCTTCAATCCGGACACTCTGACAGCCTTGATGCACCAGGACAAAAAGACCGTGGGCGGCAAACCAACATTGATCCTTGTGCGCGGTATCGGCCAAGCTTACGTCTCTCGCGAACAAACTTGGGAGCAGATTCGCGATTTTCTGGCAGGGGAGTGCGGATAGGATCAATGCATAATTGGCGTCACGGCCGGGTCAAGCCCGGCCATGACGAGGTTAGAACCATCAACGTCGTCATACCGCCAACGAACACTTGAGAGCCATGTCCCCACTGCTTGAACTTTTCCTCGCCCTCGGCACCGTCCTCCTCTTGCTCATAGGCGCGGCGTTTTTTTCGTCGGCCGAGACCGCGCTGACCGCCACGTCGCGGGCGCGGATGCATTCGCTGGAACAGGATGGTAATGCGCGGGCGAGCCTCGTCAACCGGCTGATTGGCGATCGCGATAGGTTGATCGGGGCGCTGTTGCTCGGCAACACCATCGTCATCACACTGAGTTCGGCCCTTGCGACGGAGTTCCTGGTCGCCGAGTTCGGCGCCTCCGGCGTTGCCTACGCCACAATCGGCATGAGCATACTCCTGGTAATCTTTGGCGAGGTGTTGCCAAAGACCTATGCCATCAGCCATGCCGATCATGTTGCCCTGGCTTTGGCGAGGCCGGTGCGCGTCGTCGTCGGACTGCTGTCGCCGGTCAATCTCTCGGTGGTCTGGCTGGTTCGCAAAATTCTTGGAGCGCTTGGCGTGCGTGTCAGCGGTCCCGCAACCGAAGAGGCTGCGCATGAGGAATTGCGTGGCGCCATCGATCTGCATCACAAGGAAGGGGCCGTCGTCAAAGGCGACCGCGACATGATCGGCGGTATTCTCGATCTCGGCGACCTCACTGTGTCCGATATCATGGTGCACCGGACGGAAATGGAAACAGTGTGCGCGGATGACCCGGCGGAAACGCTGATCGCCGCCGCCCTCAAAACAGAGTTCACCCGCATTCCAGCCTGGAGCGGCGACGTCGACAACATTGTCGGCTTTTTGCATGTGAAGGACATGCTGCGCGAACTTGATGCGCAAGGCTGGGATCGCAGCAAGGTCGATTCGAAAAAGCTGCTGGTGCAACCCTGGTTCGTGCCCGACGCCACCAGCCTGAAGGATCAGCTCGCCGCCTTCCAGCACAAGAAGGCGCATATCGCCATGGTCGTGGACGAGTACGGCGAGGTGATGGGCCTGGTCACGCTCGAAGACATCATCGAGGAGATTGTCGGCCAGATTTCTGATGAACACGACGACACACCCGACAGTGGCATCCGTCCGCAGGCTGATGGCCGCGTCATTATCGATGGCACGGTGGCAGTGCGTGATCTCAACCGGCATTTGGACTGGGATCTGCCCGACGAGGAGGCGACGACCATTGCCGGGCTGGTGATCCACGAAGCCCAAACCATCCCCGAGTCCGGACAGGCCTTCACATTCTATGGCTACCGCTTCGAGGTGGTGAAGAAAACCAGGAATCGGATCACTCTGCTGCGTGTGACGCCATTGGTGGCGAAGGCCGCTGAAGGCAAGGATGCTGGCGGCAGGATGAGTTAGCGTGATCGATGTGTGTGCCCTACAATCCCAGCACATCCGCCATCGAATACAACCCCGGCGGTTTGCCCTTGGCCCACAGCGCCGCCTTCACCGCACCACGCGCAAACAGCCCGCGGTCCGTCGCCCTGTGGGTGATCTCTATGCGTTCGGTTTCGCTGGCAAACATGACTGTATGATCGCCAACCACCGCACCGCCGCGCAACGCGGCAAAGCCGATCGAGCCTCGCTCCCGCTCTCCGGTTTGGCCATCGCGCGACCGCACTGAATGCCCTTCAAGGGTAATCCCCCGGCCCTCAGCCGCCGCCCGGCCAAGCATCAGCGCCGTGCCCGATGGCGCATCCACCTTGTGCTTGTGGTGCATTTCCAGGATCTCGATATCGAAGTCCTCATCCAGCGCCGCCGCCACCGTGCGTGTCAACGCCACCAGAAGGTTAACGCCGAGACTCATGTTGCCCGCCTTGACGATGGCTGTCCGCTTGGCTGCAGCAGCGATCTTGGCCTCATCGTCCGCCGAAAAGCCTGTGGTTCCGATCACATGCACCAGCCGCGCTCCAGCGGCGATTCCGGCATTGCGGACCGATGCGGCAGGGATCGAAAAATCGAGCACGCCGTCGATGTGATCGACAATGGCCGCGAGATCATCCGTAATGCGCACGGTCAATTTACCGGCGCCCGCGAGCAGCCCCGCGTCCTGGCCAAGTGCAATCGAACCCGGCACTTCGATGGCGCCGGCCACCGTGCAGCCGGGCAATTCCTTCACGGTCCGGATGAGCGTCTGCCCCATGCGACCGGCCGCCCCAATCACTGCGAGCTTCATATCGGCCATGGCTTAGCGTCCCTCCTCAAAGCTGTGTTCCATGCCGGGGCGTTCTATCATATTTTGAAATCAACCAGCACCGGCACGTGGTCCGACGTCTGTGGCCAATCCCGGGTCGCATCAACAATCGTCATCGACGTGGCCTTAGGAGCGAGATCGCTCGAGGCCCACACATGATCGAGCCGGCGGCCGCGATTGGTGGTCCGCCAGTCCTTGGCCCGATAGCTCCACCACGTGTAGAGCTTGGCCGGACTTGGCACGAGCACCCGCATGACATCCGTCCACGCCCCCGCCGCCTGCACATTGCGCAGCGCCGCGATCTCAACCGGCGTATGACTGACGATGCCCTGCATCTGCTTGTGCGACCAGACATCGTGCTCATCAGGGGCAACATTCATGTCACCAACCGCAATGCGCAGTGGATGCGATCCGGCTCCCACCCCGGCCATGCCTGCGAGATAGGTCAGCTTCTCGCCGAATTTGGGATTGACCCCGGCGTCGGGAACGTCGCCGCCCGACGGCACGTAGAAGTTATTGACGAGGATCTCGCGCTTCTCGAGGCCCGCCTTGACACGCACCGCTACATGCCGCGCGTGCCCACTCGCGTTGAAGTCCTGCCGGTCCGCCTCTTCGAGCGGCAGACGCGAAACCGTCGCGACGCCATGATAGCCAGGCTGGCCATGCACGATGGAATATTTGTAACCGGCCGCCGCAAGCGCCTCTCCCGGAAACAGCTCACTGGCGCATTTGATCTCCTGCAAACACAGAACATCGGGCTGATGCTCGCGGAGGAAGCGTTCGACCAAACCCAAACGCAACCGCACCGAGTTGATGTTCCAGCTGGCGACGCGAAAGGGCATGGTTGGTCTCATGTGAGTTGCGCGAAAATGTTCAACGCAGCATCGACCGGGTCAGCAGAAAAAGAAAGGGGCGCCCAACGTGACGTTGAGCGCCCTATCGCGCGTGTCGCGCAATGGCGTCGGGAGGGAACCGACGCTGGCAAGCGCACGATCGGCTAGACGGGGGGGCACTGCCGATGGATGTGTGCGCCTGCTACACCCAACAAATACGCGCTTGCCCTGCTATTACAAGAGGATGCCCCGGGGCGATAACGAAAATTTTACTAGCATTTTCTCGAATCAAACCACCCTGAATATCAGTAGAGCCACGCCCACACGCGACGGTTGAAATATTATGGCCGTTCCGAACCAAATCCCTATTTTTGCTTCGACTTGAAGGCTTCAATTTCCAAGGGCGCATTTTGGAAGTAGGCAGGATCAACCGGCTTATCGCGAGCAAGCTCGGCAACTTCAACACGTGTGTTGTCGCCTTGTGGACCTGTGATCACCCACTCCTTCAATTCGATCTGAGGGCCGCTCTTGAGAAAGAACAACTGGATCTGCCCTTGGCTATCGGGCGACTTGTCCTGCAATGTGATGGTCATCAGATCATCGGCCACGGTTAGTTCTTTGACATTGGCGTCACGCAGCAAATTCACGTCCTTGCCAAGCAGCAGGCGGAAGGGCGTCGAGTCGAGCGGATACCGGTCGGCATGCTTGAGATCATAGTCCTCAAAGGACAAGCTCTCGCCGTCGGACAAAATCACCAGTTTGCTGGGTGATCCGTAGACGAAGCGGAACTTGCCCGGCCGCTTGATGTAAAACTCGCCCTTTTGCTGCTGCTGTTCAGCATCCGTTTGCAGAAAACGCCCGCGCAGATCACCAATGGCGTTGAAGTAGGCATCCACAGCTTTCACTGCCACGGTCTGCTTTTCATCGAGGGTAATCGCTGCCGAGTTGTTCGAATTGACGTTGGCTTGCCAATTGCTGCCGGCGCCAACGGCCTTGCCGGGTTCGGCTGGCTTGGCGTCCTCGGCAAAAGCCGTCGCAGGCAAAGCTGCGAGTGCCCCAACGGAAATTACAGCCGCGAACAAGACACTACGCATCGCCCGGCCTGTTTGGCTCATGCGAAATGGCTCCCGTTTTTGTCCAGACATGACCCCACCTTCGCCTCTGCCCTGGCTCAACCCCGGACATGGCATTTTATTGCCCGTTCCCGATCCATAGATTCGGGAGGGTTCGCTCTCACACGGGATTATGAGCCAAATTAGGCGGAAGCGGCGCGGCCGAGTAGCACACGGCGGCGGCCGGACGCATCATCTTCAGCTTCCACGAGGCCCGCAACATGCATTTTTTTCAACAGATCATTGGCCGCGACATAGCCGAGACCGAGTTTGGTACGCAAATCCGTCAAGGACATGGAGCCCTGGTGGAGGGCAAGGCTGACAGCCTGCTGATAGATCTCGGTATCTACGCTTGGAGCTGGCTCCGTCATGGCGCGGGCAATTGTCGGGTCATAAGCCGCTGGCGCCTGCCTGCGGATCGCGTCAGTCACCTGCCTCACATCATTGGCACCCAATTTGGGGGCCTGTCCACGCACCGGCACACCGCCAATGCTGAACAACAGATCGCCGGCCCCCAGCAGCACTTCGCCGCCGCCGTCACCCAGCATCGCCCGGCTTTCGGCCTTGGACGCGAGCTTGAAACACAACTTTGCGGTCATAGCGTCCAGCAGCCGTTGCGATAGCAACTCAGGGTCGAGCCGTGTCGTGGCCGCAATGAGGTGAATACCGGCTTGGCGCGACATCCGGATGAGCCGCTGCAAGATCGCCTCGCAGGCCGAACCGTTGGCTTGCATCAAGGCATCCAAATCGTCGATGACCACAACAATGTGCGGCATTGCCTTAGGCGTCACGGATTCTTCTTCGTAGATGGCGCGTCCTGTCTGGCGATCGAAGCCGGTCTGCACCGCTCGCTTGAAGCCGGTGCCTTGGCGCAGCGCGTTGCGCACAGCATTGTTATACATTCCAATGCTGCGCAGATTGAGCTTGGCCATCACCTTCAAGCGCTCGTCCATCTCAGCCAGGCACCACTGCAGCGCAACCAGCGCCTGCTTCGGATCGCTGAGGACGGGCGTCAACAAATGGGCCAATCCGTCGAACGGCGTCTGATCGATGGTCTTGGGATCGACGATTACTAACCGGAGCTCGTCCGGGGAAAGCCTAAGCAGCAGGGACATCAGCATCGCGCTCAGCGTCATCGACTTGCCCGAGCCTGGTGCACCTGCGATGAGCAAACCGGTCATCAGCGACAGATCGGACACGATCGGCTGCCTGTCGAGGCCAACGCCGATTGCGATAGGCAAAATATGACCTTGCCGCTTGTAGGCGGGCGAATCGAGCAGCTCGTGCAGAGTGACCTGCTCGCGATGCTCGTTGGGCAATTCGATGCCTATGGAGTTACGGCCGGGAACTGGCGCGACGCGCACCGCCGTGACGCCAAGAGCGCGCGCAATGTCCTCGGCGAGACTGACTACGCGCGCCATCTTCACGCCGGCAGCTGTCTCGATCTCGAAATGGGTGACGATTGGCCCTGCCAACACGCCAATGATCATGCAGCGCACGCCAAACTCGTCGAGCACCTCCTCGAGACGCCGCGCCCGGGTGACCAATTGGTCATTGCCGGCTACGATGCGGGCGGCTTTGGGCTCGGGCAATTCAAGGAGGCCAACGGCTGGCACGCGGTAGGTCGTTGCCGCCTGCGGCCAGGTTCGCACGGTTTCAGTGGCAAACTCGACGTGCGGGCGCGCATGTGTTGGCGCGCTGGGGCTCTGGGCGGGTTTTTGGTCCTCATCGTCCTCATCGAACTCAGGGACCACACTGTCCTTGTACGGTGCAACGGCCTCGCCAGCCCGGTTCAGCAGCGCACGCCAGCCGATCCAGGGCGCCGGTTCGTCAGTTACCACGGGTTCAGCGGCGGTTCTGCGCTCAGCAGCCGGGGCGAATTTTTGAGCAATGCGGCGGCTATCGGCGTCCTCATCCGGCAGGTCGTCGTAGGGGACGTGCATCGGCATAACGTCGTCGTCACCAGCTTCCACGGAGCTTGGGCCGGCCGCCTCAGGCTGGGTCGCGCTGACACGCACAAACGCGGGCGCCTGGCCGCGGCGCGGGGCTGCCATCCGAACCGACGGCGCTGGCTCGGGAGGCTCTTGCTGTTCAGCCTGTTCCCCGTCGCCGTCAAAGCCGATGGTGCGTTCAGATTCACTGCTCCCAGATTCAAAGGTGAATTCGATTTCGCCCCGGCCGGGATCTTCTTCAGCTGACGGGACAGCAGCCGTTCCGGTCCGCACGGTTACAATGAACAGGCTGATGGCCAGGACGAGAAGACCCGATCCGGCAACCAGAGCCGCATAACCGGGCACCAAGCCCGCCAATGCCGCCCGAACGAGGCCAAAAATCTGATCGCCAACAACGCCACCGAGCCCGCGCGCGAATGGCCAGGACGCGGGGGCCGGGGCAGCTGACAGGGCACCTGCGGCCACCAGGACAGCCAGCGGCCATAACATCAACCGCCGCAACGGCTTATGCAGTGGCCGCCGGACCAGTTGATCGATGGCCCAAAACGTCGGGATCGCGAACAGGATCGCAGCGGCGATGCCAAAACTCTGGAGGAGAAAATCGGCGGCAAGGCTCGGAGTCTTGCCGACAAGGTACGAGAGGGCCGCCCCACCTGAGGCCGCCTGCTCGGGTCCCGGCATTTCCCAGGACAAAAGCCCAAGCCAGCCGAGCCCCGCCACGGCCATCAGCACAAGCCCATTACCACGGCGCAGCCAGCCTTTCAGGCCGCTGCCGATGGCGTCCGGCAAGAGGTCCCTGCGAACCTCGTCATGGTGCAATACGTTGGCTGACACGGCACTCTACAGGAAACAACGGGCCACACGTTCGAGCGCCTCCCTGGTGGCGCTAAGATCCTGGACGAGAGCCATGCGGATATAGGCCGAGCCTGGATCCGCATGGCTCTCACCCACGCCTTGCGTCAGGTAAGCCCCAGGCACGACCTTGACACCCGCCCGTTGCCAGAGTGTTACCGCAGCCGCCTCGCCACCCCCAAATTGGGTCATTTTGAGCCAAAGGAAGAAGCCACCCGCTGGCCGGACGTTGCCAAAGCGGTTGCCCAGGATGGCGGCGGCGGCTTCAAATTTGGCGGCGTAGAGCGCGCGATTGGTGGTGACATGGGCTTCGTCCTGCCACAACGCAGCGCTGGCGGCTTGCACCGGCAACGGCATTTGGGGCGCAGCAACATTGCGGAACTGGCTGAAACGCCTGAGGAAGGCCGGGTCGCCCGCGCAAAAGCCTGATCGCAGGCCCGGCACGCTGGAGCGTTTCGAGAGCGAGTTGAGCACCAAGAGATTGGCGAGGCTGCCGGTCTGCTGCAGTGCAACTTCGAGTGCGCCAACGGGCGGGCGGTCGCAATAGATTTCCGAGTAGCACTCGTCGCAGAGCAGCATGAAATCGTATTTGCGGGCGAGGGCGAGCGCGCGGGCGAGATAGGCCGCATCGGCCACCGCGCCTTGCGGATTGGCGGGCGAGCAGAGATAGAGGACCACGGTGCGGGCGAGTAGATCGTTTCGCTTTTCCAAAATGTCGAGGTCTGGGAGGAATCCCGTTTCCTCGTACGCATCCAGAAAGACTGGCTCAGCACCTGCTGCCAGGGCCGCAGCAAGGTAGGCCTGATAGAACGGATTAGGCATCAGCACGGCTGGCCGGTCGAGTTTGGGCTTGCGGTCAATGGCCGGGAAAATCGCCGAGACGAGGCCTTCGCGAGACCCGTTCAATGGATGGACGTGCACTTCGGGATCGATCTTGCCAGCGACGCCATATCGCCGGCCAAGCCAATCGGTGATCGCGCCGCGTAATTCCGGTGTGCCGTTGATGGGTGGATATTTCGCATATCCGGCGCTGGCCGCGTTCAAGCTATCCATGAGGAAGGCCGGCATCGGGTGCTTGGGTTCGCCGATGGAAAGATCGATGACCGGCGCGCCAGGTTCGATCCCATCCAACAGGGTTCGAATACGCGGGAACGGCGAATGGATCGATTTGGCGAGGATGTCTTGACCCATGTCGCGTCAAGCCTTCGCTGGCGGCGTGGTGCGCAGGCGGAGCAATCCCTCTTGCGCAACCGAGGCGACCAGCACGCCGTCGCGAGTGAAAATGCTGCCACGGCAAAGCGCGCGCGAATCTTGCGCGCTCGGGCTGTCCTGCACAAACAGCAGCCACTCGTCGGCTTTGAACGGACGGTGGAACCAGATGGCGTGGTCGAGGCTGGCGGCCATGATGCGTGGATCGCCAAGCAACATTCCGTGCCCGATCAGGCCGGTCTCCAGCAGCGAATAGTCGGAGGCGAAGGCCAGCACGCATTGATGCATATTAAACGGCAAATCTGCGGGCAGGGCGTGCCGCGCCCGCATCCAAATGCGATGCTCCGCCTTAGGAGCGTCAGGATGCAAATAGCGGTCAAGATCGACGACCCGCATTTCGATGGGCCAGGTCAGATCGACATAGCCACGCAAGGCAATGGGCAACTTCGCCCGCAGTGTCGCCTCGTCGGGTAGGTCCTCCGGCATCGCCACCTTCGGCATGGTGATGGCGTGCTCGAAGCCGGGTTCGGATTTATGAAAAGACGCGATCATCGAAAAGATCACGCTATCGTGCTGGCGCGCCTGCACTCGGCGGGTGGTAAAGCTGCTGCCATCGCGGATGCGGTCAACCTCGTAGGTAATCGGCACCGAGGGATCGCCGCCGAGGATGAAATAACCGTGCAACGAATGCGGTTCGCGGCCCTCTACGGTGCGCACGGCGGCGGCGAGCGCTTGCGCGACGACCTGCCCGCCAAACACGCGCTTCCAACCATTCGCAGGGCTGGTACCCTGGAACTTGCTCTGTTCAAGCGGGGTCACGTCCAGTATGGACAGGAGGGCGTCGGCGGTCGAGCTCGTCATGCGGTTTGGCTGCCATCGGTGGTGGGCGGTTCTGCCGCCGCAGGTGACGCGAGGGGCTGGCCTATGTCAAGGATGGGCCCGTCACCAGAGAACAGGATCCTGATGCTGCCAGAACGTTTTGACATCGTCATCAGCGGGGCGGGCTTTGCTGGTGTCGCACTGGCACTCGCACTGCGGCAAGCGGCGGACGGAGCGCTGACAGTCGCCGTTCTCGACCGAGCGAAACCGGGCGCGGCCACGGCCGATTTGCGCGCCTTCGCCATTTCGGCGGGTTCGGTGCACTTGCTGCAAGCGCTTGGCATCTGGCCGCTGATCGAATCCGAAGCTCAACCAGTGACGGCGATCAACATCACAGGCGGCAAGCTGGAGAGCCCGATTCGCCAAACGTTGCTCAGCTACGACAACCATACGGAATTTGGCGAGCCCGCTTCGTACATCGTGCCCGCTGCGCGGTTGCGTGACGCCCTTATGGTAACGGCGCAAGCTGCGGGTTTGGTGATCATTCCCGAAACGATGCCATCGCAATTGACAGTCACATCAGGTGGCATTGAGATCGTTTGTGCGGGTTGTCAGACCTTCAGTGCACAACTTGGCGTCGCCTCTGACGGCCGGCGTTCGTCATTGCGCGATCTCGCGGGTATCAAAACCGTGGGTTGGACTTATCCGCAGACCGCCATCATCACGACCGTTGCTCACAGCGAGCTGCACAATGGCGTCGCCACGCAGCACTTTCTGGAAGCCGGTCCATTCGCGATCCTGCCGCTGACAGGGGGCCATCGGTCGTCACTCGTTTGGACCGAAGCAACCGCAGAAGCCATCCGCGTCATGGCCCTCAACGACGCAGATTTCCTCGCAGCGCTCGAACAGCGCTTTGGTGGCATCTTGGGTACGTTGCATCTTGATGGACCACGCGCGGCGCAGCCCTTAGACATGCATCTCTCGCGCAGCCTTGCGTCCGGGCGTGTGGCCGTCATCGGGGATGCCGCGCGAGGCGTGCATCCGATTGCGGGCCAGGGGCTCAACCTCGCCCTGCGCGATGTGGCAGCGCTGACCGAAACCATCATCGATACGGCACGGCTCGGCCTCGACATCGGCGCGCCCGAGGCCATGCACCGCTATGAACGCTGGCGGCGCTTTGACGGGGCGATGTCGGCTGCCGCCATGGATGGCCTCAACCGGCTGTTCTCCAACGACAACCCAGCCCTGCGCGCCGCCCGCGAAGCTGGTCTCGGCCTGACGGACCGGCTGCCCGGCCTGAAGGATTTCTTCGTGGCGGAAGCTGCGGGACTGACCGGCGCCGTGCCGAAACTACTCGCTGGCGAGTTGCCATGACGATAGAAAGACGTGACATCATATGCAGAATACTGATAGTGCTCAGCAACCCCTTTGGCGCACGGCGACCGCTATCATCATCGCTGGCTGCCTGATTTCGCTGTTCGGCTTTGGCGTGCGCTCAAGTTTCGGCCTGTTTCTCGATCCGATGACGCACGCGCACGGCTGGACCCGCCAGACTTTTGGGCTTGCTCTTGCCATTCAGAATTTGCTTTGGGGTGCGGGCGCTATTTTCGCCGGTGCGTTGGCGGATCGTTTTGGTCCGTCGCGCGTCTTAGCGGCCGGCGCTGTCATGTATGGCCTCGGCGTCTACGGCATGGCGCTGGCCGATACGCCGATCCTGTTTAACCTCACCGCTGGCATTCTCACAGGTCTCGGCATTGCCTTCACCGGTTACGGCATCGCCGTATTGGCGATGGCCAAGGTGGTTTCGGCATCCAACCGCTCAGTCATCCTCGGCCTGGGCGCGGCGGCAGGGTCGCTCGGTCAGGTGTTGTTTTCACCGCTGGCGCAGATACTGATTGGCAGCGCGGGCTGGCACAATGCGCTGGTGGTCCTGGCCTGCACCACGCTGGCCATCCTGCCGCTGTCCCTGTTGCTGCCGAACGATACCTCAGACCGCGCCATGGCCGTCGTTAACCAGACCATGGGCGCCGCTCTGAAAGAGGCGATTGGTCACCAGGGATTTCTGCTGCTGACGGCCGGGTTTTTCGTCTGCGGCTTCCAGCTGGCCTTCACGTCGGTGCATTTTCCAGCCTACATCAAGGATCAAGGCCTTAGCGCCGGAGTTGGTGCGCTGGCGCTGGCGCTGATCGGCCTGTTCAATATTCCCGGCTCGTTTATGGCGGGAATGGCAGGGCAGCGCTGGTCAAAACACTACAGTCTTAGCCTCATTTATGCCTGCCGGGCCATCGCTACAATCGCCATGCTGCTGTTACCCAAAACAGAGACGGTGATCCTCGTCTATGCCGCCGTGCAGGGCCTGTTGTGGCTCTCCACCGTGCCCCTGACGTCGGGGATTGTCGCGCAGGTGTTCGGCACACACTACATGGCGACACTGTTCGGCATCGTATTTTTCAGCCATCAGCTGGGGAGCTTCCTTGGCGTCTGGCTGGGTGGCTATCTCTATGACCGCACCGGCTCTTACGACGGCGTGTGGTGGCTGAGCGTAGCGCTCGGCGTGTTCGCGGCCGCCGTGCATCTGCCCATCAACGAACGGCCGTTGCCACGGTTGTCAGCGGCGTAGCTTTGCATTGTCGGCATCGTCGAGTGTGCGCGCGTCGTCGGGCAGCATGACCGGAATGCCGTTCCGGATCGGGTAGGCGAGCTGCGCGGCACGGCTGATCAGCTCCTGGCGCTCGCTGTCGTAGATCAGCGGGCGTTTGGTCAAGGGACACACGAGCAATTCGAGCAGTTTTGGGTCGAACCGCCGGGTCTCCGCGCCAACGCCGGTGTTCGTATCGGTCATTGCAGTGCCGATCCAGACCCGTCCTCGGGCGTTGCCATTTGCATTTCAGCCAGGGCCACCAGAATTTCCGAACGCGCCTTCAAGTCCGGCGCTTCCAGCAGTGCCTGCTTTTCTTCCGGGCCGTAGGGACTGAGCATACTAAGTGCGTTGACCAGGAACTCGTTGCTGGAGCGCATGATCGAGCTCCAGTCCGCCTTCATGTCCTGGGCTTCTAGATAGGCCCGCAGCACTTCGAGCAGGTGCTCGCGATCAACCGTTTCCTCGCCAAAGCCTTGCGCAAAATCGGCGGCGAAAGAGTCATAGGAGACATTGCACACGCGATAGGGTTTTGACTGATCATCCTCGCGTTCGAACTTGAACCGCGTCACCCCCGTCAGCGTAATCAGATACCGCCCGTCATCGGTCTCCTGGAATGCGGTAATCCGGCCAGCCCCGCCGATCTCACGCAAAGGCACGGCTTTGCCGTCAGGACTCTCGTCCCGGCCATCGGCCAATTTCGGCTGGCTGATGCCAATGATCCGGCTGCCAGCCAGCGCATCGTCGATCATAGCCAGATAGCGCGGCTCGAAGATGTTCAGCGGCATGTGCCCGCGCGGCAACAATACCGCCCCGCGCAACGGAAACACCGGGATGAGTGCCGGCATGTCGCCCGGCTTCTGATAGCGCTCCAGCCTGCTGATGGCGGGCTCCTATTGGTTTATCTTAAGAGAATAGCAGTATCGACAGACGCTTACGACCGGACAACGTCATCTCGTCTTTCGGTCCCCAAGCCTCGAAGAACTGAACCAGCTGCTTGCGCGCTGCCTCCTCGTTCCAGGCCCGGTTGCGGCGATGGATTTCCAGGAGATTGTCGACGGCACCTTCCTTATTGCCAGCGGCGTTCATTGCCAGCGCCAAGTCATAACGTGCCTGATGGTCGTTCGGATCGTTGGCGAGCCTTGCATTCAGAGCCGAAACATCGGCCGAGTCCGGCATTTTGCGGGCGAGATCCAGTAAAGCGCGGGCGCCAGCAATGGTCGCATGCGACTGCTTGGCGGGCGGCACCAGCGCCAGTGTCTTGCCGGCGAGTTCGAAATCACCGGTGTGCACGTAGCACTTCGTGAGTCCGGCCAGCGCGTCGAGATTGTCTTTCTCTTCTTCCAGCACGGCCGCATAGATTTCGGCCGCGCCCTTGACGTCACCCTCGTCAAATGCCGCCTTAGCGCTTTCGAGCGCGCCGGCAAGTCCCTCATCGACGGAACCGCTGGTGGCGATCAGCCGGTCGATGAACGCTTTCACCTGGCTCTCGGGCAGGTTGCCCATGAAGCCGTCAATTGGCCGGCCATCGACGAACGCGAACACGGCCGGGATCGACTGTACGCCAAGCTGGCCCGCGACTGACGGATGCGCGTCGATATCCATCTTCACCAGCCGCACTTTGCCCTTGGCCGCGCGCACCAGTTTTTCAATGACCGGCGACAGCTGCTTGCAGGGGCCGCACCAGGGGGCCCAGAAATCGACCAGAACGGGCACGGTCTTGGACATCTCGATGACGTCCTTCACGAAGGTCTGGGTCGTCGTGTCCTTGATCAATTCGGCCGGCGCGGCGGCAGGCGTCCCGTTCGGCGTGCCGACCATGCCTTGAAGGGCGGGTGCCGGTTTAGCGGCGGGCCCAACTTGCTTTGATGGGGTGGACGGCGGCGGAGCGCTGCGGGATGCAAAGGGATTGGGGAATTTCGCCATAGGTCGGTCGTCGCCTTTTCATATCATTGTCTTATGGTCTCAGTCAGCGGCGTGCGGCAAGCGCCCACTGCTGACTGGTAAAATCCTTGGCTCGTGGCCGGTGGCACGAATGAACCGCATAAGATCTTCGCACGCAATCGCCGTTGTCGCCGTATTTTCGAGCGGATGATAGTTGAGCAGCAGCTCATCCATCATTGTCGCGTCGAGCACAATTGTAACACGGGCGGCTGTATCGTTCATAATCGAAAAAGGCGTGACGGAGCCCGGCTTGATGCCCAGCACCTCCTCTAGGAGATCGGCCTTGCCGAAGCTGAGGCGGTCGCACGCAAGCGTCTTGTGGAGCGTCTTCATGTCGATGGCAGCATCATTAAGGGCGACGACCAGAAACAACCGGTCCTTCTTGTCTTTGAGAAACAGGTTCTTGGTGTGCCCGCCCGGCATCGCTTTTTCGATGTCGAGGCTTTCAGCGACCGTAAACACTGCCGAGTGCTCATAAGTCTTAGTCTGGATGCCAAGGCTGTCGAGCATCGCGAAAAGGTCGGCGCGTGAGGCGGGCATGGATAGAACGGCTCCGGGCTGAGGCAAGGCAGTACGTAGAGAGACCAGG
The DNA here is from genome assembly GCA_025359185.1 of Hyphomicrobiaceae bacterium. GTDB lineage: Bacteria > Pseudomonadota > Alphaproteobacteria > Rhizobiales > Hyphomicrobiaceae > JANYHF01. The sequence goes on along the minus strand of JANYHF010000012.1, from coordinate 21,648 downwards.
CCCGATGCGCAACAGGCCGCCTGGCCAAATACGCAAAATGCCCGGCGGCGGGCCGGGCATTTCGGGACGTAACGTCTTCAGGCGCAGGCGGCTTACATCGCCGACAGCTTGTCCTTCTCGATGGTCAGTGTCTTTTCGGTACCCTTCAGGACCACGTCCTTCTTGGCGTTGTCCTTCTTGCCAAGATGGGCAACGCAACCCTTGGCGCAATCGAATTCGGCCGATTTGCCCTTCTCGATCTTGACTTCGGCAGGCTTGTCGCCAACCTTTGCACCGGTCACGACGATGCGGACGTTGTGGTTATGGTCGTCCTTGTTGACGATGGTCAGTGCGTTGGCCGAGGTGGCGAGAACGGCACTGGTAACGAACGTAGCGGCGAAAAGGGCAAGGGTCTTGGTCATGGGTGATCTCCGGTGGGCGACTATGTGTTGGCGGCGCAGACTGGTAAGCACCGTTACGGCAGGTTGTGACAGCTGAGATTTGCGGTGCGATGCCGCGCCGCATACGAATTGGTAAGGCTGCCGCCCAGATGCGGGCGCAATTGGTGCCGCGAGCGATTTGAAGGTTTGGGGATGAGCAACGACCTGTTCGAGCGGGTGGACGCCTATATCGACGGCCTGTTCGCGCCCAGTGATGCAATGCTGGATGGCGCGGTGGCTCGGTCGCGAGCGGCCGAAATGCCCGAAATTCAGATCTCGGCGGGGCAGGGGAAGTTGCTCTATCTGCTGGCCAAGCTCATCGGCGCGCGGCGAATTTTGGAGTTGGGCACGCTGGCGGGGTATTCGACGATTTGGTTGGCGCGGGCGCTGCCGCCGGGCGGGCGGGTCGTGACGATGGAGTTTTCGGCGGCGCACGCAGAGGTGGCGCGGCAGAATTTTGCGGCGGCAGGGCTGGTGGACCGGATCGAGGTGATCGTGGGCGCGGCGCTGGAGAGTTTGCCGGGTTTGGTGGCGCGCCGCGAACCCCTGTTCGATATGGTGTTCATTGATGCGGACAAGAACAACTACCCGGCCTACCTGGACCTGGTGGTGCCACTGACCCGTCCCGGCGGGCTGATCCTGGCTGACAATGTTATCCGCGGCGGCAAAGTGCTGGTGGCGGGGAGCATGGACGCGCAGGTCGCAGGCGCGGCGGCGTTTAACAGCAAGCTGGCGGCAGATGCGCGGCTGGAGGCAATCGTGCTGCAGCAGGTGGGTGTGAAGGGGCACGATGGGTTGGCGGTGGGAAGGGTGAGGTAGGTGAATTAATCATTGCACGTGCAAATGTTTTTGCAATTGTTTGTGCGTTCAAGAAAAATGTCCTAGCATCTCAAAAGATAACCTGCGCGACTGACGCGCTCGGCTATGTTGGCAAGATTTTGGCCACAGAATCCACTGATGGTTCAAGAAGCTGTGTTGGTACGTCCGATTTCTAAAAACACCATTACCCCGGAACGGTTAGGTCCGGGGTGTTGATGTTCGATTATAAAGAGGAGAGTTCGAGACTTCAGAAAAAAATCACTCCTTGGCAGGCCTGGCAATGACCTACTCTCCCGCAACACGAAGATGCAGTACCATTGGCGCGGAGGCGTTTCACGGCCGAGTTCGGGATGGGATCGGGTGCAGCCACCTCGCAATTATCACCAGGCCAGCGAAGAAGTGAGACTTTCTTGCTGGCGCGTGGCAACTCCCGTTCCGGGAGCGGGCCGCCACACGCGAGCAAATATCTGGTCTTGGATCAGAAGCATGTCACTTCGAAGCGAGCGCACCGAGCTGGCGTGCGACTGCACGACCGGCGCCTATGCGCCCCCCCCGCGGAGGGCCCGGATCGAAGATCCGGAACAGCCCGCGAGTAAGAAAACAAGCACAACTAATGAGAGCAATCAAGCCAATCGAGCTATTAGTATCCGTTAGCTTCACGCATTGCTGCGCTTCCACACCGGACCTATCAACGTGGTAGTCTTCCACGGCTCTCAAGGGAGAACTTGTTTTGAGGCTGGCTTCCCGCTTAGATGCCTTCAGCGGTTATCCATTCCGCACTTAGCTACCCTGCTATGCCGCTGGCGCGACAACAGGTCCACCAGAGGTGCGTCCAACTCGGTCCTCTCGTACTAGAGTCAGATCCTCTCAATTCTCCAACAGTCACGGTAGATAGGGACCGAACTGTCTCACGACGTTCTAAACCCAGCTCACGTACCGCTTTAATCGGCGAACAGCCGAACCCTTGGGACCAGCTTCAGCCCCAGGATGCGATGAGCCGACATCGAGGTGCCAAACAACGCCGTCGATATGGACTCTTGGGCGTCATCAGCCTGTTATCCCCGGCGTACCTTTTATCCGTTGAGCGATGGCCCTTCCACGCGGGACCACCGGATCACTATGACCGACTTTCGTCTCTGCTCGACTTGTCAGTCTCGCAGTCAGGCGGGCTTATGCCATTGCACTCGACAGCTGATTTCCGACCAGCTTGAGCCCACCATCGCGCGCCTCCGTTACTCTTTGGGAGGCGACCGCCCCAGTCAAACTGCCCACCATGCATTGTCTCGAAGCCGGATAACGGCTTGCGGTTAGACATCCATAACGTCAAGGGTGGTATTTCATCTTTCGGCTCCACAAGAGCTGGCGCCCCTGCTTCAAAGCCTACCACCTATCCTACACATGAAGTGACGAATGCCAATGCAAAGTTGCAGTAAAGGTGCACGGGGTCTTTCCGTCTAGCCGCAACAACCCCGCATCTTCACGGGGAGTTAAATTTCACTGAGCCTGCGTTGGAGACAGTGGGGAAGTCGTTACGCCATTCGTGCAGGTCGGAACTTACCCGACAAGGAATTTCGCTACCTTAGGACCGTTATAGTTACGGCCGCCGTTTACCGGGGCTTCAATTCAGAGCTTTCACTCCTCCTCTTAACCTTCCGGCACCGGGCAGGCGTCAGACCCTATACGTCGCCTTACGGCTTCGCAGAGCCCTGTGTTTTAAGTAAACAGTCGCTACCCCCTGCTTTGTGCCCCTCCGCACCGGTTGCCCGATACGAAGGCTCCCTTCTTCCGAAGTTACGGGAGCAATTTGCCGAGTTCCTTCAACGCAGTTCGCTCAACCGCCTTGGTATGCTCTACCAGTCCACCTGTGTCGGTTTCGAGTACGGTCTATGTGGGAGCTATTTCCTGGGACCACTTCTCTGCAAGGACCAATCCGATAAGGCCTTACAAATTGCATGATCCGTCACTACCCACTGGCCCACGAATATTAACGTGGTTCCCATCGATTACGCCTTTCGGCCTCACCTTAGGGGCCGGCTAACCCTGCGCTGATTAACATTGCGCAGGAAACCTTGGACTTTCGGCGGGGGTGTCTCTCACACCCCTCTCGTTACTCATGTCTGCATTCGCTCTTCCCATACCTCCAAAGGCCCTCACGGGTCCCTCTTCACAGGTTTAGGGAACGCTCCGCTACCGCTCTTTCGAGCCCATAGCTTCGGTACGTGGCTTAATCCCCGTTACATTTTCGGCGCAAGAACCCTTATTTAGACCAGTGAGCTGTTACGCTTTCTTTAAATGATGGCTGCTTCTAAGCCAACATCCTGGTTGTTTTGGGGTTTTCACATCCTTTCCAACTTAGCCACGATTTAGGGACCTTAGCTGATGGTCAGGGTTTTTTCCCTCTTCACGATGGACGTTAGCACCCACCGTGTGTCTGCCGGGTAGTACTTCCAGGTATTCGGAGTTTGGTTAGGTTTGGTAATCCGGTAAGGACCCCTAGCCCATCCAGTGCTCTACCCCCTGGAGTATTCGCCCGACGCGCTACCTAAATAGCTTTCGCGGAGAACCAGCTATTTCCTGCCTTGATTGATCTTTCATCCCTAGCCACAACTCATCCCCGACTTTTTCAACAGGCGTGAGTTCGGTCCTCCAGTGCGTGTTACCGCACCTTCAACCTGGTCATGGCTAGATCGACAGGTTTCGGGTCTAATCCGACGAACTGAACGCCCTGTTCAGACTCGCTTTCGCTGCGCCTACACCTATCGGTTTAAGCTTGCTCGTCAGATTAAGTCGCAGACCCATTATACAAAAGGTACGTAGTCACCCTTGCGAGCTCCTACTTTTTGTAGGCATCCGGTTTCAGGTCTATTTCACTCCCCTTGTCGGGGTGCTTTTCACCTTTCCCTCACGGTA
>JANYHF010000012.1:0-12500 GCA_025359185.1 Hyphomicrobiaceae bacterium | reverse complement strand
TTCCGCTTCCGCACCCAGGACGGCCTCGTTGATTATTACGATGCCCAAGGCAGTAACGCCAAAAAGTTCCTGATGCGCCGTCCCGTGCGTGGTGACGTGCGGTTCACGTCGGGATTTGGTTTCCGGATGCATCCGCTGCTGCATATCAAAAAGATGCATACGGGCATCGACTGGGCCGGCGCGCCCGGCACGCCGGTGATCGCGGCGGGCACCGGTGTCATCGCCGAGCTCGGCCGCAAGGGTGGTAACGGCAATTATATCCGCATCCGCCATGCCAACGGTTACGAAACGGCGTACTCGCACATGCTGAAGTTCCAGCCTGGATTGACAATCGGGAGCAAGGTCAATCAAAGCGACGTCATCGGCTTCATGGGTACAACGGGTTTGTCGACAGGCACGCATCTGCATTTCGAGGTGCTGATCAATTCCACTTTCGTCGATCCCATGACCATCCACGTGCCGCGCGAACACCAGCTGGCCGGCCGCCAGCTCGCCGATTTCCAGAAAGAGCGCGGGCGCGTAGAAGAGCTGATGAACCGGACGCCCGTGACCTCGCTGGTTGACCAGCCGGGCAACAGCAAGGGATAAACCGGGGTCAACCGCTGAACAGGATCTATTGTCTCCTTCCCTTGAGGGGCAGGACCAGGGTGGGGGGCGGAAAAGCCCGAGACCCGTCTCAGTCATCCGATGGCATCAAACTCAAACAGTCAAAGGCCGCTCTGACCATGCACCGCCTCAAAAACAAAACCGTCTTTGCCACCGCCACCGGCCAGGGCATTGGGCGGGCCTGCGCGCTGGCCTTCCACCGGGAGGGCGCGCGCGTCATCGCCACCGATGTCAATGCGGCCCTGCTGGCGCAACTCGAACGCGATGCGTCCGGCATCGAGACCTTCACACTGGATGTGCTGGATACGGCAGCGGTGGATGCCGCCGCCAAGCACGCGGGGGCAGTCGATATTCTCTTCAATTGCGCTGGCTACGTGCATACGGGCACAGCCGTCGACACCGACGAAGCCGGTTGGGACCGGTCCTTCGATCTCAACGTGAAAAGCTTATGGCGGATGCTGCGCGCGTTTCTACCCGCGATGATCGCGAACGGCGGCGGCTCGGTCGTCAACATTGCCTCGGCGGCGGGCTCGATCAAGGGCGCGCCCAACCGCTACGCTTACGGCGCAACCAAGGCCGCGGTCATCGGCATCACCAAATCCGTGGCCGCCGATTTCATCAAGCAGGGCATCCGCTGCAATGCGATCTGTCCGGGCACGGTCGATACACCGTCGCTCAATGAGCGCATCCAGACCATGCCGGGCGGCGCTGCAGCCAATCGCAAAATGTTCGAAGCCCGCCAGCCCGTCGGCCGTTTCTGTACCCCCGACGAAATCGCGCACCTCGCCGTCTGGCTCGCCAGCGACGAAAGTGCGTTCGTCACCGGCGGCACCCATGTCATCGATGGCGGTTGGACGCTGTAGGCTGCTGTTATCAGACCGGAGATTTACCAGATGCGCTGGCTGTTCCGAGGTCTCGCCGTGCTCGTCCTGGCCGCCGCCGCTTTTGCGGGGCTGGTCGCCCTGCAGCCTGCCGAATTCCGCATTGTGCGGACGGCCCGGATCGCCGCCGCGCCCTCCGCTGTCTTTGCGCAGGTCAACGACTTCCACAACTGGCAAGCCTGGTCGCCCTGGCTCGCGCTTGATCCCACCGCCAAGACGACGTTCGAGGGACCGGCTGCTGGCACAGGCGCGGGCTTTGGCTGGTCCGGCAACGACAAGGTCGGCGAGGGCCACATGCTGGTGACCGACAGCAAACCCAGCGACCTCGTGCGTATCAAGCTCGATTTCGTAAAGCCAATGGCCGGCACGGCGATGACCGACATCACCTTCAAACCCGTGGGGTCCGAGACCGAAGTGACTTGGGCGATGTACGGCCAAAACGGGTTTTTGGGCAAGGCCATGTGTTTCTTTGTGAACGCCGACAAGATGGTGGGCGGCGACTTCGAACGCGGACTGGCGAATTTGAAGTCGGTCACCGAGAAGGGGTGATCATCTGTTGGCGGGGTCGCGTTTGGGGCATAGGCGGGTTATCGTCTGTTTCCCGCCGATGCCCTGGACACGACTCCCGATGACCCAGCCTGCCGCCTCCCAGTCCCGCGCCAACCGCGTCCTTGTTATTGTCGGTGCCGTGCTCGCCATCGCGGCGGCTGTGCGGCTGCTGACATTGCCCGATTTGCCCACCAATCCGGTGAAATCCAACGGAGGAGCGCAGGTGACGGTGATGGATTTTTCCAAGCCGTTTGCGCTCGACGCGCTGCCGCCGGGATGGGTGCATCACAAGTTTTGGACGCGGCCCTCCATGCAGGTGAGTTTCGTGGCCAAGGACGGCGTGCCCGCGCTGCGCTGTGAAACCAAAGGCGGCGGCTCGATCCTGGGGCGCTGGGCGGACATCAATTTGGGCGATACGCCGAAACTCAGCTGGCGCTGGTTCGTCGAAACGCCGCTCGCGAGCTCCCTCGACGAACGCACGCCCGCAGGCGATGACCATCCGGTGCGCTGGTTCCTCGCCTTCACCGACAGCGAGGGCGCGCCGCATCACGCCGAGATCATCTGGGGCAACAAGATTTTGGCACGCGGCGACTGGAAGGTGCTCGGCACGTTCGTGCACTATGTGGCTGACGGCGGCGACGGCAATGCAGGGGCGTGGCGCGACGAGAGCGCCGATCTGATCGCGATCTACCGCAAAGCTAGCGGCCGCGCCGACACACCCCGCCTGACGCAACTTGCCATCTTCTGCGACAGCGACGATACCGGCGGGCATACGGTTGCTTACATCGGCGGCCCGGTGGTGCTGGGGAAGTAAACGCTGTCATCCCGGATGCGCTGCAGCATTCTTTATGGTGCAGCGCTGATTCGGGATCTTCCATCGACGGGAAGGTCCCGTGCCGGCACCGCACCGCAAAAGAGCGCTGCGGTGCGCACGCGATGACGTTTACTTTGGGTCGTTGCGCGCCATACAAAGGGCCTTCGACGGCACAGGAAGGCCTATCGCGTGGCGCGGAAGACATCACTCAGCTTGGACGATCCGCCGCCGGAGCTGGTGCTCATACCGGAGGACGACGTTCCGCCTGGAGAGGGGCCCGCGCCGCTAGCGCTCGCCGCCATCACCCCCATGATGGTACAGTACACTGAGATCAAGGCCGCCAATCCGGACTCGCTGCTGTTCTACCGCATGGGCGATTTCTACGAGCTGTTCTTTGAGGATGCGGTGGTTGCGTCGGCGGCGCTGGGCATTACACTGACGAAGCGGGGCAAGCATCTGGGTAACGACATCGCCATGTGCGGCGTACCCGTCCATGCGGCCGACGATTATTTGCAACGGCTGATCCGCAAGGGGTTTCGGGTGGCCGTCTGCGAGCAGTCGGAGGACCCGGCCGAAGCGCGCAAGCGGGGCGGCAAGTCGGTGGTGCGACGCGATGTGACAAGACTTGTCACTCCCGGAACTCTTACCGAGGACACGCTGCTCGATGCTCGGCGCAACAATTTTCTCACTGCGCTGTTCGAAGCCCCCAAGGCCAAAAGCGAGGCCGGGCGGCTGGCGCTGGCGTCGCTGGATATCTCCACTGGCGAGTTCCTGGTCGGCGACATCGCGGCCTCGGACCTTGGCAGCGAGCTGGCCCGGCTTGCACCCTCTGAGATTGTCGTTGCTGACGGGATCATCGGCGAGGCCTGGCTGAAAACCGCAGCATCTTACGCGGGTGCGGCTCTGACGCCGGTGCCAAAGGCCCATTTCGATTCGCTGTCAGGCGAGCGCGATTTGAAGGCGCGGCTGGGCGTGGTGGATTTAGGCGCTTACGGAGAGTTAACGCGCGCCGAACTGGCGGCCATCGGCGGCCTGCTGAAATATGTCGATCTCACCCAGATTGGCAAGAAGCCCGCGCTGCTGCCACCCAAGCGCTCCGGCCCCGCCTCGGTGCTGGTGATCGACCCCGCCACCCGCGCCAATTTGGAACTTATGCGCACGACTGGCGGCGAGCGGCAGGGCAGTCTGCTCTCGGCGATTGACCGTACCGTGACGGGTGCGGGCGCGCGCGAACTGGCGGCGCGGCTGGCGAGCCCGCTGAAAGACGTGCCTGCCATCAAGGCGCGGCTCGATGCCGTCGGATTCCTGCTGGGCGACGGCCTGTTGCGCGGCGAACTGCACGCCACCTTGAAACACGCGCCCGACATCGCCCGCGCGCTGTCCCGGCTGTCGCTGCAACGTGGCGGCCCGCGTGACGTGGCTGCTATCCGCGATGGCCTGGCCGCCAGCGTGGCCCTGCGCGACCGGCTTGCCAGATCCGGCCGCGACCTCGGCCTGCCACTGGACATCGAAGCCATCCGTGCCCGGCTCGATTCACCTGCATTGGCTCTGTGCACGACTCTGTTTGCAGCCATAACGGACGATCCGCCCACACTCCGGCGCGATGGCGGCTTCATCCGCGATCTCTTCCGCGCCGAACTCGATGACAACCGGCGTTTACGCGACCAGAGCCGCCAGGTGCTTGGGGCCATGCAGGCCCGCATCATCGAGGAGACCGGCATCAAGACGCTGAAAGTGCGGCACAACAATGTGCTGGGCTTTTTCATCGAGGTGCCCGCCACGCAAGGCAAAGTGCTGCAATCGGAGGCCAACGCCGCCAAATATTTCCACCGTCAGTCAATGGCCAACGCCATGCGGTTTTCAACCACAGAACTGGCCGACATCGAAGGCCGCATCACGGCAGCGGGCGAACGGGCGGTGGCGCTGGAGCAGGAGATTTTCGACGAGCTGTCGCGCGCTATTCTCAAGGAACAGCCCGCGCTCGCTGCCATCGCAACGGCGTTGGCTGATTTGGACGTGGCCGCCGCATTGGCCGAGCTGGCCGAGGAGCAGCGCTACACGCGGCCGGGTCTCGATGACAGCGAGGCGTTTGAGATTTCCGGTGGGCGGCATCCGGTCGTGGAGCAAGCGCTGAAAGAAACCGGCGGCAGCTTCATCGAGAACGATTGCGTGTTGGGGCGCTCACAGAGCAAAACCCCAGCGTCACAAAGCGGCCCCGTTGGTAAACTCGGGCACGGCGGTTCCGAGTACACCATGCCCGGCTTCGACGACGGCAGCGACCCGCGCCTGATCATCGTCACCGGCCCCAACATGGCGGGCAAATCCACCTTCCTGCGCCAGAACGCACTGATCGCGATCATGGCGCAGATGGGCTCGTTCGTGCCCGCGCGCCACGCCCATATCGGCGTGATCGACCGCCTGTTCAGCCGCGTCGGCGCGTCGGATGATCTCGCGCGCGGCCGGTCCACGTTCATGGTCGAGATGGTGGAGACAGCCGGCATCCTCAACCTGGCCGGCCCGCGTTCCCTCGTGATCCTCGACGAAATCGGCCGCGGCACGGCGACCTTCGACGGCCTTTCCATCGCCTGGGCCGCCGTCGAATATTTGCACGAGGTCAACCGTTGCCGGGCGCTGTTCGCCACCCACTATCATGAACTGACGGCACTCGGTGCCAAGCTCCCTCATGCGTCCAACGCGACGATCGAAGTGAAGGAGTGGCAGGACGAGATCGTGTTCCTGCACAAAGTCATTCCGGGTACGGCAAATCGCAGCTATGGCATCCAGGTCGCCAAGCTCGCCGGCCTGCCGCGCGCCGTGACGGACCGCGCCAGCGAAGTGCTGCGGCTGCTGGAGGAGGAAGGCCAAAGGGCGAGCCCGGAGGATCTGATCGCCGAACTGCCGCTGTTCGCGGCGGCGCGGCCAAAGAGCGTCGTGCCCTCAGGCGCAGCGCCGGAGCCAGTCGCGTCTCCGGCGCTCGATGCATTGACTGCGATCAACCCGGACGACCTCACGCCGAAGCAAGCACTGGAGGCGCTCTACCGCTTGAAAGGGTTGGCTACGAATCACTGAGCAACCGCGCCAGCCGTTGCTCCTTGAACCCTGCAAATGCCGCCAGCTGCGCGTATTGCGACGCCGCCGCCCGACGGTCCACCGTAGCCGAGCGCACAGCTGTAATCAGCAGGTTCTTGGCGCTGTGCTCGCTGGAAACGAACTCGATGATGCGGACTTCGTAGCCGTGCGCTTCGAGGAGGAGGGCGCGGGCCGCGTCGGTGACCAGGTCGGCCTGGCGCTGCTTCAGCAGGCCGAATTTCAGCAGGCCTTCGATGGGTGACGCCTTGCCATCAAGCTGCGGCGCGATCTCGTGCTGGCAACAGGGCGCGCAGACGATCAGGCTGGCGTTGCCGGTGAGCCCAAGATGGATGGCGTCGTCTGTGGCCGTGTCGCAGGCGTGCAGCGCGATCAGGATGTCGAGGCCGTCGTGTTTGCGATCCTCGGCGCGTGAAGCCTCGAAGGACAAGCCGTCGATCCTCAAGGCTGTTGCAATAGATGTACACTGAGCAACAAGGCCGGCATTGGACTCCAGCCCTACCGTCTGCGGCCGCTTGCCCAGCCGCCGCAGATGCTCATGCAGCGCAAACGTCAGATAGCCCTTGCCCGAACCGATATCGACAACACGCGGGGCCAAGGCATCCTTCAGCGGCGAGGCCACTATCAGCTGATCGAGAATTTCCACAAACCGGCAGATCTGGCGGTATTTGCCGTACATCGAGGCCTTAACCTCGGGCGGCTTGTCTGATTTATCCGTATGCGTCACGCCCAGCTGTGCCAGAAACGGCGAGGCCACATCGACGAGATAGGCCTTGACGCGGTTGTGCTCCGGTGACGGCGCCTCGGTCAGCGCCGGTTTGCTGCGCGTCAGGCGCGGCACTTTCTTGCGGCTGTAAACCAGAGAGACGTCTTTTCGTACCGTAAAAAGCGTCGCACTCAGATAGTCGCTACCGATGATTTTGGCGAGGTGGGTCAGGCCAGCCTCAGGCTCGAAATTCTGAGTGGTCTCCTGCGTCCCCTGCCGGGTGACCAGCCGCAAACTCGCAGCCCCCTTCAACAGCACGCGCGAAACCGTGCAGCGGGCCGGCTCGCCCAGCCCGTGGTATTTGCTCAACGCTGCCTTCAGGAATGTCTCTCCAGCCACGCTCTCGCGCATGGCCTGAAGAAACGCGGTCTTGTCATTATCGTCTGCCATCGTCATTCCGTCATCCCGTGCGCCGTGCATCGCATCCGGGACGACGGTTGCGGGCTGCCGTGCGTCAAGACCTTTGTGACTTCGTGTAAGCCGCCAGCCGGGCCGCATCAAGTTGCCCTTGCGCAACGGCCGCCCGTACGGCGCAACCTGGCTCCGCCAGATGCCGGCAATTGCGGAACCGGCAGTGCTCGGCGAAGGCCCCGATATCGTCGAAATTGGCAGCGGCAGGTTCGGTGGCGTTCCAGGTTTCCAGCCCACGCATCCCCGGCGTGTCGATGATCGCACCGCCGCCGGCGCGTAAAAACAGCTGGCGATGCGTCGTTGTGTGCTTGCCCCGGCTGTCATGCGCGCGCACGTCCTGCGTCGCCTGCGCCGCCCGGCCCAGCAGCTTGTTGATTAGCGTCGATTTGCCAACGCCCGACGAGCCGATGAGCACGACCGTCTGGTTGCCTACGAAATAGGCTTCGAGATCCGGCACACCTTTGCCAGCGCGGGCGCCGATAGCGTGAACGGGCACGCCCGGCATGACCTCCGAAATCTGGCGGACGGTGGCCTCGATATCTTTGGACAGATCAACTTTATTGGCCAGAATAACGGGCTTTGCCCGACTGTCTCGCACGAGCGCCAGAAAACGCTCCAGCCGGGCAAGGTTAAAATCGCCATCCAGCCCAGTAACGATGAAGACGACATCGACATTGGCCGCCAGCAGCTGCGGCGTCTCCTTGCCCGACGCCTTGCGAACGAGGGCGGTCGAGCGTGGCAGCACTGCTTCGATAGTGGCCGGTCCATCGCCCGCACTTGGGCGCACGGCCACGAAATCCCCAACGCCCGGCAGGTCCGACCGCAACGCCGCCGCATTGCGAACGCGCCCCGGCGTTTCAGCCGTCACCTCACTATCGCCGATGGCGATCTGATAATGTGTCCGGTGCTCGCCCACCACCCGGCCCGGCAAAACGCCTTCCCCAGCAACGGTCTCGTACTCCCGTTGCCAACGCTCGTTCCATCCAAACTGCGTGAGGGTCATCTCTGGTGGTCCCGGCCAATTGCAGTGCGCGGGCCAGTGGTAGCGGTGAATGGCGCGCGTGTCTCAATTGCCGTTCAGCTCTCTACGCGCCCGGCCAAATACCCATCCACCAGCTCGCACAACCGCTCGCGGCCGAAGTTATTTGAACATCATGGCTGGGCTTTACCCGGCCATGCCGAAAGGGGAGCATGCAGATCTTATCGGTACACGGGGAGCCTAATACGCCCTGGCCTTGAACCTGGCGGATCGCACTACGACTTGCGCGCCTTGCGGGCGGCATAGCGGGCATCGCGCGCGGCTTTCTGTTCGGACATGATCCGGACCGCCTCGGCCATCTGATTTTCAGCCCGCATGGCCTTCTCGGCCGCTTCAGCGATCTCGCGCGCTCTTTGCTCTTCGGCCTCGCGGGCCTTGCGGGCAATGCGCTCGACTTCGCGTTCGGCCGCTTTGGCCTCTCGCGCGTCGGCCGTGGCCTTGCGGGCGGCGGCCTTTGCGAGCATCTCGGGATCGTCCGGCTTGGGCCGGGATTTGAATTTTTCCAGCGCAGCTTCGCGCGCCTTGGCAGCAGCCGAAATCCGGTCGCTGAAACCTTTGTCTTTGAAACCCGCCATTGTCGTCCGTGCTTATCCAGTGAGGCTGAAAGGATCTGTCTGATCGTAAAAAAGCCGCCCCAGGTTTGGAGCGGCTTCTAGCGTTCGGGTGCGAGACAGAGTCCGCACGGAATGCTTAGACTTAGGCCGTCTCGATCTTGCTGACAGCTGTCTTGCCGCTGCGACGGTCGACTTCTGTGTCGAACATCACCTTTTGGCCTTCGTTGAGGCTGCGGATGCCGGCGCGCTCAAGAGCCGAAGCGTGAACGAACACGTCGTTGCCGCCGCCATCGGGAGCAATAAAGCCATAACCCTTTTGCGTATTGTAGAACTTAACGGTGCCTGAAGTCATTGAATTCGCCTTTGAGAGATAGATCGTGAGAGAGAGCGTCGGACCCGCACTAGCGTACGGTGCAAAAGCTCAGACGTGCGATTAGGGGTGGAGAGCTGACCATGCGTCTGTCATTACCGATAGGGAAAGGCCCTATTTGCACGCCGTTGTCAATTGAAAGTGCAGGTCCGCAGAGAAAAAATTACGGCTTGGGGACGGTTGTCAAGCGCCAGTTGGGTGGATAACTGCTGTCGCAAAAATGTCACGCGGGGCGGCTGGCGAGATTTTGTGACGGCGGCCCGGGGGGGGGATCGTGCTGGCCCCGACGTGCGCACGCTGACGGCTGCTATTCTGTTGCCCGCAGCCTGCTGCCTGCTACAAAGCCCGCAACCGCCACCGGACCCGCCACATGCCCACTTACTCTTTCCTCTCCCTCCTGCGCGAGGGTTTTACCGGCCACAAGGGCTGGACGCCCGCCTGGCGGTTCCCCGATCCCAAACCCGCCTATGACGCCGTCATCATCGGCGGCGGCGGGCATGGGCTGGCGACGGCCTACTACCTCGCCAAGCTGCACGGGATGCGCAACATCGCGGTGATCGAAAAGGGCTGGATCGGCGGCGGCAATGCCGGGCGCAACACGACCATCATCCGCTCGAACTATCTCGAAGACGCCAGCGCCGCCATCTACGAGCATGCGCTGAAGCTCTGGGAGGGGCTCGGGCGCGAGCTGAACTACAACATCATGATGAGTCATCGCGGCGTGATGAACTTGGCGCATGACGAGGGCGAGGCGCGAGTGCTGAAGCGGCGCACCGAGGCGAACCGGTTGAACGGCATCGACACCGAGTGGCTGGACGCCAAACAGGTGAAAGAATTCTGCCCGCCGATCAACATCTCTGCGGGCTCGCGGTTTCCCGTGCTGGGGGCGACGCTGCAACGGCGTGGCGGTGTCAACCGGCATGACGCGGTGGTCTGGGGCTACGCGCGCGCCGCTGATGTCATGGGCGTCGATATCATCCAGAATTGCGAAGTGACCGGTATCAAAGTCGAGGCCGGCGTGGTAACCGGCATTTCGACTTCGCGAGGCGACATCCGAACGCCCAAGGTCGCAAGCGTGGCGGCCGGGCACACCTCGATCATAGCCAATATGGTGGGCGTGCGGTTGCCGATCCAGTCGCATCCCTTGCAGGCCTGGGTGTCGGAGCCCGTCAAACCGCTGATCCCGTGCGTGGTGATGTCGAACGCAGTCCACGCCTATGTCAGCCAGTCCGACAAGGGCGAGCTGGTCATGGGCGCCGGCATCGATCCGCACAATTCCTACACCCAGCGCGGCGGCCTCGACACGATCGAGCATTCGCTCGCAGCACTGATCGAACTGTTCCCGATGTTTTCGCGGCTACGGCTGCTCAGGCAATGGGGCGGCATTGTCGACACTTGCCCGGACGCAAGCCCGATCATCACCAAAACCAAGGTGAAGGGTTTTTACATCAATGCGGGCTGGGGCACGGGTGGCTGGAAGGCGACTCCGGGCTCGGGCCACGCCTTCGCCGATTTGGTGGCGCGCGACGAGCCAAACGCTATCGCCGCGCCGTTCTCGGTCGAGCGGTTTTCCAGCGGGGCACTGGTGGCAGAACATGGAGCCGCCGCTGTGGCGCATTGAGGACGATTTGGCATGACATAGTAAAATGTCAATAATTTTTCGATTGACATTATTTGTGAACCTACTACATCTGTATGGCATAGGTGAAATTGGAGTCGTGCCATGAGCCGTGGATTTTATGATCAGCCTCAGCCGAGCTTCACGTCAGATGACAGCGATGCGACGGATGACGCGGTTGGTGTCATGTCTGCCACAACACGTCTTGGGCCAGGTGGGCGGGTCGTTATACCGGCTGACATAAGGGAGGCTATGGGCATGAAACAGGGCGATGCGCTGCTTGTCAGCCTGGAAAACAACGAGCTTCGCCTTGTCACGCTGGCGGCCAGCGTGCGCGAATTGCAGGCCATAACGAACAAGTACCACCCCAAAGGCGTCAGCCTCGTCGACGAATTTATCGCTGAAAAGCGGGCGGAACAGGCACGGGAGGACGCAGAGTAAGTGGCGGCCCCAACAGTTGTTCTCGATAGCTCCGCCGTGCTGGCGATGTTCAAAGCTGAGACCGGCTGGGATCGCGTCGTGGCAGTGCTGCCCCGCGCTGTCCTGTCGACTGTGAATGCGGCGGAAGTTTACAGCAAACTCGTTGAGTGGAAACTGACCCGCGAAGAGCAAATGAAATTCCAAGCTATGCTGGTCAATCTGGTCGTGCCCTATGACAACGATCTCGCGCTGCGCACTGGCGCCCTTCGGGCAACGACCAAAGAATTCGGCCTGTCATTTGCTGATCGGGCCTGCCTTGCACTGGCGCAACGCCTGGGCGTGCGGGTCATGACGGCCGACAAAATATGGGCCAAGGTTAAGACCGGCGTCGAGATCGACGTTATCCGCTGAACCTGTGCGGGCGCGTTTTGCAATCACCCAGGCGCATCACTGTTGTGTTTTCGCCGCAAAATGGCGTAAGTCTTTGGGCGTCAGCCGGAGAGGCCACAATGACCGTCACCGATGCTGATTTCCAGGACTTGACAAGGCGTGTTGGGCGGCTTGAGAAGGCCTCCATCGAAAACACCGGGACAATTCGTGGCTGGCGGGAACACTCGGTACCCTGCTTGGATCAGTCCATGCATGACCTGACCGAAGCCCTACCCGGCATCATCATGGAAGCCATGCGCGAGGTTTTAGAGACCCAGCGGTAATCGGCCTATGGACGCCGCCGTTGGGCCTGTGCCAGATACCAGCCACTACCGTCGCACATTTGCCGGAAGCCCAAGCGCATGTTGCTCATCACCTGCCCCCATTGCGGGACCCGCGACCAATCGGAATTCACTTACGGCGGCGAGGCGCATATTTCGCGCCCGGCCAATAGCGAGACGATGACCGACGCGCAGTGGGCCGAGTTTGTCTTCATGCGCAACAACCCCAAGGGCGTGTGGGCCGAGCGCTGGATGCACGCTTCAGGCTGCCGCAAATGGTTCAACGCCGTGCGCGATACGTCAACGGACAGGTTTTTGGCCGTCTACAAAATCGGTGAACCCCGGCCAAACGTGACGGCCGCGGGCCTGGCAACGCCATCTGGCGAGCCCGTCATCGGCTCCGGAAACGATGCGGCCAAAGTGATGCGCTGAACCGCCCGTTGCAACCAGTGTTGACTATTTTCTCATCTCGCTCTGGGTAAAGAGCTAATTTGCCGTTAATGCTTTCCCAGCTGCCAGCGTTCAAGGATCGTCCGGTCAGGGAGAAGTGGATCGAGCAATGCAAGAAGCTGGCAACCGGCTGGCGGCCAACGAACATCGTGGGGGGATAAGCCGGAGTAGGGCGTAAGCGACATCCTGTCCCTCTCGGCTCCTGCGTTGGACTATCGATGTAGG
>JANYHF010000120.1 GCA_025359185.1 Hyphomicrobiaceae bacterium | reverse complement strand
GCCGATCCTTCGATCCGGCCAGCGCCTCCAGCGCCCGTTTTTGCTCATCACTCGCAGTCACTGGAGATTTGCCCGCCATGTCCCGCCTCCGCGAATCAGTAGGAAGACGGAATCACCAACTGGATTCGTTGGTCAAATGCTCAGAGTCTGCTTAGGACGAGCAACGCACTCATCGGCCAAAATCGCCACGCCGCGAAGCGGTGAGGTGAAAACTGTCTGACTGCGGCGTCGCTTTGCTTGCCAATACGAGTGTATTGGCGGCGCAAATCGCCTTGCACTCAGCCAGTTTTGACCTCATCCAGCTCCAAACCATAACTGACGACAGGCCCTAGCTCGGTGCTAGAATTTTTGGTGCAAAATCTCACCGCGCCATGGCGAAGCCGAGCGCGACCGCGCGACCGGCGCCGTTGCGCCGGATCCACGGTAGTTTACGGCAGTTGAGGAACGTTGCACGTGACCTGCTCACAAAAAAAGCGGCACCGTGGCTGCTTCGGTGCCGCTTCTAGTCGTGAGATGCAAAGACATTCGCCAATGTCACTAGCGGGGTCGATTCACGGATGTCTCGCTTACCGGCTTATCGAGGCTTGACGCTTCGAGACGCGATACTGCGCCGGCACTCACACCAATAGAACGGAGCGCCAGGGAGTTTATTCGCGGGGAACGCAATAATTAATTCGGGCCTCATTCCGAAAAGCCTTGCCACGGCGTGAGGGCGAGGCGGGTGCCGCCAAGAGTCTCGAAGGCCTTACTGCGGCAGGTGAAGACGATGACCTGGTGCCGTTCCGCTGCCAGCCGCAGGGCCGAGAATGAGGCCGCGATGCGCTCGTCATCGGCGTAAACGAGGGCGTCATCGAGGATCAGTGGCAAGGGCTCACCGGTGCCCGCGAGCACCGATGCGAGACCCAGGCGGACCAGCAAGGCGACCTGCTCGCGGGTGCCGTGGCTGAGGCGCTCGATGGCTTCGTGGCGGCCATTGCGGGAAAGGCGGGTGGCCGCGAAAGCTTCCCCAAGTTGTAGCTCCGCCCCTGGAATGACCGCCGACAGATAGGGTGCGAGGTGTGCGAGCACTGGGGCGAGGTAACGCTCGCGGGTTTCTTGCCCCGCAAGGCGGAACTGGGTTTTTAGCAGCTCAAGCGCGGCGATCTCACGGGTGAGTAAGGCAAGGCGGCGGGTGGCGGCGTTGAGTTCGCCCTCGCATTCGGCGAGCCGCTCGGCGATGCCGTCGAGCGCGTCGCGCTGCAGGACGGCTTCGATGGTGGCCATCTCGCGGCCTTGCGCAGTGAGCGCGGCTGTAACCTCGGCATCGGCCGCGATGGCAGCGGCGAGTTCGGCCTCGTGGGCGCGCAGGTGCTCGGGTGCCGGCTCGACATCGCGCAGCGCCTTCAGCGTCAGGACAGCCTCGCGGGCGCGGTCTGCGGCGACCGAATGGGCGGCGTCGAGTTTGGCGCGATGGGCCTCGCGGTCTGGCTCCGGCGGCAGTTTGGCGAGCGTTGCGGCATTGCGCTGGCCAAGCGCCGCCAGTTCGGCATCGAGCTTGGCCAGCGCGAGGCTGTGCTGCTGGGCTGCTGATTGTGCCGCACGGTGATCGGTGCTGGCCGATTTGTGGCGCGCCACGGCGGCTTGCAATGCGGCTTCGATTGCGGCCGCGTTGTTGGATTGCCCACTGATCAACCCCTCACCCTGTCCTTCTCCCGTGGGGCGAAAGACAGGGTGAGGGGTTGCTCCTTGCAAAGCTCCAACATGCACCGCCAGCCGTCCACGGAGCGTTTCCAGACCCTCCGGGCACAGACCTTGCAGACGCGCGGCGGCGCGGCCATGCTCAGCGGCGTGTTCAGTCCGTTCAACGGCGCGATCACGAAGTGTAGAAAGAGTGTCAGCACAGACCTTTACCAGAAGTTCGGCCAGAACCCGACGGTGGTGCTCAATCTTGGACGCCGTCACGCCCCAGCCTTCGGCGACACCTGGCGTGATGGCGATGCGGCCGAGGCCGGGGATCGTCAACACCAGTAGTTGTTCGGCGAGGATGTGCGCGCCCTCATGAAGCGGCGCGCCGTCACGCGTGATGCGGCCCTCGGCGCCGGGTTCGTAGGTGATGCTGACCCGGGTGGACCCGGCCGTGAGCTGAGCATTGAGCGTTTCAATGGCCCGCGCTTCGGTTTCGGCCTGGCGCAGCAGGTCTGGCGTCGCCGCATTGGCTGCGAGTGATTGCTGGAGTCCGGTGAGCCGCAGTGCCAAGGCCTCGGCCTCGGCGAGCCGGGTGGCCAAGGCGTCGTAGTCCGCGAACCGGCGCGCTATTTCGAGTTGCGCTTGCAGCGCGTGCGCATCGGCCTCCAGCGAAGCCAGAGCACGCGCGCCGTTCGATACCGCCTCGTTGACCTCGTCGCACAAAACGTGTGCACCGGCCTGGTGCTCCGTCAGCGCTGCAATCGCCTTGGCAAGACCGGCCGCGTCCTGCGAGCGGCGGCCGAAATCGGCAAGTGCGGCGGCGGCCAGCACGCTGTTCTGGTCGAGCCGCTTCCACTGCTCCTCACCGGCACGGCGTTTGTCAGCGGCGGCACGGGCTGTTTCCAGCACGTTGCGGGCCGCAGCAATACGATCCGTACGCGTCTGTTGTCCACCAGCCCCAATCAGTATAGCATGGCTCTCACGTAGCACGCCAAGCCTGTCGAACCCGGTGCTGCCATGCGCAGCCTTTTCAGTCAGCACACCCCGTTCCGCCGCCAGCTGCGCGCGCATCTCGACAGCCTCCTTGTACGCTCCTTTCGGCCGCCGTTGTGCTCCCGTCACCAGCGCATCGAGCCGCTGTTGGATCAGTGTTTGCACCGCGTGCGCCTGTTCGCCGCCGGTCACCGCCGCCAATTCGCGCTCGATCAGGCCTTTGAGGCTCGCCCGCGTGCCGCCATTGACTTCGAACGGATCAAGCGACGCCGTCTGCCTAACCCACATCAGCCCAAGCCGGTCTACGCCGCCCGCTTTGACGAGCAACTCCGCCAGCTGCGCCTCGGCATCGGCGCCGCGCGACACGGTGCCATCATCGAGCCCGGTCAAGGAGGCCTTGGCGGCCGAGAAGAACCGCTTGCGCAGCCGGTATGCGGCCCCGCCGGTATCGAAATCCACTTCGATGATCGGCGCGCCGCCAGTGTCGGGCACCATCCACTTACTGATCTTATCACTTTTAGTTGTGTACTGATCAAGAAACGCCGCTTCCAGCCCGCGGAACAGCGTCGACTTACCGAGCTCATTAGGTCCCGCCAGCACGTCAAGGCTGCCGCTGAGGCCCTCCAGGGCGACGGGATCGCGGAAGGTTCCCACCTCGCGCACGCGCACGGCTTTGATCTTCATGCCCGCACGCTGTGCGTTTCGGCGGCCAGATCAAAGAGGAGCGACAGGGCCTCCGGCGCGGCGGAGTCTTCCGTCAGCTGCGAAAGCCGCTCGCCCACCAGCCGCAGCTCGCCCATGGCACCGAGGGCGTCCAGATCCGCACTGCTGGCCTTTACGGACAGCCTCGCCATATCCGTCTCCAAATGCCTCAGCCCCGCCTCGATCGTGCGCAGACGCCGCAAAACTTCCTGTCGCTCCGTCGCCGAGACGCAGCCCGTGAGTTCAAGTTGCAGAAGCACGTCGCTGGGTCTGTCAGCTGCTTTGGCAATCAGCGTTTCCAATGCTGAGAGGCTGTCCGCGCCTGAAACCACGTGTTCCATCCGTAGCCAGACAAATTGCGCCATCCGAACTTTCTCGACACCCGGCGGCTTTCCTGGGCCCGCGATCCGCACGATCAGCGCGTGCCCAGCATCGTTGCCAAGAAACCGGTCTGGCTCGGGTGTGCCCGCATACCAGGTGCGCTCATCGATGCGCAACGCGCCGTGCCAATCGCCGAGCGCAAGATAGTCGAGGCGAGCGGATTGAGCCCGCGACCTGGATATCAGAACCGGCGCATCGCCATCGCTGCCAAAGCCGCGCACGGAGCCATGCGCGAGGCCGATCCGCAGCGCACCAGCAGGTGTGGCGGCGGTATCCAGATGCGCGGTGGGATCGGTGCTCACCGCGCGGCCGGTCAGCGGTGCGGGCAGCAGCCAGACACCGGGCGCGATCTCCACGGGCAATGGCGTCAGGTGGGGCCGGATATTGGCCGGAAGATCGTCCAAGACCATCCGTTCCCACAACCCGCCCGGCCGGTGCGCGTCGTGATTGCCGGGCAGCAGATGCCAGGTCAGCTCGCCATGCCGCGTCATGCGGGCTAGCGCTTGCCGCACGGTCTTAGGCGCCGGCGCCTCGCTATCGAACACATCGCCTGCCACCAGCACGTGCCGTGCACCAGCGGCGTGCGCTACATCCGCCAGCCGGTCGATGGCCGCCAGCCGCGCGTCGGTCAGCGCCGCCGCCACATCCTTGGGCAAACCGCCAAAGGCTTTGCCGATTTGCCAATCGGCCGTATTTAGGAAGGTGAATGTCATCAGAATGGGTTTACCCCGATTCGGCGGGCGCAATTGAGGTTTTGGGTTTGAGCATCCCGGATCTGGAAATGGTGGTCATTGGTGGCGGTGCTGTGGGGCTGGCGACTGCGCGCGCGCTGGCGCTGGAAGGCCGCGAGGTCGTACTGCTGGAGCAGCATGAGGGCCTCGGCTACGAGACCAGCTCGCGCAACAGCGAAGTGATTCATGCCGGGATCTATTATCCGCCCGGCAGCCTGAAGGCCCGGCTGTGCGTTGCGGGAAAACAGCAGCTCTATGCGTTCTGCGCGGAGCATGGCGTGCCCCATCGCCGGATCGGCAAGTTGTTGGTGGCGACACGCGATGCGGAGCTGGGGACGCTCGCGATGTTTGCCGAAACGGCGCGCAAAAACGGCGTCGATGATCTGTTGCCCGTTTCCGCCGGCGAAGTGCGAGCGTTGGAGCCCGAGGTGCTCTGCGCGGCCGGTCTGCTCTCGCCTTCGACGGGCATCATCGACAGCCACGCATATCTGCTTGCGCTGGCGGGCGAGGCCGAGGCGCATGGCGCGCAGATCCTATTGCGCGCGCGCGTTGATGGCATCGAGCACACAACTGGCGGCCTGTTTTCGCTTCGGGTGGACGGCGTACCCATCACCTGCCGCCAACTCGTGATGGCGGCCGGGCTGCACACGTCCGCACTCGCGGGCCAGCTGCGGTTTTCGCCCAAATACGCCCCGCCGCAAACGTCCTTCGCACGTGGCCGCTACTACGCCCTGCGCGGCCAGTCGCCTTTTTCTCGGCTGGTTTACCCAATGCCAGTCAGCGGCGGGCTCGGGACGCATGTCACGCTTGATATGGGCGGACGCACCAAATTCGGGCCGGACGTCGAATGGATCGATGAACTTGACTATAGTTTTAATCCCGCCGCCGAAGCGCAGTTCTACACCAGCATCCGCGCCTATTGGCCGGGCCTGCCAAATGGCGCGTTACAGGAGGATGGCACCGGCATCCGCCCAAAACTCAGCCGCGCTGGCGACCCTGCCGCCGATTTCGCCATTCATTTCCGGGAAGAGCATGGGCTCGACGGCCTCGTGATGCTGTTTGGAATTGAGAGTCCCGGTCTCACATCGTCGCTGGCAATTGGGGAGAAGGTGGCCGGGATGCTGGCTCGTAGGCTGGGCTGAGCCTGCGCGGAGCCCAAATGTTGCTCCGGTTTGACGGATTTCAGCAAATTTGTTGCTAAATGGTACCTACAAGCGATAGCCCTATCGCTTTTTCGATCCATCACCAGCGCGTTTGTGGAATTTTTTTCCATCTGATGCCATATTGCCCATCAACACTCCCTAAGCGAGATGATCATGGGCGTTCTGAAAGTGAAAGACTCCGACGGCAACAGCCACGTTTTGGACGCGGTCGAAGGCTGGCGCGTGATGGAAATACTGCGCGAGCACGGGATGCCCATCGAGGGCCTATGCGGCGGCGCGTGTGCGTGTGCGACCTGCCACGTCATCGTCGATGCAGCCTGGGTGGACAAGCTGCACGCCGCCAACGACGAGGAAGAGAACATGCTCGACACAGTGCCGAGCCTCGCTTCGACCTCGCGCTTGTCTTGCCAGATCATCTACCAGGAAGAACTCGACGGCCTCGAACTACTGCTGGATGGAGCAGGCATATGAAATATTTCCCGGTGTTCCTGGATATGCGCGGCAAGCGCGCGCTGGTGGTGGGCGGTGGCGAGCCTGCCGTGCAGAAGACGCGGCTACTGATGAAGACCGCAGTCGTGATTACTGTTGTCGCCGAAAAGCCCGATGCTGAACTCGTGGCCTGGGCCGCGTCGGGCTGCATCGCGTTGCATCGGCGACCCTTTGAGGAAAGCGATCTTGATGGCGTGTTCATCGCTTACGGCGCTACCGGAGACCATGAGCAGAACGCGCCAATCGCGGCGGCAGCCAAAGCGAGAAACGTGCTGATTAATGTGGTGGACGAGCTGGACCCCTCTGATTTTATCACCCCCGCCATCGTCGACCGCGACCCGATCACCATCGCCATTGGTACTGAAGGCTCAAGCCCCGTACTAGCCCGCGAAATAAAGACACATCTGGAAGCTCATTTGCCACCCGGCTTTGGCCGCATGGCGCGCGCCGCAGGCAAACTGCGCGAGCGCGTCGCTCACGCCGTCAAAGACATATCCGCGCGCCGCCGCTTCTGGGAGCGGCTGCTCCAGGGCTCCTTCCGCGCCGCCGCCCTGGCAGGCGACACGCAAGCTGCCGAACGCGCCGTCGCGCGCGAGCTTGCCGCCGCCGGGTCCAGCAACCGCGAACCCGGCCGCGTCATCCTCATCGGCTGCGGCCCTGGCGCAGGCGACCTCATTACGCTGCGGGCCCAACTAGCACTACAACGCGCCGACGTCCTCGTCATTGACCGGCTGGTGCCCAACGAAATCGTCGAGCACGCCCGCCGCGAGGCCAAGCGCATCTATGTCGGCAAAACACCTGGCGGCCCATCGACGCCGCAGGACGAGATCAACGCCACGCTGGTCCGCGAAGGCTTGCAAGGCCAGGTGGTTGCCCGCCTCAAGGGCGGCGATGCGTTCGTGTTCGGCCGCGCCGCCGAGGAAATGTCCGCTGTGCGGGCAGCAGGCCTCAACGTCGAAGTCATCCCCGGCATCACCGCCGCCCACGCCTGCGCCGCCCGAATCGGCCTGCCGCTGACGCTCCGTAGCAAATTGCGCGAGTTCACGATTTTGACAGGGGCCACCGCCGATGGCGAACTGGACCTCGACTGGCGCGCGCTGGCGCGCCATGGCCACGCCTTCGCCGTCTACATGGGCGTCGACAACGCCTCCCAAATCCGGCGCGAACTGCTGAAGGCGGGAGCGCGGCCGGATATGCCGGTCGTGATTGTCGAGAACGGCACACTTGTCAGCGAGCGCGCTTTCGCTACGATGCTACACGATTTCGGCGCCTGTATCGAGAGCGAGAGGATCGTGGCCCCGGCCATCCTGTTCTTCGGCTTCGACTGGCAGGCTGCCGGATTGACGCGGCCGTCGTGGGTGAAGGCGTTCACCACCATGACGCCGGAGTTCGCCGAGGACTGGAGCCAGGCCCAGGTTGCCGAGGCCACGCATTGGGTGATGGGATAAATGGCGGTAAAGAAAGACGTCCGGCAAGTGCTGACGGCCAACCTCTTGAAGGATGGCCTCGTCGTCTTCATGACCGACGGCGCGGCCTGGTCGCCCTGGATCGAGGACGCGGCCATCGCCACCAGCAAGGAGTCAGCGCTGGAGCTGGAGGGGCGAGGCAACATTGCGGCCAAAGCCAATGTGGTGGTCGGACCTTATCTCATTGACGTCATCGAAGAAAACGGCCGCCCCCGCGCCAACCTCATTCGCGAGCATCTGCGCACGCTCGGCCCCACAGTGCGGACAGATCTTGGCAAACAGGCTGAGCGGGCAGCGGGTGGCAGCGGTCAGGGTGGGGCGTTTATTTAAAGTAGAACGAGGGATTGGAGAGTAGCTATTGGGGATTAGGGAAAACGGTTTCCCCGGTTGCCATATCTCTTCCCAATCCCTAATCCCTACTCTCTAATCCCTCTGTTTCCTTCCTTTCTTACTTTCTCTGACTTCCACGAGCGCCACCCATGTACCGCTACGACGAATTCGACCACACCTTTGTCCGCGAACGCGTGGCGCAGTTCCGTGACCAGACGCTTCGCCGCATTTCGGGCGAACTGACGGAGGACGAGTTCCGGCCGCTTCGGCTGATGAACGGGCTCTATCTGCAATTGCACGCCTATATGCTGCGGATCGCCATTCCTTACGGCACGCTGTCATCGAAACAGATGCGGCAACTCGCCTTTATCGGCGACAAGTGGGACAAGAACTACGGTCATTTTACTACCCGGCAAAACCTGCAATTCAACTGGCCCAAGCTCGAAGACACAGCCGACATTCTGCAGGCGCTGGCCGACGTGGAAATGCACGCCATCCAGACGTCGGGCAACTGCATCCGCAACGTGACCGCCGATCATTGGGCTGGCGTCGCGGCTGACGAGATTGAGGACCCGCGTCCGTGGGCAGAGCTTCTGCGCCAGTGGTCAAGCCTGCACCCGGAATTCTGCTTCCTGCCGCGTAAATTCAAGATCGCCGTGACGGGCGCCGAAGCGGACCGGGCGGCGGTGGCGTTCCATGATATCGGCTTAAAGATCGTCAGGAACGCAGACGGCGAGGCCGGCTTCCAGGTTCTTGTGGGCGGCGGTATGGGGCGCACGCCGATGATCGCCAAGGTCTGCCGCGCGTGGCTGCCTAAGGGCGAATTGCTGTCTTACATTGAAGCCGTGATGCGGGTCTATAATCTCTATGGCCGCCGCGACAACAAGTATAAAGCGCGGATCAAGATCCTGTTGCACGAGGAGGGTGACGACGTCTTCCGCAAGATGGTCGATGAAGAATACGAGAAGGTGAAGGCGGCAGGTGGCGTGAGCCATCTGGTGCCCGAGAAGGAAATTGCGCGCATAGAGACATATTTCGCCCCGCCAATATATGATGCGCTGCCGGACGAGGATGCACAGCTCACGCAGCATCTCAGAGCCAACAGCAAAATGGCCCGCTGGTATGAGGTGAACTGCGCCAAACACAAGCAGCGGGGTTACACCATCGTCAATATCTCGCTGAAGCCTGAGGGTGGCATTCCAGGTGACGCGACAAGCGACCAGATGCGCGCCGTCGCCGGCATCGCCGATAAGTTCAGTTTGAGCGAAATCCGCGTCAGCCACGCGCAGAACCTGGTGCTGCCCTACGTGCGCAAGAAGGACGTGGTCGCCGTTTATCACGCGCTGGAAAAGTACGGCATGGCATCTGCCAATCTTGGCCTCGTCACCGACATCATCGCCTGCCCCGGCCTCGACTATTGCGCCCTTGCCACTGCCCGCTCGATCCCGATCGCGCAGGCGATCTCCAAGCGCTTTGAAGCCCCCGAACGGCAGAAACAGATCGGCGATCTGGCGATAAAAATCTCGGGATGCATCAACGCCTGCGGCCATCACCACGCGGGGCACATCGGCATCCTGGGCCTCGATAAGGCGGGTAAGGAGTTTTATCAGATCACTTTAGGCGGGTCAGCGGATGAACACGCCTCCATCGGCACCATCATGGGCCCGGGCTTCTCCGACGCCGAAGTCCCCACCGCCATCGAAAAAATCGTCGACACCTATATCGGCCTGCGCCAGCCCGGCGAGACGTTCCTTGGAGCGTATCGAAGGTTAGGCGCCGCGCCGTTCAAAGAGGCCATCTATGCGCAGGCGGCGGAGTAGGTTTTAGACGGGAATAGTGAGTAGCAAATAGCGAATAGGGAAGGCCCTGCTTACCATTAGCTTTTCGCTACTCACTATTCGCCCCTTACTTAAGAGTTTGTCCCATGCCCCTCATCAAAAACGGCCACTACATTGACGACGCCTACATCCGCATCGAGGGCGAAGCGCCGGTCCCCGACGATGGCGATGTGCTCGTCGATGCGGTACGCCTAAAAGACGATACAGCGGTACTGCGGCCGCGCCAAGGCAAGCTCGGCGTCCTCCTGATGAACACGGTGGATGCTGAGGAACTTGTGCCGCATCTCTCCAAACTCGCACTCGTTGCGCTAGAATTCCCCCAGTTCCACGACGGCCGCGCCTTCAGCCAGGCTCGCGTGCTGCGCCATACGCTTCACTTCAAGGGCGAAATCCGCGCCACCGGCAAGCCGATGGCCGATCAGGCCGGCCACCTCGTGCGCTGCGGCTTCGACTGCTTCGAAACCAACACCCGTCAGCCCCTCGACGTCTGGCAGCGCGCACTCGACGCCGTGCGAGGCGTCTATCAGCGCGACTATGCCGGGCTCGGGGACGTGGTACGGAAGGACCTTTGATGCTGCCTCTCCCCGCAAGCCTTCGCGCAGTGGGGAAAGGGGAATCGCAAATTCTGGCGAACCCGTCATGCAGCCTCCCTTCATCCCACGAACCATCGGCATCATTTTGGGCACAGAGCGCTTCGCGGCCTGCGTTGCGTTCTACCGCGACGTGCTCGGATTGCCGGTCTGGTTCGAGAAACACGAACTGGTCTGCCTTCGGTTCGGCGAAGGCAATCTGATGATCGAGACCGGCGGTATGGCGGTGGATCGCAACAAGCACAATAGTGAGAACCCGACGATGTTGCGGTTCAACGTCGACGACGTTGCCGCCGCGGCGGCAGCATTGTCCAAACGCGGCGTCAGCATAGAAATGAAAACTTTCAACTGGGGCACCGTCGCCACCTTCGCCGGCCCGGATGGTAATATCTGTAAACTGAAGAATGCGGACGATCCGTTTTTCAAAGGAATTTTGGCACCATGATCACCCCCTTCACTCCGCTTTTCTCCCTCATCGGTGGCGCGCTGATCGGGTTGTCGGCCGTAGGGCTGATGGCGATGCTTGGGCGCGTCGCGGGCATGACCGGCATCGCGCGCGGGGTTATTCCGCCGTGGACGGACGGTGAGCAAGGCTGGCGGCTGGCATTTCTGGTGGGAGCCATTATCGCGCCGGTGATCCTGTTGGTTGGAGGCTGGGGGCCGGTTGGGTTCTCCGTGCCCGCCCCTCTCTGGTCCTTGCCACTGTCTGGCGTCCTCGCCGGCATCGGCACGACCTACGGCAATGGCTGCCCGAGCGGCCACGGCATCTGCGGCCTTGCGCGGCTGTCACCGCGTTCGCTGGCGGCGGTTGTGACATTCATGGCGACGGCGGCGATCACAGTGTTCCTCTCACGCCACGTTTTCGGAGGCTGACATGCGGACCATCCTCGCAGCATTGGTACTTGGTATCGTCTTTGGCCTCGGCATCGCCATTTCGGGCATGATCGATCCGGCCAAAGTTATTAACTTCTTCGATGTCGCGGGCACCTGGGATCCCAGCCTCGCCTTCGTTATGGGTGGGGGGCTCGCGGTATCGTTGATAGGCTACCGGATCGTCCTGGCGCGTGGAAAACCGCTGCTGGCGGTGGCCTTTTCGCTACCAGAAGCTAAAGCCATCGACCTGAGCCTGCTCGGCGGTTCGGCGCTGTTCGGTATCGGCTGGGGCCTCAGCGGTTTTTGCCCGGGCGGCTCGATTCCTGCGCTCGGTATCGGGCGGATCGAGCCATTCCTGTTCGTGGGCGGTATGCTTTTGGGGATGATCATTGCCCGGACGTTGCGCGAGCGGAGCTCCGACCGTAGATTGGGTCAAGCCTTCGCGCGACCCAACACCTAGGCAGCATGCGCCGTAGCTCAGATGTTAGGTCGCGCGAAGGCCTTGACCCAGCCTACGTCATCTGCATGACACGCGCGTCAAAACATGTTCAGCGCCATCTGCGCTTCTTCGGACATGCGGGACTGGTCCCAGGGCGGGTCGAACACGATCTGGACCGCAACGTCTTGCACCCCCGCGATGGTGCTGACGGCGTTTTTCACCCAGATCGGCATTTCGCCCGCGACGGGACATCCTGGCGAGGTCAGCGTCATATCGATGGCGACATTTCGCGATCCGTCCACGTCCACCTTGTAGATGAGGCCGAGTTCGTAGATGTCGGCAGGGATTTCGGGGTCGTAGACGGTTTTCAGCGCGGCGATGATGTCTGCCGTCAGCCGCTCCAGCTCTTCTGGCGGCAAAGCCGCGACGGGCACCGCCGCTTCCGGCACCGGCTCGTCGTGTGACACTGTCAAACCTTCACTCATTGCAATCCTCACGCAAAGAAATCATGCGCCTTGCGTAGCGCGGCGGCAAGGGCGTCGATCTCGGCCTTGGTGTTGTACATGGCAAACGAGGCGCGGCAGGTGGCCGGCACGCCCAGCCGCGTCATCAACTGTTGGGCGCAGTGATGACCCGCGCGAACAGCGATGCCAGAGCGGTCGATGATGGTCGCGATATCATGCGGGTGCAGACCATCGATTGAGAACGACACAATGGCGCCTTTGCCGCGCGCCCTTCCATGGATCTTCAAAAAGTTCAGCTCACCTAGTTTCTGGTGTGCGTAAACCGTCAGTTCGTCCTCGTGCTTGCGGATTGCCTCGCGGCCGGTGTCCATGACGAAGTTGAGCGCCGCGCCTAGGCCGATAGCGGGGACGATGCTTGGCGTGCCTGCTTCGAACTTGTGCGGCGTGGCGCCATAAGTCACGGTCTCTATCGAGACGCTCTCGATCATCTCGCCGCCACCCATGTAAGGAGGCATGGCATCGAGATGCTCTTTCTTCGCCCACAACACGCCGATGCCAGATGGTCCGTAGACCTTGTGGCCAGTAAACACATAGAAATCGCAACCGATGTCCTGAACGTCGACGGTGAGATGCACCGCGCTCTGGCTGCCATCGACAAGCACCGGCACGCCCTTGGCATGGGCGAGGCGGCAGATTTCCTTCACCGGCACCACGGTGCCGAGCACATTCGACATATGCGTGATCGCGACCATCTTGGTGTGCTCGGTAATCAGCGTATCGAACGCCTCGAGATCGAGTTCGCCGGTATCGTTGATCGGCGCCCATTTCAGGATGCAGCCCTTGCGCTCGCGGTGGAAGTGCCACGGCACGATGTTGGAGTGGTGCTCCATGATCGAGAGCACGATTTCGTCGCCGGCCTGGAAGTTTGCCGCACCGTAGGAGGAGGCGACGAGGTTGATCGCCTCGGTGGTGCCCCGTGTAAAGATCACTTCGTCCACGGAGGGCGCGTTGATGTAGCGGGCGACGGTGGCGCGCGCCTTCTCATAGGCCGTAGTCGTTGCATTGGCGAGATAGTGCAGGCCGCGGTGGACGTTGGCGTATTCGTAGGAATAGGCGTGGGTGATGGCCTCGATGACCGCGCGCGGCTTTTGCGCCGACGCACCGTTGTCGAGATAAACCAGAGGCTTGCCGTAGACCTCGCGGAACAGGATGGGGAATTCGGCGCGGATGGCCGCGACGTCGAAGGGGGCGTGCTGGGTGGTCGCGTTCAACATGAGGCTTACGTCCAGTCGGCTAGAGAAATCGGGGCATCCAAGATGGGAACCCGAAGAGACTTGCGCTCAGGGAGCAAACTGCCAGTGCTGCAACGACGCCCGCGGCGGTCAACCCATATCGGACGACATCGGGCCGCCGCTTGAACCGCGTGTTCACCCAATAGCCCGCACCAATCGGAACGACGATGGCCACGGCGTTGGCCGCTCCCACGATATTGAAGACGATCCAGTCGATGAAGTTCACGGTCTAAACTCCCGCCGCCAGCCACGCATTCAGCCGCGCCTGGAGAGCCTGGCGGATACCGTCATGGGCGATAGCGTCGATAGCCTCGGCGGCGAAGGCTTCGATGAGCAGCGCGCGAGCGTCGCGTTTCGGAATGCCACGGGCGCAAAGATAGAACACCTCGTCTTCGTCAATCTCTGCAACGGTGGAGCCGTGGCCGCAGACCACATCATCCGCGTAGATCTCAAGCTCGGGCTTGCTATCAAACTCGGCATTGGACGACAGCAACAGCGCCTTGGCCATCTGCTTGCCATCGGATTTCTGGGCGCCGGGCCGCACGATCACCCTGCCTTGGAACACGCCGCGCGCCTCGCCGTCGAGCACACATTTCAAGAGCTCGCGCGAGGTGCATTTGGGCACCGCGTGGTCGATCACCATGGTCGTATCGATGTGGCTCTTGCCACGCCCCAGCACCGCGGCGTTGAAATTGAAGGCCGCGCCCTCGCCCTTGAAGGTGACGAACAGCTGGTGGCGGGCGAGCGCCACGCTCTCGGTCATCTGGAAGGCGTTATACGTTGCGTCGGCCTCGATATCGGCGGTCCAGGTGCCGAGATGGGTCGCTTCGGCACCCTCGGCCACAAGCTTCAGATGCTGGACCTTTGCGCCTGCGCAGACATGCAGTGCCGTGACGCTATTGTTCTGACGGGCCAAACCGGAAACAGCGATATGGCTCTCAAGGATCGTGGCGTGTGCGCCCTTTTCGATGCGGATCAGGTTGCGCGTATTGCTGGCCGCCGGGGCCGCAGACGAGGACAAGAAAATGAGATGGACCGGATGGGCTAGCGTTGCGCCTTCGACAATGCGGATGGTGACGCCATCGGTGACGAACGCAGCATTGAGCGCCAGCAGCGGATCGTTTTTGGTCTCGCCGGTTTGCTCAAAGGCGTGCGTCATCCAGTCGAAGTCCGGGTCGCCGAGCGTGTCCGCAATCGAGAGAAAATGGAAATCCGTCCCGAGATCAGGCGTTGGTCCGCTGGAGTCAGCAACGAACACGCCATCAACGAAGACGAGGCGGTTGCAGGGGAGTTTTGCGAGATTTGGACCGAGTGCGGCAGCGAGCGCCTTTTCATCCAAGGTCGCGCCTTTGCCGGTGGCGGGCGCATACGCCTCTTTCAACTGCGCGCGAAGATCCGTATACTTCCACGCTTCAATCCGGCGATGCGGCAGCCCTGCACCCACGAACGCACCCATGGCCGCCTTGCGCATAGCGGGCACCCAGCTTGCGCCTGGCAACGACGCGGCCACGCGCTCGAACGCGGCAGCCAGTTGCTGCTCGGCTTTGGTCTTGATGATGGCGATGGTCATTCTAAGTCCCAATTCCAGCAAATCGTCATCCCGTGTGCGGCGCAGCGTCCTTACGGTGCGCCGCACACGGGATCTATCCACGACGCTCCGCTCAGGGCGCAACGGTTGACTGAGAGAAGATCCCGGATCAGCGCCGCACCATGAGACATGCTGCAGCGCATCCGGGATAACGGCGTCCTACGCCGCTTTCCCCGTAAACTCCGCATACCCGCTCTTTTCCAGTTCATGCGCCAGCTCCGGGCCGCCGGTGCGTTGAATTTTTCCGGCCGACAGCACATGCACCTTGTCGGGCACGATGTAGTCCAGCAGCCGCTGATAATGTGTGATCACCAAGATCGCCCGATCCTTGCCACGCAGCTTGTTGACGCCGTCCGCCACTACACGCAGCGCATCTATGTCGAGGCCGCTGTCCGTCTCATCCAGCACGCAGAGCGTCGGCTCCAGTAGCGTCATCTGCAGGATTTCCATCCGCTTCTTCTCGCCGCCGGAGAACCCGACATTCACCGGGCGCTTCAGCATATCCTTGTCGATTCCGAGGTCTTTGGCCTTGGCGGTTACCACTTTCAGGAATTCAGGCGTGGTCAGCTCTTTTGCCCCGCGCGCCTTTTTCAGCGAATTCATCGCTGTGCGCAGAAACGTGAGCGTGGCAACGCCTGGGATTTCCATCGGATACTGGAAGGCCAGGAACACGCCAGCGGCAGCGCGCTCGGAAACTTCCATTGCCAACAGATCATCGCCGTTCCACGTCACACTACCGCCGGTGACCTCATAGCCGCCGCGCCCCGCCAGCGCATAGCCGAGCGTCGATTTCCCAGACCCGTTCGGCCCCATGATGGCATGGACTTCGCCGCGCGGCACTTTCAACGTCAGGCCATCGAGGATGATCTTGTCCTCGTCTTCGAGCTTTACACGGAGATTTTTGATGTCGAGCATATTAGGGACTCGGAAAGAAAGATTCGGGACTAGGGATTTGGGACTAGGGATTTGGGGCTGCTCACATATCTCCCAGTCCCTAGTCCCGCCTAATCCCGCAACAGCTCATTAATACTTGTCTTGCTCCGCGTCTTCTCGTCCACGCGTTTGACAATGACGGCGCAGTAGAGGCTGGGGCCGGGTGAGCCATCGGGCAGCGCTTTGCCAGGCAGGGAGCCTGCGACGACGACCGAATACGGCGGCACCCGTCCCATGAAGCGCTCGCCGGTCGCCCGGTCGATGATGATGGTGGAGGCACTGATGAACACACCCATGCTCAGCACCGAACCCTCGCCGATGACCACGCCCTCGACAACCTCGGAACGCGCGCCGATGAAGCAGTTATCTTCGATGATGGTCGGGCCGGCCTGCATGGGTTCAAGCACGCCGCCGATGCCGACGCCGCCTGACAGGTGGCAGTTCTTGCCGATCTGCGCGCAAGAGCCCACGGTCACCCAGGTATCCACCATGGTGCCGCTATCGACATAAGCACCGAGGTTCACGAAGCTCGGCATCAGGATCACTTTGGGCGCGATGTAGGCCGAGCGGCGCACGATGCAGCCGGGAACAGCGCGGAAGTCGGCCTTGCGGTAGTCAGCTGCGCTCATGCCCGCGAATTTGGACGGCACCTTGTCCCACCAGACCGCGCCGCCCGGAGCGCCGGTAATTTCCGTCATATCATTCAACCGGAACGATAGGAGCACGGCCTTCTTCAGCCACTGATTGACTGTCCAGCCGTCCACGCCCTTTTGCGCCACCCGCGCCTCGCCGCGATCGAGCAGCGTGAACGCCGTATCCACGGCATCACGCACCGCGCCCTTGGTGCCGAACGTGATTGTGTCGCGCTCATCCCAGGCGGCGTTAATGGTCGCAGCAGTCGAGTCGTGCGGCATGACAAGAATACTCGTGTTGGGGAGTCGGGTATTGGCGACTATGTGCCTTGCCGGAAGGGCATTCGTCAATCGGGCGATTGGAATAATTCCAGTCTACGATGTCACCCGTTCACATCCACCACCACGCGGCCGCGCACGTCGCCGTTGAGGATGGAGCGGCCAAGCTTGGGCAGGTCGGCCAATGTGGCCGGGACGATCATCGCTTCGAGCGTGTCCTTGTCGATATCAGAAGCAATGCGCGCCCAGGCAGCGACGCGCTTGTCATAAGGCTGCATGACGCTGTCGATGCCGAGGATGTTAACGCCGCGCAGCAGGAATGGGATCACCGAGGCGGGTAGGTTGGTGCCGCCCGCAAGGCCGACCGCTGCGACCGAGCCGCCATGCCGGAGCTGGCCAAGCACACGTGCCAGCATGGCGCCACCCACGGCATCGACGCATCCGGCCCAGGTCTCGGCTTCCAGCGGTTTCTTGCTGACTTCGGCGAGGTCCGCGCGCGCGATGACGCGCTTGGCGCCGATTTCGCGCAGATAGGCTTCGGCCTCGGGGCGGCCCGTGACCGCCGCAACGTCGTAGCCGCGCGCCTTCAGAAGATTGATCGCAATCGAGCCAACGCCGCCGGCCGCGCCTGTCACCAGCACTTCGCCCTTTTCGGGCGTGAGACCGTGCGTTTCCAGCGCCAGGATCGCGAGCATAGAGCTGAAACCGGCCGTGCCCACCGCCATCGCCTGCCGTGCCGTCAATCCATGCGGCAACGGCACCAGCCAATCGGCCTTCACGCGCGCTTTTTGCGCATAGCCGCCCCACCAGACTTCGCCGACACGCCAGCCGGTGAGGATGACTTTGTCGCCTGGCTTGTAGCGGGGATCGGCCGAAGCCTCGACCGTTCCAGCGAAATCGATACCCGGCACATGCGGAAAGGTGCGCACGAGCCCGCCCATGCCGGTGACGCAGAGGCCGTCCTTGTAGTTGAGCGTCGAATAGGCGACCGCCACAGTCACATCGCCCCCGGCGGGCAACCGATCCTCGCCGATCTGCTGCACGGTAGCCGAAATCACACCTTCGGCGGACTTTTCGACGACAAGGGCTTTGAACGTCATCTCAGGCCTCTCCGGCGTTAACGTTGCGTGCCCGCGCGCCTTGCCTTTGCCGCAGTGGCGTGGCGAAGCTCGGGGCCATGTGTTTATGATATCTTTTCAGCCGGTTGCTCCCGGCTGTCCAGGAGTTCAGCGTCATGACCCGATCTTATCTCATGCCCGTCTTCGCCGCCCTTGCGATTGCTGTTGGCTGCCATGCGCCAGCGTCGGCTGCTGGCACTCTCGATGGCCGCTGGCTGACGCAGGATCAGCGCGCCGTTGTCGTCATTGCCCCCTGTGGCGACACCGAATGCGGTAAGATCGTCTGGGTCAAGGATCCTATCGACCCGTCGAACGGCAAGCCGCGCCGCGACAAGAACAATCCCGATATGGGCCTGACGCACCGACCGATTATCGGCTTGGCGACGCTGTACAAGATTGTCGCCAATACCGAAGGGTTCTGGGACGCCGTCTCCTACGATCCGCGCAGCGGCGAAGAGCACGAGATCACCATCAAGCTCGCGGCAGGAGGTGCCAAGATGGTGCTCAGGGGCTGCGCGCTTGGCGGCCTTATCTGCCGCAGCGAGGTGTGGATGCAGGCCCCAGCAGTTGATCCTGCGGTGCCCGCGGCTGCCAACTGATGTATTCCCCGGGCGGCGCATCGCCGTTGATGGAGGGCGACCGCCAACCGTCGCAGGGCTGCGGCCCGGCAAGCAGTCGCCCGTTCTCGTGCAGGTATCCAGCGTCTTAAACCTTCGCGGCTGTCGCTGCGGCGTCCATATGCTGCACCAGGCTCGTATCCAGGCCCAAACCGGCCGCGAGTTGGGCCAGGAACGCCTTCTCGGCAGGCGAATCCGGCTCGATTGCGACGCGGGCGGCGGCGTAGGTCTGCAACGACATGGCGGGAGATGAAGAACCGGCCACCAGATCGGCCACCGAGGCCGGCTTGGCGAGTTCCTGCTGCACGAAGGCGGCAGCTTCCGGCGAATGTCCAATCTGCTGCAGACCACCGGCGATCCGGCCGCGCTCGGCCTCGTCCACCACGCCATCGGCCGAGGCCGCTGCGATCATGGCGCGGATGTATTGCGTCGCGGTCTCATTGGTTTGGGCTTGCGGCTCAAAGCCGGTGCCAGCTGGTGCCTGGACGGGGGCCGCCTGTGCGGTGGCTGCGGGCGATTGGCCTGCGCGGTAGCCCTCATATGCCTTGTAGGCGAGCCCGCCGATGAGGACGAGACCGCCGAGCTTGGCAGCGTGAGCAGCGACCGAGCGGCCAGTCCCGGTGCCAAGCGTGAGCGAGCCCAAAACGCCAGCCAGCGCGCCAGCGGCCGCAGGATTGTTGCGGATGAGTTCTTGCGCCTTGGCCAGCAGATCGCCGCCCCCCTGGCCGCCGCTGATTTGCTTGATGATCTCATCCAGCTTGGGCACTGCGCCGGTCTGCTGGTTGATGTTGCGGGCCGCATCAGCGACACCACCTGTGGCATTGCCGAAAATGCTGCGGGCGATGTCCGCCGCCCCGCCGAGCCCACCTGCGGCCCCTTGTCCGCCGGCGCCGCCCATCACTTGGCCCAAAATCGCGCCTAAGCCGCCAGCTCCACCTGCGCCGCCGAGCACCTGGCCGAGGATACCGCCTAAGCCGCCGGGACCCTGGCCGCCGCCTGCGCCCTGCAAAATCTGCCCGAGCGCGCCGCCGAGGCCGCCCGTGCCTTGGCCACCCAAACCTTGGCCGCCTTGACCGCCCGCACCGCCGAGGATCTGCCCGAGCATTCCGCCGAGTCCACCATCCGGAGCCGCAGCCGCCGTCGCGCCGCCCGATTGCGTGCCTTGCAGCACATGGCTGAGAATTTGCGACAGATCGGCCTGGCTCGGCGCTTGCGGCTGCGAGTTTCCAGCAACGATGGCATCGAGCATACTCTTGGCATCGAACATAGGCATGGCGGGGAGCCTTTCAGTGGGCGGACCATTGGCGAAATCTGTGGCCGTACGGTAGGGTCGGAGCCGCCCGCAGAGCAAGAACAAAACGAGTTAACCTCTGTGTTTTCATTACGCCGGAACAGCGGTGGTTCAGGCTGTTGCGAAAATGTGATTCGGAGCAGAAAGCCACCAGCTTTGCGCTGTCATCAACAGAATCCTCGGCAATTACGGTGGACCTCGACACAATTCTGTGGAAATTCGGTGCCTAGATTTAGGCCACGCCAACTCGAGGTCCGGGGGGAGCTCAGCCACATGCTAAGACGCAAACCTGCGGGCACGGTGCTTGCCGTCGGACTTGCGCTCGCAGTGTTGGCGGGCAGCAACAGGCCGTGGCCAGGAGATGGAGCAGGGGCACAGGGCCATTGGCTGAGCGCTGCAATAGCAAAGGATGGACACAAAGGCGGGAAGTCTGGCGGTGAAGGTAAGTCGGGTGGCGAAGGCAAGTCCGGCGGCGACGGCAAGTCCGGGGGCGAAGGCAAGTCCGGCGGCGACGGCAAGTCCGGCGGCGACGGCAAGTCCGGCGGCGACGGCAAGTCCGGCGGCGACGGCAAGTCCGGCGGCGACGGCAAGTCCGGCGGCGACGGCAAGTCCGGCGGAACCAATACCG
>JANYHF010000109.1 GCA_025359185.1 Hyphomicrobiaceae bacterium | reverse complement strand
AGGCGGCAGACCGGCCTGTGTGATGGTCAGCGTGTCGCCAGGATTGGGGTCCTTGAACACGGTGCCAAGGCCGATGCTGACCGGTGCGCCGTCCGCCCCGCTCTGCGCGGGAACCGGCTGGTTCACCAGCGGTGGCAGGTTGCTGTAGGGCACGGTAATAGTCAGGGTCGAACTCGAGAAGCCGCCGTGGCCGTCCGAGATCGTATAAGTGACACTGGTCGTCTTCTGAGTGCCGGGTAGCAGGTTATCGAAGGCCGTTCCGGTATCGAAGGTGTACGAACCGTCTGCGTTGATGACGAAGGTGCCGCCGCCCGAGCCGGTGATTGGCTGTCCGACTCCCACGGTGGTGGCACCGGCCGCGATGCTGGTGACGCTCAATGTGTCGTGTTCGGCGTCGGTGTCGTTGGCCAGCACGCCGAGGGGCGCGATAACAGAGGTGCTGGTCCCTTCCGGCACCGCGTTGATGTCGGGATTGGCGACCGGATTGTCGTTCTGGCCGTTGATGACGATAGTGACCGTGGCGGTCGCGAAACCGCCCTGGCCGTCGCTCACCTGGTAGGCGAACGTATCGGTTGTCGCCTGTCCAGCCGCCAGGTAGGCGAAGGCGCCGTTCGGATCGTAGGAATAGGTGCCGTCCGCCTTCATGGTCAGCAAGGCGCCCGAGGGGAGCACGATCGGCGTAGCGCCAGTCGTGTCGAAGACGGCGCCGTTGACTTTGGACACGACGAGCGGATCGGTATCGCCGCCGCCGTCATGATCGTTGGCGAGGACGCCGCCCGTGGTCGTCCCGTGTTCGAGAACGGAGTTACTGTCGGCCAAGGCGACCGGGGCCGGGTCGGTGATCGTGAAGCGCACGGTGGTGGAGACAGCCCCGCCGTGGCCGTCGTTCGCCGTCACGACGATATCGTAGACGCCGGGGCCGGCGTTGCCGCCCTGGCTGGCGACCGCGCTCGGCGTGCCCGCGAAGGTGCCGGTCGCCGGATTGAAGAACACGCCAGGCAACACTTCGTTGGGCTGCAGGCCGGCGGCGGCAGGCGCGGCGGACAGCGTGAGGGTATCAGCCTTGTCTGGATCGGCGAAGTACGATTTCACGCTGAGCGGCGCGATGGCCGAACCGTCCTGGCCCGACTGGGCCGGCACGACGTGGTTCGGATCGATCGGCGTGCCCGGATGCGCCGGATCGACGACGATCGGCGACTCGTTCTGGCCGGTGATGGTGATGGTCGCGGTGGCCATCGCGGTGCCGCCCTGGCCGTCGCTCACCACGTAGGTGAATGTGTCGGTCGACGTCTGGCCGGCGGACAGCCCGTTGAAGGCGCTGTTCGGATCGTAGGTGTACGTGCCGTCGCTGTTCATCACCAATTTCGCGCCCGAGGGCAGCACGACGGTGCCGCCCGAGACCAGGGCCACGCCGTTCACCTGCGAGACGGTAAGCGGATCGGTATCGTTGCCGCCGTCGTGGTCGTTGGCGAGCACGCCTTTGCCCGACGCCAGGTCGGCCGTGACTGTGCCGTGCTCGGCCACCGTGTTGGTGTCGTTCGCGGCGACGGGCGGTGGGTTGGTGACGTTGAAGCTGAACGTCGACGTCGTGATGCCGCCGTGGCCGTCGTTGGCGGAGAGCGTCACGAGATATGGCGCGCCACCGTGCTGCGACGCCGTCGGAGCAAGCGTGCCCGCGATGCTGTAGGCGCCGGTGACCGGGTCCTGCACCACGCTGAGGCCCGGCGGCAGGCCGGTTGCAGAGATGACGGGGCTGTCGCCTGGGTTAGGATCGGAGAATACGCCCGATAGCGGGATGGTCACGGCGTTGCCATCGGCCGAGGTTTGCGCCGGCACGGGCGCGGTCACGACCGGCGGCAGGTTGGTGAACGGCACAGATATCGTGAGCGTGGTGGTGGAGAAGCCACCGTGCCCGTCCGAGATCGTGTAGCTGACGCTCGAGGAAGCGCTGGTGCCCGGCGCCAGCGTATCGAAAGCGTGGCCGGGATCGAACGTGTACGATCCGTCGGCCTTAATGGTGAACGTGCCGCCCCCGGTGCCGGCAATCGGCGCTCCCGCGGCTACCGTGGTCGTGCCGTTGGCGACGGAGGTGACCGTCAGCGCATCGTGCTCGGCATCGGTGTCGTTGACCAGCACACCGTGCGCCGCGTCGGCAGTCACCATGACCTGCGGGGCGGTGCCGTTGGCGTCGGGCAGGGCAACTGGAGCGTCGTTCTGGCCCTGGATGGCGATCGTGACCGCGGCGGTGGCAAACCCGCCCTGGCCGTCGCTCACCTGATACGTGAAACTGTCCGACGCCGTTTGGTTGGCCGTCAGCGAAGCGAACGCTCCGTTCGGATCGTACGAATACGTGCCGTTGGCCTGCATGACCAGCAGCGCGCCCGAGGGCAGCGTGATCGTGGCGCCGGGGACGACGGTCACCCCGTTCACCGCCGAAACGGCGAGCGGATCGGTATCGCCGCCGCCATCGTGATCGTTGGCAAGCACGGCACCGGTTGTCGTGCCGTGTTCCTGCACGGAGGTCGAATCGTTACCGGCGACGGGCGCAGGGTTGGAAATCGTGAACGTCACCGTCGTGGTGGCGACGCCGCCATGACCATCGCTGGCCGCGACGAGCACGGAATACGTCCCGTTGTTGGCAACGCCGCCTTGGCTGGCAACGGCCGTGGGCGTGCCCGAAAATGTGCCGGTCGCCGCGTCGAACGCTATGCCGGGCGGCATAGTGCCGATCACGGCGAGTGTCAGGGTGTCGGTCTTGTCCGCATCGGCGAAGTAGCCCTTCACCGACAGCGCGGTGATGGCGGTACCGTCCTGGCCAAGTTGCACAGGCACGACGTGCTGCGAGTCGGCGGGCGGCGTACCCGGATTGGCGGGATCGATCACGACGGGCGGCTCGTTCTGGCCGCTGATCGTGATCGAGACGCTGGCGGTGGCGAAGCCGCCCTGGCCGTCGCTCACCTGGTACGTAAAGCTGTCGGATGCCGACTGCCCAACGGCGAGACCATTAAAGGCGCCGGCCGGATCGTAGGTGTACGTGCCGTTAGCCGCCATTACCAGATGCGCGCCCGATGGCAACGTGATGGTGCCGCCGGGGCTGAAGGCGGCGCCGTTGATGAGCGAGACCGACAGGGGATCGGTGTCGAGACCCCCGTCGTGATCGTTGG
Organism: Hyphomicrobiaceae bacterium; assembly: GCA_025359185.1. Taxonomy (GTDB): domain Bacteria; phylum Pseudomonadota; class Alphaproteobacteria; order Rhizobiales; family Hyphomicrobiaceae; genus JANYHF01. The sequence goes on along the minus strand of JANYHF010000109.1, from coordinate 8,213 downwards.
TGAGGATGTTGCTGGACGTGGTGCCATGCTCGGTGACAGTGTTCGTGTCGTCGAACGCGACCGGGGCGGGGTTGCTCACCGAGAGCTGGAACGTGCTCGTGGTGACGCCGCCGTGCCCGTCGTCCGCAATCAGCGTGATGAGGTAGGGGCCGGCGTGCTGCGAGGCATCGGCCGCCAGCGTGCCGCTCACGGAGTAGAGCCCGGACACTGGATCCTTCACGAGGCCGAGGCCCGCAGGGAGACCCGTCGCGGTCAAGGTGATGGGATCGCCGTTCGGGTCGCCGAACACCTTCGAGACGTCGATGGCGATGGTATTGCCGTCCTGCGAGGTCTGCGCCAGCACGGGCTGCTGCACAGCTGGTGGTAGGTTCTCGTAGGGTACGCTGATCGTCAGCGTCGCGGTCGATGTACCGCCTGCGCCATCGCTCACCGTGTAGGTAATGTTCGTGGTCTTGCTCGTGCCCGGGGCGAGATTGAACTGCCCGTTCGGATCGAAGTCGTACGTGCCATCCGCGTGCAGCACGAAAAAGCCGCCGTTGCTGCCGGCAACCGAAACGTTGACGTTGGCCGCGGCGCCGTTGACGGCCTGGACAAACAGGTTCGCGTGCGCCGTATCGACGTCGGTGTCGTTCGCCAGCACCGTAACGGCCGCGTTGGCGACGAGGGCCATCGTCGGGTTGGTGGTGTTGAAATCGTTCTTGGCGACGGGAGCGTCGTCGATGCCGGTCACCGTCACCTTGACCGTCTGGGTGGCAAAGCCGCCCTGGCCGTCGCTGACGACGTACGTGAACGTATCGACGGCGGTCGCACCCGTGGAAAGCGAATTGAAGGCGCCGTTCGGGTTGTATCCGAACGATCCGTCGGCGTTTTGCGTGAGAATGGCGCCGGACGGCAGGGTGATCGGAGCGCCCGAGGTGATGGCGTTGCCGTTGATCTGCACGACCTGGAGGAGGTTGTGCGCGGTATCGATGTCCGTATCGTTTGCCAGTAGGCCCGCCGGTGCGGCAACGTTCAGCGTAGCCTTCTCGGTCGTCGCGTAGGCGTCGGCAACGGCAACCGGAGGATCGTTCACCGGCGTAACGTTGAACACGATGGTGTTGGGAGTGGGATCGAGATCCTTGCCGCCGTTGGCCGTACCGCCGTTGTCCTGAACCTGGAACGTAAAATTCGCGTAGGCGAGCCCGTTCGCGTTGGCCAACGGAACGAACACGAGTTTTCCGGCCGCGATGTCGGCCGCTGGAATGAAGCTGTTCAGGACGACAGGACTGCCGTTGTAGGTGAGTGTTCCAGCCGCCGGCAGCGATGTGATCTTCACGGCAAGCAGGGCGTTGGCCGGCGTGTCGTTCGGATCGGTAAAGCCGAAGTCGGCTACTGCGAGCGTGTACGATGTATCTTCGTTGGTCGTGATCGTAGTGTCGGCGCCCGCAGGTGCGTCGTTAACGGACAGGACGGTGATCGGGATCGTCTTCACGACGCCCGCGATGGCGCCGTTGGACGTCGCGTTGCCGTTGTCGAGGCCGTCGTCCTTGACCTGCACGGTGATCAAGTCCGGCCCGTTGTAGTTGAGCGTGCCCTGGTAGACGAGACCATTGAGGGCCTGGTTGACCTTGGCCAGCGTGCCCACGAGGGTGACCGTGCCGCTGCCATTGCCCGCCATGGTGACGCCCGCGACCGTGACGGCCGCCAGCGTCCCGTGCCCAACCGAGACGGTGACCGTTTCCAGACCCGTTGCGCCAGCATCGACGTCGGCGATTGTGATCGCGGTGGCGCCAGAAAGCGTCAGCGCCGTATCCTCCAGGACGCTTTGCGGTCCAGGAACGGTTGTGGCCGGAGCATCGTTCAGCGGGGCGACCGTAATGGGCACGACCTTGGTCACCGCCGACAGCGCTCCGTTGGAGGCCGCGATGCCAAAATCCTTGCCGTCGTCCGTCACCTTGATGGTGAGGGTATCGGAGCCGTTGAAATTCAGGTTGCCCGTGTACGCCAATCCGTCGATGGCGGCGTTGATCTGAGCGAGCGTGCCCTTGAACGTGATCGAGGCCGTGCCGTTGCCGGCGAGGCCAGTGATGCCGGTCGTCGTCGACCCGAGCGAAATCGTGCCGTTCGCAACGCTGAGCGTGACGGTCTCGATGCCGGTCGCGCCCGCATCGACGTCGGAGATGGTCACGCCGTTACCGTTGGCCGTGCTGAGGGTGACCGTCGCATCCTCCAGCACGGTCTGGGCGCCAGGCGCCGCTGTCACGGGAGCGTCGTTGATCGGCGAGATATTGAAGGCAAAGGTGTTCGGGCTCGCATCGAGGTTGAGGCCGCCGTTGGCCGTGCCGCCGCCATCGCGCACCTGGAAGGTGAAGGCGCCGATGCCGCTGCCGTTGACGTTGGCCGCGGGCGTGTAGACGAGCGTCGCCAGCTGGGCCGGGGTCAATTCCTGCCCGGCCGTTACCGCTACGCCGCCGGGCAGAGTAAGGGTTCCGCTCGCCGGCAGGGTTGTGACGATGACCGACTGCAGGGCATGGCCTTCAAGGTCGGTAAATCCGAAGTCGGTGGCTACGAAGGCGAAAGCGGTATCTTCGTTGATCGTGCGCAGTTGGTCGATGCCCGAGGGCGGGTCGTTCACGGGGGTAACGTGGATGGTCGAGATCGCCGCGGTTCCCGTTACAGCGGACGCGCCCGTACCCACCGTCACCGCGACGGAGATGTTGCGGTCGAGGGCACTCGGAGTGTCGGACGTATTCGAGAACGAGATCGTTTGCAGCGCCGCTTGATACTGGGCCGGCGTGAACGCGCCGGTAAGCGTGACCCTGATCTGGCCGGCGACGCTGGTATCGATGGCAAACGTCATACCGGCAGGCCACAGCGGGCTCGCCGTGTTGACGCTGAGAACGTCCGTGGTCTGCGCATTCGTCAGAAGGACCGACGCGGCATTCAGCGTCGATCCGGCATTGGTGATGGCGACGTCAGTATCGACGACCGGCACTGCGGCCCCATTCTCCACAAACGTATTTTGGTACGACGTGCCCGTAGCCGTGCTGTCGTTGGCGTCCAGATCGAGTTTGGGAACGGTGAGGGTCACGGGGGCCGGGAGCGCCGTGCCGAGATTGCCGTCGTTGTTGAACTGGCGCCCCGTGCCTCCATTGTAGGTGTTGTACGTCACGTCCCACGAGGCAACGTTGGTCCAATTGAATTGGATGCGCGATGTTGCGCCGCCGTTCTCGTTCGCCGAGCCATAGGCCGTGATGGTATTGTTGCTGGTATCGACGAAGATGTTCGTACCCGTAGTTCCGGCCGTATTCTGGTTGCCGACTGGCCCACCGTTGACCGCAAACGACGTGAGGCCGATCTGGCTTGCGCTGACTCCTTCGATGCGGTTCAGTGGATTGGTAACGGAGTTGTTGCTGGCTAGGCCGTTGCCGTCGATATCGTTCACGATGAAGCTGACATCGCCCTGGATCGGCGTCGCCGTTCCCGCGACAAACATTTCCCAGTGCACGGTGATGCCGCCACCTCCGAGAACGATCTGCATGTCGTTTCCGGGCGCCGCCGTGCTGCCGAACGTGGCGCTTACAGTGCCACCCGTGACGGCCGGAGTTACCGCTACCACCGTGCCGCGCACGTCGATAGCGCTGGTCGTCGCCCCGTTGGTGATGGTGCCGGCGTTCTTCCACAGCGCGACCGTGCCAAGCAGCACGCCGCCGGTTCCGGACGTGACGGTTGGAGCACCGCTCGTTGCGATGGTCGCTGCCCCCAGGACGCCGTCCCAATCCGAGGCCGAAATCACCTTGGCTTCTATCGAGCCAGATGATCGTTCGAGTACCCAGTTTCCGCCGCGGGCCGCGTTGCCCGTAAGGCCCGTGGAAGCCGCGACATCGTCGCCTGTTCGCACCGCGATGTCGTCGACGAAGCGGCCGCCGGCCTCGCCCGAGGCCACGTCGCAGCCGTAAATCAGGATATCGCCGTGGGGACGCAACGCCGAACCGATTGCCGCAAGGGCCGACTGGTGGCTGGCAAGGTTATCGTCGGTGATCAGGCCGGAACCCAATTGCAATGCCCCAGCATCGCCGTGGGAGAGTATATGGATCGCCGCGACGTCGTGTTTGCCCGCGAGCGCAAGCGCGATCTGTTCGAGGCCGCCGCTCTGATCGTTCAAGACGACGACGTGATCTCCGGCGGGTAGCGAATTCAAAATGGCTGCGGAATTCTGTATTCGCGAATCGACGAAGACATAGACATCGCCAAGAGGCGCAGGCAGCGGTTGCGCGTCGAATAGTGCTGCGCCAACGCCGTCCGCCTGATGATGCGCGTCGAGCAGGTGAGCCCCGGCATCGTCCACCACCGTGTCGATCGTCTTTGCCATCGCCGCGTCGAACACAGTACGGGGTTCGAGCACGCGGTAGACCAGCTGCAGCTGGTCGGCAAATGTGCGCCCGACGGCACTATCGCCGGCAGGGACCGAAGCGGCAACGGCATCGACAGAACGTAACATGACGGCACTCCACGTAGATGGCTGGATGGGCCTATCTAGCATTGAAGGTATTTAAAATAGGTTTCAATATTTCAATTTGGGTCAATGAGAAAAGTATTTTTAACTGACTTTAGTTCGGAGTAAAAATTATGATTTATATCCGCTTACAAGATTGGTCTGAGGTCGGCCGCCCGGTGAGAGTCCAATGGCGCGACGGCGAACGCCCGGCTGAGCGGAATTTTTTCCCTTAATGGAGGTCGCTTTCGAAGCTTGTACATCGAAGCTTGTACCACTTGCAGAGTTCACGGTGGAGTTTCAGGCTCCAAAGATCGATCCGCAGTTCGATCAGAGGTATCGTCGATTACTCGGGTAGTTCACTCCGCCCTCCGCCCCCTCTCCACCGTCACTCAGAAGCCGAACGAATCGCACGTTTCCTGGTCTAGGCGCCGGCAAGTGGTTCAAGGGCGGCCCCACCTGGTCCGACGAACGCTCAGCGAGGCACTCATCATCATCTGGCTCGCGACGGTTCGTCGCAGTGGTATTGCGGAGGAATGCCCGGCCGCCTTTATCGTCCGCTGGGTTACACGGCGCTCCCGATAGAATTTGTCGATCGGCAGGCGCCGAGAAATGCGGGGCAAAATGGACTACGCGATATTGGGGTTTCTTAGCCTGCTCACACTGTTTCTGCTGCTGAGCGGTGTGCTCGCGTTCAACGACGATCAGCGCACGCGCGGCAGCATCTCGATTCTAGCGTCGTTTGCGCTGCTGGCTTTGACGCTGCTTTACGTTTATCCGCGCCTTGGCCTCGACGATGGCGATACGGTCCGGCTGAAGGCGGAGGTCGCCAAGCTTGAGAGCGCCGCCAAGATCGCCACCCGCGAAAAACAGGACTTGAAGACCCAGGCAGATGCCCTCGCCAAGTCCAACGAGAGTTTGAGCAAGTCCAAGTCGGAACTCGAGGCAAATGGCGCCGAGCTGCGATTTCAGGCCGATGCAGCCAAGCGCGACGCTCAGAGCCTGAAGACGCAGCTTGAGACGCTGGCGAAATCCAACGAGCAGATGGCAAAACAGAAGGCCGCCCTGGAACTCAGCGCCGCCGAGACCCTGAGCACCATTGAGCAGAACCTCTCGGCAGTCCGCGATCACGCACGCGACCCATCGAGCAATTTGCAATTACCGTTGCCGGATCCAGCCGGCGATCCGGCCAGCAGCGCCGAGCGCATCAAGCGCCAATTGGAGGCTCTGAAGACGATTTCGGGTCGGCCTATTCCAAACGCCGCCGAAACCACGCCGCGCCAGCAACAGCTGACCGACCTCGTGCAGTTGCGGGACAAGCTCGCGGCCCAGTTGACGACGCCGAATTATGACGTAAACGTCTATCCGAACAAGGAATTGGTGCAAGGGCAGCGCGGCCGATACTATGCCGTGGACTTGAAGAATGCCAAGAGCGGCATCCGCTACTATTTCGAGAGCGGCAAGTACACGATCGACCGTTCCATTCCCGAGTTCCGTGAGAGTTTGAATGCCTTCATCAAGGACGTGCTCACCAAACTAGACGGCAACGTAAACTATCAACTGTTGGTTCGTGGCCGCGCAGATGCTGCGCCCTGGCAAGGCAAATTCGACCCCGCCCACGTCTACCAGCAGATCAAGTACATGCGCTCGGCCGGCGACGACCGATATCTCAGCGACATGGGTGAGGATCACTTGACGGGCGCGCTGCGCAACGAGAACCTGCCGAACCTCAGGGCTGCGTTCCTGGCCGAATTGATCGCAGACAATTTTTCAGTCAAGCCGCCGATGATTCTAGAGGGCGGCGTCTCGCCAAAAACCGGCGACAAGGATCGCAACGCCGAAATGTTCCTATACGTGGACTGGTAGTCACTGGTTACGTCGCCGCAGCCAAGTGGCGGGAAGCTGCCGAAGCTTCGCTCATCTTTTAGTTCTCGATTGAATCGGCCAAGCCACGTGACCTCGTCATGGCTGTGGCTCGGCTCGGGCGGGGCGGCGTAGTCCTACCGCTCCCCCTTATTTCCAACGTTTCTGCGTTACTCCTCGCCAAATCCGTCACTTTGCTGGTTCGTCGGCTACCAACACCTCATGGGTCACCTCCCACGCGCTAGTCTAGCCGACGATCCGGCGCGCATATGTGTCGATCCCGAAGGCCACGTAGATAAAGCCAGCCCATGTTGCGACGTAGGTGAAGTCCGAGACCCAGCGCGTTCGCCTGCGGCGCCTTGAACTGCCGGTTGACGAGATCGAGCCGGGCAAGGCGGCCGCCTTGTCGCTGATCGTGGTGCGCACTTTCCTGCCACGGACGCGTAAGCGTCCGCCCACGACTGTCGTCGTGGTTTTGCCGGGCGCGGGTGAGGGGTGGATTCTACTTCCTTGATGTTGGCGGGGACGGCGACGATGGCTTCTGGGAACCAACGACGAGATCGTGCGGCGACGGCGGACCAAGCGGATAAGGCGGCGGTGCTGGGCGAGGCGTTTGGTCTTGGCGGCTCGGTCGCGGCGGTCGCGGAGCGGTTCGGGATCAGCACAGCGGTGATCTATCCGCGGCGACGGCAGGCGCGCGAAGACGCGGGCCCGGGCAACGGCACGGCCAAGCAATCGGGCGTGGCAGCGTTCGCGCCGGTCCGGATCGGGGCCGACGCACGCCCCGAGCGCGAGTCGGCAACGGTACCCGCCGTCAGGTCAGAACCCAACTATTCCCCCGTAGTCTTGCTTGCGCCGCCCTTCTTCCTGATTTTGGGGACGCTGGGACGCTGCAGCAGCTCACTGGCTTCGACACCCAGCTCACGGGCAAGGCGATCCACGACCTCGATGCTTGCGGCATAAACGCAGCGCTCAAGGGCGCTGATGTAGGTGCGGTCGAGTTCGGCGCGATGCGCAAGCTCCTCCTGCGAGAGCCCCGCAGCCTGGCGCCGGCGTCGTAAATTGATGGCGAAAACTTCGCGTATCTCCATAGACGCGAGTGGCCGGCATGGTAGAGTATTCTACCACGGAGTATTCTCTACAATCGAAGCTTGTCGCTGTGTGGGCTTAGTCGGGTTGCCCACTTCAAAGCGACCAGTGACCCGCCGTCGCTGCGGTTTGTTTTTGATCGAAATCCCTGGCCGAGCGGCTATAGACTGCGCGATCGCATTTCCCAACAGAAGGTGAACCGTGACTGACAGAAAGCCAAGGCGCGCGATCCTGCCACCCTATGATCCGCCGCAAGACGTGGCGACGCTGACCGATCACGATCTGGACTATGCAACACTCTACATCCAAATTCTTGACGGCAGCGCCGCCGGCGCCAGCTGGCAAACTCTGGCGCGCGACATTCTCAAGCTTGACCCGGTGGCGGATGCAGAGCTGGCCAAGACCATTTTCGATCGGTTTCACGCGCGCGCGCTTTGGATGACGCGCGTAGGATACCGGCTGCTTGCGAGTTTGCCGAAATAGGCAACCCAAGCTCTCGCAGCGAATTCACTGGAAAACATTGAATGATCGTTATATCATAATTTGATATATTTGTATTGAGCATTCCTAGGTAATTGCCTAGTCGGCGTTGGCCCGAAACTTGAAACGTTCTTTGCGCGGGACACAGAGTTTATTCAGCCAGCTTGCCGCCGCGCTCGTGCTTTTGCATCCCTCCACTGAGGCTGCTGGTTTCCGAAACCAGTGATCGACCAACGCAAGGGTACGAGATGGCGGGCCAAGCTCGGCACACCGGAGTGTGTCCATGGAGCGCCTGCATGACGAGAAA
>JANYHF010000080.1 GCA_025359185.1 Hyphomicrobiaceae bacterium | reverse complement strand
ACGCACCGGCCGGCCGTGGAACGCGACCCAGCGGGCGAACACGGAAGCTCGCCCGGTGCGTAACGGCGCTCGACCATAGTTCACTATGCTCGTCGCGCCGTTCCTGCCCGGCGAGCTTCCTTGTTCGTCATACGTGCTAGCTACTTCTGATAGTGGGTACTAGCGGCAGTGGGTACTAGCGGCGATTGCCGGTTGGCGTCAATCGAGGCTATGGTGCCCAAGGGGCGCGTGGGCCCGGCCGCAGCATGAGGCGACAGCGTCGACCGCCGTGAACCTACCCAATCTCCTCACTCTGTTTCGCATCGTACTGGTGCCGCTTGCCATCTGGCTGATCATAAGCGGCGAGCTGCGCGGGGCGTTTTACGTGCTCGTGGTAGCGGGCGCGACCGATGCCATTGATGGCATGATCGCCAAGCGATTTGGCATGGTGACGGAGCTTGGCGCCTATCTCGATCCGCTGGCCGATAAGCTGCTGCTGGTCAGCACCTTCATCGCTCTGGGTGTCCGCGAACATCTGCCGTCCTGGATGGTTATCCTCGTCGTCAGCCGCGATGTCATGATCGTGTCTGCCATTCTCTTGGCCGTCGTCATCGGGCGGCCATTGAAGATGCACCCGCTGGCCATCAGCAAACTCAACACTGTCGCGCAGATCGGCCTGGCGCTGCTGATTCTCGCCGACGCGGGCTTTGCCCTGCATTGGCAAACCGTCCACGACTGGATGATCTACGCGACGGCGCTGCTGACTGTTGCCTCGGCGGCGGCCTATTTCTGGTCGTGGCTGGGGCAGATGGCCGGGACTGATGGGGCTCAGACCCCATGACCCAGGCAGCCAGGCAGCTGGTGTTTGATCTCCCGCACCGTTCGGCCTTGGAGCGCGAGGATTTTATCGTCAGCGCCAGTAATGAGACCGCGATCTGCAGCATCGATGCATGGCCCGATTGGCCGCATCCGTCGCTGGTGGTGTCTGGTCCCGCTGGCAGCGGCAAGTCGCATCTGGCCAGTGTGTGGCAGCAACGCGCCAACGCCGAAGTCGTGGCAGCGGACCGCCTGACCGTTGGCCGGGCAACCGAACTCGCCGTTCAGCGCGCCATCGTCGTCGAGGATGCCGACCGGGGCATAGGCTCGGAACAAGAGCTGTTCCACCTCATGAATCTTGCCCGGGAGCAGGGCATAAGCCTGCTGATCACTGGCCGCGCACCGCCTGGCGAATGGACGATTGCGTTGCCCGACTTGCGGTCGAGGCTGCGGGCCTGCCCGGTTGTGGCATTGGGCGAGCCGGATGAAAACCTGCTATTGGCCGTTCTGGTCAAACTGCTGCATGACCGTCAATTGCCCGCGACACCAGCCGCCGTCTCCTATCTCGCCCGCCATCTCGACCGTTCCATGGGGGCCGCACTGGATGTGGTCACCGAAATTGACCGTCTGTTGTGGGACAAGCCCAGCGAGATCACCCGCGACGTGGCAAGGCGCGCACTTGCCGCCATCGGCAAGTCCGGTGACGACGAATGATCAACTTCTCTGCTATACTGACACGGCTGATGTCTGACGCTCACGGGTCATGCGGCCGGCGTAGACATCTGTTCCCGCAGCAAATCCCGGTATGAAAATGCAACGCAAGATTAAACCCGCCGAAGCCAATGGCAGCGGCAACAGCAAGCCCAAATCTGACCCCATGAGCGATCCGACGCGGTTTTACAACCGGGAGCTGTCCTGGCTTGAGTTCAACCACCGGGTGCTGGAGGAGGCCGCCAACCGGCGTCACCCGCTGCTCGAACGGCTGCGGTTTCTGTCGATTTCGGGTTCGAACCTTGATGAGTTTTACATGGTGCGGGTGTCAAGCCTGTTCGAGCGCGCTCACGCGGGCGACCCGGCGCTGAACGAGGAAGGGTTCACAGCCGCCCAGCAGCTTGCCAAGATCAACGAGTTTGCGTCCCGCCTGACCAACGATCAGCAGACCTTATGGAACCAGCTGCGCACGGAGATGGCGTCCGAGAACATCGTCATCGTCGAGGAAGCCGATCTGACGGCGGGCGACCGCGCCGCTCTTGAACAGCGCTTCATGGACGAGTTGTTTCCCATCCTGACGCCGATCGCGGTCGACCCCGCCCATCCGTTCCCGTTCATTCCGTCGCTCGGCTTCACGGTGGTTTTTGACCTCCAGCACGTCGATGAGCAGCGGACCATGCATGCGCTGTTGCCGATCCCGCCGATGACTCCGCGCTTCATGCGGCTGGCCGACCTCGGCGCGTCCGGTAGCAACGGCAAACGGCCTGCCATTCGCTTCGTGCGCATCGAGCAGGCAATCAGCCTGTTCGTGACGAGGCTGTTCCACAGCTACCGGCCACTCGGCTACGGCGCCTTCCGAATTCTGCGCGACAGCGATTTCGAGGTCGGCCCGCAATCAGAGAACCTGCAGCGCAAGGTCGAGGAGACGGCACTCAACCGGCGCAAGACCGGCATGGTGATCCGGCTGGAAGTCGACGCGGCAATGCCCGCCAACTTGCAGCGCTTCGTGATTGAGCAGCTTGGGGTCGGCCCGACAGAGATCTTTCGCCAGGAAGGCCTGCTCGGCCTCGCCGATACCAAGGAACTCATCACGCCCGACAGGCCAGATCTGGTTTTTACCCCCTATGTGCCGCGCTTCCCCGAGCGGGTCGCGGTCTTGAACGGCGATTGCTTTGCTGCCATCCGGCAGAAGGATTTCGTTGTCCATCATCCCTATGAATCGTTCGACGTGGTCGTGCAATTCCTGAAGCAGGCGGTGGCCGATCCCAATGTCATCGCCATCAAGTGGACGCTCTACCGGACCAGCCGCGATTCACCCGTCGTGCAGTTGCTGAAGGAGGCCGTCGAAGCGGGCAAGGCTGTCACCGCCGTCGTTGAGATCAAGGCGCGTTTCGACGAACTGGCCAATATCAGCTGGGCGCGGATGCTGGCCGAAGCTGGCGTGCACGTTGTTTATGGCTTTGTCGAACTCAAGACTCACGCCAAGCTAGGCCTTATCGTGCGCCGGGAAGCTGGTAAGATCGTCACCTATTGCCATATCGGCACGGGCAACTATCACCCGACAACAGCCAAGCTCTATACGGATATTTCGTTCTTCACATGCGATCCAGTCATCGGCCGCGATGTCGGGCGCATCTTCAATTTTGTGACGGGCTATGCCGAGCCGGAGCATCTGGTGGCCATGGCCGCCTCGCCCCACGGCATCCGCAGGCGCATCATGCAACTGATCGGCGACGAGATTGGCCATGCGCAAGCAGGCCGGCCAGCCGCGATCTGGATGAAGATGAACGCGCTCGTCGATACCGGCATCATCGATGGCCTCTATGAAGCAAGCCGCGCCGGGGTACAGGTTGAGCTCATCGTGCGCGGCATGTGCTCGTTGCGGCCCGGCGTGCCCGGATTGTCCGAACACATCCGCGTGAAAAGCATGATTGGCCGCTTCCTGGAACATGGCCGCATCTACTGCTTTGGCGCCGGACACGGCTTGCCGTCCCGCGAAGCGTTGGTCTATATCGCCTCGGCTGACATGATGCTCCGAAATCTTGACCGGCGGGTTGAAGCCATGACGCCGATCCGCAACCCGACCGTGCATGAGCAGATCCTCGATCAGATCATGGTCGCGAATTTGCGCGACAATCAGCAAAGCTGGCGGATCACGGCGAATGGCGGCTCGGAGCGCATCGAACTGGCGCCGGGCGAGGAGCCGTTCAACGCCCATGAGTACTTCATGAAGAATCCCAGTCTGTCGGGCCGGGGTGAAGCGTTGAAGCAGCATTTTCCGCCGCAGACGCTTTGGCGGCGCGCAGATATCTAGAAGGCGGTCGACGTGCAGCAGGATTGGACGCCAACCGACCAGCTCCCACGCGGGCGCGGGCGCCTGGACAACCGCACGCCCGTGTCGGTCATCGACATCGGTTCGAACTCCGTGCGGCTCGTGGTCTATGAAGGTGCAACCCGCAGCCCGGCACCGCTTTTCAACGAAAAGGTACTCTGCGGACTTGGCCGTGGGGTCGCAGCGACGGGGCGTTTGGAGGGCGACGGCGTGGCGCGTGCGCTCGAAGCGCTAGCCCGCTTCCGTGCCCTCTCCACGCAGTTGGGTGCAGGGCGGCCCTGGGTGGTAGCGACGGCCGCTGTGCGCGATGCCGAAAATGGCGCCGCCTTTGTCACCGAGATTGAGAAGGTGTGCGGCGCCAAGGTCATGCTGCTGTCGGGCAACCGCGAGGCCGAGCTGGCGGCGATGGGCATCCAGTCCGGTTTCCATCGGCCCGATGGCATCGCGGGGGATTTGGGCGGCGGCAGCCTGGAGCTGGTCGACATCGCTGAGGAACGAATGCTGGCGTCGACGACGTTGCCGCTCGGTGGCCTGATGCTGGCTCAGCGCTCCGGCAGCAGCCTTGAAAAGGCTGAAAAGCTGATTGAAGCCGAACTCGCCACGGTGCCCTGGCTGAAGAAGGGCGCCAACCGCCCGTTCTTTGCCGTTGGCGGCACGTGGCGCAACCTCGCCCGGCTGCATATGCTGGAAAATAAATACCCCCTTCATATCACGCACGGCTACCGGATGGCGGCTGACGAGGTGACGAAGTTCTGCGAGCATATTATTTTGGGCCGAAAATTCAAAAACGCCGATCCAGCCCGGATTCCCAGCGGGCGCCGTGAAGTGTTGCCCCTAGGGGCTCAGGTGCTGCGGCAGCTCATCGGCCGTCTCGGTGCCTCAGAGGTCATATTTTCTGTACACGGTATCCGCGAGGGCCTGCTTTATACGCTGCTGCCTGAGCCCGAGCGGGCGCGCGACCCGCTGATCGCCTATTGCGAGGACTACGCCGTTTTGCGGTCGCGCTCGTCAGTGCATTGCCGGGAATTGTGCGTTTGGACCGATCAGTTGTTTACAGGGCAAGGGCCGAAGGAGACGCCGGAACAGCGGCGGCTGCGTTATGCAGCCTGTCTGTTATCCGACATCAGCTGGCGTGCGCATCCCGATTATCGCGGCGAGCAGAGCATCGACCTGATCGCCCGAGCCTCCTTGTCGGGCGTCGATCACCCGGCGCGCGTGTTCATCGCCATGGCGGTCGGCTACCGCCATATCGGGGATAACAAAGTCGGCGAGCGCGATAGCGCGTTGCTGAGTTTGCTGAGCGCGGGCGAACAGAAGCGGGCGATGCTGGTCGGCGCGGCCATCCGCTCGGTGCATATGCTGTCTGCGGGCGCGCCAGGCATCATCCTGCGGACACCGCTGTCGTTTGAAGGCCGCAAGCTGGTGTTATCTTTGCCCAAGGATCTGGCGGTGCTGAATGGAGAGCGCTTGCGCAAACGGTTCGGCGTGGTGGGCGAACTGCTGGAGCGGCAGGCAGAAATTCGCGTGTTGGCAAAGTAACGTGCTCAAGCGCCCAAGGCCGGGAAGGGCATGGCGTCGGCCAGGCGCTTCAGGTCGAGGATGCGCTCGTAGGCGGTCTCGGGCAGAACCTCTATTGCAGTCAGGAACAGCGCCTCACGGGCGCCAGCCAGATGCGGGGCGGCGATGACGGCCTGCAAGGCCTCACGCAAGGCCTCGAGGGTGCTGACGGGGGTTGCCAGTGACGTGATGAGCGGCAGCCCCGGAGCCATCGGCGACTGCGCGATCACGCGCACCTTGGCGACGGCCGAAGGTTCATAGCGCAGCGCCAAGGCCCAGCAGACGGCATCGATAGCGGCGACATCAGCATCGCCGTTCGCCAGCAGAGTGAGAGACTCCAGGTGTCCGCCCGACAGCACGGCGCGTTTGGGTAGCGCACCTCCCGGCGTGAGCGCGAGGGCCTCTCGCAACGCCCAGTGGCCAGACTGTGAGTGCTCGGAGTTGACTGACGCCGTAGCCCCGCCGAGGTCCTCGAGTGAGGTAATGCCCGACGCCCGGCTGGCGATAATCATGCTGGAATAGTTCGTCCCTTCGCAGCCTGGCGCGCTGTAGCACGGTGTTGCAACGAGCTGAACCTGGCCACGCAGTTCGGTCGCAAACGGAAAGCCGCAGGTCTGCGCCAGCAACAGATCCGGCTGGCGCCACGGCTGAGAATACCGCAACCCGCGATCCAGTTTCACCGGCGCCGGGATGCCCTGATCCGCCAGCTGCGCCCGCACAAAATCCCAGATAGCATCATTGTGCGCATACACGTCCGGCCAATCGTACATCGCCAGAGCAACGTATCCGGGCTGGGGCTCACTCACCGCCGTCTACCCGCAGGAACGGATGTGGCACCCCGGCCTTGGCGTGGAACATGTAGCGGCTCGCCAACTGCCAGTAGCTGTCAAAGCGATAGCCGCCGTTGGCCGCCAGATAGCTGTCCTTGTTCTGGCGGTAGATTGCGGGCAGTTCGTACCATGCCGCCGTCGGCTTCAAGTGATGCACGGCGTGGAGATTGTTGTGCAGGAACAAGAAGCCAAAGATTCCGCTTCTGTCCTCGACGATGCAGGTGCGATGCGGCACCTCCTGCTCGGCCCGGTGCTCCAGGAACGTGCGAACGGTCAGCAACGAATAGCCGGGATAGGCGACGGCAAACACATAGGTCCAAAAACCCACGCCCGCGACTCCCAGCACCCACCAGAGCGTGATCGCCAAGCCAGCCGCGTGCAGCCCCCAGGCCAGCGCCGCCCGCCGGTCGCCTAATAAGACGAGTTTGGCCTCGGCCAGCCAGAACCCAATGACCGCTATCGGCGGCCCGATGATCAGCCGCCCGGCCAAGGTATTGTTGATCTCGCGCACCCATTGCACGGGCGCTGGCAAACCATCCCACTCGGCCTTGGCCATGAAGTTGGTTTCGGGGTCTTCGTAAGGGTCCGTCAGATTGGGGTCGTTGTGGTGTTGCAGATGCAGTGTCTTAAAGCGCCGGAACGGGAAGAACAGCCCCGGCGCGATGAACACCATCGCCTCGTTGATCAGCCGGTTGCGCGTCGGATGCCCGTGCAGGACTTCGTGCTGGCAAGACGAATGCAGCGTCACACAGAGCGCGGAAACGGCCAACGCTGGCCACATCCCATCGTGCCCTGCCACCCAAGTCGACAGCATCCACAAGCTGGTCGTAGCCACAATGACGGCTACCGTTGACCATTCGATGCGTGATTTGCGCGTTTGCATACCAACACAACTAAGCCAATTCGCCCAAGCACTCAATCGGGCACGTACATGCTCATGGCGACGCCTTTCGCCTCAGGGCATCGTCCCTTGCGTGCAATTGAGATCGCGCAGCAGGCCATCCGCCACCGAATAGATCCAGCCATGCACGGAAACCTTCTGCCCGGCATCCCAAACGCGCTTCAGGATCGGCGAGTTTGACAGGTTCAGCACTTGATGCAGCACGTTCAGTTCACACAGCCGGTCAACCATCTGAGTGCGCGACTTGAGGGCGTTGAGCTCCTGGCCGTTGGTGCGCTCCAGCTCACGGATCGGCTCCAGCCAGTGGTCGATCAGGCCGAGCTGCTCGGTATCGATGGCCGCCGTAACGCCGCCGCAGCCATAGTGGCCACATACGATGATGTGGCGGACTTTGAGCGTCTCGACCGCGAACTGCACCACCGACATGCAGTTGATGTCCGCCGTATAGATCATGTTGGCGACATTGCGGTGCACGAACACCTCGCCGGGATCGAGCCCGGTGATGACGTTGGCCGGCACCCGGCTATCGGAGCAGCCGATCCACAGATAGGCCGGCGATTGCTGTGCCGCCAGGCGGGAAAAGTAGTGCGGGTCGGCCGCTAGGCGCTCGCGCGCCCAGGCGACATTACGTTCGAGAAGGATGCTTGGGTTCATAGGCGCATAGAAAAGGATTGGAGTGAAATTTGCAAACCTCCTGCCGTTAATCGATAATCAAGATGGGTAGGGAGCAATGGAACTTATGAAACTTCCGCAACAGCCGGTTGCCGTTGACGACCCCATCGATGTGGCGCTTGCCAATGCCGAAGGCCTCTTTCGCACGGTGCGGATGGCGCAGGATGATGCAGCAGACCCCGTTGCAGGGTCGGTGCATTGGCAGCCGGCCAAATCTGTTTGGCTGTCGGCCATGACAGCTGTGGCCCTGATTGGGGGACCGCTGTACTTCACCTGGAGTGCGCTGCTCCTTTTCCTCGTTACGGCGGCACTGACGGTTTGCCTTGGCCACTCGCTGGGCATGCACCGGCGGCTCATCCACCGGTCCTTCGATTGCCCGCATGGGCTTGAACGCTTGCTCGTCTATCTCGGCACACTGGTTAGCATGGCCGGGCCATTTGGCATGATCCGGCAGCACGACATCCGCGATTGGGCGCAACGCAAACCCGAATGCCACCCCTACCTCGCACACCGCTCCTCGATGCTGCGCGACGGCTGGTGGCAATTGCATTGCGATCTGCGCCTTGACCATCCGCCGGAGCTGTCCATCGAGCGGCGTGTGGCCGATGATCCGTTCTACCGGTTCATCGAGCGAACCTGGATGTGGCAGCAACTTCCGTGGGCCTTTCTGTTCTACGCCGTTGGCGGACTGCCGTGGCTGGTTTGGGGCATCCCCGTGCGCGTGGCTGCCTCGGTGACAGGGCATTGGCTGGTGGGTTATTTCGCTCACAATGAGGGGCCGCGCACATGGCATGTCGAGGGGGCAGGAGTGCAAGGCTACAACGTGCGCTATTGCGGCCTGATTACCATGGGCGAAGCCTGGCACAACAACCACCATGCCTTCCCGGCGTCAGCGCGTTTGGGGCTTGGCCCGAGCGAAAGCGATCCGGGCTGGTGGGTGCTGTGCGCTCTGGAGCGGGTAGGATTGGTGTGGAATGTGAAAACGCCCGAGACGCTACCCCAGCGCAATAGCGTCTTCAGGCTGACAGGTTGACCCTCAGGCTTTTGGCTTGTCGGCGTTGAGCATCCAGCGATGCCCGAACGGGTCGGTGAACATGGCAAAGCGCGCGCCCCAGAAGGTGTCCTCGGGGGCCATGAGTTTTGTGCCGCCGTGCTCAAGAGCGGTTTTGAACGTGGTATCAACATCGGCAGGCATGGCCAATTGCAGCGCAATCGACACCGGTGATTTCGCACCGCGCTGCGAGCTGAGCGCATCGTCATGCTCGCCGAACTCGTCGCTCATGAGGATGGTGCCGCCGTTGATAACGAGGTCGCAATGCATGATGCGCTTGCCATCCTTGTGCATCATGCGCGTGCGCTCGACGGCACCGAAGACGTCCCGGTACCAATCGATGGCCTTGGCCGCATCAGATTGCGTCAGATAGGGCGTGATGGCCTGCGGCCTTGGCGCCATCATGGCAAGATGCGCCGTCAGCTCTTCGAGCGATCCGCCCCAGCCGCCTTCCATCGAGGCGTGCATACCGTTGAAGGCTTCGATCTCCTCGACCGAGGCGTTCACCGGTTGCCAGCGAACGGTCTGCGTGGTCTTGCCGTCTTTCTCCGTAAACGTCACTGTCGTCAGGAGTTCCAACGGCCAGACGGGCGCCATAGGATGCCGGGTCGTGCCGAAGTTTTCGTCCGAGAACGAACTGAGGTAGACGAGGTGATCCGGGAGCACAATCTCTGTGAACACCCATTTGCCCCACAGGGCGCTGCCATCAGGCATCCACAAGGCATAGTGAAAGCGGCCGCCTGCGCGCATGTCGAGCGCTTGCACAGTGGCCCGCGCGCCCTTCGGTCCCCACCAATGAGAAAGCTGATCAGCGTTGGTCCAGGCCGCAACCAGGCGCTCGCGCGGTGCATCGAAGAATCGGGTGATGATGAATGGATTGATGATGGGCAACTTGGTTGCGGCAGGCTTCGCAGGCTTCTTGACTTTGGTCGTCATGGTGCGTTGCTTTCATTGGGTTTTATGTGGATTATGCAGTGAGAACTGCTATCTCGTTCATCCCCCAGATGCCTCACACCGTTGCCAGATACGCCGCCAGCTGATCCATTGTGCCATTCCAGCCGCCGGTCATGCTGGCGTGGGCGGCGTTGAAAGTGGCGATCTCTTCGGCGCTGGCGTTGACCGGCTCCCAACGGATGGTGGCTTTGGTTTTCCCGCCTGCATCTTCAAACGTGTGTGTGGAGAGGGTTTCCAGGGGCCAGGTCGCGGCCATCGGGTGGCGGGTGACGCCGCCCTCTGCGTCGGAAAAGCAAGTGATGAACACGAGCCGCTTGGGCGGTGCGATCTCACGGAAGATCAGCTTACCCCACATCGCCTGACCGGTGGACGATTCGAGGCCGTAGTGGTAGGCGCCGCCTGGCCGCAGATCCATTGCCTGCTTGATGACCGTGAAGCCCTTCGGCCCCCACCACTCTCTCATGCGCGCAGGCTCGGTGAACGCAGCGAACACCAGTTCGCGCGGCGCATCGAACGTCCGTGAGATGACGAAGGGTTCGATTGCGGGCATCACTTCTTTGCCGGGCGTCTTGGGCAATTTGGGCATTGCTAATTCTCCCTTGATCCACGCTGATCAGATGCGCTTCGGGACGATGTCGCGATCCGCGATGTCACTTGACTTTGTGGACAGTCCTCTTTTCCGTCTTCGGCTTAGCTTGTACCGCACCCAGATGCGCCTCCGTACGGTCGAAACTCTGGTCTCAGAATTGGCGGTACCGTTCGACCCAATCGGACACCTCGCGCAAGGGTTCTGCCATGCTTACTGGTTTATCAAGGGCCAGGTATGGCAGTGTCAACGGCCAGCGTTTTCTGCGGCCTGGCCGGAGCAATACGGCGTGAAGAACGCCTATTGCACCCCTACGGTAACCAACACCTACTTCATATTACACAAACTCTCTACTTCAACTATACTGCCAACATCTTCACCAGGGCGGGACGAGTCGACCGTCGGACCTGGGGTGAGGATGCGGTGGCCGGGGGAATTGGGGGTAGACGTCCCTGAGAGACCCGGAGAGCCGTGAGATATGCCCTCTGCGCAGCGGCCCTGGCAACAGAGTGTCGCGGCAGGTGCCATAAGGCTAGGCGGCGCTGAAGTCCGCGCCCGGAAGAGCATGTCACGGTCAAAAATCGCCGAGTTGCGGGCGCCGGAAGGCTGCCTATTACTAATTCCATGCAGCGTTCCGGTGCCCGCACCCCGCCTGCGTTTGTCCTTGCTGGCCCAGCCAGCGGGCCATGCCCCCTTGCAAGCCACGCCACGCCCGGCGGCATCCGTTTGACGGCTCACCGTGGCCTCGCTAGCGTCCACAAGCAACCCAAGGAGCTCCCCATGCCAGTGATGACAGGCCTGTCCGGCAATGAGATGTTCTGCCTCAATCTGAAGGGTCTTGCGCCCGGCGAACTGGTGATCGGCAATAGCGTGCATTCGCTGGGCTTGCTCGGCTCGCTCGGAGCGGGCTTCCAGACCGCATTTGGCGGCGAAGTCACGCAGATTACGTCGATCATCAGCGAGGGGCGGCACGAGAGCGAGAACCGGCTGATCGCCGAGGCGCGAAAAAATGGCGCCCACGGTATATCAGGCGTGACCAGCGAACTCCGCTCGATGCAGGGCAATATCGAATTTCTGTCGGTCGGCTCCTGCGTACATGATGGCGCAACACCGGTGCCCAAGGAACCCTATTCGACCAGCAGCAACGGCCAGGAACTCTATTGCCTGCTTGATTGCGGGTACACGCCCAAAAAATTCGTCATCGGCAATGTGTGCTATTCCATCGGTGTGACGGGCGGTATTTTCGGCGCGCTGAAATCCATGGCGCGGGGCGAGATCAAGGAATTCAGCGACATCTTCAATTCAACACGGCACCTCGCCTTGCGCCGCATCTCGCAGGAAGCGCGTGCCGCCGGGGCCAATGCCGTACTGGGCATCCAAACCCGCATCATGCCGTTCGGAGCCGCCCACGAAATGCTGATGGTGGGCACGGCCGCGCAACATCCTGGCCTGCCCGGCAACTCAAATGTCGAGCCCGTCACCAGCGATATGACGTGTGAGGAGATGTGGAACCTCGCCAGCATGGGCTACATGCCGCTAAAGCTGGTGCTCGGCACCGCCGTATACGCGCTCGGCGTCATCGGCGGCCTCAAAGCCATGTTCAAGAGTTTCACGCGCGGCGAAATCAGCGATCTGACGAGCCTCATTTATGATGCCCGCGAGCACGCCATCGGCCTCTTGAAAGCTGAAGCCGCCGCAATTGGCGCTGACGACGTGGTCGGCATCAAAACCCACATCCACGAATATGGCAGTTTGATTGAATTCATGGCGGTGGGCACGGCGGTAAAGAAGCTGCCGGGTGCCAAGCCGTTGACAGCCACGTTGCCGGTACAGGTCATCATCCGCGACCGCGACACCTGGATCAGCGACGACGAGATTTTTGCTCGCGCCATGACGGCGGAAAGCGGCGGCGACGGGAGCTGAAGCTTGGCGCAGGCTCACACAGTGTCGAGGCAGGACAGCGCCGTTTCGAGGGCCCTGGTCAACTGATCGGTCGTCTCAACGTCCGTATAGTGACCGCCGGTGCGCTCGGCGAGGCAGCGAAGCGGCTGGCTGTCGGGCAAGTCATAGCCGATCACATGCACTTGGATCCGGGTCGGGGATGCCGCCAGCTCGCTTGCGATCGCACAAATGTTGGCACCACAGCTCTCCTGCCCGTCCGTCACCACCACCAGCGTCGCAGGTTCGTGGCGGTCACGGAAGTAATTGGCGGCAATGGTCACGCCCTGGCCGAGCGGTGTCGCCCCGCTTGGCACGAGCTTAGCCAAGGCTGCCAGGATGCTGGAGCTGCTATTGAGCTTGGGCGCGACCGTCAGCCTGACGTCGTCGCAATGGGTCATGGTGCCATTGTAAACGACCAGACCAAGCGGCCTGACGCTGCTGACCGTAGGCACTATGCGGGCCATCGCCTCTTTGGCCGATTCAAGCCGCGACTGCAGCACCTTGCGCGCTGCCATCGAGCCAGACCCATCGAACACGATCATGGCAGGCTGCGTACACGCCGATTGCGCGAGAGCCAAAGGCCCGGTGCCGGAAGCGACGAGCACAGCCAAGGCAATGTACGTCACGTGTTTCGCCATGGCGCCACCACCTCCGAGCAACTGCAACAAGCGGCCACTGGGTGGCCACTTGCGGATGTTGTGTCAGTTGCTCGAAGCGATCAACCGTTAGATTTCGGGAGGGGTTACCGGCCCTATACCGTCAAAACGTCAGCCACGCCGCTACTTGCCAGCGACGACTTGTCCGCGGATCTCGCCGTCCGGATTAGCCGCCGTATGGACGTTCACATAAAACATGCCAGCTGCCAAATCCTTGGCTTGAGCATCAGTGAGCGTGGCTGTGCCTTCAAACGGGCTGCCGGCCTTGGCGATGGGAACTTCTACGCCAGCGCTCTTTCCAACCGGGGCAGGGCCATGAAAGTGGGCGGCGACCGCGTTACCTGTGAGGCCCGAGTAAGAGCCTTTCCAAGTCAGCACTTTGGTCACCGTATCGTAGGTCGCTGTGACGGTGCCAGTGCCTTTGCTGGCCGTGGGCGGCACTTCACTCGCCGCATTCATTTCGGCCATGAATGTCATGCTGTCGGCAAATGCGGGCGCACTTGCAACCAGCAAGCCAGCCGCGGCAAGCGCAACGAGGCTACGTGTTTGATTGATCATCATGATTTTGGGTCTCCCGGTGCAGGTCACATCGCAGCTCATGCCGCGACGCCGCTGACTGGGATAACGATCCGAAGCGCAAAAGGTTCCAAACCTCTCAGTTATTTGATGAGCAAATCCGGCTCACGCATCCTCTTCGGATATCAGCTCGGGCGCGGCTTCGATCACGCGCACGGCGCGCTCGCGGCACACGTCGCGCACAGTCGAGGCTCCGAGCCCATCCGTGACCCAGGTCTGAACCTGGCTGATATGAGCGATGCGCACTGGCGCCGACCGTTTCAACTTGGAACTATCAGCCACCAGCATGGCCTGGCGCGAATTCTGCAAAATGGCCTGGGCGACCTGCACCTCGCGATAGTCGAAGTCCAGCAGCGTTCCGTCGGCCTCGATGGCCGACGCACCAATGACCGCAAAATCGACCTTGAACTGGCGGATCAGCTCGCTGGCAGACGCGCCGACAATGCCGCCATCCGAATGCCGCACGGTGCCGCCCGCCACGATCACCTCAATGCGCGGCCGCCGGTACAGCAGCATCGCCACATTGATGTTATTGGTGATGACCAGCAGATCCTCGTGCGCGGCGAGGGCATTAGCGACCTCCTCCGTCGTCGTGCCGATGTTGATGAACAAAGAGCAATTGTTGGGGATCAGTGCCGCCGCCGCCGCGCCAATGGCCCGTTTCTCGGCCGCTGCCACATACCGCCGCGCTTCATACGCGATATTCTCGACTCCCGACGCCACAATCGCTCCGCCATGCACGCGCGTCAGCATGTGCCGGTCGCAGAGATCGTTGAGATCCTTGCGAATCGTCTGCGCCGATACATCATAGCGCTTGGCCAAATCCTCGACGCCGACGCGGCCCGAGGTGCGGGCGAGCGAGACAATCTCAGTCTGACGTTGCGACAGATCGGTCATGATCGGTTCTGGGTCATCAAAATCGCGCGAAAGTCGTTGACATTGGTGCGGGTCGGTCCGGTGACGATGAGATCGCCAAGCGCCGCAAACGCTGTGTATGCGTCATTACTAGCCAGCAACGCTTTGGGTGACAAGCCTGCGTCCAGCAGCCGGACGATGGTCGTACCGTCGGCAAGGGCGCCCGCATTGTCCTCGGTGCCGTCGATGCCATCGGTATCGGCAGCCAATGCGGTAATGGAGTCTGAACCGGCGATGTCCAGCGCCAGCGCCAACAGAAATTCCTGGTTGCGCCCGCCCCGGCCTTTGCCGCGAACAGTGACAGTCGTCTCGCCGCCGGACAGCAGCACGAAGGGTGCAGGCGACGGCAACCCGGTCCGCACCATGCGCCGGGCAAGTGCGCCATGCATTTTGCCGATGTCGCGCGCCTCGCCCTCGATGTCATCGGCAAGGATTAAAACCCCCAGGCCTGCCTTGCGCGCCGCCGCCGCCGCCGCCTCCAGCGACAGACCGGCTGAGGCTATCAGGCGAACGTCATTTTGGGCAAACCGCGGGTCCCCGGCCAAAGGTGCGGCAGCCTGCGCACTGGCGAGATGCCGGGCGACGCTCGCGGGCAACGCCATCTTGTACCGCGCCACAATCGCCCGCGCCTCCGGCAGTCCCGCAGGATCCGCAATCGTCGGCCCCGAGGCCACCAACGCCGGATTGTCGCCAGGAATATCCGACAGGACGAGGCTCACGACGCGCGCCGGATACGCCGCCAGTGAAAGCCGCCCGCCTTTGATGCGCGAAACGTGTTTACGCACGCAGTTCATCTCGTCGATCGGCGCGCCCGAGGCCAGCAGGGCCGCGTTGAGCGCGCGCTTGTCGTCGAGCGGCACGCCCTCCGGCGGCAGCGGCAGCAGGGCCGAACCGCCGCCCGAGATCAGCGCAATGACCAGATCATCCGCCGTCAGGCCATGCACCATCTCCAGCATTCGGGCGGCGGCCTCATGCCCGCGCGCGTCCGGCACGGGGTGCGACGCCTCGACGATCTCGATCCGATGGCACGGCACTCCGTGTCCGTCGCGTGTCACCACCAGTCCCTGCAATGGCCCATCCCACGCCTTCTCCAATACTGCGGCCATTGCCGCTGAGGCTTTGCCCGCTCCCACGACAATGGTGCGCCCGCGCGGCCGTGGCGGCAACGCCGCCGGAACAGTCAAAGCAGGATCGGCCGCCGCGACAGCGGCATGGAAGAGGCCCAGCAGGACCTGCCGCGGAGCGAGGGAAGTTGTGAGGTTCAGCGCACTAGCCTTTCAATGTCTTCAAGAACGCGTCAAACTCGGCGTCAGCAATTGTAACCGTGTGGGATGGCTCGGGATAGGCGCCGCTCTGCACATCGCCCTTGAACTCTTTGAAGGCGGCGATGCGTTCAGCTTGCAGACGGTCATATTCGGCGCGGAAATTGCGATAGACTTTCGCGTGGCGGGGACGGTGGCCGCGCGTATAGCCGAGCACGTCCTCGGCAAACAGATATTGCGCATCGCCGCCCACGCCAGCCCCCATCGACAGCATAATGAGCGATGTCCGCTTGGAGATTTCGGCAGCCACCCGGTCCGGCACCACTTCAAGTTCGGCACCGATGGCCCCAGCCGCCTCCAGTTGCTTGACGTGGTTGTAGACCTGCATGGCACTTTGCGCCGTCTTGCCTACGGCTTTGAAGCCGCCGGTCCAGGTCGCCTTGGAGGGGATCAGCCCGACATGGCTGACCACTGGGATGCCCTCGGCCGCGAGCTTGGCAATGATCTCCAGGCTGGCCGCGCAATAGACGCAGTCGGCGCCGCGCATGATCGCCGCATGGGCCGCGCGCAGGTAGTCCTCATAGGTGCACAGCACTCCGTACGGCAAGCCGCATTGCACGAAGCAGCCACCCGCTGCCTCGCGCATCTCGGGCGTGAACACCGGGTCGATAATCGAGAGAATGTCGATGCCGGCAGCGCTGGCGGCCTGGGCTTCATCGAGCGTATCGACAAACAGCATCGACATCTGGCGCTTGCCCTTGAGCGCGCGGAACTCGGCCACAGTCATTCGATTGTTCTTCATTTCAGCGGCTCCTTGAGACGGGCTGCGGCAGGAGCACCACGCCTGCATGGTCCAGCACCAGAAAGCGGTTCTACTTCAATCCATCGAGCGGCATCGGCCTTGGCGCAGATTCTTGACGCCCAAACCTATTTGCCTTCTGGTGCCCACGCAACCGGCTGCCCTGGGAGGACAATACCATTGACACAAATTGGCATCGGCATAATCGGCGGCGGCTATATGGGCAAGGCGCATTCGGTGGCGATGGCGGCTGTGGGCGCCGTGTTCGATACTAAGCTGCGCCCGCGTCTTGAGATGATTTGCACCACCACCGAGGCGGGCGCGGCAGACAAGGCGCGTGCGTTTGGCTTTGCCCGCTCGACGGCCGATTGGCGCCAGCTGGTGAACGATCAGAAGGTCGAGGCCATCGTCATCGCCAGCCCGCAGGATTCCCATTGCGAGATCGCACTGGCGGCCCTCGCTCTCGGCAAACCTGTGCTGTGCGAGAAGCCGCTCGCCACCAGCCTGGAGGATTGCCGCAAGTTGGTCGCAACGGCTGAGACAAGCGGTGTCGTGAACATGATCGGGTTCAACTACATCCGCACGCCGGCCTCGCAGCTTGCCCGCGAAATCGTCACATCAGGCGAAATCGGCGAGATGATCTACTTTCGCGGTGAGCATACGGAGGATTTTCTAGCCGACGCCGCGACTGAGGCGAACTGGCGGACCCGGGGCCGCACTTTTGGCAACATGGGCGATTTGTCGCCTCACCCTATCAACGCAGCCTTGGCCATCGCCGGCCCCATCCGCTCGGTCATCGCAGAGATTGAAACCATTCACAAGACTCGCCGGGGGGCCAAGGGTCCCGAAGCCGTCACCAACGACGATCAGGCCCAGCTTATGGTCCGTTTTGCCAGCGGCGTCATGGGCCACATCTTCTCCAGCCGCGTCGCCACCGGCCGGAAGATGGGTTACGCTTACGAGGTGCACGGCACAAAAGGCGCGCTCCGCTTCGACCAGGAGGACCAGAACGCGGTTCAGCTCTACAAGGGTGATCAGGCCACCAATCGCCAGGGTTTTACCAAGATCCTTACCGGTCCGCTGCATCCCGATTACAAGGCGTTTTGCCTCGGTCCCGGCCACGGCACCGGCTATCAGGATCAGATTATCATTGAAGCGCGCGATTTTCTTGAAGCGATTGCGGCTGGGAAACCCAAATGGCCAACTTTCCGCGATGGGATGCTGGTGGCCCAAGTGGTTGAGGCGGCCTGGCGCTCGCACGAGCAGCGGCGATGGGTGCAGGTAGGGGAGATTTAGAGGCGAGAGGGACCCAGCCGGGTCCACCTAGCCGGTCGACGACGCGCGGGCCAACCGCGAATACCTCCAATCTATCGGCTTTTAACGCACGGACCTTGACCATGGCACGGCTTCACTGGGGCATGATCGGCGGCGGCGAGGGCAGCCAGATCGGGCCCGCGCATCGGATCAGCGCGGTGCTGGATGGGCTCTATACGATGAGCGCAGGGGCGCTGGATGCGGACCCTACCAAGGGGCGCGATTATGCCAAACGGCTGGGTATTTCGCCGGACCGCGCCTACGGCGATTGGCACCAGATGCTGGCGGATGAGACGGGCCGCGCTGACCGGGTGGACCTCGTGACTGTGGCCACGCCCAACTCAACTCACTACGAGATCGCCAAGGCCTTCCTCGCAGAAGGCATCAACGTGCTGTGCGAGAAGCCCATGACCGTGACGGTGGAGCAGGCCGAGGACATCGTCGCCACAGCCAAGAAGTCGGGCGCGATATGCGCCGTCAACTATGGATACTCAGGCTACGCCCTGGTCCGCCACATGCGAGCGATGGTCAAGCGCGGCGATCTCGGCAAGGTGCGTCTCATCAAGGCCGAGTTCGCCCACGGCTTCCACGCCGACGCCGCCGACGCTGACAATCCGAGGGTTCGCTGGCGCTATGACCCGGCTGAGGCGGGCATTTCGGCGCAGTTCGCCGATTGCGGCATCCATTCCCTGCATATGGCGAGCTTCATCGCCAATCAGGAGGCCCGCGAACTGACGGCCGATTTCGTGTCTTGCCTCCCCGGCCGTGTGCTGGAGGACGACGCCATGGTCAGCGTGCGCATGGATGGCGGCGCGGTGGTACGCCTGTGGACCAGTTCGGTCGCCATCGGCCGGATGCACGGGCTGAACATCCAGGTGTTTGGTGAAAAGGGCGGCCTCCGCTGGGCGCAGGAATGGCCGAACCAGCTTTATTGGACGCCGCTCAATGGCCGCACCGAGATCATCGAGCGCGGCGCCTCGGGCCTGTCGCGGGAGGCCGCGCGGGCCTCCCGCGTTACCGTGGGACATGCCGAAGGAATGCCGCTGGCCTTTGCCAACATTTACACCGATCTCGCCGAGTCCATTAGCGCCAGGAAAGAAGGCCGCACGCCTGACCCGGCTGCGACGCATTTCCCGACCGCCACCGATGGCCTCCGTTCTATCGCCGCCATCAAGGCCGCAGTGGACTCGGCGAAGGCGCAAGGCAAGTGGACCGACGCCCGCCCGCCGTCGTTAAGGTGAGTGGCGTTCCACCGATTGCGTGCCGCATCGTTATGGTCCACATTAAGTGATCACAGTTGGAGGAACATCATGGCTGACGGCACCGGGCACGCGCCTTTTCTTGCGCACCAAACCTGGTACCGGATCACGGGTGACCTCAAATCCAAGAAGCTCCCCGTCGTCATGCTTCATGGCGGGCCGGGGGCGGCGCACAATTATATCGACAGCTACAAGGGCCTTGCTGCAGGCGGCCGCGCCGTCATTCACTATGATCAGCTCGGCTGCGGGCTCTCGACCCATCTGCCCGGCGCAGCCAAGGAATTCTGGACGCCACGACTGTTCCTGGATGAGCTGGAAAGCCTGACGCGGCATCTGGGCATAATGGACGCTTACCAAGTTGTCGGCCAATCCTGGGGCGGGATGCTCGGTGCCGAACACGGCATCACCCAACCCAAGGGCCTGAAGGCGCTGGTCATCGCCAACTCTCCCGCCTCAATGACGCTTTGGGTGCAGGAAGCCAACCGGCTCCGTGGCCTCCTACCGCCAGTCGTGCAAGCCACGCTTTTGCGGCATGAGGCCGAGGGCACGACCAGCGCGCCCGAGTATGCTGACGCCGTTCGTGTATTTTACGACCGCCATCTCTGCCGCGTGCCCTGGCCGCCCGAAGTCGCCGCCTCCTTTGCCCAGCTTGAGGCCGAGCCAACCGTTTACCACACCATGAATGGCCCGAGTGAGTTCCATGTTATCGGGTCGCTGAAGACCTGGGACATCACCGGCAGCCTGCACAAGATCGTCGCGCCAACGCTTCTGATCTCTGGCCGCCACGACGAGGCGACGCCCAAGATCGTGCAGCAATACGCCGACGGCATCAAACATGCCGAGTGGGTGATCTTCGAGAATTCCAGCCATCTGCCCCATGTTGAGGAAACCGAACATTGCCTCAAGGTGGTGGGTGATTTCCTGGACAAGCACCAGGGCTAACAAATTTGAGTTGTAGTTGCGGACAAAAGGTGAGGATCGACATGAAGACCTACTACAGATCACTGTTGGGATGCGTGGCGGGCGTGACCCTGCTCGCCGCCAGCACCGGCATCGCCTCGGCCGAATACATGGCCGAGCACCGTGGGGGCACGCTGCGCGTGGTCGCTCATTCCGCCGGTGGCACCATAGATCCGCACATCAACTACACGCTGCAATATTGGGAAGTGTACCAGACCATTTATGACGGCCTGCTGAAGTTCAAGCAAGCGGCAGGCGCCGACGGCTTTACTGTCGTTCCAGATCTTGCAGAAGCTATCCCCACACCCGAAAACGGCGGCAAGACGCTCACCTTCAAGCTGCGCAAGGGCATCAAGTTCTCTGACGGCCGTGAGGTCGGCGTGAAGGACGTCGTCGCCTCGTTCCAACGCATCTTCAAGGTTTCGAGCCCCACATCCGGTACGTTTTATGCGGGCATTGTCGGCGCCGACAAATGCCTGAAGGATCCCAAGACCTGCACCCTTGAAGGCGGCGTGGTGGGCGACGAGGCCAAGGGCACGGTGACAATCAACTTGGTCGCAGGCGATGCCGAAATCTTCCAGAAGCTGGCCCTGCCGCACGCGGTAATTCTGCCCGCCGATGCCCCAGCTGCCGATGCAGGCTCCAACCCCGTCATCGGCACTGGCCCCTACAAGATCACCGCCTACGACCCCAACAAGCAGATGAAGCTGGAACGCAACACCAACTTCAAAGTCTGGAGCGAGGACGCGCAGCCGGATGGCTATCCTGACGTCGTCGACTACGATTTCTCGCTGACCGATGAAGCCCAGGCGACCGCAATCGAGAACGGCGAAGCCGATTGGATGTTTGACCAGGTCCCGACCGACCGCCTTGCCGAAGTCGGCACCAAGTTCAAGGACACCGTACACGTCACGCCACTGACCGCCTGGTGGTACGCTCCGATGAACACCAACATCCCGCCGTTCGACAACGTGAAGGCGCGCCAGGCCGTTGCCTACGCGCTCGACCGCAACGCCATGGTGAAACTGTTCGGCGGCCCGTCGCTGGCTGGCCCCGTTTGCCAGGTTCTGCCGCCCGGGTTCCCTGGGCATGAAGACTACTGCCCATACACCGCTGGCGGTGGCCCGAAGTATAATGGCCCTGATATGGACAAGGCCAAGGCGCTGATGGCTGAAAGCGGCATGAAGGGTCAGAAGGTGACCCTGATCACCGAGGACACGGACGCCTCCAAATCGCTCGGCACCTATATCCAGAGCGTCATGAACGACCTGGGCTTTGAGACCGGCGTCAAGCCGATCTCGACCAATCTGCAGTTCACCTACATTCAGAACACCAAGAACAACGTGCAGATGAGCCTCACGCAGTGGTACCAGGATTATCCAGCCGCGTCGGATTTTCTATATATCCTGTTCGGATGTGAGAGCTTCCACAAGGACAGCGACAGCTCCGTCAATATCGCGGGCTTCTGCGATAAAGAGATCAACGACAAAATGCATAAGGCGCTCGAACTGGGCGTGACCGATCAGGCCGCCGCCAACAAGCTGTGGGCCGAAATCGACCGTGCCGTGACCGACAAGTCTCCCGCTGTGGCTCTGTTCACCCCCAAGCATATCGACTTCACGTCGAAGCGGCTCGGTAACTTCAAGTTCAACTCGCAGTTCTACTTCCTCATCACGCAAGCCTGGGTGAAGTAAGGACGTTACTTGGGAAAGCCTATCGCTCCCTCTCCCCGCAAGCCCTTCGCGTAGCGGGGAGAGGGGAGGCCGGACCCACAAGGTCGTCATGGCCGGGTCGAGCCCGGCCACGATGAGGATTGTTAATTCGTGAGATGACAATGCAGGGTCAATGGCTGAAACGGTGATGACGGGTGAGATGCAGGAGGGTGGTGGCGTGAAGCCGCGCGCTTCTGGTGCCCAGGGCCCTTGGGCGCTGGCGTTCCGTAAACTGACGGCTGACCGTGCGGCCATGGTCGCCCTCGCCGCCTTGATTCTGATCGCCCTCATCTGCATTGCCGCGCCGCTGTACGCATCCTGGTCGCACACCGATCCGTTCCGCTCCAATCTTGATGGCCAGGTGATGGTCGATGGCAAGCTGGTGGCGGCGCTGGAGCAATCGACCGAAGGCCTCGGCCTCGGTTACACCCCCGTTGGCCCCACTTGGCAGCTCGGCAACTACTTTCTCGGTGCCGACAATCAGGGCCGCGATGTCTTCGCCCGGTTGCTCTATGCCGGCCGCAATTCGCTGCTGATCGCGTCGGGCGCAACCCTGTTCACGCTGATCATGGCTACCATCGTCGGTGCGTCGGCCGGCTTTTTTGGTGGGATTACGGATGCGGTGATCTCCCGCGTGCTGGACATCTTGTGGGCCTTCCCGATCTACCTGCTCGCCATCTGCCTCTCGGTGGTGCTGATCAATCAGAGCATGAAGATCGGCCCCATCACCATCGACAGCGGCAGTTTGCTGTTGCCCATCTTCATCATCGGCATCGTTTACGTGCCCTACGTGGCGCGGCCGATCCGAGGCCAGGTGCTCAGCCTGCGCCGCAGCGAGTTCGTGCTCGCCGCCATCGGCCTCGGCGTGCCGTCGTCACGCATCCTGTTCCGCGATATCCTGCCCAATGTGCTGCCAACGCTGATCGTCTTTATTCCCATCATGATGGCCATCGACATGCTGGTTGAGGCAGCGCTGTCGTTCCTGTCCATCGGCGTGCAGCAGCCGGACGCCAGCTGGGGCACCATCATCCAGGACGGCGTCGGCCTGCTCTACACGCGCCCCTGGGTGGCTTTGTCGGGCGGCATCGCCATTGCCCTCACTGTGCTCGCTCTCAACGTCTTTGGTGACGGTGTGCGCGATGCGCTGGACCCCAAGGCCAAGCTGCGGATCGGGGCCAAATAATGCTGCTTCCGGTGCTCAAACGCCTGGGCGACATGGTCGTGGCGATGTTCGGCATCAGCGTGCTGGTATTCTTGATTTTCTTTGCCATTCCTGGCGCCGAGCCCGCCTCGCGCATTGCCGGGCGCAATGCCAGCCCCGAGACAGTCGCCGCCGTCCGCCTGAGCTTCGGCCTCGATCAGCCGCTGCCGGTGCAATATCTCATCATGATGAAAAAGCTCTTCATCACCCAGGACCTGACGTCGTTCGTCAACCGGGGTTACAAAGTCATCCCAGCGGTCATGAACGCAGCGCCGATCACGCTGTCGCTGGTTGCCGGTGCCGCCCTCATCTGGATAGTCTTTGGGCTGCTGATCGGCGTCCTGGCGGCGGCCTTCAAGAATACCTGGATCGACCGGTTGCTGATGGTGATGTCGCTGATCGGGATCTCCATGCCGGCGTTCTGGCTGGGCGCTGTGATCAACCTGTTTACGCAGAGCCGCTGGCATGACTACTGGCTGTTCTCCTGGGTACCGCCGCTTGGCTACAAGCCGTTTGTGGAGAGTCCCAAGCTGTGGGCGCTGACGCTGGTATTACCCTGCTTTTCGCTGGCGGTCGGCTATATCGGTATCTATGGCCGGGTGCTGCGCGCCAATATTGTCGAGGCCATGCAGGAAGACTACATCCGCACTGCGCGGGCCAAAGGCGTCAGCGAGAGCCGCATCCTGATCCGCCACGCTCTGCGCACATCGTTGATCAGTGTCGTGACATTATTCGGCCTCGACTTCGGCCAGCTGGTTGGCGGCGTCGCCGTCCTGACAGAGATCGTCTTTGCGCTGCAAGGTGTTGGCAAGATTACCTTTGACGGCCTGCTCAATCTCGACCTGCCGGTGATCATGGCGGCGGTGCTGTATTCGGCGCTGTTCGTCGTCATCTGCAATGCCCTGGTGGACATGCTCTATATCCTCATCGACCCCCGGGAGCGCACTGATGGCTGATGCGCTCCGAAATCTCCTCGAAGTCCGCGATCTGCACGTGGCCTTTCGCACCTCGCGCGGCAAAGTGCAGGCGATTTCGGGCGTTTCGTTCGATGTGGCGCCCGGCGAAGTGCTCGGCGTGGTCGGAGAATCCGGCTCGGGCAAAACCATCTCGCTGCTGGCCGTCATGGGGCTGATTACCGATCCCAACGCCGAGATCACCGGCTCGATCAGATTTCGCGGGAAAGAACTTCTGGGTGCGTCTAATAAAGAATTGCGCAGCATCCGCGGCCGCGAAATCGCGATGATATTCCAGGACCCGATGACGTCGCTGACGCCCGTCTACACCATCGGCTGGCAGATCGCCGAGCAGGTGCGCGCGCACGGGCCAGAGACGGCGAAACAAGCCCGCGACCGCGCCGTGGAACTGCTCACCGCCGTTGGCCTGCCAAATCCCGGCGAGGCCGTGGACCGCTATCCACATCAGCTGTCCGGCGGCATGCGCCAGCGCGCCGTCATCGCCATGGCGCTCTCGTGCAACCCCGCGCTTTTGGTCGCTGATGAGCCCACAACCGCGCTCGACGTTACAGTACAAGCCCAGATTCTCGACCTTCTGGCCCGGCTCCGGCGAGACTTCGGCTCGGCCATCGTCTTCATCACCCACGACATGGGCGTCATCGCCGAGATCGCCGACCGCGTGCTGGTGATGTACGCAGGCCGCGTGGTGGAGCGGGCCAACAAGCGCGACATTTTCCTTGAGCCGCGCCATCCGTACACGCACGCGCTGCTGCAGTCGATCCCGCCGATCACCGGCGACCGGCCACGGCGTCTCAAGTCGATCGCGGGCACGCCGCCGTCGCTGTTCGCCATGCCCAGCGGCTGCGCCTTTGGCCCGCGCTGCACGTCGCGAGTCGCGGCCTGTTCGGCAGTACCCGGCCTGACTGGTGAGCCTGCTCATCAGGCAGCGTGCTTTGTAACAGGTATGCGATGACGGTTGCACCGCTGCTCATCGCCAAGAACGTCAGTAAGTGCTTCACTGTCGGCAGCCGCTTTTCGGCTGGCGGTGTTAAGGTTGTACACGCCGTCGATGACGTCTCCCTTGAAGTGCGCCCCGGCGAAACGCTCGGCCTCGTTGGCGAGAGCGGCTGCGGGAAGTCCACGCTCGGCCGCTGCCTGACGCGGCTCTACGAGGTCAGCGGTGGCGAGATCCTGTTCGAGAGCGAGGACATCGCCAGGAAGACCACGGCCCAGCTGCGCCCGATGCGGCAACGGATGCAGATGGTGTTCCAGGACCCCTATGCCTCACTGAACCCGCGCCGCCGCGTTGGCGATATCATCGCAGAGCCGCTGCGTGTTCATCACGCCGATCGGGGCACTGCGAAAATCGCTGCCCGCGTCCGTGAACTGATCGACCTTGTTGGCCTCGCGCCGGATCATATCGAGCGCTATCCGCATGAGTTTTCCGGCGGCCAGCGGCAACGCATCGGCATCGCCCGCGCGCTAGCGCTAGAACCAAAGCTCCTCGTGCTAGACGAACCTGTGTCCGCGCTGGATGTCTCCGTGCAAGCGCAAATCGTTAATCTGCTGGCAGATCTTCAGGAGCGGCTGGCGCTAACCTACATCTTCATCGCCCATGATCTCAGCGTGGTCCGCCAGGTCTCCAACCGCGTCGCTGTGATGTATCTTGGCTCCATCGTCGAGACCGGCGACACCGAGCAGGTGTTCCGCGCGCCGCAGCATCCTTACACTCAAGCGCTGATCTCGGCTGTGCCCGTCGCCGATGTCCGCCGCGACGGCCGCACCGCCCGCATCGTCCTCACCGGCGACGTGCCGAGCCCCATCAACCCGCCGTCTGGCTGCCGTTTCCACACCCGCTGCCGGTTTGCGCAGGACAGCTGCAAGACAGAGCGGCCATTGTTGACGGCTTCGAGCACTGTCCGTGCAGTTGCGTGCCACTTTCCCCTCGCCACACCTAATTCCGCTTAAGCGCCGATTACTCAGTCGTAGCGCTGCTGTCGCGCATCTTTTGCGCATAGACATTCACGATCAAAGCAATCAGCAAAATCAGCCCGCGGATCAGGATCTTCAGGAAACTATCGATGTTCACGTGGTCGAGGCCGTTGTTAAGCACGCCCAGCACCAGCAACCCGATGATGGTGTTGCCGATGCCACCGCGCCCACCAAACAGGCTGGTGCCGCCCACGACTACTGCCGCAATGGCGTCCAGCAGAAACGTGTCGAACTGGTTCTGCTGTGCACTGCCGAAGTAAGCGACGCCCAACATTCCTGAAAATCCGCTTAGCATGGCCGAGATCACCATCACCGAGCCGATGATGAATTTGACGTTAACGCCGGAGTACTCGGCGGCGTCGCGATTGCCGCCGGTCATGTAGATGTAGCGGCCAAAGCGCGTGTAGGTCAGCACGAGATGGGCGATCAGCAGCGTCACCACGGCGACCACGATCAGCCAGCGCAAACCCATGAATTTGCCCGAACCCAGCGTTTGGATAATCATGGGAAAACTGTATGCGATCTGCCCGCGCACCAGCATGGCGGACACACCGGCGGCGATCTGCATCATGGCCAGCGTCATGATGAACGACGGGATGCCGATGCGCGTGACGCCAAAGGCCGTGATAAGGCCGAGCGCACCACAGGCCGCCAGCGCGAACACGACGGCAACGAGCCCCGGCACCGGCACATTCTGGATGTTGGCGTAGTCCGGCTGCAGGGTAAAAAATGCCATGACGATGCCGATGGCATTGGCGACGGCGGCGACGGACAGATCGATTTCACCCGTCAGAATGACAAAGGTCAGACCGACGGCGATGATGGACGTCAGCGACACCTGCGCCAGGATATTCACGAAATTATCCAGCGTCAGGAAGGATTTACTGGCGAGGCTGAAAAATACAAAGAGCGCAATCAGCGTGATCAGCGGCGCGATATTGCGCAATTGGCTGCGCACGAATTGGGCCCAATCAAACGACTTGGGGCTGGGCTTGGCGGCTTCCGTCATATCACGTCGTCTCCCAGCAATCCCCGCCTGCCCACTTTGACTTACGCCGCCGCGAGCAGGTCGCCCTTTTCCACATGGCCCGTCTCGAACGCTTTAACCACTCGGCCGCGCTTCATCACAACCACGCGGTCCGCCAGCGTCAAAATGGTTTCCGGCTCGGTCGAGAGCACGATGATAGCGACGCCCTGATCGCGCAGTGCCTTGACAATGCGGATTACGTCCTGCTTGGCGCCCACATCCATGCCGCGCGTCGGCTCCGACAGAATCAGCACCTTCGGCTTGTGGGTTAACCACTTGGCCAGCGCCACTTTTTGCTGATTGCCGCCAGACAGCTGGCCCACCTCCATTTCCGCATTCGGTGGCCGGATTTGCAGATCGGCGATGTGCGTCTTGGCGATATCGCGCTCGGCTTGCGGCTTTACCAGCAGCCGGTGAATGCGCTCGAGGATGGCGATTGAGACGTTCTTGTAGACTGGCTCGGTGCGGAACAGCATCATTCGCCGGTTCTCGGGCACATAGGCGATGCCGGCTTTGCGCGCGGCTGCCGTGGAGGCCAAGGGCAGAGGTTTGCCATCAAGCTGCACGGTCCCTGAATCCAGCGGCAGCTTGCCAAACAGGCAGCGCGCCAATTCGATCTGGCCGCAGCCCATGAAGCCGTAAACGCCGAGAATTTCGCCAGCGCGGGCGTCGAACGAGAGGTCCTTCAAGATGCCGCCCTGGCTGACGCCTTGCGCGGCTAGCATCACCCGTTTGCTGGCGTTTCCGGTTAACTCGGCGGATTCGCCGGCCGAAAGCTCGCTGGCACCGCGTCCGATCATCTGCGAAATCAGCCCATCCTTGGTCGTTGCCGCGGCGTTGGCGGTCGCTACCTTGCGGCCATTGCGAAAGATGGTGACACGATCCGAAATCGCCAGCACATCTTCAAGGAAATGCGAGATGAAAATCAGGCTCCGGCCCTCATCGCGCAACTGGCGCAGGGCCTTGAACAGTCGCTCCACTTCGGGCGGCGATAGGGCCGAGGTCGGCTCGTCAAGAATGATGATCCGGGCGCCGGAAAACAGTACGCGGCTGAGTTCAATCAACTGCTGGATGCCCACCGGAAGAGAGCCCATACGGGTACGCGGATCGATGTCGAGGCCGAGGCTGGCAATTTGCGCGCGCGCGTCCTTGTCCATTCGCGCCCAATCGATAGCGCCCGTCGCGGTTAACGGTTGTGATCCTAGAAATACATTTTCGGCGACCGTCAAATCCGGCACCACCGACAGTTCCTGATGCACCATGCCAATGCCAGCGGCCAGCGATTGCCGGGGCGACCGGAACCGTACTTCGCGGCCGTCGAGCAGCATCTGCCCCTCAAAATCATGGTGAACCCCGGCGATGATCTTCATCATCGTCGACTTGCCCGCGCCATTCTCGCCTACCAAGCCGTGGATCTCGCCTTTGGCAAGCGAGAAGTCGACGTCGCGAAGGGCCGCGACGCCGCCAAAACTCTTGGAAACGGACTTCAAGTCCAGCAAGGGCGGATGGCCGCCCTCGCTGGAGGTCACAGGTGTGGTCACGCCGCGTGCCGCCTAGATCAGGAAGTGCCGCTCCATCCAGGCGATGCCTGGTGCGGTCTCCTTGGTGATGACGGGGCCGTCGGTGACGATGTTCTTGGGAATCCCCGTGCCGGTCTTCTCGCCCGAAACGACAGCCGCGACGCCCGCCGCCACCGCCCAGCCGTGAATACGGCAGGAGGGATTGCGCACTGTTGCCAGCATCCGCCCGTCCATGACGGCTTCGAGGGCCGGTGGCATGGCATCCACACCACCCACGATGATACCCGTTTTTCCACGCGATTTCATGACATTCTGCGCTGCCAGCGCCATGTCGTCATTGTGGAAGAAGGCGGCCTTCACGTCTGGATACTTGGTTAACATCGTGTCCCAGATGCGGGCAACCTTGGTTACATCCCAATCGGCTGGGTCCTTATTCACCACTTCGATCTTGGGATATTTCTTCATGATCAGCTCAAAGCCCTTGGCGCGCCCCTGGGCGCCGGTGTGACCCAAAGCGCCCTGCGTCATGATGATCTGGCCCTCGCCGCCCATGGCGTCGGCGATCTGCTGGGAGACCGAGGCCCCCATGAAGATATTGTCGGGCGCCAGCAGGGTGTGAACGTTAATGGTGTCCAGCGGGGCGATCAGCGTGTCCAGGTCAATGACCGGAATGCCGGCGTCGATCATTTTGTTGACGGGATCGGTTAACGTACCGATGCCGAAGGCCTGGATGGCGACGAAATCCCATTTCTGCGAGGCCATGTTGTCGATGGCGGCACGCTGTTTCACGGCGTCGAGCTGGCCATCAAACCACGTCACTTCGACGTTCATCAACTTGCCCCAGGCCTCGGCCGCCTGCTTGCCCTGGGCGCACCAGGTCGCCTGCAGGCCGGCGTTCGAAAACGCGGCTTTCAAGGGCTTTTCCGACATTTTCAGTTCGTCAGCCATGGCGGGATTGAACCCGGCGGTGGCCATGTAGGCACCCGCCATGCCGAGCGCACTGGCGCTGAGCATGAAGTCGCGGCGGGTTTGGTCAAGTTTGGTTTTAGCGTCGGACATTGAGCACTCCTGGGCATTGGCGGCGAAGCGGAAGGCTTCGGGCGATGACGTTTTCCCTATGGGCGCGGGTTGATCCCAGCTCCTGTTGAACCCCTAAGATCGGCCGACGTTGGCTGGGATGTCAACACCATGCCGGGAGGACCGCGGTTTAGCCGGTCCGGATGGCCTCGGCGGCGGTTCGCAACTGGTGAACGCTGGTGATGCCGGCGCGGTTGACCATGAGGGTGCGTGCCAGATCGAGGGCGCGCAGTTCGCAAGCCGCACGGCGATCCGGATCAGTGATCGACTCCAGATCCTCGACATGAGCGAGACCGAGAATGCGGCGGGCCATCTTGGCACCCGCAAAACCCACTGAATCCTGAAAAATACGGGCTAGTGTGGCGGTCCGATAGGCTTCGAGTGCTTGCGTACCAGCCGCATCCGTGAACAGACCAGTCGTGAACGCATCACCACGGTTCTTGGTACGCCAGAGCGCCAGAAACCGCCGCTCAAAGCCGGTCCAGAAGGCCTCCAGCGTCTCTAAAATCCAGCCCTGGAAGGCTTTGCGGTCATCGCCGGGCGTGGCATGGCCAGCTTGCGCGAAGTAGGCCAGCAGCAAATTAGCCATGAAAGCGCCAACGTCAAAACCGATGGGTCCATAGACCGCAAATTCGGGATCGATCACGCGGGTTTCGTCCGGGGTTACCATGATCGAGCCTGTGTGCAGATCACCATGCAGCAGCGCCTCGGCGCGCGACAGGAACATCCATTTCAGCTCCTGCACGGCCACCTTGAGTTCCGCGTCGTTACGAAATTTTGCTGCAATATCATCGAGTTGCGGCTTGGTCCAGCGGTTCAGCTCAGCCACCCGGTACGGATCGGTAAACACCAGATCCTCTGTGATCCTGCAAAGCTCCGTATTCAAACAGAATATCGCCATATGCTCCTTTTTCGTCCGCGCCGTTACGGCCAGATCGGACGTCGAAAACAGCGTTTCAGCCGCGAACCGCGCGATATCGCCGGCGAGCTTCGGATAGCGCTGCCCGCGAATTAACCCCTTGCGCAAAATAATATGCGGCTCCAGCAGTTCCATCACAATAACGGCAAGGCCGGCGTCGAAATGGTAAATCTCCGGCACCAGATCGGGCACTACGGCGGTCTCGCTTTTCAGCGCTTCGTGCTCGAAATGGGCCCGGTCCAGGGGCAGCGGCCAGCTCTCGCCAACGAGCCGCACGTAGGGCAGCGCCTGCTTCACGCAGACCCCGCCACCTTGGCTCTTAACAATAAAGACCAAATTCAAATTGCCGTCGCCGACCTCGCGGACGGTCCATCTGTGTGGAGGGCCCGTTAGTAGACTACGTATGCGCGGTATCGCCTCCAGAAATGGACGGATTATGATCTCTGAGAGCGGAGCATAGTGCTCGCCACCGGCGAACCGGTTAACCACCTTCGCGCTGCTCATACGGTCCTCTTAACCCTGATTGCCGCCACCGGAAAGCGCTAGGTAAAGCCGTTCAGAGCGCGACCGCAAGTGGCCGCTCCGTGTTCATTCCGGTATCGTTCCTGCTCATTCAGGTATCATTCCCGGTCATTGGCGACGGTTTGCGGTCAATCCCCGATTGTTGTATCAGCCCGGGGCTATCAGCTGCGCCCACTGGCCATTAGCACCGCCCTCAGCTCAGCCTGCACCGCCAGCAATTTCGGCAGCACCACTCGCTTCAGGGCTGTCACCGTCAAACGCGACGTCTGCGTCCCACAATTGATGGCTGATACCACCTGACCGCCCGCATCAGTGACCGGAACGGCGATCGAGATCAGACCCGCTTCCAGCTCCTGGTCGATGATCGCGTAGCCCTGCTCGCGAACCCGCGCAAGCTCCGCCATCAACGCCTCCAGCCCAGTGATCGTCTGTGGCGTGATCTTCGGGCGCCCGGCGGACTGCAACCGTGTCCGGGCCGCTGCTAGCGGCAGCGCACCTAACAGCACACGTCCCATCGACGAGCAATAGGCCGGCAACCGGCTGCCCACGGCAAGGCTGATCGACATCACGCGGCGATGCGAGGCGCGGGCGATATAGACGATATCGCTGCCATCCAGCGTCGAAGCGGACACGCTCTCGTCCAGCTCCGCCGACAACGGTTCCAGCACACGCTGAAGCACGGTGGGCAGCGGGGTCGATGCGAGATAGGCATAGCCCAACCGCAACACACGCGGCGTCAACGCGAAGAATTTGCCGTCGTAGGTGGCATAGCCAAGTTTGCTCAGCGTCAACAGAAACCGCCGCGCGGTCGCTCGCTCCAGCCCCGTCAGCTTGGCCACTTCGGCAATCGTCAGACGCGGCCGAGCCTGATCGAAGCATTCGACGACGGCAAGCCCTTTGCCAAGGCTGGCCACCATCGCCATGTCGCGCGCTTTCAACAAGGGGTAGCCCACCTCTTGACGTCAGAATTAATCTCTCTCATAGTTTGGGCGCATAGAAATTACAAGTGCGCAATGCGCCCAATTAGGGAATTGCCAGTGGCAACGCTCATGAGCTTGAAGGATGCGGTTGCCGCCCATGTACGCAGCGGAGACAGCGTGGCGATGGAGGGTTTCACACACCTCATTCCGTTTGCCGCCTCGCATGAAATCATCCGCCAAGGTATCAAGGATCTGACACTGATCCGTATGACGCCTGACCTGATCTATGATCAGTTGATCGGCATGGGGGCGGCCCGCAAACTTATATTCTCCTGGGGCGGCAACCCCGGCGTTGGTTCGCTGCACCGGCTGCGTGATGCCGTTGAAGCAGGTTGGCCGGGACCGTTGGAGCTTGAAGAACACAGCCATGCCGCTATGGCCAACGCCTATGAGGCGGGTGCGGCCAATCTGCCGTTCGCTGTGTTTCGGGGCTACGTGGGCACGGATTTGCCCAAGGTGAACGCCACTATCAAGTCGGTCACCTGTCCGTACACAGGCGAGCAACTGGCAACTGTGCCCGCGATCCGCCCCGATGTCTCGATTATCCACGCCCTGAAGGCCGACCGGCGCGGCAATGTGCTCCTGGAAGGTATACTCGGCGTACAGAAGGAGGCAGTTCTGGCGGCGCGAAAATCGATCGTCACCGTCGAAGAGACCGTCGATGATTTTGGCCCGCGCAACGCCAACACCGTCATTCTGCCGGGCTGGACGGTCACCGCTATTGCCGCCGTTCCGGGCGGTGCCTTCCCCAGTTACGCGCACGGCTATTACAAGCGCAACAACGCCTTCTACATCACCTGGGACAAGATCGCCCGCGACCGCGAGACCTTCCAGGCCTGGATGACCGAGCATGTCCTGAACAAGCGCCCGGAAGATTACGCGCAACACGGACGGGCAGCATGATTCCCGCCACCCCCACCGAGATGATGACAGTCGCTGCCGCGCGTGCCTTGCAGTCGACGGACGTGTGCTTTGTCGGCATCGGCGCGCCATCGGCGGCCTGCAACCTCGCGCGGCTGACCCACGCGCCGGGCATCACGCTGATCTATGAGAGCGGCACCATCGGCACTGAGCCGGACGTGCTGCCCTTGAGCATCGGCGATGGCGAGCTTTGCGATACTGCGCTCACCACGGTCGCGGTGCCAGAAATGTTCCGCTATTGGCTACAAGGCGGACGCATCACGGTTGGCTTTTTAGGTGGGGCCCAGATTGATAAGTTCGCCAATCTTAACACCACGGTCGTCGGCGACTATGCCAAACCCAAGGTCCGCCTGCCCGGTGGTGGCGGTGCCCCCGAAATCGCGACCCATTGCGGTGAAGTCTTCATCACCATGGCGATGGGCAACCGCGCGTTCGTCAGCAAGCTGCCCTTCATCACCAGTATGGGCCATGGTGAG
Source organism: Hyphomicrobiaceae bacterium (assembly GCA_025359185.1). GTDB lineage: Bacteria > Pseudomonadota > Alphaproteobacteria > Rhizobiales > Hyphomicrobiaceae > JANYHF01. Next base: position 7,860 of record JANYHF010000080.1, on the reverse strand, counting down.
GGCGGCGATCACCGGCTGCGGCTGGGCGTCAAGACCAAGGGTCCAACACGGGTCATGACGGATCTGTGCATCCTGGAACCCGATCCGGTCAGCCGTGAACTGATGGTGACGTCGCTGCATCCGGGCGTGACGCGCGAGCAAGTGCAGGAGGGTTGTGGCTGGCCCTTGCAATGGGCTGTAGACGTTGCAACGACCCCGGTACCGGCAGATGAAGAGTTGACGGTCCTGCGCGACATGCACGCCCGCACAAAAAAGGCGCATGGGGTGGCAGGATGAGCAATATTTATGACGCAGATCGCCTGCTCCGATCAACCCCTCACCCTGTCCATCTCCCCAAGGGAGAGCGGCCGTAGGGTGGACTGAGTCTCTTCGCGAAGCCTCGCGAAGAGACTCAGCCCACCCTACTTGGGACCGAAAGCGAGGACACATGATGACCGAAGCCTATATCATCGACTATATCCGCTCCCCCATCGGCCGTTTCGGCGGCGCGCTTTCCAGCGTGCGTGCCGACGATCTCGCCGCCCATTCCATCCGCTCGCTGATGGCTCGTCAGGCGTCCGTCGACCCCACGCTGATCGACGAGGTGATCCTGGGTTGCGCCAATCAGGCGGGTGAAGACAATCGCAACGTTGGGCGCATGGCGGCGCTACTCGCAGGGCTTCCGGCCACAGTGCCCGGCACAACGGTCAACCGGCTTTGCGGCTCAGGCCTCGATGCGGTTTCCATAGCGGCGCGCCAGATCAAATGCGGCGAAGCGGACCTCATCATCGCGGGCGGCGTCGAGAGCATGAGCCGCGCGCCCTTTGTCCTGCCCAAGGCCGACAGCGCCTTTTCCCGCCACGCCGAGATCCACGACACCACCATCGGCTGGCGCTTTGTCAATCCGCTGATGAAACAGCTCTATGGCGTTGAGTCGATGCCCGAAACCGGCGAGAATGTCGCCGAAGATTTCAAGATTTTGCGTAGCGATCAGGACGCCTTCGCCGCCCGCAGCCAGGCCAAAGCCATCACGGCACAGAGCAATGGCCGCCTTGCCCTGGAGATCGCCCCGGTGACGCTGCTGCATAAGAAGGGCGGCCCCGTCATTGTCGTTGAGGACGAGCACCCCCGTGCCGGCACAACGGCCGAATCGCTGGCCAAGCTGCCTACGCCGTTTCGCAAGGATGGCACGGTCACTGCGGGCAATGCGTCGGGTGTCAACGATGGCTCAGCCGCGCTGCTGATCGCGTCCGCCGAGGCCGTGCGCCGTCACAACCTCACGCCGCTGGCCCGGATCACGGCTGCCGCGACTGCTGGCCTTGCGCCGCGCATCATGGGTTATGGTCCGCTGCCAGCCACGCAAAAGCTCCTTGCCCGTCTGACTCTCAAGATCGGCGATTTCGACATCATCGAACTCAACGAGGCGTTTGCGTCGCAGGCCCTCGCCGTCACCCGCGCGCTTGGACTGCCGGACGACGCGGCGCATGTCAACCCGAATGGCGGCGCCATCGCGCTCGGCCATCCGCTCGGGGCCTCGGGCGCACGGCTCGCTGGCACGGCGGCGCTTGAATTACATCACCACAAGGGCCGCCGCGCGCTCGCAACCATGTGCATCGGCGTTGGCCAAGGCATCGCGCTGGCCATCGAAGCGGCGTGAGTGTTAAACTCAAACACAAAAAATGAACGATTGGGAGGTTGGCGGATGACCGGAGCAATAGAAACCGATGTACTGATCGTGGGTTCGGGGCCAGCGGGCGCTTCAGCAGCTGCGCTGCTGTCGATGTACGGCGTCAAGACAATGGTCGTCACCAAGTTCAATTGGACCTGCGGGACGCCGCGCGCGCACATCACCAACCAGCGGACGATGGAAGTCTTGCGCGATCTTGGGGTCGAGCAACAGGTGCTGATGGAAGCGGCGCCCCAAGAGATCATGGGCAACAATGTGTTTTGCACCTCGCTGGCTGGCGAGGAATTGGGGCGTTTACAGACCTGGGGTACTCATCCGTCGCGCAAAGCTGATTACGACCTCGCCAGTCCCGGCAAAATGTGCGACATGCCGCAGAACCTGATGGAGCCTGTTTTGGTGGGGGCCGCCGCAAGACGCGGCGCGACGATCTGCTTTAACTGGGAATACCTATCGCTGACGCAGGACGCGACGGGAGTGACGGCCGAGGTCAGGGACCATGTCTCGGGTCTGACGCATACGGTGCGTGCCAAGTATCTCATCGGAGCCGACGGTGGCCGCTCGAAGGTCGCCGAGGACATTGGCCTGCCGATGGAAGGCAAAATGGGCGTTGCGGGCGCAATGAACGTGATCATCGAGGCCGACCTCTCGCGCTACGTCGCGCACCGCCCGAGCGTGCTGTACTGGGTGATGCAGCCCGGCTCAGACGTCGGCGGCATCGGCATGGGCCTTATACGCATGGTCAGGCCCTGGAACGAGTGGTTGATCCTGTGGGGCTATGACATCGCCGCTGGGCCGCCAAGACTCTCCGACAAGATGGCCATCGAGATCGCCCACAAGCTGATCGGCGACCACACCATCCAAGTGAAGGTGAAGGCGACGTCGCTGTGGACGGTCAATGATATGTACGCAACCTCGAACACCCGTGGAAGAGTGTTCTGCATTGGCGACGCCGTACACCGCCATCCGCCATCGAACGGGCTAGGATCGAACACATCCATTCAGGATGCCTACAATCTCGCCTGGAAGCTCGCCCACGTGCTGAAGGGCCAGGCCGATCCGAGCCTGTTGGCCACTTATGAGGCAGAACGCTCGCCCATTGCCAAGCAGATCGTCAAGCGCGCCAACCAATCCATCGGCGAGTTCGGCCCGATCTTCGACGCGCTCGGCCTGCTGTCCACCAAGGATGCGGACTAAATGAAAGCCAACATGGCAAAGCTGAAAGACAACAATGCGGCGGCGGCTGAGCAGCGCGAGAAGCTCCGCAAGGCCATCGCCTTCAAGTCCTACGAGTTCAACTGCCATGGCGTCGAGATGAACCAGCGCTACCAGTCGGCTGCGGTCGTCAGCGATGGCATGCCCGAACCTGCGTATACGAGGGATAAGGAACTTTACTACCAGGCGACAACCTGGCCGGGCGCGCGGGTGCCGCATGTCTGGCTGGAGAGCAAGTCCGGGGTGAAGATTTCCTCGCTTGATCTCACCGGCCAAGGCAAGTTCGCGCTGTTGACAGGCATCGGCGGCGAAGCCTGGGTCGAGGCCGCTAGGACGGTGGCCGCCGAGACGGGTACAGACATTCAATGCTCCATGATTGGACCGGGGCGTGACGCCACCGACGTATTCGGGGCATGGGCCGAAGCGTGCGAGACAGGTGAAAGCGGCTGCCTGCTCGTGCGGCCCGACCAGCATGTGGCGTTCCGTGCCCAAACGGTTTCGAGCGGCGCGGCGGATCAGCTGCGTGCCGCAATGCAGCAGGTTCTTGGCAAACCGGGCCGGGGGCCCCCGCAAAGTTTCTCAGCCCAGCCGGGGGGCACAGTATGAGCGATGCATCCAAATTCCCCTATTTCAGCGAGGAAAACTCGGTAGGCGCTGTCAATGCCCGCATCGATCAGGCCAAGGCTAATCCGCGTTTGGCAAACGTGATGGAGGCGCTGACCAAGCATCTGCACGCCTTCATCAAAGAGGTGGAGCCGACCCACGACGAATGGATGACCGGCATCAAGTTCCTCACCGATACCGGCCATATGTGTACGGAGTGGCGGCAGGAGTTTATCCTCCTGTCTGACACCCTTGGAGTGTCGTCGCTGGTTGATACCGTCAATCACCGCAGTGGCAACGGCGCGACCGAGCACACGATCCTCGGGCCGTTCCACGTCCAGAACCATCCGGTCCGTGCGCATGGCGATACGATCTGCCTCGATGGCAAGGGCGAACCGCTGGCGGTCTGGGGCCGTGTGCTGAGCACCGACAGGACGCCGATTGTGGGCGCCACGATCGATGTCTGGCAGACCAACGACGATGGCTTTTACGACGTGCAGCAGAAGGGCGTGCAGCCGGACATGAATATGCGCGGCATGTTCGAGAGCGGCCCCGATGGACGGTTCTGGTTCCGTTCCGTCCGTCCACGCTTTTATCCGATCCCGGACGATGGCCCGGCCGGCAAGCTGCTCGGCGCCCTCGGCCGTCACCCGAACCGGGCGGCCCACATTCATCTCATCATCGAGAAACCCGGCTTCGATAAGGTGATAACGCATATTTTCGAGCCGAACTGCCCCTACTTACGCGAAGACGCCGTGTTTGGTGCAAAGGACAGCCTGATCGGCGATTTCCGTAAGAGCACGGATGCGGCGCGTGCGCAAGAGCTAGGGTTCCAAGCCGCGCCGTTCTTCTGGGAAGTGGCGACGGACTTTGTGCTGGCCCCGGGAAAAAGCTAGGCGGGGCTTGTTGGGCCGGCGGCAGTCCCGGTACAGAATGTAGACGGCACGCCGCTGGCCGGCCAGTGGTTGGCGGGTGGTGAGCTCGTGCTGCCGGCTCAGTTTCGCGCTGATCCCGCTCGCCCCGTTTTTGCGGCAAGGGCCGGGTGGATGGCCGCCAGCGGGCCAAATGCTTGCCGGATCTGTCGTCTTGTCCTTCAGCTCCGGCCGCGCGGGCGAGATGCGCCGGTCGACAGGTCCATGGTCAGCACTCCATGGTCAGCACTCTTTCCAACGGCAGCTTCGAAGATATGAAAGCGGAAAGTCAAGCGCGGGCAGGGACTGGTCGTACCTGACCCTGAATGGACTCGTTGGCTTTCGGCAACAACACGATCTGCGCGACAAAATCTTGGTGTATCTGCGTGGGCCCCATGGAAGGTGATTGATGGACACGATGCTTGTCGCCCAAGTGCTGCTCACGCTGGTCACCCTCGGCTACAGCGCCGTTCCGACGCTTGCCGATTTCAACAAGACCCACGCGACGAACCCGCTTTGGACACCCCACGCGCGCTTCCACGTCGTTTGGCAGGTGTCGAGCTACCTTGGTCTTGGCGCCATAGCTCTGGCGCTGATCTGGTGGCCGGGACCGCTCGCCATCGAGCGGTTGTGGCTCGTAACGGGCGTGGCCGTCGCCATTTACGGCGGTTTCTATGCCGCCCTGTTCTCCATGAAGCTCTACGGTGGCACGAACTACGACGAGAACGGCTATCTACCGGTTTACAAGACTATTCTCGGCAAACGGATCGGCTTCGACGCCAACATTACGGTCTTTTCGATCATGACATTGCTGGTGATTGGGGCGGCGGCCGCCATTCCCGCTCGATAACCTTCACGGCCGCACCTGTGAAGGGTTTCGGATGACGGCCCATCACAGTGCCGGCCACGCGCACAGGGGCCGTCGTCCGAAAGTCTCCAGGGAAGGAACCCGCGAGAGGTGCGTCGTGATCGTGCCGCAAGCGCTATGGGGATTTGGGCGCCGGGCTCGTGTGTGATGGTGCCAGTCGCGATGCTGGTGACGCTGTCGGCGGCCGCGTGATGGGCCGGATTGGCGTCAGAGCTGGCGCCGTCAGTCGAGCCAGCAGCTCGGAAAGTGGCTTCCGGCGGTCTATCGCGACGGCTGGGCGCAGCCGTCTGGCACCGGCGGATGGACCAGCGTCATGCACACTTGCCGCCCGACGCCGAAGATGTTCCGTCATGACGTGTCGATCCTGATGACAGCCGGCCTTGGCGAAGCTTGATGGCGCGGTGCCTGGCCGGGCTCAAAGATTTCGATGACATGCATCGGGCCGCCGCAGCAGGGGCAGGTTCTGACGGGCGTGGCTTCTGCACCAGCGTCAGTGGCCTCCGGCTCGGGCGCTGCCAGCAACTCGAGGGCCTTGGCCAGATTGGCCGCCTTAGCGCCGCTGGCCAGGAAGCCGTAGTGGCGGATGCGATGGAAGCCGGTCGGCAGCACGTGGATCAGCAGGCGGCGGATGAACTCGCCGGCCTGCAGCATCATGGTGGTGTAACGGGCCTCGCCCTCGGCGCGGTAGTTCTTGACCTTGAAGGTCACGCGGCCCGCCTCGGCCTTGATCAGGCGGCTGTTCGAGATCGCGACCCGGTGCGTGTAGCGCGAGAGATAGGCCAGCACCGCCTTGGGTCCGGCGAAGGGGCGCTTGGCGTAGACGAACCAGCGCGTCTTCCTGAGCGGGGCCAGGAATGCCGCGAACCGATCCGCATCGGCCAGATGGGTGTGCGAGCCGAAGAAGGTGAGTTTGCCTCCGGCATGCGCCGCAGTGAGCTTCTCAAGCATCAGCCTGCGGAACAGCTTGGAGAGCACGAAGACCGGCAGGAAGAACTGCGGCTTGGCCGCGACCCACGTCGATTTGTCAGAGGAGAACCCACCGCCGGGCACGATCATGTGCACATGCGGGTGATGCGTCATAGCCGAGCCCCAGGTATGCAGCACGGCGGTGATGCCGATCCTGGCGCCGAGATGCCTGGGGTCGGCCGCGATGGTGAGCAAGGCCTCCGACGAGGCCTTGAACAAGAGATCGTAGATCACCGCCTTGTTCTGGTAGGCGATATCGCCAATGGCGGCCGGCAGTGTGAAGACGATGTGGAAGTAGGGCACGGGCAGCAGTTCGGCCTCGCGCTCCCCCATCCATGCGCGTGCCGCCGCGCCCTGGCACTTGGGACAATGTCTATCACGGCAGCTGTTAAAGGCGACGGCGGTATGTCCGCAGGCGCCGTTCTGGCAACGCATAACGTGCCCGCCGAGGGCCGCCGTGCGGCAGCTCTCGATGGCGCTCATCACCTTCAACTGACCAAGGCTGATGTGTCCGCGATTGGCGTCGCGCCAAGCGGGTCCATGATCGCGGAAGATATCCGCGACCTCTAGGGCAGGACGGGGCACGACGGTGCCGCTAGGTCGGCGGCCTATCGGCGTCCGGGTCGGTCAGAGTCAAGAGATCGAGCGGGCTGGTGACGGTGCGTAACAGGGTGGTGGCGACCTGTGTGTAGCGTGCGGTCGTGTCTAACTTCGCGTGCCCGAGCAACACTTGGATGACTCTGACGTCCGTATGCTGCTCAAGCAGATGCGTGGCAAAGCTATGCCGCAACGTGTGCGGCGAGACCCAGCGGCCAAGGCCAGCATCCTCGGCTGCGGCATGGCAGGCCCGGTTGAACTGGCGCGTGGTGATCGGCATGAACGCCGGGCGGCCGGGAAACAGCCAGCCCTTCGACCGGCTCTGCTGCCACCAGGTGCGCAGCAGCTTGAGCAGCTGCGGCGACAGCATGGCGTGGCGGTCCTTGCGGCCCTTGCCCTGCTCGACGCGGATCAGCATGCGCTTGCTGTCGATGTCGCTGACCTTCAGCATCGTGACTTCGGCAGCCCTGAGCCCTGCGCCATAGGCCACACTCAAGGCCGCCTTGTACTTGAGGCCGGGACCGGGCGCGGCCTCGATCAGGCGGCCGACATCGTCAGGCGTCAGCACGCGCGGCAGCTTCCTGGGATAGTCGATACGCGCCAGCTGCTGGGAAAGGTTGGCGCGGCCGAGCGTCACCGAGAAGAAGAAGCGCAGCGCCACCCTGGAGCTGTTCATCTTGGGCGGCTGCGCGCCGTTCTCGGTGAGGTAGACCTGATAGCCGCGCAGATCCTCCGCCGTCGCTGTCTCCGGGGACCGGCCAAGGTACTTCACAAAGCTTTCGACGTGACGGATATAGTCATGCTGCGTCTTCTCGCCGAACTTGCGGACCGCCATGTCTTCGAGCATGCGGCGGCGAAGCGGGCTGATGGGCTTATCGCTCATTGGGAGTCTCCTGTCTTGAGGTTGGAGTGCTGAACTCCTCGATCCTCAAGACGGAGCGCCCGCCCCGTTATCGTATGTGTCTCAACTGGTTACTTCCGGGCGCGCCACACACAGCTGCCTGGTGCAGCGGCCTCCCGCGGTAGCGGGTTCGTTC
>JANYHF010000072.1 GCA_025359185.1 Hyphomicrobiaceae bacterium | reverse complement strand
GTTCAAGTGGATTACGCACAAGTGCTAAGTGCTTAAAGCGTCCCAATTGGGGCCAAGTAGGGCCTGTCGTCAGTTATGGGTTCGGGCTGGACGTGAGCGATTTTGGCCGAGGAGCAGGCGCTCGACGACGCAAGCCAAATGGCTTGCTAGGAAGAGCACCGCACTCATCGGCCAAAAGCGCCACGCCGCGAAGCGGTGACGTGAAAACTGTCTGACTGCGGCGTCGCTTTGCGTGCCCATAAGAGTGTATTGGCGGCGCAAATCGCCTTGCATTCAGCCAGTTTTGACCTCAACCAGCTCCAAACCATAACTGACGACAGGCCCTAACGGACTGAATTAGGCTTTTGGGGCTGGTTCAGCGGGACCGTGACACAAGGTTGGTGGCCAGCCGGGGGGATGGACGCCGCGCAGAACGGATGGTGGCTTGGCTGCGGGCCGCCATCCGTTCTGCCGTATCACGGGTTGCCAAACCGGCCGATGACGGCAATTCATCCCCTTGTGGCGCGCCTCAGCGGATGCTTGATTGCCCCGAGCCATCCCCCCTCGTTCGCGGAGCCTCCCCGATGTTCACGTCCCTCGCGCATAAATCCGTCATCGTCACGGGTGCCAGCAAAGGCATCGGCAAGGGCATCGCCAAGGTGTTTGCGGCAGCAGGGGCAAGGGTGCTGGTAGTGGCGCGGCATCTGGAGGCGGCCGAGGCAGCGGCAACAGAGCTGCGCGCCGCTGGTGGCACCGCGTTGGCGTTTGCCGGCGACGTCACCGTCAAGGCGGACATGCAGGCCATGGCAAAGGCGGCCGTTGATCACCATGGCGGCCTCGACGTGCTGTGCGCAAACGCTGGTATCTTCCCGCAGGTGAAACTGGAAGACATGAGCGAGACGGAGTGGGACCATGTGATGGACACCAACCTCAAAGGCGCGTTCCTGTCGGTGCAGGCGTGCATTCCTGGCCTGAAGGCGTCCGGCCAGGGCCGGATCATCCTCACATCGTCCATCACCGGGCCGGTGACGGGCTTTCCTGGCTGGGCGCATTACGGCGCGACCAAAGCGGGCCAGCTCGGACTGATGCGATCCTTGTGCATGGAGCTGGCCAAATATCGCATTACGGTCAACGCAGTGTCGCCGGGCAACATCATCACTGAGGGCATCGCGGCCCTTGGGCCAGCCTATGAAGCCAGCATGGCGGCGTCAGTCCCGCTTGGCGGCCTTGGCCGGGTTGAGGATATCGGCAACGCTGCGCTGTTCCTGGCCACCAGGGAAGCCGGCTACATCACCGGCCAGACCATCATTGTCGACGGCGGCCAGACGGTGGCCGAAAGCACGGATGCCTTAGCGCAGATGTGAACTGAGGGGCGGCGGGGATCGTATCGCCTCTGGGTTGATATCCTTCAACTTTCGTCAGAGCCGGGCTTGACCTGGCCATCCAGAATCTCGGACATGGACGTATGGCCCTGGATGGCCGGGTCAACCCCGGTCATGATGAAGCTGGGCGTTAAGTGATGGCGAGACTGCAACATGAAACCTAATCTGCGCCCGCTGCTCTGGCTCCTGCCCTATGTGCTTCGCTATCGCGGCATGGCGCTGGCGGCGGGCGTCGCGCTGATCGTTGCGGCGTCGTCCATGGTGTTGGTGCCGGTGGGTATCCGGCGCATCATCGATCTCGGCTTTGCAGGCACGGAAGCCGGATACATCAACCAGTATTTCATCAGCATGATCGGCATTGCGGTGCTGCTCGCCTGCGCCAGCGCTAGCCGGTATTACTGCGTCAGCTGGCTCGGCGAGCGCGTCGTCGCCGATGTGCAGTCCGATGTGTTCAACCACCTCTTGAAGCTCGGCCAGGGCTTTTACGAGACCGCACAAACCGGCGAACTGGTCTCGCGGCTGACTGCCGATACGGGCCAAATCCGTAACGCCGTCGGCAGCGCGTTCTCGCAGACCTTGCGAAATCTGCTGATGCTGATCGCCGCCTTCGTGATGATGTTCCTGACCAGCGCCAAGCTGTCGCTGATGGTGCTGGTGGCCATTCCGCTGATCGTCCTGCCGCTGGTGATTTCAGGCCGCGGCGTGCGCAAGCTGACCAAAGAGGCGCAGGACGCGCTGGCGGGCGCAGCGGCCCATGCGGGCGAGAGCCTGATCGGCATCCGTACCTTGCAGGCCTTCACCAACGAAGGCCCGGCGGGCGGGCGGTTTGATACGCTCATCGAAACCTCGTTTGGCGCTGCCAAAAAACGGCTGTGGGCGCGCGCCACTCTGACGGCCGTCGCCATGGCGCTGATCTTCTCCTCGATCGTCGGTGTGCTGTGGTATGGCGCGACGGCGGTGCTGGCGCACCAGATTTCGGCGGGCAACCTGGTGCAGTTTGTGCTGTATGCGGTGTTTGCGGCGGGTGCGTTGGGCGAGCTGTCGGAAGTCTACGGAGAGGTGCAGCAAGCGGCAGGCGCGGCCGGGCGGCTGAACGAGCTGATGGCGATGGTGCCGGAGATCAAGTCGCCGGTGCGGCCCAAGCCGATGCCGTTACCGCCGCAAGGCCGGCTTGAGTTCCGGGGCGTCACCTTCCGCTATCCGACGCGGCCCGATACCGCCGCGCTCGATGACGTGTCGTTCACAGTGGCGCGCGGCGAGACGGTGGCCATTGTCGGGCCATCGGGCGCGGGCAAGAGCACGTTGTTCAACCTGGTGCTGCGCTTTCATGATCCGGCGTCTGGCAGCATCCTGATCGATGGAGTGCCGGTGAACGATGCAGACCTCGCCGCCATGCGTGGCCGCCTCGCCCTGGTGCCGCAGGACGTGACGCTGTTTGCCGATACGGTCGCTGCCAACATCGCCTATGGCGCGCCCGGTGCGAGCACTGCAGCTATCGAAGCGGCGGCACACACCGCCAACGCCGATGCGTTCATCCGGGCGCTACCCTTAGGCTATGCCACACTGGTCGGCGAGCGCGGCGTGACGCTCTCGGGCGGCCAGCGCCAGCGCATCGCGGTTGCGCGCGCGGTGCTGCGCAACGTACCGATCCTGCTGTTGGACGAAGCCACCAGCGCCCTCGATGCCGAGAGCGAGGCGGAGGTGCAGAAGGGTCTTGCGGGCGCGATGGCGGGCCGCACCACACTGGTGATCGCGCATCGTCTGGCCACGGTGCGCAGCGCCGACCGGATCATCGTGCTGGAGGCAGGACGCATCGTAGAAGAGGGTACGCACGATGCGCTGACCCGAACGGGCGGGTTGTATGCGCGGTTGGCCGCGATGCAATTCCGGGAGGGGGCCACGCTGACTGTGATGGCAGCACAGTAAAAACGTAGTCAGAGGGACTTGGGCCTAGGGCCTGACACTTAACCCCTAGTCCCAAGTCCCTAGTCCCTCTTGATACTTCCTTTCCGCCTCACATCCGCTGCGATTGCGCTTTTTCATTGCAGTCCCGATCCCCGCGAGCCCAACCCATGTCCGCCGACCTCACCGATTTCGTCCGCCGCGCCCTCGAACAGAAGCTCCCGCGCGACGAAATCGCCCGCGCACTTAGCGATGCGCGTTGGCCCGATGCTGAAATCAAAGCCGCGCTCGGCGCCTTTGCCGAAGTACCGTTTGCCATTCCGGTGCCGCGCCCACGCCCGTATCTTTCGGCTCGCGAAGTGTTCACCTATCTCGTGCTGTTCGGGGCGCTGTATTCCAGCGTCTGGCATGTCTCGACGCTGCTGTTCGGCATCATTGACACGCTGCTGCCGGACGCGGCGCGCGGCGGCTATGCGAGTTATACCGATGATAGTATCCGTTGGGCCATTGCCGGGCTCGTCGTCTCGTTCCCCTTGTTCCTGTTTACCTTCCGCATCGTCAGCAGGCGCATCGTCCGCGATCCGCTGGCGCGCGAATCGCGGCCGCGCAAGTGGCTGACCTATCTCACCTTGGCGCTGGCCGTCTCCGCGCTGGCGGGCGACCTCGCCGGGCTGGTCTACAACGCGCTCAGCGGCGACCTCACTTTGCCGCTCCTGTTGAAGGCGCTGGTGGTGGCGGTCATTGCAGGCGGCACGTTCGTGTATTTCTATAACGACGTCCGCCAGGGTGAAGACGCATGACCGCCGCCAACGACAATCCTGGAGCGCCAAACCCAAGAGGCGGGGACGGCCGGGGCCATATACTCTTTGCCCTGATTTCCGGCGCCCTGGTGATCATCGCTATCCTGGCGGGACTTGCCTTGATCGATCCACCCTGGGTGTCCCGCGAGCAGGCGTTGGACCGGAACCTGACGCGAAGCATGGTCACAATCAAGCGGGCCATCGATGCGCGTTACAAGGCTGAAGGCGCGTTGCCAACCCATCTTGCGGAGCTCGCCACACAGTCGCAAAAGCCAATGATGAGCGTGCCCGCCAGTTGCTTGCCGGGGATCGAGTACGAGGTAATCGATCCCAAGGGCCAGGACTATAAACTGTGCGCAACGTTCCAGCGCGCGAGCACCGACACCGATCCATACGCCGGCGACGGATGGAAGCACGCGGTTGGCCACACCTGTTATGCGCTGAAGGCGACGGAGAAACAATAACTCCGCCGTCCCGTGCGCGGCGTATCATTATTCATGGAGCGTCGCAGACACAGAACCTCGTCGCGGATGCATGATCCCGGATCAGCACTGCACCATGAAGGATGCTGCAGTACATCCGGGATGACGGTGTTCACCGCCTATAGTCGCTTTCCTCGTCATCCAGGATCGCCTTCAATTCGGCGAAATGCAAATCCCCGATCCCCGGATACTCGCGCCACTGCGCCGCCGTCTTGGCCGCCACCTCGTGCGAGGCAACCCGCAACGGCTTACCTGTCATATACGCCGTGATCAGCGTTTCGCAGGAGCGCTCGAAATAATACATCTCATCGAACGCATACGCCACAGTTGGCGAAAAGATCATGATGCCGTGATTGCCCATCATCAGCACTGTCTTCCCGGCGTTCTTTTCCATCAGCGCCGCCACCCGCTCGGCCTCGTCGCCCAGACCCATGCCGTCGTAACCCTCGTCGATCGCTATCGCGCCGTAGAACCGCATGGAGTTCTGGTCGATCGGCGGCATCGATGAGTCCTTCAACGACGCCAGCACGGTCGCGTATTTCGAATGCACATGCATTATGCAGCGCGCTTGCGGCACGCGTCTGTGCAGCGCTCCATGGAGAAACCACGCCGTCGGATCAGGCGCGTCTGGGCGGTCCATGGTTGCGGGGTCGTTGGCGTCAATCAGCAGCAGGTCGCTGGCCTTCACCCGCGAAAAATGCTTCTGGTTCGGGTTCATGAGGAATTTCTGGCCGTCGTCCGACACTGCAAGGCTAAAATGGTTGGCGACGCCCTCGTGCATGTTGAGGCGTTGGGTCCAACGGAAGGCGGCAGCGAGGTCGACGCGCTGCTCCCAATGGTCGATATTGGGGCGGATGGCTTGGGCGGAGGCGTTCATGGGGATATCTCCGGCTGACGTTGGATTTGCCACACGCTAGACCGGTTTGGCGTCGAAGTGTAGGTGCTTGCGTTCGTCGTCTCCCTCCCACCTGTGGGGAGGGGACAGGGGTGGGGGGGACTCCCAAACTCGCGAGCCTGGGATGCCCCCCTCCCTGTCCCTCCCCCACGAGGGGGTGGGGATGCTTGGGCCGCTGGCTTTGAGGTGAGACCAATGCAAGACCGCGCCGCACTCGTTGCCGCCATGCTCGAAGCCACGAAGCTCGCGGGCGACCGCATCCTTGCCGTGTCGGCCGGCGCGCTCAACCCGGAACGCAAATCTGACGAGAGCCCCGTCACCGCGGCTGACCGAGCGGCCGATGCGGCTATCACTGAGATCCTCGCGGCCAAGGCGCCTGGCATCCCTATCGTGTCCGAGGAGAATGCGGCCTCGATCGCAGTGGGTCCGCCGCCTGGGCCGTATTTCCTTGTCGATCCGCTCGATGGTACACGCGGCTTCATCGAGGGCAGCGACGAATACACGGTCAACATCGCGCTGATCGAGGACGGCGTGCCGGCGCTTGGCACCATCCTGGTGCCGCGCTGGCGCGAGCTCACCTGGGTGAGCGCTGATGGCAAGGCGATGACGTCGCGCGGGGCTGAGCCGGTGGTGATCGAGGCGCGCGCGCCGCCTGCCGACGGCCTGGTGGCCGTGACAAGCCGCACCACGGCGGGCGGCAAGACGGCGGCATATCTCTCGAGGTTCACCGTTTCGCGAAGACTCCTGGCGTCGAGTTCGCTGAAATTCTGTCAGATCGCGAACGGCCACGCCGACATCTATCCGCGCTTCGGCCAGACGCACGAATGGGACATCGCGGCGGGCGATGCAATATTGCGGGCGGCAGGCGGCAGCGTGCGGACCCCGGATGGCGCGGCGATGGGATACGGCAAGCCCGGCTGGCTGAACGGGGCGTTCGTCGCGAGGGGGCGGACATAGTCGGGCTGAGCATTTTTTTGCGAAGTCCACCGCTTTGCCACTAGCTGTGGACTTCGCTGAAGCGCGCTGCGCCAACCTCCGGTCACCTACGCCGCCAGCGCCAAACTATCCCGCTTGCTGACCGCCGGGCGGTGCCGGAGTGCTGGATCGCTGACGGTCTCTTCCAACAGCCCATCCACCACGCCCTTCAGCGCCTGCCGGTGGGTGAGCTTGGCCTTGCGCAGTTTCCGGTAGCGGGCCAGCTGCCGGTCGGAACTGGTGCCGCGCGTGGCGATCGCCATGGCGTGTTCGGCTTCGGCCTCGCAGCCAAAGAATGACGCATCCTCGGCGATCAGGTCGAGCAGGCCTTCCACCACGTCGATGAAGGGCTCGACGCGTCCGGTGGCAAAGTCGATCAGGCCTTCGCTGACTCCGTAGCGCTCTGCCCGCCAACGGTTCTCGTTGATCAGGAACAGCGGCAGGGCCGGCGATTTCGACCGGGCACGGCGCGTCCGGTAGAGATAGCGGCAGAGGCAGCGATAGATGGCGGCAAGACAAATACCGTCCTCGACCTTGGGGCACACATCCGTGATGCGCATTTCCAGCGTCGGAAAGCGGATCGACGGGCGCAGGTCCCACCAGACTTTTGAGGCATCCTCCATCACGCCCGCCGACACCAGCACATGCATGGTGCGCTCGAAATCGCCCCAGTTGGCGAAATCCTCGGGGATGCCCTTTCTCGGCGTCGCCTCGTTGATGGCGGTCCGATAGGACTTGAGCCCCGTGTTCTCGCCTTCCCAGAACGGTGACGAACCGGACAGCGCCAGCAATGTGGGCAGAAACGTACGCATGTCGTTCATCACCTCGATGCGCGCGTTATCGTCCTCGATACCCACATGCACATGCAGGCCGTTGACGACCATGCGCCGGCCGAGCCCCCGGAAACTCTCCGCGATCTCGTTGTAGCGTGGCGTATCGCGGTGGTGCTGATGGCCCCAGCGCGAGAACGGGTGCGTCGATGCGGCCATCGGCGCGAGGCCATGAAGGGTGGCGCGTTTGGCGATCAATTTTCGCATATCGATCAGTTCGGCCCGCGCATCCGCGATTGAGGTGTGCACGGAGGTGCCGACCTCGATCTGTGAGCGCATGAACTCGGTGCTGAACCGGTCACCCAGCCGGGTTTTCAAGTCGCTCAGCAGTTTGGGCGGCGTCTCGGTGGCGAGACCGCGCGTGGTGACATCAACGAGGCTGTATTCTTCCTCGATGCCGAACGTAAACGTCGGAGTGCTACGGGTCATGGAAGTCCTCCATGTTCGTTGCGAAGTTATATGGTTTGAAGAAAGACGTCTGGGGCGCCCGTCTGAGGCAGACTGTGGAAACGCTCGATGGGAAATTAGGTTCCGTTGCGCAACCAGACGGGGCCGGCGGGCCTGGGATCAGATCGCAAGGCCCGGACATGCCAGCGCGGTCGAGGATCGAGCCAGACGCCGGGTCAGCCGATACACGTTGAACGTTGTCATCACTGAACTCCTTTCGTCGAAACGGCACGGCGGTTGAAGACGGCCCGCAGCAGTTCATCAGTACAGCGGGCCAACCGGCGTGCAACTCGCACCTAAGAGCTCTGGCAGTGGTTGGCAAGGTAACAATGTTCACGAAACCGTGAAGCCTGAGGGATGATCGTGCGATGAGCACAGGGCTGAGAATTACCGATGCTTGATAAATAAGCCATTGTTATTGCTGATATTAATTCTGAAACTGCTTCCGATCATGACAATCCGGCGACGTCCTGTCGTACCGGCAGCCATGTAAAATCTCGTGATCGGACAGCGGCTCGCATCGCTGGCAGTCTGGGGTCAGACCCCTCTTAGTCCCCTCTCCCCGTTCGCATGAAAGACGTGAACGGGAAGTGGGGGCGCGCCCGCACCACCTTCCGCCCCACCGCATTTCCCACTACAACCGGCTCCATGACCGACACACTCTCTCTACCTGCCGCCGCACTCCCCTCGCTTGCGGGCCTCAACCGGCCGCAGCTGGCCGCTGAACTCGCTGGCATCGGCACGCCCGAAAAGCACATCCGGATGCGCGTGCAGCAGCTCTGGCGCTGGCTCTATGTCGAGGGGCTGACGTCGTTCGACGCCATGACCGACATATCGAAGGAGATGCGCGCGACGCTGGCGGGGGCCTTCACGCTGACGCGGCCTGAAATCGTTACCGAGCAGGTGTCGAGCGACGGCACGCGCAAATGGCTGTTGCGTTTGCAGGCGTCCGGTCGCGACGGGCGCGGTCCCGAGGTCGAAACTGTGTTCATCCCCGAGGCCGGCCGGGGGACTTTGTGCATTTCCTCGCAAGTCGGCTGCACGCTCACCTGCTCGTTCTGCCACACCGGCACGCAAAAGCTCGTGCGCAACCTGACGGCCGCAGAGATCGCCGGGCAGATTTTGGTGGCACGCGACCGCATCGGCGATTGGCCCAACGGAACCAAGCCCAACGACGGCGGGTTGATCCCTGAAGGCGAGCGGATGATCACCAATGTGGTGCTCATGGGCATGGGCGAGCCCTTGTACAATTTCGACAATGTCCGCGACGCCATGGAAATCGCCGCCGATGGCGAAGGCCTGTCGATGTCGAAGCGGCGGATTACTCTGTCGACGTCCGGCGTGGTGCCCGAGATTCCGCGCTGGGGCGAGGCGGCCGGAACCGGCCTCGCGATTTCGCTGCACGGCGTGCGCGACGACCTGCGCGACCAGCTGGTGCCGATCAACAAGAAATATCCGATTGCGGAGCTTCTGGAAGCGTGCCGGAATTATCCGGGCCTGAGCAACGCGCGCCGCATCACGTTCGAATACGTCATGTTGAAGGGTGTGAACGACAGTCTGGCCGAAGCACGCGAACTGGTGCGGCTGCTGGC
Organism: Hyphomicrobiaceae bacterium; assembly: GCA_025359185.1. Classification (GTDB taxonomy): domain Bacteria; phylum Pseudomonadota; class Alphaproteobacteria; order Rhizobiales; family Hyphomicrobiaceae; genus JANYHF01. The sequence goes on along the minus strand of JANYHF010000072.1, from coordinate 1,077 downwards.
CAAGATCCCGTCAAAGATCAACCTGATCCCGTTCAACCCCTGGCCCGGCTCCCCCTACGAGTGCTCTGAGTGGGGCCAGATCGAAAAATTCGCCGAAGTGGTGAACAAAGCCGGCTACGCGAGCCCCGTGCGCACGCCACGCGGCAGAGACATCATGGCCGCCTGCGGGCAACTGAAAAGCGCCAGCGAAAGGGTGCGGGCGAGCGCTGGGCGGCTGGAGGGCGTGACGTCGTGAGGGCGCGGGACGAGAGAGCGGTGCACAGATCAACCCCTCACCCTGTCCCTCTCCCCACGGGAGAAGGGACGAAAGAGCCGCAATCATCAAAGTCCTGGATAGTTCGAATACAGACGACCATGCAGGTTCCAGCGTCCCCTCTCCTGTGGGGAGAGGGACAGGGTGAGGGGTTGATCTGTAACGTGATCGTGCGGTAAGCGCAGCGTCGCGTTTCAGGTACGCTGCAACCGTTGGATGGCCAGCTATGATGCGCCTGATCGGCCGGATGATCTGGGTCACCATCGCCTTCCTTTTCGCCGCCCTTGTCGCGGCAAGCGTCGCGGCCATCATCGGGCTGGAGCAGCTCACGCGCGTCACCATCGATCAAACGGGGCCGGATGCTACGGCCGTCGACCGCTGGCTTGGCGTATTCGATCAGCTGGTGAGCGTGTGGAAATCTTTCACCGGCCCTACCCTTCTCGCGCCGCTGCTTGTTGTCATCGGCGGCGAGATCATGCGCCTGCGGTCGTTCTGGTTTTATCTCTTGGGCGGCGGACTGGCCCTGGCCGGGATGCCTGCGCTCATGCGGCTCCATGATACCGCCACCGCAGCTGGACCCATGTGCGGATTCTGCCGATTGCGGCCAGGCATTCTGGCGGAAGGCGGCCACGACAATGGCTGAAGGCGGTCAGCGCAATGGTGATGGCGGACAGCAATTCCCGTCGATGGCTGCATGGGTTCAGGTCGTGGGCTTTTCGTCAAGTCCGGAGCGTTTGGCGGCAGCCTTGCGCAGGCTGTCGCCCTTGAGTGTCAGGCGGTGGGCGTTGTGCACCAGCCGGTCCAGGATGGCATCGGCGACGGTC
>JANYHF010000069.1 GCA_025359185.1 Hyphomicrobiaceae bacterium | reverse complement strand
CCGCAATTTCCAGATCGGCACCCACGGCGACGCCACCAATGCCGTGCTTGTGTCATTTGGCTGGTGGCCCGGGTGGCATGGATCAGGCAGCTACGCAGGCTGAGTGCCGCCGCCTAACAAAGACATACTTCACGCCCGACTACATCTGCGTCTGCACAGGATCGTGATTTGGGCGGGTTCCTGCCGAGCTTGGCCTCCGCGAAGGCAGGGCCGGGGATGACGAAGGGGAAGTGGAGTTTGGGTGGCCTGCTTAAAGCCACCGTGAGACAGGGTTGCCTCGCGCTCACCCTGCTAGCGACCGCGCCTCGCTCTTGACCTTTTCCAAGAGCGCGGCGGCTTCCGTGCCACGGATGCGGGCGATGTCGTCCTGGTATTTGAGCAGCGTGCCGAGCGTCGAGTCGATCGCGCCGGGTTCCAGCGCCACCACATTCAGCGCCGCCAGCGCCTGCGCCCAGTTGATGGTCTCGGCGATGCCGGGGCTCTTGTAGAGGTCCATCTGGCGGATCGACTGCACGAAGGCGACCAGCTGCCGGCTCAACTCTTTTGGCGCGCCTGGCACCTTCAGCCTCAAGATCGCCAGCTCCCGTTCGAAGTTGGGGAAATCGACCCAGTGATAGAAGCAGCGGCGGCGCACCGCATCGTGCACCTCGCGCGTGCGGTTGGAGGTGAGGATGGTGATCGGCGGCTCTTGCGCCTTGATCGTCCCCAGTTCCGGGATCGTCACCTGATAGTCGGCGAGGAGTTCGAGGAGGAACGCCTCGAACGGCTCGTCGGCGCGGTCGAGTTCGTCGATCAGCAGAACCGGCGCCTTGCCACCTTGCGAAAGTTCAAGGGCCTGGAGCAGCGGGCGCTTGAGAAGGTAGTCGGCAGAATACACGTCGCGCTCGATGGCCTTGACGTCCTGCGCCGTGCCGCCCGATTCCCCCGCACGGATATGCAGCAGCTGACGTCCATAATTCCATTCGTACACGGCCGAAGAGATGTCGAGCCCCTCGTAGCACTGAAGCCGCACCAGGGGCCGCCCGAGCGCCTCAGCCAGTACCCGCGCGATCTCGGTTTTGCCAACGCCCGCCTCGCCTTCGAGGAAGAGCGGCCTTTGGAGCTTCAGCGCGAGGAACACCGAAGTGGCGAGCGCGTCGTCGGTGACGTAGCCGTGGGCGAGGAGCAGTTTTTTGGTGTCAGTGACAGAGGAGGGGAGAGAGGTCATGAACAATCCGTAGGGTGGGCTGAGGTTTTCCCGAAACCCACCATTGCGAAAATCGTGCTGTTGGTTGCGCGTTAGTGGCGGGCTTCGCAGAAATGCTCAGAGCCACCTACGCCACCACCTCAATCTACCTCGCCGCCGCGACCGCGCGCTCGGCGATCACAGGGATGACCGACGCTCGGTATTCGGCGCTGCCGTGGATGTCGCTGAGCAGGCCCGTCGACGGAACCACGGCGCCTTTCAGTGCGTCGACGGAAAAGCCCTTGGCCAAAGCGGCCTCCAACGGCGCCGAGCGGAATACACCGCCTGCGCCAGATCCGGTCACGGCCACCCGCACGCCCGCGCCCGTGTGCGCGACGAACACCCCGACCAGCGCATAGCGGGACGCGCGCTGCTCGAACTTCGAGTAGGCCGCCTTGGCGCCGATTGGGAAGCGGATGGCTTTGATCAGTTCGCCGGGCTGCAGCGCCGTCTTGAACATGCCGGTGAAGTAGCTGTCGGCCGGGATCTCGCGCGTTGTCGTGATGATCGTCGCGTTCAAGGCCAGTACGGCGGCGGGATAGTCAGCGGCCGGATCGTTGTTGGCAACCGACCCGCCAATCGTACCTGAGTTGCGCACATGCGGGTCACCGATGCCGCCAGCCAAAGCCGCCAGCGCTGGGATTGCGGCCTTGACGTCGGCGTTACCGGCAACGTCGGCGTGCGTGGTCATGGCGCCGATCACGATGGCATTGCCATCGCGCCGGACGCCCTTGAGTTCCGCGATGCCGGCAAGATCAATCAGCGTGGCCGGCATGGCCAGTCGCTGCTTCATGGTCGGGATCAGCGTTTGGCCACCGGCAAGAGGCCGGTTCTCCTCGCTGGCCCCGAGCGCCTTGACGGCGTCGGCGAGCGAGGCGGGACGTACATAGTCGAATGCGTACATGATGTGGTTCTCCTATGGTCCAAGCCTATTCGGCGGCCTTCATGGTTTTGGCATGGGCAGCGCGCCATACGCGTTCCGGCGTCGCCGGCATTTCGATATTGTCGATGTCGAGCGCATCGCAGATGGCGTTGATCACGGCCGGGGTGGAGCCGATGGCCCCGGCCTCGCCGCAGCCTTTGACGCCGAGTGGATTGTGCGTGCATGGCGTTACGGTGGTGACGACCTTGAAGGACGGCACATCGTCGGCGCGCGGCATACAGTAGTCCATGTAGGAGCCGGTGACGAGCTGGCCCTTGTCGTTGTAAATCGCGCCTTCGAGCATGGCCTGGCCGATGCCTTGCACGAGGCCGCCATGAACCTGGCCTTCGACGATCATCGGATTAATGATGTTGCCGAAGTCGTCGGCGGCCACGAACGAGGTGATGACCGTGGTGCCGGTGCGCGGGTCGATCTCGACTTCGCAGATGTAGGTTCCGGCCGGGTAAGTGAAGTTCTTCGGGTCGTAGAACGAGGTCTCTTCAAGACCCGGCTCGACGGTGTCGATGGGGTACTTGTGGGGCACGTAGGCCGTCAACGCGATCTCGCCAAAGGTCTTCTTTTTGTCGGTGCCTTTCACGGTGTAGGCGCCGTCCTTGAACTCGATATCGCCTTCCGACGCTTCGAGCAGATGGGCGGCGATCTTCTTACCCTTGTCGATGATCTTGTTGAGCGCACCGACAATCGCCGAGCCGCCAACCGCCAGCGAACGCGAGCCATAGGTGCCCATGCCGAACGGGATCTTGTCCGTATCGCCATGGATGATGTTGACGTTCTCGGCCGGGATGCCGAGTTTTGAGGCGACGACCTGGGCGAAGGTGGTCTCGTGGCCCTGGCCGTGGCTGTGCGAGCCGGTCATGACACTGACCGAACCCGTCGGATTGACACGGACGGTGGCTGCCTCATAGAGGCCGGCGCGGGCGCCGAGGGCACCAACGAGGCTCGACGGGGCAATCCCGCAGGCTTCAATGTAAGAGCAGACACCGATGCCGCGCATCATGCCCTTGGCAGCGGAAGCGGCCTTGCGGGCGGGGAAGCCGGCATAGTCGCCGAGCTTGAGGGCGGCCTGCATGGAGGCTTCGTAGTCGCCCACGTCATAGACCAGCGCGACCGGCGTCTGATAGGGGAACTGGTCCTTGCGGATGAAGTTCATGCGGCGGAATTCGGCCTGATCGAGCTTCAGTTCGCGCGCCGCCTTGGAAACGATACGCTCGATGATGTAAGTCGCCTCGGGACGTCCCGCTCCCCGGTAAGCATCGACCGGCACTGTGTTGGTGAACATCGCCTTCACGTTCACGTAGATGGCCGGATAGGCGTACTGGCCCGCAAGAAGTGTGCCGTGCAGCCAGGTGGGGACCACGGGGGCGAAGGTTGAGAGATAGGCGCCCATATTGGCGAAGGTATCGCAGCGCAGCGCCAGCATCTTGCCATTGGCATCGATGGCCAGTTCCGCATGGGTGACGTGGTCGCGGCCATGGGCGTCGGAAACGAAACTCTCGGAACGCTCAGCCGTCCACTTGATCGGCCGGCCCACTTTCTTGGCCGCCCAGGTGACGAAGGCTTCCTCGGCATAGTGGAAAATCTTCGAACCAAAGCCGCCGCCGACATCGGGGGCGACCACGCGCAGCTTGTGCTCAGGAATGGAGAGCACGAACGCGCCCATCAGCAGGCGGATGACATGCGGGTTCTGTGAGGTTGTAAAGAGAGTATGTTCATCTGTGCCGATCTCATAGACGCCAACGGCCGCGCGTGGCTCCATCGCGTTGGCCACGAGCCGCTGATTGACAAGGTCGATCTTAGTGACATGGGCGGCCTTGGCGAAGGCGGCGTCGGTGGCCGCCTTGTCGCCGAACTCCCAGTCGAAGCACATATTGTCCGTCGCTTCGGTGTGCACCGGCTCGCCGCCCTTGGTCTGGGCGGTACGCATATCGATGATGGCAGGCAGTTCCTGGTAATCGATCGACACGAGATCGGCGGCGTTCTTGGCGGCGTTGAGGCTTTCGGCGATGACGGCCACCACCGGATCGCCCACATGGCGGACCTTGCCAGCGGCCAGGATCGGGTGCTTGGGCTCCTTCATCGGTTGAGCGTTCTTGCCGGTGATCAGCCAGCCGCACGGGACGCCGCCGACGGCTTCCAGGTCCGCTGCCGTAAAGATCGCGACGACGCCGGGCGCACTCTTGGCCACCGAGAGATCGACTTTGCCGATTTTGGCGTGCGCCACGGGCGAGCGCAGAAAATAGCAATAGGTCTGGTTCGGCTGATTGATGTCGTCCGTATACTTGCCGATACCCTTGAGGAACCGGTAGTCTTCGCGCCGCTTGGTGCTGGCGCCGATGCCGTCTTGTGCCATTATGTTTTCTCCCTATCGAGGCGAATGGCGAGAGGCGAATGACAAATGGGGGTAGTGGTCTCAGTCCCCGCCCGTCGTTGCCCTCTATCCGATCCGCATGTTGTTTTTCTTCACCATTCGCCATTCGCGAAATTCAGTCTACGCCGTCACCGCCTGCCCGCTCGCGATCTGCACCGCCTTGACGATGTTGTGGTAGCCGGTGCAGCGGCAAATATTGCCAGAGAGGCCATGCCGGATCTGCGTCTCGGTCGGCTTGGGATTGTTCTTCAGCATATCAACCACGGCCATCACCATTCCGGGTGTGCAGTAACCGCATTGCAGAGCGTGCGCTTCTTTGAACGCTGCCTGGACGGTGTGCAGATCAGCGCCCGGCGCCAAACCTTCAATCGTCATGACGCTGGCGCCATTGGCCTGCACGGCCAGCGTGGTGCAACTCTTGATGGCGTGGCCGTTCACATGTACGACGCAAGCGCCGCATTGGCTGGTGTCGCAGCCGACATGGGTGCCGGTCAGCATTAGGTCCTTGCGCAGGAATTCCACCAGCAGCGTATTGGCCGGCACATCCGCCGACACTTGCTTGCCGTTCACGGTCATTGCGATTTTGGGCACGTCGTTCCTCCTCCAGGTTCATACATTTTTTTGAGTTCAGGCGCCCACGGTTAGTGGTGCCCTACGAAGACGAAATAAAGGCCGGCGAGGATCACAACGCCAGCGGCTGCCCAGGCCCATGCGGGAACTGCGTAACCGGTGGCCGGCCGTCTCTTGGGACCCACCGGGCCACCTGCGCTGACGGCTTCGGGGGCCGCTGCGGGCGCGACCTCGGCCGCAAACTTGTCGAAAAACTCACCTGCGAGCTGGGCGGACGTCGCATCGATCAGCCGTGCGCCAAGCTGCGCCATGCGCCCGCCGATGGTGGATTCGACTTTGTAGGACAGCAGCGTGCCGCCATCTTTGGGCTCCAGACTGACGTCGGCAAAGCCGCTGGCAAAACCGGCTGGACCTGCCTTGCCTGAGCCTGACAGCCGGTAGGAGTTCGGCGGCTTGATGTTGCTCAGCTGCACATCGCCATTAAATCGCAGTGCCATCGGCCCAAGCCGGATGGCGACGACACCCTTCAAATTGGTGTCGTCGATCTTTTCAAGCGATTCGCAGCCTGGAATGCAACGCTTCAACACAAGCGGATCGTTCAATTTTTGCCAGACGTCGGCCTGAGGAGCCGCGATTTGCCGTGAGCCAGACATTTCCATGCAACTGATACCGGGCGCACCACCGCACGGCCTCCCCAACAAACACATCCCGGCGGGATCTGACGGTCTGATCTTGGCCGACCCTGATTGCGCCGTCAACCGCGCCCGGAATAGCTGTAGCTAAGCAGAGATTCGCCGGTTGACCACCGAATCAAAGGCTCTCTCGGCGTTCAGGGCTTCCACTGCCGCGTGGATTTCGTGGTCGAGAGCCGCGACATCGGTGAAAGTCTGATGGGCCAGATGATGCGCTTTGAGATCGTGCCAGACAACCTCGATGTCATTGAGCTCGGGGGCGTACTTGGGCAGCCACTCGACGGTGAGCCAGTGTCGGCGCGCCTCGAGTGCGGCCTGGGAGAGCCTGCTGGCGTGGATCGGCCCGTTGTCCTCAACCAGCACCACGGGCTTGGTCGCCTGCCCGGGCTTGGGGCCGTACAGCCGGTCCAGTTGCTCCAGATGGATGATGAAGTCGGCCCCGCGCTTGGCCCATGCGCGCGCCAGATAGGGATGCGTCAGTGCCTCGCTCTCGTCGTCGTAGAGCAACACGATATCGCCGGCCTCGGCCTGGGCTTTGCGCAGTTGGAGGCGCAAGCCCACGCGTTCGATCTCGGCCGCGATCTGCCGTCCCTTCAGCGTGTGCCGGGGCCGCCGCCAGCGGAAGTTTTTTTTCGCAGCGCCTTGGACAGCTGCGACGGCCCGATGTCGACGCGCTCGACCCGTTTGATCTCGGCAATGAGCCGCGGGATGGTCCAACTGGCGCGGTCGGCGACGGGCGCTTCGAGAAGCGGCGTACACACGCGCAGGGCCGCCTGCGTCTTCACAGGCGGCGGACCTGCATACACGCTGGCCTTGATGCCCTCGATACCGTCGCGCAAAAAATCACCCCGCCAGAAGCGAACTATGTCCTCGCGCACACAGAACACCTCGGCGATGTCGGGACTGGTCCAGCCCTTCAGCGTCAACAGGATGGCGCGGGCCCGATCGGCCTCGCGCCGATCCTTCGATCCGGCCAGCGCCTCCAGCGCCCGTTTTTGCTCATC
>JANYHF010000062.1 GCA_025359185.1 Hyphomicrobiaceae bacterium | reverse complement strand
GCGCCCAAGGTATCGGCAAGGAATTTGCCATTCCCCAAGGTTATCGACCCCGAGGCGCCGCCATTGCGGCCTGAACGGCATGTCGCCGATTCCATTCAAACCATCCGTAAGCGCCTGATCGTGGGGCTGGCAATGACACTGTCGCGCTGCCCCTGCTGCGCCCAATCCGCCGCCGGAAGATCAGAACGGCGGAAATTGTGACGCAGTAGGACTAGGCCGACCGCCCTGAAGCCAAGCCGGTCAATCGCGAGCTATAACTGCTACGTGCGGAGCAATCTGTACGAGTTGCGACCTTTGCGAAAATCCCAGGCTACCTCGCAACACATGGCTTCAAAACTCAGCGCCTCAAGACTTCGGCCGTGTCGTCATCCAAACGCGAACTTCTGAGGCAAGCCAACCAACACGCCGTGGTCCCAGACGCCGCTGTCGAGGAAACTGTCCATCTTGGATGTATCGATAGAGTGTTGCTCGCGCCAGACCCGTTTTCATCGTGATTGTCCGCACGTTCCAAAACTCGTCGTCAATACTGGAGGCCCGTGCGCCACCGGCACGATCGAACAGATCATCCATCCCCGTCGCCCTGCGCCGGTCCATTTGAGACGGTCTGGGACCCCGGCGCCGCATGCTCATGGTCCTGTCCCAGCTTGCCCGATTTTGTCTCGCTTGCCGTCTCGCTCAGTCTCATCTTGATCTGGGCTATCCAGCTGGCATCCGTTTGCAGTCGCCTGGAAACTTCTTCGACCAGCTGTTCGAACCGCAGCTGGCCGAGGGCGCGGGCAGCTGGCTGCTCGGCTTGCGGCATCGACGGTGTGATGGTGAAGACGAAGCGAGCGAGAACCGCCAACATCTCGGTTGTGATGGCGATATCGCGTTCCAGGCGCGCGAGGGTACGGGTGTTGGCGACTTGGCTCAGTTGTCTGAGGTTGTCCGCTGGTCCAGCACTGCTTGGCGCCAGGAACGCCTGCAACGCCTGCTCCAGAATCGCAGACTTCGATACGCGATAAGTCTCGGCGCTCAATTGCAACTGTTGCGTCATGCTGTCCGAAAGGTAGAGGGCGTGGCGGTGACGCATGGGATGCTCCTTGAGCGGAGGGGAGTGGCGGTAGTGGTGTGGTTTGGGGCGCGTCCGCTTGGGCTACATCCAAGTGCGCGAGACGCCCGCTCGCTCGGGCCCACCAGAGGGAAGCGCTCCCCTCCTGCGCCGCCGTCGCTCGCCCCTCGGGGGTGGCACGAGCGAGCGACGGCGGCTCCGGAGGGAAGCGGGGCGGAGCGCGATCTCCAGGAGATCGGCCCACGGGATCGCGAACCACAGTCGCGCGAATTGAGCGGCGTCGAAGGCGGTATCGATTATTCATCAGTTATACTCCATCTGTTTCAAGCTATTGGTCGATCACCGGCGAGCCACTTGACTCAGTGCGATCGGACCGAGCATGAAATGATGGCGAGGGCGGATTTTGTCGAGGGGTTTAGGAGGACACAGGGTTGTTGGGTCATAGGGCAAGATAGATACGCGCTGTCAGCTCGTTAAGAGAGCCCGGAGTATCGCCGCGAAACTTGACGTCAAACATTATTTTCATGACGACGATCAGCGCGCACCGGAACGCTAGAAATTGCGCAATCAACGCCTTCAAAACATCGCAAATATCATTGCTATATAGTCATGTAATTTGTTGCCGCGAGCGACGCAATGTCAAAGTCCGAGTTCAAGCCGAAGATCAGCAGCACGCGGGCCCGCTCCGCCGATAAGGACGGCCGGCTGACCCGCATCGTCGTCAAGGCCGCCTCGCGCAATCGCGCCCCGAAGTCGCCCTGGGCCAGCGCCCTGACGCGTCGGCCGGTGAACCAGTTGGCGCGGGGCAAGGGCGCACTTTACGGACTGACGCCGGCGCCGGCCGGCTGGCGCCGCGTCATTGTCAAGGCGCGCATCGCCCGTCACGGCACGTCTGACCTCGGTGCCGCCCGCGCGCACCTGCACTATGTCCAGCGCGATGGCGTTACCCGCGCCGGCGGCCCGGGTCAACTCTACGACCGCGAGCACGACGAGGCCGATGGCAGCGCGTTCCTCGATCGCCAGAAAGGCGACACTTATCAGTTCCGGTTCATCGTCGCGCCCGAAGACGGTGCGCGTCTACGCGACCTCAAGCCCTTCGTGCGCGATCTGATGGCGAAGATGGAAGCCGACCTGCACACCAAGCTCGACTGGGTGGCGACCGACCATTTCAACACCGGTCATCCGCACACGCACATCGTCATCGCCGGTCACGACGATCTCGGCGAGGACCTCGTCATGGCGCGCCACTACATCAGCCATGGCATCCGGCATCGCGCGTGCGATCTGGCCACGCGCGAGTTGGGGCCTGAGCAGCCGTTCGAGCGTGCCGTCAAGCTGGCCAGCGAAATCCAGGCCGAGCGGTTTACGTCGCTTGATGTTGGCATCGTGCAGGAGGGCAACAACAACGTCCTCGTCGTTTCGGCTCAACCTGATGCCGACCGGCAGCGCCAAGCGCTCCGCATCGCTCGGCTCCGGCACCTTGAGAAAATGGGTCTGGCCAAGGAGCCCCGGGCCGGCGTCTGGCACATCGACAACGATCTGCAGTCCAAACTGCGCAGCCTCGGCGAGCGCGGCGACATCATGGTCACCATGCATCGGGTCATGCGCGAGCACGGTCCGGATCGGCCTGCCGGCGATTTTACGATTTTCTCCGGCGGCAAGGGAACGGCGCCGGTCGTCGGGCGTGTCGTCGAGGTGGGCATTACCGATGAAATGACGGATCGCAAATTCATCGTCGTCGATGGCGCCGACGGCCGCTTGCATTATGCCGAGATGGGAAAATCCTCAGCTCACGAACTCCCCCAACCCGGTATGATCGTCGCCTTGACGTCCGCAGGCGGTAAGTCCTCAGCACGCACCGCCCGTGTAGCGACGCTGTCGCTGTGGCCGGTGGAGCACCTGCCGGCGGCGGAGGCGCTTACCTGGCTCGACACGGCCATCGTCGACAACAAGGTGCCGGTACTGGCCGAGCGAAAATTCGGCGCTGAGCTGACCGCCGCGTTTCGGTCGCGCGCCGATTGTTTGGTCGACAATGGCCATGCCTATCGCGATCCCGCAGGCCGTGTCACGCCCAAGGCCAACATGCTCGACAAACTCAACGAGCGAGGTTGGGCGGCCACCGGGCGACGACTTGAGTCGGTACTCGACCAGGTCTACCGGCCAATGACCGAAGGTGTACGGATCACCGGCCGGCACACCCGCGACATCGCGCTGCCGACCGGCCGTCTCGCCGTCATCCAGGATCGCACCACGTTCACGATGATCCCCAAGCACGCCGCTCTCGCCCAGATGCGCGGCAAGGAAATTGACGTTGCTGTCATGAACCGGAAACTCACGCTCGCACTTTCCAGAGGCCGTGATCGCGGCTTGTCCCGATAGGTCCGGCGCAACGTCCGAAAGTTCGGGGCCTCCGGCGGCCGAAGAGGCCGCCGTCCCGCCCTATCGCTCCGGCCAAAGGCCTCCGCGACCGAGCCCCGAAAGGATCTCGGCCCTGGCGGGTGACGGTCGGTAGGCCGAAGGGCGGCGATCTGACGCCGTCGATCACACCGGCTGGTGCACCGGCGATCTTCAGCTTTCGACTTGTGCGACGGCGATGGTGCCGCGCATGCCGCATTCGAAGTGACCCCGGATCAGGCAGCCGAACTGGAAATTGCCGGGCTTGTCGAAGGTCCAGTAGATCTCACCCGTGGTCTGGTCACGTCGGCCTTTGACCGCACTGCGGCGATGCTTGGTTCGTGTCGGTCGTCTGGCCGGGCTTCGCTCGTCCTTGGCCGGTGTGCCAGTTCCGCAGCGGACGGTTGAGTATCCTTCACCAGCGCATAGATGGCCGGTATTACCACCAGCGTCAGCAGCGTCGACGACACCATGCCGCCGATCATGGGCACGGCGATGCGCTGCATCACCTCGGAGCCGGTGCCGCTGCTCCACAGGATGGGCAGCAGTCCGCCCATGATCGCGGCGACCGTCATCATCTTCGGGCGGACCCGCTCGACGGCGCCGATCATGATGGCGCAGCGCAGATCCGTGCGCGACATGGGCCGGCCGGCCGCCGCGCACTCGTCGCGCATTTCGGTAAGGGCCGTGTCGAGATAGATCAGCATCATCACGCCAGTTTCGGCCGCAACGCCAGCGAGGGCGATGAAGCCGACGGCGACCGCCACCGAGAAGTTGAAGCTGAGCCACCACAGCAGCCAAAGGCCGCCGCTGAGGGCAAACGGCAGCGACAGCATGACGATGAAGGTCTCGGCGAGGCGGCCGAAGTTGAGATAGAGCAGCAGGAAGATGATCAGGATCGTGATCGGCACGACCAGCTTCAGCCGGGCCTCGGCGCGTTCGAGATACTCGAACTGCCCGCTCCAGATCAGGTACGTGCCGGCCGGCAACAGGACTTGATCCATCACAGCCCGCTTGGCGTCGGCGATGTAGCCGCCGAGGTCGCGGTCGCGGATGTCGACGAAAACGTAGGTTGCGAGTTTTGCGTTCTCGGTGCGGATGCTGGTCGCCCCTTGCGTGAGGTGGACGTCGGCCACCTCGCCGACAGGCACCGTGCCCCCGCCCGGCATGGAAACCAGGACGTCGTGTGCGATGGACTGCGGGTCGGAGCGCAAATCGCGGGGATAGCGGACGACCACCGTGTAGCGCTCCCGGCCTTCGACGGTGGTGGTGACCGGCTCGGCGCCGAGCGCCGTCGCGATCACGTCCTGTACGTCGGCCACCATGAGGCCCTAGCGGGCAAGGCGTGCGCGATCAGGGACGACTTCCAGATAGTAACCGCCGATGACGCGCTCGGCATAGCCGCTGCTGGTGCCGGGCACGGATCTCAGTACACGTTCGACCTGACGCGCCACGCCCTCCATTTCGGCGAGATCCTTGCCGATCACCTTGACGCCGACCGGCGTGCGGATGCCGGTGGAGAGCATGTCGATACGGGCCTTGATGGGCATGGTCCAGGCGTTGGAGACGCCCGGGAACTGCAGCGCTCTGTCCATCTCGGCGATGAGGGAGTCGGTGGTGACTCCAGGCCGCCACTCGTCTTTGGGCTTCAAATTGACCACGGTCTAGAACATTTCTGTCGGCGCCGGATCGGTGGCGGTCTGCGCCCGCCCCGCCTTGCCGTACACGGAGACGACTTCCGGGAACGAGCGGATGATGCGGTCCTGGGTCTGCAGCAGCTCAGCCGATTTGGTGATCGAGAGCCCCGGCAAGGTGGTCGGCATGTAGAGCAGCGTGCCTTCATCGAGACTGGGCATGAACTCGGTGCCGATGCGGGTGATGGGGTAGAAAGAAGCAGCCAGGATCAGGGCCGCCAGCACGAGAGTCGCCACGGGTCCTTTGAGCACGGCGCCGATCACCGGCCGGTAGATGGCGATGAGCGCCCGGTTGAGTGGATTGCGCGCCTCCGGAATCATGCGTCCACGGACGAACAGGATCATCAGCGCCGGCACCAGCGTCACCGACAGGATGGCGGCCGCCGCCATGGCGAACGTCTTTGTGAACGCGAGCGGGCCGAACAGGCGCCCCTCCTGCGCCTCCAGGGTGAAGATGGGCAGGAACGACACCGTGATGATCAGCAGCGAGAAGAACAGCGCCGGCCCGACCTCGGCCGCCGCCTCGATCAGGATCTCGGTGCGCGGTTTGTCCGGCGGTGCGCGCTCCAGGTGCTTGTGCGCGTTCTCGATCATAACGATGGCGGCGTCGATCATGGCGCCGATGGCGATGGCGATGCCGCCGAGACTCATGATGTTGGAGCCGATGCCCAACAGACGCATAGCCGTAAACGCCATGAGGATGCCGACTGGCAGCATCAGGATAGCGACCAGCGCGCTGCGCACGTGCCGCAGGAACACGACGCACACCAGCGCAACCACCAGGCTCTCGTCCATGAGCGTCCGGCGCAGAGTCTCGATGGCGCGGGTGATGAGCTGCGAGCGGTCGTAGACCGGCACCACTTCTGTACCCTTCGGCAGCGAGGGGGCGATCTCGGCGAGGCGCGCTTTTACGTTGTCGATCACAGTCAGGGCGTTGGCGCCGGAGCGCTGCAGGGCGATGCCGCTTGCCACTTCGCCCTCGCCATTCAGCTCAGCGATGCCCCGGCGCTCGTCGCCGGTCAGTTCGACGCGGGCAACGTCCTTGATCAGCACGGGCGTGCCGCCGTCGGATTTGACGACGATGTCCTCG
>JANYHF010000029.1 GCA_025359185.1 Hyphomicrobiaceae bacterium | reverse complement strand
CCCCCAGGCTCATACCTGAATTGGAAAAGACTACTACCACGAAAACCGCAGGGTGAATTTACTCTGCTGTGAATTTTCGGTGAATTCAACGATTTAACCTACGAAGCTGGACAAGGCCAAAGAAACCCGGTATAAGTCACGGGATGGAAGCGGCGGAGTTCACCAAGGAAGCGCTGTCGGAGATCCGGGTACGGCCGGTGGAACGCGGCGAGGAAGCGCGTTACCAAGAGCAGATGGAGCAACACCACTACCTTGGGGCGCTGGCGAAGATTGGCGAGACGGCATGGTATGTCGCGACGTGGCGGGAGCAGTGGGTAGCGCAACTGAGTTTTTCAGCGGCGGCGCTGAAATGCGGAGTTCGTGATCGCTGGATCGGCTGGGACTTTCGCTCGCAGTATGGGCGGCTCAAACTGATCGCCAATAACAGTCGCTTCCTGATTCTGCCCGAGTGGCACCGGCCGAATCTTGGCTCGCGGGTGTTGTCGCTGACCGAACGACGGGTGGTGACCGATTGGCAGGCTCGCTTCGGCCACCCGTTGCTGCTGCTGGAGACCTTTGTCGATCCGCGCCGTTTTCATGGAGGCGTGTATCGCGCGGCCAACTGGATAGAACTGGGGCTGACGCTGGGGTATCGACGCACCAAGGCGGGCTATAGCGATGAAGCCGAGGCCCCGAAGCGGGTCTTTGTTCGTCCCTTGTGTCGCGACCCACGCGTGCAACTGACCCATGCCGACCGCGATCACCTTCAACTCACAGGAGCTGCGAAGATCATGCTCAATGCCCAACAGATGCGCTCGCTGCCGCAGTGTTTCACGCTGATTGCCGATCCACGCCGCAGCCAGGGCCGCCGCCATCGCCTGTCGGTGGTGCTGGCAATCGCGGCCGCCGCGACGCTGTGCGGCATGCGCGGCTACAAGGCCATCTCTGATTGGGCGGATGGTTTGGGCCAGAAAGCCCGCGAACGTTTCGGCTGTCGGCGCGAGGACGGATACTATGTCGTGCCCAGTGAATTCGTCATTCGCGACTGCCTGGTGCGGATTGATCCCGATACGCTCGATCGGGCGCTCAATGCGTGGAATCAGGCCTGGGCCACCCAGGATGATGCGCTGGCGATGGATGGCAAGACGATGAAGAATGCCCTCGACGCGGCCGGGCATCAGACCCACATCATGAGCGTGGTCGGGCATGACTCGAAACGCTGCTACGCCCAAAAAAAGTCGGCACCTTGCCCGTAGCGGATAGCGATGAACAAAAACGCACCAACGAAATCGGCATGGCGATTCCCTTGCTTGAAACCTGCGATATCGCCGGCCGCGACATCACCGGCGACGCCCTACTGACGCAACGCGCGATCGCGACCTACGTGGTCAAGCGGCAGGCGCACTATCATTTCACGGTCAAGGGCAATCAAGCCAATCTGGAACGCGATATCGCCTTGCTGTTCGATACTTGCGGCGCCCCTGATTTCGCCGACGTCACGCCGCCCGATCACGGGTGTATCGTGACGCGCCGCATTTGGTGCAGCACAGCGCTCAACACTTACCTTGACTTCCCTCACGTCGGTCAAGTATTTCGGATCGAACGTGAATCAATCAACAAAAAGACCGGCGCTCGCTCGCATGAAATCGCTCTGGGGGTCACGAGTCGCACTCCGCAACAAGCCTCGCCGCAACGCCTATTGGCCGTCAATCGCGGCCATTGGAGTATCGAAAGCGTTCACTACATCATCGACTGGAACTACGATGAGGATCGCAGCCGCATCCGCACTGGCTTCGGCCCGGAAAACATGACTCGCTTGCGTCGCCTTGCGGTCGGCATTCTCAAATCGTTTCAGAAACCCTCTCATTCCATCGCTGAAATGATGCGCAAACTCTGCTTCCGCACCCGCCTCGTCTTCGACTACTTGCGCATGACGCAAAATTCATCCGCAGCGGCTTGCGCACTGTGAGAACAAATTTACCTTGGCTCACCTGCCAGGGTGAATCTGTCCTCGCAAGGAGTTTCTATGGATTCAACGATTTGAGTCATAGAGCTGGACAAGGGCAAAGAAAGCCGGTATAAGTGAAGGGATGGAAGCGGCGGAATTCACCAACGAAGCGCTGTCGGAGATCCGGGTACGGCCGG
>JANYHF010000028.1 GCA_025359185.1 Hyphomicrobiaceae bacterium | reverse complement strand
CTGATGGCAATCCTGGATTTTGCCGCCGGGCGGAACACGCCTGGAACAGTGCCGTCGCGCGCTATAACAGGAGTGGGTGGAAGCCCCCGCAACCACTTTTGTTATAGTCTATTGACCATTGCGATTTGACGGGCCTGGGAGAACCAGGCCATGTCCTTGAAATCGCACAATAATGGTCAGAGGTCGGAGGCAAGCCAGCCGATTTCGCTCCGGCTCACGCCTGCAGACATCGAGCGGCTGCAAGTACGCGCTCATGTACTCACCGGCACCATAACTGGCGTCGCTCGCGATCTGATCCTGACCGGATTGGCCGGCGGCGACAA
Organism: Hyphomicrobiaceae bacterium; assembly: GCA_025359185.1. Classification (GTDB taxonomy): domain Bacteria; phylum Pseudomonadota; class Alphaproteobacteria; order Rhizobiales; family Hyphomicrobiaceae; genus JANYHF01. The sequence goes on along the minus strand of JANYHF010000028.1, from coordinate 4,406 downwards.
CAAAGCGCTGTCTGATCGGCTAATCCGAAGTTCCCCGAGTCCAAAACCGGAACCTTGTCGGTAAGCCATTGGGCACGCAGCAGTTTCGCGGCGTGAGGGTGGCGGCGCACGGCCAGATTGTAGTCATGTATGCGACGCACTGACTCATTCATGCCTGCGGCCAATCGTGCTTTTGTGCGTCATGCACATCGACACGATCCCGAATCGCAACTCGAGGCCGGCCTATCTGCTGCGTGAGAGCGTTCGCGACGGCAAGCACGTCAAAAAACGCACGCTGGCCAATTTGTCTTCGCTGCCGCTCGATCAGATCGAAACCATCCGGCGCGTGCTGAAGGGCGAGCGGCTCAGTCCGGTCGCTGACGGCCTTGAGTGTATCGGTTCAGCGCAACACGGCAATGTCGAGGCCGTCAGGACGGCGATGCGGGGCTTGGGCTTCGACAAGCTGCTCGATGCCAAGCCATCGCGCCAGCGCGATCTCGTCGTGGCGATGGCGGCGGGTCGCATCATCGCGCCGGAGGCGAGCAAGCTGGGCATGGTCAGCGCCTGGGTCGACACGACGCTGGCTGAGGATCTTGGGCTTGCGGACGCGCGCGAGGACGATCTCTATGCAGCGATGGACTGGCTGATCGAGCGCCAGGACGGCATCGAGAAGCGGCTCGCCAAGCGCCATTTGAAGAACGGGGGCTTGGCTCTGTTCGACCTCACGTCGAGTTGGTTCGAGGGCGTGACCTGCCCGCTGGCCAAGCTGGGATACAGTCGCGATGGCAAGCCGGGCACGCTGCAGGTCAATTACGGTCTGATGACGGATGATCGCGGCTGCCCGGTCTCGGTGTCGGTGTTCGAGGGTAACACCGGCGACCCCAAAACGCTGCTGCCGCAGGTGGAAAAGGCCAAGCGAAGCTTCGGTCTGGAGCGGCTGGTCATGGTCGGCGATCGCGGCATGATCTCGAATGTGCAGATCGACGCCATCGCCAAGCTGGGTGGCGTCGACTGGATCACGGCGCTGAAAAATGGCGCTATCGCCAAGCTCGCCGATGCCGGCCACTTGCAGCTCGATCTGTTCGACGAGCGCAATCTGATCACCCTGACGCACGCCGATTACCCGGGTGAAAGACTCGTTGCCTGCCGCAATCCTGCGCTCGCCTGCCATCGTGCCGAGAAGCGCAAAGACCTGATCGCGGCCACCACGGCCGAGTTGCAGAAGGTGCAGGCGATGGTCGCCAGTGGCCGGCTCAACGGCCGTGACAAGATCGGCCTGCGGGTCGGCAAGGTGATCGGCAAATATAAGGTCGCCAAGCACTTCGATCTCGACATCGAAGATGGCTCATTCGGCTTTGCGGTCAGCCAAGCGCGTGTTGCAGCAGAAGCCGCGCTGGACGGTCTCTATGTGATCCGCACCAGCGTCGAGGCATCCGACATGACGGCCGAGCAGGCGGTGCTCAACTACAAGCGGCTGGCCGAAGTGGAGCGGGCATTTCGTACACTGAAAGGTATCGATCTGCAGGTGCGCCCGATCCGCCATCGGCTCGAAGGCCGTGTCAAGGCGCACATCTTCCTCAGCATGCTGGCCTATTACGTGCAGTGGCACATGATCCAGGCCTGGGCGCCGCTGACGTTCAAAGACGAAGCCGGCGAGGATGCCGCGCGCCTTGAGGATCCCGTGGCGCCGGCAAAGCGCTCGCAGGCTGCGCTCGCCAAGGCGCACACGCGCACGCTGGCCGATGGCTCGCCGGCGTTTGGCTTCACGCGGCTGCTGGCGCATCTGGCGACCATCGTGCGCAACACGCTGCGACCTAAGGGTGCGCGCGCCGGCGAGGCGACCTTCACGCTCATCACCCAGCCGAACGCCAAACAGCAACAAGCCCTCAATCTGCTCGCTACCCTCAAAATGTAGCCAGTAACGGGCTCCCCACTTCAATCTTAACCAATTGAAATGACAGGGATATCGTCATCGGCCTTCCGGGAGCTTCGGTCTAGGCGGCAAGCGACTCAGATGTTGGGTCGCGCGAAGGCTTGACCCAACCTACAAAATTGCGACAGGGTGAGGGGTTGATCCGTAGGCGATCTATCCACGCTTGTTGCGCATCGCCTTGAGCACAGTGACGGTTTTGTCTTTGGCAAGTTTGGCATACTCCGCCGACCCAAGTGCCACCAGTGCGATCCGGCTCTGGCCGTCGTGAAAGACACCCCAGCCATAGGTCTTGGGCAACGGCGATGCCCGCATACATGGATGCGGTTTGGCCACGAGTTCAGCGCGAATTGCGGCACCGCGCGATTTCAGCTCCTTGGCGGACAAACCTTGCCGCCGGATATGCACCTCGTACAGCAGGTCATCGCGCGTGTAGGTATACGGATGGGCTGTGAGGAGCTCGTACTCCAGAGACGCGATGGTTGGCTTGCCGCCCTTGGGCTCTGGTATTTTGGCCGCCGCCGGGCAATCATCGGCAACAACGACGAGCGTATTGGTGTAGTCGTCCAAGGATCTTCCCCCTACAACGCCCCGTCCAACGCCTCCAACATCCGCGTCACGTCTGCCTCGCTGTTGTAGTGCACCAGCGACAGCCGCACGACGCCCTCCTCGGGATTGATGCCGAGCGCCTGCATCACGCGGAACGCATAGAAATGGCTCGCGCCGCAGCAGATTTTCTGCGCCACCAGCTTGTCTACCACCTCTTGCGGCGTGCCCTTCTTGGGCCGGAACGCGATGGTCGCGGCGCGCTTGTGCGGCTCGGCCGTCAGCGGGCCGATGATGCGGGCGCCTTTGTCTTTCAAAAGCGTGAGCAGACGATTGGCCTGCGTGCATTCATGCGCATGGAAGCGGTCCATGATGCTCTGCATACGGGTGTGCAGATGCGGCGCCGCGGCCTCACCTTTACCAAGATGATGCGTATAGGCCTGTTCCAGATAGTCGATCACTCCGCCCGCGCAGGCAATCTCGCCATGCTGCGGTCCGGCCGGTGTCAGCCGCTTGCCCAAGTGCGGCGCGTTGAAGAAATGCCCCTGGTTTGCCATCCGCTCCAGATGCGCGCGCTTGACGTACATAAGGCCTTGATGCGGCCCATAGGTCTTGTACAGACTGAAATAGTAGAAATCGACTCCAAGCGCCTTTACGTCGGGCAACAGATGCGGCGCACACGACACGCCGTCCACGCCGATCCGCGCACCTGCCGCATGCACGTCACGAGTGATCGCCGCGATGTCGTGGATTTCGCCGACAATGTTCGAGCAATGGGTGATGAAAACGAGTTTGGTGCGGGCGTTGAGCAACCCCTTCAACTTGGCGATGTCCAGCCGCCCGGTCTCCCGGTCCACCGAAAACTCGCGCACCACGATCCCGCTGTTGCCGTCGGCCAGCCGCCGCCATGCGCCCGAATTGGCCTCGTGGTCCTGGTTGGTGACGATGATCTCATCGCCGAGTTTCAACTCGGCCCGCAAAGCGTTAGCCAGTACATAAGTATTGATCGATGTCGAAGGCCCGAACATCACCTCTTCAGGTTCAGCGTTAAGCGCAGACGTCCACAGCGCCGTCGAGCGGTCCATGTTGGCGCCTGCCTCGGCCGACGCCGCAAACGACCAGTAGGGCTGCACCTTGGTCGCCACCATGAAGTGATGCAGCTGGTCGATCACCGGCTTGGCCGCATAAGACCCGCCGGCGTTCTCGCTCATCACCCACTGGCCCGTCTCGGGGTGGGCGAAGGCGGGGAACTGCGCGCGGAGAAAGGCTAGGTCAAGGGGGGGCATCGGACACTCAAGAGTTCAGGATGACTTCAGATAAAAGAATTTTCAGGATAGCGCGCTGTCATGTGCGATACCTGTCGAACGCCCTCCGAACGTCTTCCTCGGTCGCAAACTCTCCGCGATTTGCCTGCGCCAATCCCTCCTGGATAAAGCGTTCTTCGTCTTCGGTTATGTCGTGGAATTCCAAATCTGTCTCTCCAGGGAGTTCTTCCAGGACCGCAGCGGCGTACTCCTGCCGCTGTGGTGAGAGCTGCTTTAACTTTTCAATCGCGCGTTCGAGTTCTTTGATCATGGTGTTGCCCTACCAGTGACTCGCCAGCACCCTACCCCCGCCCGCGATACGGCGCCACCCCCTGGTCCGGCAGCCACAGCCCCTCCGGCGGTGCGCCGGTCTGCCAGAACACGTCGATGGGGATGCCGCCGCGAGGGTACCAATAGCCCCCGATCCGGAAATAGCGCGGCGCGAGGAACGCAACAAGACGCTTGCCGATGCCGACCGTGCAGTCTTCGTGGAACGCGCCGTGATTGCGGAAGGCACCCAGGTAGAGCTTGAGCGACTTGCTCTCGACAAGCCACTGTTCGGGCACGTAGTCGATCACGGCGCGTTCCACGAAGACTGCACGGTCGGCATCGGCAAGCGTCTTGTTGCGTTCCTCGCGCCGCGCTAT
>JANYHF010000125.1 GCA_025359185.1 Hyphomicrobiaceae bacterium | reverse complement strand
TCCGATTCGTTAGGGCTGCTACCTTCCGGTCCTGACCCGGTTGGCGAGGGATCCGTCCGCCACCAACCTCCCGCGCGGGGTATAGCAAAGGATGGCGGGGGATTCAAACTGGATTGGCAAAGCCATCGGATGAGCATTGATCGTCGCGTAGGGGCGACTGGCGGTCGCCCGTCCATCCGCACAGTGAATGGCCTGGATGTTCCACGAAGATGCCATCCCCGAAGATCCAATCTGCTGCCACACGGGCGACTGCCAGTCGCCCCTACGCCACAACCAACATCCCGTCCCTCATGAACCTTTCACCGGTCTCTCGGCGACGGCTCGTTGCCCAAATGCCGCAGGGGTCGGTCGCCCGATTGCCCGGTGTCGCAGTTGCCGCGCATCACCGGAACAGCGTCAACGCCGCGTGCTGGAGCAGCATGATGGTTTTGGCGTCCAAGATGCGGCCATCGGTGATCATGGCCATGGCGTCGGCGAAGGGCACCTCCAGCGTATCGATGTCCTCGCCTTCAGATGCGATGCCGCCGCCGGCCGACACTTTGTCCTGGGGCTCGTAGGCCGCCACATAGAACGTCAGCTTTTCGGTCACCGAGCCGGGGCTCATGAAGGCTTCGAAGACTTTGCGGGGCTCGCGCAGGCGGTAGCCGGTTTCCTCTTCGGTCTCGGCACGGATGCGGGTCTCCGGGGTTGCATCGTCAAGCAGACCGGCAGGTGTCTCCAGCAACAGCGTGTCGTGGCCCATGACAAAGGCCGGATAGCGAAACTGCTGCGTCAGGATCACTGTCCGCTGGGCCAGATTGTACAGCAGGATCGTCGCGGCGTTGCCCCGGTCGTAGGTCTCTCGGCTTTGTTTTTGCCAGCTGCCATCGTTGCGGCTGTATTCGAACGTCGTCTTCTTCAGCGCGCCCCAATCGTGGGACAGTGTTTCGACGCCGAGGATGCGGACGCGAGCAGCGATGGACATGGGGCGTTGGCTCCGGCTGGCAGGGCTGCCCCATCTAAACCAGACAGCGGTGTCCATTGAGACCGCGATGGTGTGACGGATCGCCTCTGAGCGAGTGCTAGGTGCAGCCGCCGGGCCGAACTTCCGATATAAAACAATGCAAATCAGATTCGAGGCGGGGGCCTCAACCAGATGGGCGCGATGTCAGATACGACAAAACCAAACACGCTCGCAGTCCCGGCTGCCGAATGGCTGAAAACCTTGGCCAAATACCGCGAACCCGATCAGCTGCGCAGCATCTATGAATTGGCCGTCACAGCTGCACCTTTCATGACGCTCTGGGTGCTGGCATGGCTGGCTTTGTCAGTCAGCTTTTTCTTGACGCTCCTTATCTCTGTCCCGGCTGGCTTTTTCCTGGTGCGGCTGTTCCTGATCCAGCATGACTGCGGGCACGGAGCGTTCTTCCACCGCCGCAGCGCCAACGACTGGGTGGGCCGGGTGATCGGCGTGCTCACATTGACCCCCTATGACGTCTGGCGGCGTAGCCATTCTATCCATCATGCGACAGCGGGTAATCTTGATCAGCGAGGTATTGGCGACATTGAAACGCTGACCGTACGAGAATACCGGGCGCTGCCCTATTGGCGCCGAGTCGGCTACCGGCTCTATCGCAATCCTTGGGTCATGTTCGGTGTCGGTCCGGCGTACATCTTCCTGGTGCAGAATCGATTGCCCTTCGGGCTGATGCGCGAGGGCTGGCTGTATTGGATCAGCGCCATGGGCACCAATGCAGGCATGGCGGTGATGTCGGCGATCCTGATGTATTTTATAGGTGTAGGGCCGTTTCTGCTGGTGCATCTGCCGATCGTCTTGATTGCCTCATCGATCGGCGTTTGGTTGTTTTTCGTGCAGCATCAGTTCGAAGATACGGTCTGGGATGGTGCCAAGGACTGGAGTTTTCACGACGCGGCGCTCTACGGCAGTTCCTATTACGAGTTGCCATTGGTCCTGCGCTGGCTGACCGCCAATATCGGTGTGCATCACGTACACCATCTCTACAGCCGCATCCCTTTCTACAAGCTGCCGCAGATCCTGCGTGACTTCCCTGAGTTGACCCAGGTGCGCCGCTTGACCCTCATGGAGAGCTTTGCCTGCGTACCGCTCTGCCTGTGGGACGAGAATCGCCGCAAGCTGGTGTCGCTGAGCGAAGCATTGGCACGCTAACCACCCGCCATGTACGGCGAGTGCCCCCGGCTGTTTTCATCGATGTCCAGCTTCTGCGAGAGCGAGGGGCTCGCCCGGTCGGCGCAATCGGTGCGCGGGCAGGTGCGGCACGAAACGCCGATAGGCGTGACGATCTGCGGGTCATCGAGATCGAGGCCATCCGAATAGACGATGTCGCGCGCGTGGTGGATGGCGCAGCCCAGGCCGATGGCGAGCCGCTCCACGCGCTGGGGCAAGCCGCTGCGCGCGGCGTTATGGCGGATCGAGCTGATCGTGCGCGCGACACAGAAAAAGGCCTGGCCATCAGGCATCCGGCTGAGCTGCACGCGCGTCATACCGGGCGTGGCGAAGGCGTCGTAGACATTCCATCTCGGGCAGGCGGCGCCGAAACGCGCCATGTGGATGCCGGACGCCGAGAAGCGCTTGGAGATATTGCCAGCGATATCGACGCGGATGAGGTGAAACGGGATGCCTTCGTCGCCTGGCCGCCGCAGTGTCGCAAGCCGGTGGCAGGCCTGCTCGAACGACACGCCGAACCGGCTTTGCAGCACCTCGATGTCGTAGCGCGTGCTGCGCGCGGCTTCGATAAAACGGCCATAGGGCATCATGATTGCGGCAGCGAGATAGTTGGCGAGGGCCGAGCGGGCGAGGGCGTCGGAGGCCGAGGAGGTCAACTTGCCGCCCGCCGACAGATGCTCCAGCGCCGGGCGATGGGCCAGAAAGGCGATCTGGTGCGCGAGCTGAAAGGTGCGGCTGGGCGCCGGCAGCATCTCAGAGAGTTCGAGCCGGCGCGTCAGCGGGTTGTATTTCCGCAGCAAGCCGGGCATCCGCGAGGCCGGTACAATTTCGACTTGTACGGCAAAGCGCTGTGACAGCAGCTTTATCAAGTCATGTTGCAGCGTGTGCAGGGCAATTTCGTTCTCCTGCCAGAGTTTGTCGGCAGCACGCTCAAGTTCGGGGAAATGGTTCGAGTGCTGCTGGATGAATTCTGAGACCTCCTCGGACGGCAGCACGGCAAAACCGCTATCGGCAGGCTCTTGCCCGGGGGTCGCGACGTTAACGGTGCCGGTACGGTGCGAACGGTAGAGCGCCAGCAGCGCGCGCCCGACGCTCGGCAGGCTCGCCACCAGGTCGCGCACGTCCGTCACCTTGACGTCGTGCGCCTCGAAGGCGGGGTCTGACAGCACTTCCATCAGGTCAGCGGTCAGCCGGTCGTCGTCGCCAGACGAAAAGCTGCCGATCTCGACTTTGAATTTTTCCGCAAGTTGCAGCAGCACGCGCGCTGTGACAGGCCGCCGGTTGCTTTCAATGAGATTGAGATAGCTCGGCGAGATTTGCAGCTCGGCCGCCATCTGCGCCTGCGAAAGCCGCCGCTCCTGACGCAACCGCCGCAGCTTTCCGCCGATTTGCAGGGGTTTCAAGGCGACCTCCTGGAGTTCAAAAAACAGTGTCGCATAATTTGCAATTTACACTAATTATTTTGTAGTATTGTCACGTAATTTCGACATTTCAGGCGATTTCAACAGATTTTATGCCCGTTTATTGCATCGCAACCAGGACTCACGCATTCTCCTATTGTGAATTCATGACAAGAGCCTTCGCGGGCAGCATCGAAAACAGGGGAACGGGGCCATGACACTCACCACGGACACCAAGCGTTACGCCGGTATCAAGCGCGATTACACAAGCGACGACGTTTGCCGCCTCAAAGGTTCGGTGCATATTGAGCACTCGCTGGCCAGGCTCGGCGCGGCGCGGCTGTGGAAGCTGTTGCAGGAAAAGCCGTTCGTGCGCTCGCTAGGCGCGCTCACCGGCAATCAGGCCATCCAGCAGGTGAAGGCCGGGCTCGACGCCATCTATCTCTCCGGCTGGCAGGTCGCCGCCGACGCCAACAATGCCGGGCAGATGTATCCGGACCAGTCGCTCTATCCCTCCTCATCGGTGCCCGAGGTCGTCAAGCGCATCAACAATGCCCTCTTGCGCGCCGACCAGATCGCCACTCTCGAAGGCGACACCTCCACGTATTGGATGGCGCCCATTGTTGCCGACGCGGAAGCCGGTTTTGGCGGCGCGCTGAACGCCTTCGAACTCATGAAGTCGATGATCGAGGCGGGCGCGGCGGGTGTGCACTTTGAGGACCAGCTGGCGTCGGAGAAGAAGTGCGGCCATCTCGGCGGCAAGGTGCTGGTGCCGACGCAGACGTTTATCCGCACGCTGAACGCCGCCCGCCTCGCCTCGGACATCTGTGGCACCGACACACTGGTTGTGGCCCGTACCGACGCGCATTCAGCAACGCTCATAACGTCCGACATCGACGACACGGACGCCCGCTGGATCACCGGCAACCGCACGGCCGAGGGCTTCTATCACCTGAAGCAGGGGCACCATCACTCCGTCGAGCACGCCATCGCCCGCGGCCTGTCCTATTCGCCCTATGCCGATCTGGTCTGGTGGGAAACCTCAACGCCTGACCTTGGCGAAGCGCGCGAGTTCGCCACCGAAATGCACCGCCAGTTCCCCGGCAAGCTGCTGGCCTATAACTGCTCGCCCTCGTTCAACTGGCGCTCAAAACTCGACAACACCACTATCGAGAGTTTTCAGGAGCAACTTGGCGCCATGGGGTACAAATATCAGTTCGTGACGCTGGCCGGCTTCCACGCCCTCAACCTGTCGATGTTCGAGCTCGCCAAGGGCTACTCCAAGCGAGGCATGGGCGCGTATGCAGAGCTTCAGGATCGCGAGTTCGCCGCCCAGCCGCAAGGCTTCACCGCCGTCCGCCATCAACGCGAAGTTGGCACCGGCTATTTCGACGCCGTGGCCATGGCCGTATCGTCGGGCAAATCCTCAACGACGGCGATGAGCGGTTCGACGGAAGCCGAGCAGTTCCGCGCCAAACCAACCGCCATCGCAGCCGAGTAAGCCAACGTTCCATTCGAGGAGACCAGCCATGCAGACGAAATACTGGGTGATCGGCGCCGACTACCGCGATTTCACATTCAATGAGGTGGTGGATGGCACATCGTGCGTACTCGGCCCGTTCGCTGATTACCGCGATGCCAGCAGCGCCTGGCGCGAGCAAGCCACCGCCAGCCGCTACAGAGCGACGACGCGGTTCACGATCGTGATGGATGCGGCTAGCCCGCGCTATCAGGGCTACGGCGCCGGAGCATTGTGAGCCGCCGACGCGCGCCACCTTACGGTAACCTCTGCAAAGCCCACCGTCATTGCAAAAAGGTGCGCTTTGCGAAAGCTCAGCCCACCCTACGACCGCGCGCCCAATGAGTTGTGCTTGCGGCGGATCAACTCGCGCGCCGTTTCAACGGCGACGGCGGCATCGCGGCAATAGGCGTCGGCACCCACGGCCTTGCCGAACTCGTCGTTGAGCGGTGCGCCACCGACCATGACGATCAGTTCGTCGCGGATGCCTTTCTGCTTCAGCGTGTCCACGACCACCTTCATATAGGGCATCGTTGTTGTCAGCAGTGCGCTCATGCCCAAAATGTCCGGCTTATGTTCTTCGATGGCGGCGAGATACTTCTCGACCGGGTTGTTGATGCCAAGGTCGATGACCTCGAAGCCCGCGCCCTCCATCATCATGCCAACGAGATTCTTGCCGATGTCGTGAATGTCGCCTTTCACAGTGCCGACGACCATCTTGCCGAGTTTCGGGGCTCCCGTTTCGGCCAGCAGCGGACGCAAAATGAACATGCCCGCCTTCATGGCATTGGCCGACAGCAGCACTTCTGGAACGAACAGAATACCGTCGCGGAAATCTTCGCCGACGATCCGCATACCCTCAACCAGGGCCTTGGTCAGCGTGTCGTAGGGCGTCCATTTGCGCCCAAGAAGAATGTTCACGCCCTCGACGACCTCGTCCTTCAGGCCATCATAGAGATCATCATGCATCTGTTTGACGAGGGCAGTGTCGCTGAGCTGATCGAGGATGATATCGTCGTCGGCCATTGTCGGCTCCATGAATCGTGCAGGCGCTGCGGGCACCAGACAGTCGCCTATGCCTTACGCCAGCGCGAGGTGTCAAGGCGCGGCCGGGCGCGACGCGGCCAATACTGGTTGCGACGCCCCCAATTGCGACGTTAAGTCTAGTTCGACTTCTGCGGGCGCGGCGGCTTGGGCTTGGCCTTGCCGGTCAGGTTCCAAATCTCGCGCATCCGTTGGACCAGCTCGGCATCGCGCGCGCGGATATCGGCCGCCTTCCAGCTGGTCACGTGCATGATCTGATTGGTGATCGCGTGCGGCGAGGGTTGGCCATCGGGGAACAAGATGCGTTGCTTGTCCGCCATTGCGCGGTTCTTGGCATCTTTGTTGTGCTGCCGCGAGACCAGAACCAGATTGCCAAGCAGACGGCTACAGGCCTCGCGTTCTTCGGCATTGGGGATCTCCAGCCGCCAGAGGCTGTCGATCGGCAATGCGCGGGGCAGAAAATGTTCAACCGAAACGTCTGCAAGCACGTCCATGGCATCGTCGCCAGGATAGCTGGCGCTCAAGCGCTTCAGCAGCAGTTTGCAGTTGGTCTGGCTGCGCTGATAGAGATTGCTGGTGGCGTTGAAGACGACCCTGCCCTGTTCCTCCACCGTCAGCGCCAATGGCCCGGCCGGATCATCGGTGGCGTTGTCCCTGACCACCGCCTCCGTCACCTCACGATAGCGCGCCACGCGGCGGTCGGCGCCTAGGCCCATGATCTGCATCCCGTAGGCAAGGCGCTCCAGCGCTTCCAGAAATTCGGCCAGAGCCTCGAGCTGATCCGGGGACCGGCTGACAAAGGCCAGCACCGGCGGCAGCCAGTCACGCGCGCGCAGCCAATTCAGGTAACGCAGAGTTCGGTTGATACGGGGCGATTGGGGAGATCCGGTGTGTGCCGCAGCCAGCACCGGCACCATCGCCTCGGCCATCGGGAACAGAACGGTCTCAAGAAACCGTTTGGCGCCGCCCTGCTGTTGGCTGACGCTGAGCACTTCCCCGATGGCCGAGCCATGCGTCCGGCCGTAGATGGCACGCAGGTGACCGGGCAGTTGCTCAAAACCATCGCCGAGTTGCTTTTCGAGTTGCCACCAGCGTTCCAGATATTGTTCACGCACGCGCTCGGGCAAATCGGCCATCAGCTCCGCTTTAAGGATATCGGTCGCCGACAGCGGTTTGCCGCGATGATTGGTGGACAGGAAGATGCGAAAGCCGGTTTCAAGATCGGGGGCAGAAATGATGGCCATGACGACCTCGTCCCTTAGGAACGTGGCGAACGCGGCCAGTTCCTCGTCCGTGCGTTCATCGAGATCTTCGAGGACGACCTGCTGGCAAGCCCGGATGTTGCGTCCGCCCCGGTCGTCGCCGTCGGGCTCGATGGGCAAGACCGTGGACCCTGGACGGCGCACCTGCGCATCAAAATAGGAGTCTTCCTCCAGCCCCAATGTGAGCCGGGACTTGAGTTGTGCCCCATCCTCGGCGGTAGCGATCCTGGCGATCATGTCGTCGATCCAGGGTGTCGCAACGGCGATCCGGTCGCGCAGGGCCGCGAGAATAACTGTCAACGTTGTCAAACGTTGCTTGCCGTCGATGACCTGGAAGGGTGCGAGCTGTCCGGGCGGCGGCAACATCCCCGACTGGGGCCAGACGTTGCTGTCCACCACGACAAGGCTGCCGAGGAACAGGCCACCATAGCCAGGCGTACCCTGGCGCCAATCCATCAGTCCAAGCCACAGATCCGAAAGCAGCTGCGAGACTTCGCGCGCTGTCCACGAATAGCTGCGCTGAAAAATTGGAATGGAAAAGTGCCGGTTACCCGACAACAGGGTACCAAGGCAGAGCGCCTCAGCTTTGTACACAGGGGACATGTCTCAAACTTATTGCTGGACACCACGGCGTGCGCCTGCGAGGGCAGCATCGTCCATTGACTGAGTTGGTGTCGTTGTTTCCATTTGGACTACATATGACAAATTGGCGACAACCGGCAAGTGTGTGAAACCCTGCAAGAGGCATTTTTTGCATTTGAAATTCGAGACATACCTCATGCCAAGTGACTTACAGCCTTGCCCCGATCTGGTGTATAAAATTTGCGGCACAAACGCCTGGGCGGGTGCGCTGACAGCCGGAGTGTACGCCGGATCGGCCGACGACCAGCGCGATGGCTTCATTCATTTTTCGCTTGCCCACCAGTTGCCGGGCACGCTGGAAAAGCATTTCGGTGGGCGCGCCGATCTTGTGCTGCTGGCCGTGCGCGCGGCCGATCTCGGCGATGCGCTCCGCTTCGAGGCCTCGCGCGGTGGCGATCTGTTTCCTCATCTCTACGGTCCGTTGGCCGTAACGGCCGTGCAATGGCAGGCGCCTCTCCCATTGGGTGCTGACGGTATTCACACGCTGCCAATTGAGACGTCTACGCCATGATGGGACGCCTTTACGATATGGCGCAACCGCTGATGCGGGTGCTGGACCCGGAACGGGCGCATGAGGCGGCGTTGCGGGCGCTGGAGCTAGGCTTGCATCCACGCGCGGCGGCGGCCTCCGATCCGCGCTTCGCAGTATCCGCCTTTGGGCTGTCCTTCCAAAATCCCATCGGCTTGGCGGCAGGCTTCGACAAGGACGCCCGCGTGCCAGACGCCATGCTGACGCTCGGGTTTGGGCATGTGGAAATCGGCTCGGTGACGCCGCTCCCGCAACCGGGCAATCCGCAACCGCGCCTGTTCCGCCTCACCGCCGACCGTGCCGTCATCAACCGGATGGGGTTCAACAGCGCCGGGCATGAGGCGGTGGCCCAGCGCCTGGAGAAGCGGGCGGGCCAGCCGGGCATCATCGGCATTAATCTCGGAGCCAATAAAGCCAGCGCTGACAAGAGTGCAGATTTCGTCGCCGGCTTGGAGCGGCTCGGCAGGCTGGCGAGCTACGTCACCATCAACGTGTCGTCTCCCAACACACCCGGCTTGCGGGACCTCCAATTGCCCGACGCGCTGTCGCGGCTGATGGAGCAGTTGCTGGCGGCGCGGGCACGCATGAACCGCAAGCCGCCGCTCATCGTGAAGCTGTCGCCCGAGATCGCGGAGGATGATCTTGCCGAGGTGATTGGACGGTTGCTGACGGGCGGCGCGGATGGCATCGCCATATCCAATACGACGCTTGCGCGCGATGGCCTCAGCGACACAGCGCACACTGCCGAAACGGGCGGGCTCTCGGGCCGGCCGCTGTTTCGCCGAGCCACGAGGATGCTCGCGCGGGTCTATCAGTTGAGCGAAGGACGGTTGCCGCTGATTGGTATCGGCGGGGTCGATTCCGGAGCCGCCGCCCTGGCCAAGATCGCGGCTGGCGCATCGCTGGTCCAGTTATATACAGGCATGGTGTTTGAGGGGCCAGGGCTGGCAGCGCGGATCAACTTGCATATGAGTTCCGAAATTCAGCGCTTGAATATTGATTCTGTTGCGAAAATTCGAGGCGCTGAGGCCGGAAAATGGGCTCAGGCGCGCCCCTAGCCGCATATGCTAATGTTTGCAATTTTGTCACACCACAAGAAAATTGCGAAAACACTTGCGGACTATTCGGGACTGTAATATACAGACATATAAATCACGGATCCAACGGCATTCGGTCCCGCGAGCGCTTCGAAACCTCCCCCCAGGTTCGGAGTTTGTGTCTCAAGGGATCGTAGGCTCTGGCCCGACTAGCTTGCAAGGCTTGGACTCTCAGCCCCCCCCAGTCCCCCCGAGTCTTCTCTCCGGCAAGTCGGGCCTTCTTTCCTTCCCCCCGAGGAAAGAAGGCATACCAGCAGACCACAAAACGGCAGGCTCAGGCCTGCCGTTTTGCATTTCTGGGACCCATGATGAGTCTGTCCCAGACATTGTGACGGAGTTGCTCAAAGCCCCCTTGGGAATACCCAATTGGGGCCATAGTTCCTCCCTTCAGACGCCCCATTGCGGCGTAGTATGTAGATCGTTGCCTCGTGGCCCGGTTCGCCGAGACGCTTCGGATTACAGCCCCCCAGCCCCCCCGGGGCGGCTCGATACGAACCGGGTCATTCTCCACCAAGGCGACACTCTCTCCAATCCAATTGCCAATTGCCAAACGAGGGCCGGTCATCACCGGCCCTTTTTCTTTTGCACAAGCCGCTCTTGATTCCCGGCGCCAGATGCAACAAATCCTCCCAGTTCTAGTTAGCTCGCCAAAGGCCCGACCATGACCGAAACACCCAAGCAGCATGTCTTCCAGGCCGAAGTCGCCCGCATCCTCGACCTGATGGTGCATTCGGTTTACACGGACAAAGAGATTTTTCTGCGCGAGCTGATTTCGAACGCTTCCGACGCGCTCGACAAGCTGCGCTATCTCGCCCTGACCGAGCCGGCGCTGACGGCAGGCGACACGGCCGAGCTTGCCATCCACATCGAACCGCGCGTGACCGAGCGGGCGCTGCTCGTGCGTGACAACGGCATCGGAATGAACGCTGAAGAGTTGGTGGACAATCTCGGCACCATAGCGCGCTCGGGCACCAAGAAATTCCTGGAACAGGCCGCTGCCGATAAGACCGGCACCAATCTCATCGGCCAGTTCGGTGTCGGCTTCTATTCGGCATTCATGGTCGCTGATCGCATCGAAGTCGTTAGCCGCAAGGCCGGAACCGCCGAAGCCAATCGATGGGTGTCGGAAGGCGGCGGCGGTTTCACCATCGAGCCGCTGAGCTCCGAAGATGCCGCCACCACGCCACGCGGCACATCGGTTCTGCTGCACCTCAAGGACGACGCGCTGGAGTTCATGGAGGACGAGCGCATTGAGGGCCTCGTGCGTTCTTATTCCGACCACATCCTGTTCCCGATCCGCATCGCCGCGGCCAACGGCGAACCTGAGCGTCAGATCAACAGCGCCAGTGCGCTGTGGACCAAGCCCAAGGCGGACATCACGCCTGAGCAGTACAAAGAGTTCTACCACGGCACAGCAATGATGTTCGATGATCCGGCGGTTACCATCCACTACCGCGCCGAAGGCCGCCACGAATACACCGTGCTGTTGTTTGTGCCCGGCAGCCGCCCGTTCGATCTTTACGACACCAACCGCAAGGGCCGCATTCGGCTCTATGTGCGGCGCGTGTTCATCACCGACGACGCCAACCTGCTGCCGGCCTATCTCCGCTTCGTGCGTGGCGTGGTCGACAGCCAGGACATGCCCCTCAACATCTCGCGCGAGATGTTGCAGAACAATCCGATGGTGACGGCCATCCGCAAGGCCGTGACCAACCGCGTACTGTCGGAACTGAAGACGCTGGCCGAGAAGGACGCAGACGCTTACGCCAAAGTCTGGGAAGCGTTTGGTGCGGTTCTGAAAGAAGGGCTGTATGAGGATCACGAGCGCCGCGATGCGTTGTATGAGCTGACTCGCTTCCACAGCACGGCCAGCGGCGAAAAGCAGCAACGCTCGCTGAAGGAGTATGCCGGAGCGCTTAAGGACAATCAGACAGCGATCTATTACCTGACGGGCGAGTCTCTGGACAAGCTCAAATCCAGTCCGCAGCTGGAAGGTTTTCGCGCGCGCGGCGTGGAAGTGCTGCTGCTGACCGATCCCGTCGATAATTTCTGGGTGACGGCGGCGCTCGGCTTCGAGGGCAAGCCGTTCAAGTCGATTACCCAGGGTGATGCCAATATCGACGCCATCGCCTTGACCGAAGGCGCCGCGACGCCAGCGGCCGCAACCGGCACGACCCCGGAACTGATTGAGGCCTTGAAGCGGACGCTTGGCGCGGCGGTGTCAGACGTGAAAACCTCGAACCGGCTGGTCGATAGCCCAGCCTGCCTCGTTGCGCCAAACTTCGGCCCCGACCGGGGCCTCGAAAAAATCATGGCCCGCCAGGCCGACCGGAGCGTCACCAGCCCGATCCTGGAGATCAATCCAGGGCACAAACTGGTGCAGCGGCTGGAAGCCTCGCGCTCGGGCGACAAAGCAGCATTCGACGATCTGGCCTGGCTGCTGCTGGATCAGGCTCGCATCCTGGAAGGCGGAACGCCGGACAATCCCGGAAAATTCGCCGAGCGGATGAACCGGCTGCTGCTGGCGGGGGCGTGATGAGCGGCGGATTGACCCTGACGACCTATCTGGAATTGATCACGCCGCCAGTGGGCAAACCGCTCGCCTCACCGCTGGCCCGTACCACCGTAACCCGCCAGCGGTTTACCGCCGAGTCCTACCTGCCACTCTATAAGGCAGTCGGAGGCCCTCTCGGCTGGGACGGCCGTACACTGATGACCCGGAAAGCCCTGGAGGACCTGCTCGCAGCTCCGTCCACGGATATCTATGTGCTCACCGCTGATGGCTCGCCAGCTGGCTATTGTGAATTCATCCGTACCCAGCCGCCGGACAGTGAACTCAAGTATTTCGGCCTGTTACCCGCGATGCAGGGCCGCAAACTCGGGCCGTATCTCTTGGACGTGGCACTCAGACTGCATTGGCGGCTGACTGAGCCCCGGCGCATCTGGCTGCACACCGACACCTGGGACGATCCCAAAGCGATCAGCGTCTACCAACGCTCTGGTTTTCGGGTGTTCGCCGAGCACATGTTGTCCGAGACCGCAGACGACAAGGATTATTTAGCGGCCATAGGCATCGTTATGTGAATCTACTGCGCGAACGGATCGAATCGCGGGGCCGGGAGGTCAGTATGAAACGCTGGGTGTTGGCGGCCGTAGTGACGGTGGGCATGTGCAGTGCGGCCCCGGCCGAAGAGCTTTGCCCGGATGTGAACAAACAGACCGTGCAAGAGGGCACGCGCATGTCCGAGGAAACGTTCGAGGTGCCAACTGGCCTGGACGCCGCCGACAAGCTGTCGGAGTTTCTCAATAAAGAGACGCTCACCTATGATTTTGCCCAAGTCGTCAACGCGTTTGTGATCAAAGGCGTCATCCTGCGCCAGCAGGCGTTCGGCGCACGCGGGGCGCTGGAACTGGCCAAGGCCAAGCAGCATTCCCAGGATGATGTGGAAAAAGCCGAAGCCACCGCCAAGAAGGCGCTAGAAACCTTCTGCGCCTTCATGGTCACTGCCGTCGTTGCGGAGTAGGCCGCTTGATCAGCTACCAGAGCATCGTCAGTGCTTTCGCAACCACCGGCCTTGCCGTTCGCGGTGGTTTTGTGCCAGCCAGTGCTGACGGATTACCCGGAGTGCGCTCTGTTGTTTTGATCGGCAATGCGGGACTATCGATGTGGCCTGCCTTTGCGGCCGGCCGCCGCGATGAGCCGGACCCGCTGGACCATTGGACCAAGCGCGTGGTCGATCCCATCGCAGCGGACTTGGGAGCCACGGCTGTCCACCCTAACGACAAGCCCTTCCATCCGTTCCAGCGCTGGGCGCAACGGGCCGAACCCGTGCATCCCTCGCCGCTCGGTATTCTCATTCATCCAGTGTTCGGCCTCTGGCACGCTTACCGCGCGGCGCTGCTGTTTGCTGAGGCTGTTGACGGTTTGCTCGAGCGGACGAACTCGCCCAGCCCGTGCGACAGCTGCGTAGAAAAGCCCTGCCTGACGGCGTGCCCGGTCTCAGCGTTCAACGGCAAGGTCTACAACGTTGTCGCCTGCGCGGGGCACCTGCGTTCAGGCGGCCCCCCAGATTGTCCTAGCCTCGGCTGCCGCGCCCGAGACGCCTGCCCGGTTGCGCCGCAGCATCGTTACACGGACGAACAAATTGGCTTCCACATGGCCGCCTTCGTCAGATCGCGCGGATGACTGGGGCATACCCTTCCGCGAAAGATCTGGCCGTGGACAACCCCCTCACCCTGTACCTCTCCCCAAAGGGGCGAGGGGACGCAAGATGAAATGACAGCGGCTCAATCGTCCCCTCGCCCCTTTGGGGAGAGGGACAGGGTGAGGGGACTTGATCCGGATCAAGACTTAGGTGTTCCGGTATTACCCCCGCGCCGAAACCCGCTTCCGCGCTGCACGATCCGCCGCGCTGACGGGCGGGTTGACCAGCGGGCCGATGTCGGCTTCGAGCTTGGCGCGATCCGGCCGCTCGCCCTTGGTGTGCGCATCGAGCGCCTTGCGCATGGCGGCCAGATGCTCCGGCGTCGTGCCGCAGCAGCCGCCGATGATCCGCGCACCGCTATCGACCGCCAGCCGCACATAGCGCGCCATCAACTCGGGCGTACCGGAATAGACGACTTCGCCGCCCTTCACCTGCGGCACACCGCAATTGCCCTTGGCGATGACAACTGCGTCGGGATTGGCTTCGGTCATCGACAGCACGGACAGCAGCAGGTCGGACGCGCCGACGCCGCAGTTCGAGCCGTGCGCGATGGGTGGCGGAGACATACCGATGGCGACAGAGCCGAGTGCCTCTGGCTCCAAGCCCATCATGGTGCGTCCGGCCGTATCGAAGCTGCCCGTGTACGTGTACGGCAAATCGGCCTGGATGGCGCCCTCCATGGCCGCGCGCATCTCGTCCGGCGACGACATGGTTTCGATCCAGGCAACATCGGCGCCGCCCGCCTTCAGGCCCTCGACCTGCTCCTTGAAGCAGGCGACGGCGTCATCATACGTCAGCGTGCCCATGGGCTCGAACAGTTCGCCCGTGGGGCCGACGGAGCCGGCCACGATCACGTCGCGTCCCGACGCATCGGCGACTTTGCGGGCGATCTCGGCTGCACGCTTGTTCAGCTCATGCACGCGGCTTTGCAGCAGGTGCAGCTTCAAGCGATGCTTATTACAACCAAACGTGTTGGTGAGGATGATATCGGCACCAGCGACCACAAATTCCATGTGCAGCTTGGCGACACGGTCCACGTTATCGGCATTCCATAACTCCGGCGGATCGCCCGCCGTGAGCCCACGGTCGAAATAATTAGTGCCGGTGGCGCCATCGGCGAGCAGGATACGTTTTTCTGCGAGCAGCTTGGTCAAAGACGCCATGGCGGCAGGCTCCGGTCGGTCGGCGGTTGGACTGATCGATGTTTCCCTAGCATGGGTCTGGCCCTGCGGCCAAATCTGCCATCGGACTCAAGTACCCAGGGCAAACGGTCGCAGGGCGGCGTCGATCTTGGCGGCGGTTTGCTGCCATGTTGGCAGAGTGGCGCGGGCGGCGGCGGCTCCGGCGCGTAAAGCTGCCCGCAGTGCAGGGTCCGCAAGCACCGGCCGCAACGTAATCGCGAAGGCTTCGACTGTATCGGGATCGACGATCAAACCCGCCTCGCGGCTGAGCCAGTCGCCCACCGCTCCCGAAGTGGTCGAGACGACCGGGATTTGTCTCGCGACAGCCTCGGCCACCGCCATTCCAAACCCCTCATGTGCCGCGGCCGCGACATAGACATCTGCGCATTTCCACAGCGCCTTGAGTTCCGCGCCTGTCTGCTCGCCCAAAAGCGTCACTCGGCCGGCGAGCCCGCTCGCCGCGATAAGCCGCCGCAACTTGTCCGCGTGGTCAGGAACCATGCCGAGATGACCGGCAATCGTCAGCCGCCAGTCAAGCCCCTGCAGCCCCATCAGCGCGGCGATGATGAGTTCATGCCGCTTGCGCGGAATGACCGAGCCGATGCTGATGAGGTGCAGCGCGGGGCCGCCGGAGCCGGGTGCGGGCGGGAATAGATCCGTGCCGGGTTCTGCAATCACCAGTTTTTCGGGTGGCACCCGGTAGTCCCCCAGCATCTGCTTGCCTGTCAGCCGCGAGGTTGCAATCACACAATCGGCGAGCATCAAGGCGCGCCGCTCGTCAGTATCGAGCCGCTTGGAAACCTCGGGCGGGCGGCTGCCCTCCAGGATTTGCGGATGGTGCATGATCATCGCGAAACGGTGCTTCAGGCGCTCGGACTCCATTGAGGGCCACAGCGGCGACAAACACACTTGGTCGGCAAGTATCAAGGTCAGGCGTGGCAGAGCAAACACAGTTTCGAAAGCGCTTTCGTAGGCGTTCACATCTGGATCAGGAAATCCCGCAGGCAATTCCTCGCGGTGAATTCGCCACCCCAGCGCCGCCAGCTCCTTCAACAGACGCTCATTGTAGATCCAGCCGCCAGTCGCCCGGGCGTAGTCCTGCGAGATCAAATAGGTGAGGTGCATATGGCTGGCTCCTGTGCCCCCTTCGTCATATCCAGGCTCGACCCGCCTATCCAGAATCGAGGCCACGGACCATTGAGCTTGCCGCCCAGCCCTTGCAGCGAACTATTCCATTGCGTGCAATGCACAATCAGCTATTTCATCGCCTGTTCGAAACCATACCGCAAAGGACGTTTGAGCGATGAGCCAGAACGGCTACAGGATCGCAGTTGTCGGCGCCACGGGCAATGTGGGCCGCGAGATGATGAACATCTTGGAGGAGCGCAAGTTCCCCGCCAGTGAAGTGCACGCCATCGCGTCGCGCCGCTCCGTGGGCACCGAAGTCTCCTACGGCGACAAAACGCTCAAATGCAAGGACCTCGAAACCTTCGATTTCTCGAAAGTGGACATCTGCCTGATGTCGGCCGGGTCGGCTGTCAGCAAGGACTGGAGCCCGCGCATCGGCAAGCTGGGTTGCATCGTCATCGATAATTCTTCCCAATTCCGCTATGACATGGACGTGCCGCTGGTGGTGCCCGAGGTGAACCCAGAGGCGGTCAACGGCTTCAAGAAAAAGAACATCATCGCCAACCCGAATTGCTCGACGGCGCAGATGGTAGTGGCGCTGAAGCCGCTGCACGACAAGGCCAAGATTCTCCGTGTCGTGGTGTCCACATATCAATCCGTTTCCGGCGCTGGCAAGGAAGGCATGGACGAGCTGTTCGACCAGACCAAGAGCAAATTCGTGCCGGGCCAGGACTACGCGCCGAAAAAGTTCACCAAGCAGATCGCCTTCAACTGCATTCCCCATATCGACGTCTTCATGGAAGACGGCTTTACTAAGGAAGAGTGGAAGATGGTGGTCGAGACCAAGAAGATCCTCGATCCCAAGATCAAGGTGGTGGCGACCTGCGTGCGGGTGCCGGTGTTTGTCGGGCACTCGGAGGCCGTCAATCTGGAGTTCGAGAACCCGATCACGGCGGACGAAGCGCGCGATATCTTGCGCGAGGCGCCTGGCATCATGGTCTGGGACAAGCGCGAGGCCGGCGGCTACATCACGCCGGTGGAGTGCGTTGGTGAGTATGCGACTTATGTGAGCCGCATCCGCGAAGACCCGACGGTGGACAATGGATTGGTGCTGTGGATCGTGTCGGACAATCTGCGCAAAGGCGCGGCGCTGAACGCGGTGCAGATTGCAGAGAGTTTGATCAACCGGAATTTGTTGAAGCGGGCGGCTTAGATCGCGTCCCAAGGCGAACGGCAGCCAACTTTGGGCCGTCGTTTTTGATTAGAGCTGATGCCGGTTTTTGACCCGGAGCGTCATTTCGAGCGTGGCATTGATGTGTCCGCTCGCCGAGTCCTGGCGTCGTCGATGTTCAATCGACCATCTCAAACGGCACGCGCACAATTTCGAAAGTCTCGACATAGGCAGCCGCCCTCTGATCGCACAAGATGAAATAGTTATCCGGCCAGATAGGTTTGTAGATCTGGATCATGACTTCAAACCGTCCCTGAAATGCGCCCTGTCCAAATTTCAGTTCATTCCAGGCGGCATCGAATATCTGCGGCTGTGGGGAGATTAAGTTCGCAGAATTCTGGTTGTGCTTTCGTGTCGATGTCTGCGGGGCGAGCCGAACCGTGCGCCAGAAAGCCATCGACGTCGAGAAGGGTGAAGTCTTTGCGTGCTCTGATCGTCACTTCGCTAGATGTGAAGTGTGCGCCAAACTCTTGAAAACGCGCGCCGGGCGTTCCATCAGAATGGAGTGTTCTGAGGGATTGAAAGGCCAAAGAGGCGCGCCCACTGATCTCCTTGCGTTCCTGCCAAATATTGGCGTCTTTGGCATGATCCCAATCGCGGGACATGGACAGGCAACACCTTATCTTCGTCAAATCGAAATAGAACAGCCAGGAGTTCGGGGAAAATTCAGCTTACTTGCCATGGCCGACGCTCAGCACGCGCGACAAATGCGGCACTGGTGGATTCATTTTCTTCACGCATTCCCCGTTACAAGCGCCTCTGGCAAGACAATATCGGCCTTCAACCTCTGCTGGGGTGTTTTCAGGGGTGCCGACAGTTTTCGATAAGCGAAGGTGACAACGCCGAATATCAACGTTAGCGCGAACACGGCGAGGAGCTTCATCGGAAGCGTGCCACCCATGCACGTCTGGCCGATGACCAAATCCGTGGAAAGGCTGCAACCGTGCGTGACGATTTCCCTTGTCCCCTCCCCGCTTGGAAACGCTGTTCACGTTAACCCACCTTTGGCCATTAGGGGAAACAGAATCATGCTTTCGCGCAGCCAAGAAGCCATGGCGTGCGTGAGCGAAGTGCCCTCCACAACCCAAAGCAGACCCCCCACCCCATCACTCCATCTTGCCCCCTTCGCCGCCGCAGACGCCTTGAGCACCCCGGTCATCAGCGTCAGATGCCCGCCGCCTTGGGCCTTGAACCAGGCCAGCACGCCGAGACGCAGATGCACGAGCGGGCCTCGGCCACCCACCCGCCTATCCCCACCCCGAGCACAAGCATCCCCGCCACACCCGCCCTACTACATTGTAACGCCACGCAAATTCCGCAATTTGGCCAAACCACGCGCCGATCTCTTCCGTCCCCGTCATTCCTCGCGGAGACACCCATTATGTCCACCAGACTGTCTTTCGCCGCCACCGCCCTCGCCGCCCTCCTCACAACACTGCTGGCCGGGCCAGAACCCGCCCTCGCCAGCCCCGTCAAAGTCGAGGCCGAACTTGGTCAGGCCTCCATCGTCGTCACGCCCTCCAAGCGCGTCTACTTGCGGGTCTCGCTCGAAGGTCTCGCTTTGGCCTCGGAGGCCAAGCGCACGCCCGTCAATGTCGGTCTGGTCATCGACCGCTCGGGCTCGATGGGGGACGAAGACAAGATCGGCAAGGCCCGCGAGGGGGCTGCGATGGCGCTCGAACGCCTCAACGAGGACGACATTGCCTCGGTTGTTGCCTTCAACCATCTGGTCAAGGTGCTGGTGCCAGCGGGCCACGTCACCGATCATGGGCGCATTACGCGGGCTATCGAGGCAATCACGGCCGATGGACAGACGGCACTCTATGCCGGCACCAAAGAAGGCATCCGGCAGATCGAGGCCTATCTGGATCGCGATAAGGTCAACCGGCTCATTCTGATCTCGGATGGTCTGGCCAATGTCGGCCCAAGCAGCCCGGCCGATGTCGCCGAATTGGGGCGCCAGGCGGCGGAAAAAGGCATCAGCATTACGACCATCGGCGTCGGCCTCGGCTACAACGAGGACCTGATGACCAAGCTCGCCTACGCCTCCGACGGCAATCACGCGTTTGTCGAGCGCTCCGAGGATCTGGTGCAGATCTTCAACAAGGAGTTCGGCGATGTGCTGTCGGTCGTCGCGCAGGATCTAATCATCAAGATCGAGTGCCGGACCGGCTTCAAGCCAACGCGCGTGCTGGGGCGT
>JANYHF010000094.1 GCA_025359185.1 Hyphomicrobiaceae bacterium | reverse complement strand
GGGATCAAGATACATGCGGTGAATACCGATCGTTCCCCACACTTGTCTTTCGACGCCACCAATCAGAACAAATATGCAAGAGCTCAGACAACCTTATTCTGGAAAGTCAAATTTCTCCGGAGCCACGGCAACAACTGCGTGTAGGTGTTTCAATCGATTCGGCAAAGTCGTGCGATCGGCTGCTCGATGAGACCCGGCAATTGCGGCAGCCCGACGCACCAACTCGTCGAATGATTTCGTCCCGTTTTGTGGCCACGTCATCCACACGTATACCTGCCAAAGGACTTCTAAATCGCCTCTGCGTGGCGTTGCACCAGGCGGCCGTCCACGTTTTCTTGCTTCCAACTGAATCCCCGCACTATCGCCGTCAGGCCGTGTCTCATGCTGGCCCAAATCGGACGCAAAAAATACCCTTCACACCCTACCCGCCGCCACCGTCGCCACGCCGGCGCCGATCAGCAGCCCGCCGCCAACCTTATTAACCACCCCCATCGCCCGCGCGTTGCTCAGTACGCCGCGTGCACGGCTGGCCGCAAAGCCGTAGCCAAGGGCGTTGGCAAACGCCAACACCAGAAACGTCGTGCCAAAAATCAGCATCTGGCGCGGGACGTCCCCCGCCCGGTCCAGGAACTGGGGCAGGAACGCCACGAAGAAGGTGATGCTCTTGGGGTTCAGCGCCGTCACCAGCCAGGCATGGGCGATCATCCTCAAGGGCGACGCCGCCCCGGTCTTCGGCGCGGCATCGAGCCCGCCGCCCGCCCGCCAGAGTTTTACGCCCAGCCAGATCAGATAGGCGGCGCCTGCCCATTTCAGCGCGGTGAAGAGTCCTGCTGATGCAGACAGAATTGCGCCGACGCCCAGCATCGATAGCGTCATGGCGGTGAAATCGCCCAACGCGACGCCCACGGCCATCGGCAGCGCCGCCCGCCAGCCCTGGCCGAGCGCATAGGAAACGACCAGGAGAATGGTCGGGCCGGGGATGACGAGGAGAACGCCGGAGGCGGCAGCAAAGGCCAGCCAGGTGGTGGGGGTCACGAGAGTTTTCCTTTGAAAAAGCGGTCACGCTGCCCTGAGATACCGCTCCACCAAGCTCGTCCAATAGGCAGCGCCCGGAGCAATCGCGGCGTCGTTGAAATTGTAGCCGGCATTGTGCAGGCCCGCGCTGTCGCCGTTGCCCATCATCAGATACGAGCCGGGACGCTGCTCCAGCATGTAGGAGAAGTCCTCGCTGCCGAGATAGGGTTTTTCGATGTCATGCACGTTCTCAGCGCCTAGCAATGCGACGGCGGCCTCGCGGGCAAAGCGGGTGGAGGCAACCTCGTTGATCGTGACCGGGTAGCCCTCTTGCCAATCCACATGGGCGGTTGCGCCGAAACTGGCGGCCTGGCCCCCGGCCAGCGCTTCGATCCGCTCACGCATGAACTTGCCTTGCGCCGGATCAAAATAGCGCACGGTGAGGACGAGGGTGGCAAAATCCGGGATGACGTTGGACGCCTCGCCCGCCTTCAGGCTGCCGACCGTGACCACCCCGGTGGCGTGCGGGCTGAGATTGCGCGAGACGACCGTTTGCAGCGCCATCACCAACGACGCGCCGGCAACGATCGGATCGACCGTGGTTTCGGGTTGCGCGCCGTGGCCGCCCCTGCCGGTGATGGTAATGATCACCGTCGCCACCGCCGCCATCAATGGCCCCTCGCGAAAACCGAAATTGCCGACCGGGATGCCCGGCTCGTTGTGGGCGCCAAACACGGCATCGCACGGGAACAGCTTGAACAGGCCATCCTTGATCATCAGGTCCGCGCCGCCAAAGTTTTCTTCGGCGGGCTGGAAGATCAAATGTACGGTGCCGTCGAAATTTTTGTGGCGGGCGAGCTGGCGGGCGGCACCGAGCAGCATCGTGGTGTGGCCGTCATGGCCACAGGCGTGCATGATGCCGGGCGTCTTGGAGGCGTAGGCAAGGCCCGTCGTCTCGTGAATGGGCAGCGCGTCGATGTCGGCGCGCAGGCCAAGCGTGCGGCCGCTCGTGCCGGCCTTCAGCGTGCCGACAATCCCGGTCTTGCCAAGGCCGCGATGCACTTGAAAGCCAAGCGCCGCCAGTTCGCGCGCGACAATGTCTGACGTGCGCACCTCGGAAAGGCCGAGCTCCGGATGCGTATGCAGATCATGCCGCAGCGCCACGAGGCTTTCAAGGTCCTGGCCGATATCGTCGATCAGAGATTCGTTGCGCAGCACCAAGATCAGCCTCGCCGGGTGGGAATGAGATTTTCAACAAACTTGAACGCCGTCGCGATGATGGCCGTCAGCGTGCCGTAGATGGCAGCGATCAGCAGCAGCGGCTCATAGGTGAGGAACATATCCTGCTGTACCTCGCGGCCGATGCCGTAGACGTCGAAAACGGTAACGGTAGCGGCCAAGGGCGTCGATTTCAGTTGCGAGACGACTTCGCCCGACAGTGTCGGTAGCACCAACATGAGCGCGCGCGGCAGCCAGATCCGGCGCAGCACAGTGAAGCTGCTCATACCGATAGCGCGGGCCGCTTCCAGTTCACCTTTGGGTACGCCGAGGAAACCGCCGCGCATGATCTCAGCCTCGTAGCCGGCAAAGCTGAGGGTGAAGGCAAACAGCGCGTAGTTGAAACCATCGCGCAGGTACTCCCAGAAGAAGCTCTGCCGGATCCAGGGAATCTGCGGGAACAGCGAGCCGAAGCCGAAATAGAACAGCCACAGCTGCACCAGAAGAGGAGTGCCCCGGATGAAAGTGCAAAAGCCGCTGGCGAGCCAGGCCAATGGGCGCGGGCCGGTGACCTGCACGAGGCCGATGGGAATGGCGAGCGCATAACCGATGACGACGGAGACGATCAGCAGCGTCAGCGTGCGGATGAGGCCGTAGCCGAATTGTTCAAGGTACTTCGGCGCAACGCCGTTGGACTTGACGAATGCCGGGTCGAGCCAGCCCCACTGCCCGAGCCAGGCCGCTAACCCAACCGCGATCAGAATGGCGATGGTGATGTAGCCGAAAATCTTCATCGACCGCCAGGTGCCGTCCGTGATCGGATTGGATCGTGCGGCGATGATGGGCTGGTCAGTCATTGTGCGCCAAACCCCCGCCGGTTCGTCATGGCAGCGTAGGCTAACATCCACGGCAGCGGGCGACGGGTGTCATGAAGCTTTTCGTGGATGGCAGCCTGCGCTGCTATGACGAGGACGTGGTCGCTGGTTCGGCACATCATTGCTTAGGCCACCCTGGCGATGCCGCGGCGCTGGCGCTGCTCGATCCAGCTGAAGATGAGGATGGAGACCTGCGACAGCGCCAGATAAAGCAGCGCGGCGGCAACATAGAACATGAAATAGGCCTTCGATGTGCCCGCCGCCTGCCGCGTTTCCAGCATCAGCTCGCTGAAGCCGACGACCGCAAGCAGCGCCGTGTCCTTGGTGACGTTGAGCCAAAGATTTGCAAGGCCAGGAATTGCGTTCGGGATCATGGCGGGGAAAATGATGCGGGTAAACCGTTTCCAGGGTGACATCCCGTAGGCTTTGGCCGCTTCGATCTGCCCCAACGGAATGGATTGGATGGCACCGCGCAGCACCTCCGTCGAATAGGCGCCTTGCACCACGCCCAGAACGAAGATGCCAGCCGCAAGACCGTTGATATCGACCAGAGGGTAACCGTAAGACGTCAGAATATTGTTCAAGAACTGCGGCCCCGCATAGAACAGGATCAGCATCAGGATCAATTCAGGGATGGCGCGGCCGATGGTCGTGTAGGCCTCAAGGGCACCCCGCAGCACAGGCCCGCCATTGAGTTTGCCCATGGCACCGCCAAGTCCCAGCGTCAGGCCGAGCGCATAAGCGCCAACGGCGATCTCAACGGTATGCACCAGTCCGCGCAGCAAATTGCCGCCCCAGCCTGGCGGCGAGAAGGCTAGCATCGATAGGTCGATGGACATGGCGGACATGGGTCGAACCAAAAAATCGCGACTGGCGAATAGTGAGTGGCGAATGGGGCGTCATACTCGAGTGGACCATTCACCACTCGCCATTTGCCACTCCCGGCTGATGTCTGTTACTTCCCGTAGATGTCGAACTTGAAGTACTTCTTCGTGATCGCATCGTATTCGCCCGACGCGCGAATGTCCTTGATGGCGCCGTTGATCTTGGCGATCAGCGCCGTGTCTTCCTTGCGCAGCCCGCCGCCGGTGCCGGGCCCCAGAACCGCGACATCATCCTTCACGTCGCCGATCTGGATGCAGCAGGCCTTGCCCGCGTCACTGTTGATGAATTCGACGCCAGGGATCGTGTCGACGATTTGAGCGTCAATGCGCCCGGCGGCGAGATCCTGGTTGACCTCGTCCTGGGTCTGATAGGTCTTCAGTTCTTTGACAACGCCCTTGAAGAATTTGTTGGCGTAGTCGAGCTGGGTCGTGGAGACTTGAGCGCCCAGCACCTTACCTTTCAGGCCCGCCTCGTCCGGCGTGAACTTGGCGTCCTTGCCGGCCAGGATCGTGGTTGCCGTCTTGTAGTATTTGTCCGTGAACGTGATGGTTTTGCCGCGCTCTTCGGTGATCGACATCGACGACCAGATGACGTCGAACTTCTTGGCCAGCAGCGCCGGAATGATGCCATCCCAGGCCGTTTCGACGAATTCGCATTTGGCGCCGATGTGCTTGCAGACGGCCTGTTGCAGATCAACTTCCCAGCCCGACCACTTGCCATCGGCGGCCTTGACCGTGAACGGCGGATAGGGCTCAGCCGCGACACCAAATTTGATCATGTCTTCGGCGTGCGCCGCGCTGGCGCTGACGGCGAGCGCTGCTGCGGCGATGAGTGTGATGATAGATTTCATAAAGTTCCTCCTCAAGAATTCTGGTCCTGCAAAAAAAACACTACCCAACTTGCCATCGTCCCGTATGCGCCGCAGCATACTCTATTCTGCTGCACCGATCCGAGATGTTCTATCGATAGAAGATCCCGTGTCTTCGGGGCACCGCTGAAGAAGCGCTGCACCGCGCACGGGACGACAACGTCTGGGTTGGCAATCAGCCGCCGTAGATGTCCATCTTGAAGTACTTTTTGGTGATGGTGTCGTATTCGCCCGAAGCGCGGATGGCCTTGATAGCGTCGTTGACCTTACCTTTCAGTGCGGTGTCTTCCTTGCGCAGGCCACCGCCGACGCCAGGCCCCAGGATCACGAGATCTTCGGCAACATTGCCGAGCAGCTTGCAACACGCCTTGCCCGCATCGCTTTCGAGAAAGGCAGCGAGCGTTGTCGCATCGGCCTGATCGGCGTCGATACGGCCGGCAGCAAGATCCTGGTTGACTTCATCCTGCGTCTGGTAGGTCTTGATGTCTTTGGCGACGCCCTTGAAGTATTTGTTCACATAATCAAGATGCACAGTTGAGACCTGCACACCAATGACTTTGCCCTTCATGCCGGCAGGATCGGCAGTGGCCGTTGAATCCTTCGGTCCGATAATCGACGTTGGCGTGTTGTAGTACTTGTCTGTGAAGTCGATGGTTTTGGAGCGCTCGCCGGTAATGGACATCGACGACCAAATGACGTCGAACTTCTTGGCCAGCAGTGCTGGAATGATGCCATCCCACGCCGTCTCGACGATCTCGCACTTGGCTTTGATCTGCTTGCAGACTGCTTCCTGCATGTCGACTTCCCAGCCGGTCCATTTGCCGGACGCGTCCTTCACCGTGAACGGCGGATAGGGCTCGGCGGCGACGGCGAATTTGATGGTGTCTTCGGCGAAGGCAGCGCTGGCGCCCAACACGGCGAAGGCCGCAGCGGTAGCGAGTTTCATAAACGACTTCATACGACGTCTCCCTTTTTACGTTCAAACCTTGCATCAACTAAACACGGATTGCGGTGCTCTTACGTCAGGCGTGCACCGAACTGATGAACTGCCGGAAGCGCTCGCTTTTGGGATTGGCGAAAATCTCTTTGGGCTTGCCCTGCTCTTCGACGAGGCCCTTGTGCAGGAACATCGTATGCGTGGACACTTCGCGCGCGAACGCCATTTCATGCGTCACCAGCAGCATCGTGCGGCCCTCTTCAGCCAGAAGCCGGATCACCTTCAACACTTCGCCGACGAGTTCAGGATCGAGCGCCGAGGTCGGCTCGTCGAACAGCATCACTTTGGGTTCCATCGCCAGAGCTCGGGCAATCGCCGCGCGCTGCTGCTGACCGCCTGACAAAAATGCCGGGTACTGATCTCTTTTGTCCCATAGGCCGACGCGGTTGAGAATACTCTCGGCGCGGGCGCGGGCCTCGGCCTTGGGCAGTTTCAGCACATGCACGGGGGCTTCAATGACGTTCTGCATCACCGTCATGTGCGCCCAGAGATTGAAACTCTGGAACACCATGCCGAGCCGTGTGCGAATGCGCTCGACCTGCCGGTGGTCGGCTGGCGCCATGTTGCCGCCGTTACCAGCTTTGAACTTGATCGCTTCGCCATTGACAACGATGTCACCGCGCGATGGCAACTCAAGCAGATTGATGCAACGTAGAAACGTGCTCTTGCCAGAGCCGGAGGCACCGATGATGGAGACGACATCGTGCTCGCAGGCCCGCATTGAGATGCCCTTGAGCACTTCGAGCGGCCCGAAGTTCTTGTGCAAGTCGGTGACGACGACAGCTTCCGGGCGCGAGCCCATGTTGCCGTTACCAGCCGCAGCCTGGCCGGGTGTACTCATTACGTGCACGTCTCCCCAAAGTCCGCCAGCTGAACGCTAGTCTACTTTCTATCATAACAACTCAGTGACATCCGGCAAGTGTGATCACGTTGCCTGTCGCTAGCACACGAGTTGTCCGGTTTCTGTAGCACACGATATGTCCGGTAATCCGTGATCCTCTCAATGCGGGCAGCATTGGGGGGATTGGATGAGCCGGACCAAGTGTGACGAGGACCGGAGAATGGAGAAGTTC
>JANYHF010000015.1 GCA_025359185.1 Hyphomicrobiaceae bacterium | reverse complement strand
CGGCGGCGAACGCGGTGCCCGCGTCCTGTGCCGTCATGTTGATATCTTCAATATCACTCTGCTTCAGGCCTGCCTCATTTAGCATCACGTTGAGGAAGAATTGAGAAATCGAGCCGTGCTCGAAGGCTACCTTCTTGCCCTTCAAGTCTTTGACCGACTTGATGTCCTTGTTGGCGACGATGCCATCGCCGCCATTGGAATAGTCGACCGCCATCATGTAGCGGACACCCTTGCCGGGTTTCATGTAGATTGGAAACTCGTCGGCGGTCGATGCCGCGATGTCAATCTGGCCGGCGAACAGCGCACCCATTTTCAGTGCTGTATCTTCCATCAGCACCATTTCGACATCCAGGCCCTCTTCCTTGAAGTAGCCTTTGTCACGAGCGATATAAAGTGGGCCATAACCGACCCAGGTAGAGTGCGCGATCTTGAAGGTTTTGGCGTCCGCCGGGTACGCAGCGGCGATTGCCGCACACGCCAGTAGGATCTTTGTCAGATTTTTCATGTTGTCGTCACTCCCTGGGATCAGATTTTTAAGTCTTGAGTTCGAACACTTCAGCGTCTGCGGTCAGCTTCTTGCATGGGCAATCCGGCCGATGACATTCAATAACAGCTGCGCGGCCAAGATCGTAGTAGAGCCGCTATGGTCGTAATCGGGCGCCACTTCGACCAGATCCAAGCCGATGATACGGCCGCGTTTGCACAATCCCGAAATGAATTCGAGGGCTTCATAGTAGAGGAAGCCGCCATGGCTTGGCGTACCGGTGCCTGGCGCAATCGACGGGTCGAAACCGTCGATATCGATGGTGAGGTAATAGTCAGCTCCTGCTGGAATCCGCTCGAGCACTGCGGCCAAACCGAGTTTGCGGAACTGGCGCACCGACAGAATGTCCGAACCCATCCGGCGCGCGTCTTCGTAACCGTCACGCGCCGTCGATGACACATTGCGAATACCGATCTGGGTCAGGCCAGTGACATAGGATTTTTCAGCCGCCCGCCGCATCGGGCTGCCATGGCCCTGGCGCACGCCATGCCGCTCATCGACGAAATCGAGATGCGCATCGAGCTGAACCAGGTGAAACTTGCCATGCCCCTCGAAGGCATTGATGCAGGCAATGTTGACCGAATGGTCGCCCCCGAGCACCACCGGCAGAGCCTTGGCGTTCAAGATCGCCCGCACAGCTGCTTCGGCGTTGGCCAGACTCTTGGCCTGATCGGTATGCACGATATCGGCGTCGCCCACGTCAACCAACCGCACCTGGCCGGGCGGCAGGTAGGTCACATCATCCTCGTGGTCGTAGGCTCCCGCGTGGCCGAAAGAAAACAACGTCGAGGCCTCACGGATGCCACGCGGCCCAAACCGCGCGCCGGGCCGGTATTGCGTCCCCATATCCAGCGGGACGCCGAGCACGGCAATATCAGCCTCGATTTTCGACCAGTCGGAACAGATCGGCCATTTGCCAAAACTGCAATGGCCGACGAATGGAAGATCGAGACGGCCTTGCTGATACTGATGCATGGGGACCAATTCTTCGCCAGCTAAGCCGAAAAATTGACATTCAGGCGTCATCAGTAAAAGTGATATCTTATGATCTTTGCATCGGAAAAGGAGAACTGAGCATTGCGCCGCCAGATGGACATTGATCTGCGCCTGCTGGCGATCCTGCGCACCATCGTGCAATGCAATGGCCTATCAGCGGCGCTCGGCATTCTGAACATGAGCCAATCCAGCGTTTCCGCCAGCCTGACGGAGCTGGAGAGGCGTCTTGGTGTCCGGCTCTGCCGCCGCGGCCGGGCCGGGTTTGCGCTCACCGAGGCCGGCATCGCGATTTACGAAGCCTCGCACGAATTGTTCGATGCTGTGGACCGCTTTAGCAACCGCACCCGCTCCGTATCAGACCGTGTCAAGGGCCTGTTGCGCATCGGCACCGTGGACGCCATCGTCAGCAATGCAGATTTGTCGCTGCCCGACAAGATCCGCCGATTCCGCGATTTGTCCAAGAATGTCATCGTTGATCTGCTGACGGCTGGCCCTGAGGAACTCGAACGCCAGCTCATGGCGGGTCATCGTGATATCGTCATATCGCCGTTCAACAGCCGGAACGGTGAACTTGACTATTTGCCTCTGTTCCATGAACAGCAGTCTCTGTACTGCGCGACGGGGCATCCTCTGTTTGATGTTCCTGATAAGAAGATCGCCGCATCAGATCTCGTCGGCCATGCGTTTATCGCTCGTCATTACCTGCATCGTTTCGATCTTGTACGCATCGGGCATCTTGAAGCCGAGGCTGTCGTCGATACGATGGAATCGCAGCTGATGCTGATCTTGAGCGGCAAGTATTTCGGCTATTTGCCTTCGCCCTATGCCGCGTCCTGGGTCCAATCGGGGGCCTTGCGCGCCATCAAGGAGCGTTCGCTCAGTTACGAATCCGCCTTCTTCGCGATGACCGCCAAACGCAGTGCAGAAAACCGGCTTGTCCGGCGTTTCTTGGATTTGCTGGGCGAAACTGCACCGCAGGTCAAAGCCTCAAGAGGGCCGTGACTGCGGACCGGTCGCCGATTACTGTCGCAGGACCTTCGGACTTTCCTGCCAGCGTCTCGGGCTTTTAGCGTCGCAGTCCAGCAGGGAGGCGGATATGGGCGTGGATAGTGTCGCGGCCGTGGAGGGATTGATCCGGTCCATGCGCTCAGTTGATCTTGCACCACGGTTGGAACGGGGCATTCCGAAATTCCCGACCCATCCTCATATGGTCATCGACCCGACTGTGACCCATGCCCGAGATGGCTATTACTGCCAATCCATAGCGATGGCGGAGCATACTGGCTGCCATTGCGACGCGCCTGCTCATATTCACGCCGACAAGATGGATCAAACTGTCGACACTCTACCGGTGGATTGCCTGATCGCGACGGCACGGGTTTACGATTTCTCTGCCCGGCACTTCGAACCTGGCGAAACGCTGCGCCAGCACGATATCCTAGCCTATGAAGAGCGGTTCGGTGCTCCGGTCGGTACCGGTGAGATCGCCCTCGTGAATTTCGGCTGGTTGAAGCAGTATTGGCATACGGACGAGCGGGCGCATTTCTATGCCAAAAATGAGCCCGGCATGGACGAAGGGGTCGCCGAGCTGTTCCGCGACCGCGGCGTGCGGGCCGTCGGCGCCGACACAATTGCGTGTGAGATCCCTATCGTCGACGGCGTGCTTGGTCCCGACCCTGGCCACGCCAAGCACTGGCTGCCGAACGGTATCCTGATTTTGGAATGCGTCGCCCGTCTGGAACTGCTGCCAAGAAGTTGTTTCCTCTTTGCCGCTCCCTTGCCGATCCAGAACGGATCGGGTTCGCCGCTTCGCCCTGTTGCCTTTTTTTGATCACCGCCGATTGGGCCAAACTCAGATGGCGGTTGGACCCAATGCCTCGGCGAACGGCGCCCAGACGACCGCAATCGGCAGCGCCGCCAATGCCGATGGCGGCAGAACCACGGTGGTCGGCAGTCGGGCAGGTAAACTCACAGACGGCGCCAGCAACACATTCGTTGGGACGGCGGCCGGACTTAGCCTTGCCGCGACCACCAACACGGGCAACACGGCCGTCGGCGATAAAGCCGGCGCCCTTGTGAATGGTGATGGCAACACGGCGCTTGGATTCCTGTCGGGCCAAAGCGTCATTGCTTCGCACACGACTTCAATCGGCGAGCGAAGCAGTGCCCGTGCCGACGGCGCCACTGCGATTGGCGGCAACAATGACGGGGGCGTCAATGGCGCCCAGGCCACTGCGGAGAATGCCACCGCCATCGGCAGTGACAGTCACGCGACCGGGATTAACTCCACGGCCTTTGGGAGCAAGTCACTTGCGCTCGCCCCCGGCGCAATCGCCATCGGTTCCGACTCCGACATCAGCGGCATGGGCGCGTTAGCGCAGGGCGTCAACGCCGTCGCGCTTGGCGCGGATGCCGAAGCCAATGCGGACTCGACCGTTGCCATCGGCGATGGCGCAATGGTTGTAGCTACCGCAGGCCCCGGCTCGTTCGCGGGTGGCACATCGTCGGTCGTCAGCACCGGCGGCAAGGCAGGCGGCGTGTCTATCGGCAACGCCAATTCCTCCAATGGAACAGGTGCAGTCTCGATCGGTGACAACCAAACCGCAATCGGCAACGGCGCGGTCGCCATCGGCGATCCTTCGACGGTCATTGGTACCGGCGCCGTCGGCGTCGGCGCTGGCAACAATGCGTTTGGCAACGGTTCTATCGCTGCTGGCGAACTCAACACGGTCAACAGCGTAGGAACGCCTGCCGATGGCACGCTCGCCATGGGTAGCCAGAACACCGACCGGCCAGGGCTCGATCGCGCTCGGCAACCAGTCCTCGGCGATCGGCGCCGGCTCCTTCGCGGCGGGCGATCAGGCCTCGGCGAACGACGGCGTCAGTTCGATCGCGATCGGCACGGCGGCGGACGCGGACGCCGGTCCCGCCGGCGGCTCGAACATCGCGCTCGGCAATCAGGCCGACGGCAGCGGCAATGCCAGCTTCAACATCGCCATCGGCCAGGCAGCCGATGGCACCGGCATCGGCGCCCTCAACACCGCATTGGGCGCCGACTCCGATGCGT
Source organism: Hyphomicrobiaceae bacterium (assembly GCA_025359185.1). Lineage (GTDB taxonomy): Bacteria > Pseudomonadota > Alphaproteobacteria > Rhizobiales > Hyphomicrobiaceae > JANYHF01. The sequence continues at coordinate 4,723 of JANYHF010000015.1, read as the reverse complement.
CGGGCGGGAGCAGCCGCAACGTGGCGGTCGGCACCAGCAACAACGCGTCGGGTGTCTTCAGCCGCAACAATTCTGTCGGCACCCTCGCCAACTCGTCCGGCGACAATGCGAACAACACTGCGGTCGGGACGCAGGCACACGCCAGTAACACGCTGGCAGCAACGGCGATCCTGGACCCCGATGTGACGAACTTCAATACCGCCATCGGCACCGCGTCCAACGCCTCGGGTTCGGCGAGCGCCAATACCGCGAGCGGCAAACAGGCGAACGCGTCAGGCACTAACAGCTCGAACATCGCCGGTGGCGACGAAGCCGATGCCAGCGGCGATGGGAGCAACAACATCGCCATTGGCAGCGCGGCCACGGCTAGCGGCTTGGCAACAAGCAATACGGCGGTCGGCAACAACAGCATCGCCCAGGGTGGCGTGGCGTCGGCGTTTGGTGATAGCGCCAATCCCACGGGCGGCAACGGCGACAACACCGCGCTCGGTGCGGGTTCCGCCGCCACGGCTAACAACGGCACTGCTGTAGGTAGCGGAGCGAAGGCGACCGTCGACAACAGCACTGCGTTAGGCAATGGTGCGCAGGCCACCACGAATATCGACACCACGGCCTTTGGCTTCGACGCCCTCGCAACGGGCCAGGAAGCGACGGCCGTCGGCGCCCGCGCCAGCGCGACGAATGCCGCCACCACCGCCGTCGGCACGGATTCACAGGCGACCGGTGATCGCTCGACTTCGCTGGGTGCCAGCGCCGGCTTTCTATCGACGGGCACCCGCAATACATTCGTCGGGACTGCCGCTGGCTTTGTCAGCAATGGTGATAGAAACGCGGCGTTCGGTGACTCTGCCGGCTCGACCTTTATCGGATTGCCCGGCGTGTTCGGCAGCGACAATTCCGCATTCGGCACGGTGACTGGTGGCGGCGTAACCGGCGACGGTAACTCGGCGTTTGGCCGCAGCGCTGGACAGGACGTCACCGGCGATGGCAACTCCGCGTTTGGTTTGAATGCCGGTTTCAGCAGTGCCCCCGGACTGGGGGTCAAGGGTAACAACAATGCCGCTGTTGGCACCAATTCCGGCCAAGACGTGGTCGGCAGCAGCAATGTGGCGCTTGGCGTTGACGCGGGCAAGGGCATCACGGCCTCCATGTCGCTAGCACACGAGTTGTCCGGTTTCTGTAGCACACGATATGTCCGGTAATCCGTGATCCTCTCAATGCGGGCAGCATTGGGGGGATTGGATGAGCCGGACCAAGTGTGACGAGGACCGGAGACTGGAGAAGTTCGAGGACGTCTACGACCGTTGGGAGCAGCGGCAGTTGAGCCAGGCGGAAGCGGCCGAGATCCTTGGCAAGTCGGAGCGTCAGTTCCGGCGCTATATTGATCGCTATGACGCGCGCGGGATCGAAGGTTTGCGCGACGGGCGGCTCGGGCGGGCGTCGGGCAAAGCGATAGCGGCCGAGGCGGTCGAAGCCATTCTGGCGCTCTACCGTGGGGCGTACAAAGGCTGGAATGTGAAGCATTTTCATGAACATGTGACTGAGCAGCACGGCTACCGCTTAAGCTACAGCTGCCTGAAGAACCGGCTGCAGGGGGCCGATCTGGTACGGGTGGAGCGGCGCAAGGGCGGGCATCGGCGCAAGCGCGAGAGGAAGCCTATCGCCGGCATGATGCTGCATCAGGATGGCAGCCGCGAGGTGTGGCTGGCGGGCCAGCCGGCGCTTGACCTGATTGTCAGCATGGATGATGCGACGAGCGAGATCTATTCGGCGTTTCTGATCGAGGAAGAAGGCATGATGTCGAGCTTTCAAGGTCTGCTTGAGGTGTGTGGCGCCAAGGGGCTGCCATCGAGCCTCTACACCGACCGCGGCAGCCACTATTTCTACACGCCCGAGGCTGGCGGCAAGGTCGATAAGGACCGGCCAACCCAGGTCGGACGGGCTTTGGCACAGCTGGGCGTGGTGCATATCGCGGCCTACTCGCCCGAAGCCCCCAGCTTGTTGCTTCCGCGGCAAGCCGCTTAAGCAATGCCGCTCGGAGCGCATGTTCGGGACGCTTCAGGACCGCCTAATCAAGGAGTTGGCGCTGGCTGGCATCGACGACATGGCGGCGGCGAACGCCTGGATCCGGGACGACTTTCTGCCCCGGCACAATGCGCGGTTCATGACGCCGCCAGCGCTGCCCGACAGCGCGTTCACCCGTGTCGAGCCGAGCCGTCTGACGGAGGCCTTGTGTCTTGAGGACGAGCGCACGGTCGGGCGCGACAACACGATTGCCTGGAATGGCATGAGACTGCAGCTCCCCGAGAGCCCGTTACGCCGCCATTACGTGCAGGCCCGGGTCAAGGTTCATGCCTATCCGGACGGCCTGCTGGCGGTGCTGCATGGGCCAAACGTGATCGCCCAGTATACGCCAGAAGGCGTTCTCAAGGCCGCGCTCGAGCAAGCAACCAAAAGGGTTCCGGCCGCCACCAGCATGGCCCCGCGCTCGGCGCCGTCAAGGCGTGGCCTGGCAGCGGCGGCGCCAGGCGAGAGAGCGGAGCGACAGCCAACCTTGACCGCGCCTCCTCGCGAGGCCAAGACGCTGCCAAGCCGCAAAGCCGACAAGGGCGCAGCAAGAGCTGCGCCCTGACCCAAACGACGCTGGTGTCCCCCGCTTCCACCAGCGATCGTCAGTGAGCCCCGAAGCGGACAACTGATGTGCTATCAAAACCGGACAACTGCAAAAGCTACTGACAATCGCGCCACACGGCCAGTATTGATCTTGTCCCGGCCGCAGGGCAATCTCAACGTCATGCCAATAGAACCGCGCAGCCGTGCCCGTCTTGTTCCCGAACTGCTGGTGTCGGATATCGCCATCAGTCTGCGCTTCTGGTGCGGCATCCTCGGATTTGCCATCAAGTACGACCGCCCCGAAGAGGGATTTGCCTACCTCGAACTGGCCGGTGCCGAGGTGATGCTTGAACAGCGCGCGCCGGTTCGGACGGAGCGCGAGGCCGCCTGGGAGACGGGGCCGATGGAGCGGCCTTTCGGGCGGGGGATCAATCTGGAAATCCAGGTCGATGACCTGACGTGGCACACCGCGCACTTGGAGTCTGCGGGTGTCGCGTTGCGGCTTGGCCCCGAGGAAAAGTGGTACCGCATTGGATATAATGAAACCGGCGCGCGCCAGCTGCTCGTGCAGGACCCGGACGGATATTTGATTCGTTTGCAGCAGACTATCGGGATGCGGCCCGCGATGTAGGGGCGATGGGCTTGCCCTTGTGCAGCATGTGCCGTCGCTCCGCCGTATCAACAGTACAAATCTCACTCCAAATTCGTATGTCGCGCGCGCATCGCCTCCGCGCTCTCTTCGCGCCGCGCGCGCAGCTCAAGCACCAGCGCCTCGAACACTAGCATCATCGTGGCCTCGAACAGGGAGCCCATGGGGAGCAGAGACTTCAGGCCGTCGCCTTGATCGTTGGCCATGGTCTGGGCCGGGATCAGCAGCACAACATCTGACCGTTGCGCGGCACCGCCTTGGGCTTGCGAGGTCACCACCGCCAGCTTGGCCCCATCGGCCTTGACGCGGGTCATCAGCGCGGCGATCGAGCCGAGATCACCAGGCCCCGTCGAAACGATCAGCAGGTCGTCCGCGCCAACCGGCGGCGTGGTCATTTCGCCGACGACGTGAGCATCCAGCCCGAGATGATAAAGCCGCATGGCCAGTCCCTTCATCTGCAACCCCTCGCGGCCGAGGCCGTGCAGCGCGATCCGCTTGGCGCCGAGAATGGCGGCAATCAGCGGCTCGGCAGCATCTGGCGGCATGGCGTCCAGCACGCGGGCAACATCGGTGAGGGCGGCGCGGGCGAGGGCTGGGAGAGCGTTGGGCATGGGCGTATCCTCAATTTACTCCGTCCTCATCCTGAGGAGCGTCAACTTTGGCGTTCTCGAAGGATGCAGGGTTTGCCGCCGTCTTCGCGGCAGGAGCTTGCCTCAACCAGCATGCTTCGAGACGCTCGCAATGCTCGCTCCTCAGCATGATGTCCTTGAGCCTGACAGGCACTCTCGACGGCTGCAATGCATTATGCAAACTTACACGCCAACGGAAAAAAACATCTAAAGAGGACAGACTGCCCATGCTCAAACTCATTCACCCGGCGCTTGGCGCTGATGTGCTCCACGCCCTGCGCAGCATGGGCCATGGCGACGAACTCGTCATCTGCGACACCAACTTTCCGGCCGACGCGGTCGCCGCCGAAACCGTGCTCGGGCAACTGCTGCATATGGAGAACATCACCTGCGGCGAGGCGGCCAAGGCCATCCTGTCGCTGATGCCACTCGACACCTTCGTTGATGACGCGGCCATGCGGATGCAGGTCGGCAGCAACCCCAAAGATATCCCGCCCGTGCAGGCCGAGGTGCAGGCGGCCATCGACAAGGCCGAGGGCAAAAGCTGGCCGATGGGCCACATCGAGCGGATGGCGTTCTACGAGCGCGCCAAGACCGCCTATTGCGTGATCCGCACGGGCGAGCGGCGGTTCTATGGCTGCTTCATTTTCAAAAAGGGCGTGGTTTCGCCGGACGTGACGTGACTTGGTGCTAGGGCCTGTCGTCAGTTATGGGTTCGGGCTGGACGTGAGCGATTTTGGCCGAGGAGCAGGCGCTCGACGACGCAAGCCAAATGGCTTGCTAGGACGAGCAACGCACTCATCGGCCAAAAGCGCCACGCCGCGAAGCGGTG
>JANYHF010000013.1 GCA_025359185.1 Hyphomicrobiaceae bacterium | reverse complement strand
CTGGCAACGGACAGCAGGCAGCGGGAAGAAAGGAGAGCACCTACTTTCTTCCCGCTGCCCGCTGCCTGCTGCCCGTTGCCAGCTGCCACCCTTGATTTAGTGTTCAATGCCAATTTGTGTCTTCACCCCCGCCGCGAAGTGATGCTTGACCGCCGCCATTTCCGTCACCGTGTCAGCAATCGCAATCATCTCGGGCTTGGCGTTGCGGCCGGTGACGACGATATGCAACTCGGGGCGGCGGGCAGCGAGCGTCGCCACGACGTCGTCCAGCGGAAGATAGTCGTAGCGCAGCGCGATGTTCAACTCATCGAGGATCAGCAAACGTACTTTGGGATCATTCATGAGCGCCTTGGCTATTTCCCAGGACTTTCCACAAGCAGCGATATCCCGCGCCTTGTCCTGGGTGTTCCACGTAAAGCCCTCGCCCAGCGCCTCGAACGTCACGAGGTTGCCAAATTTCTCCAACGCGGCCCGTTCGCCCGTATTCCACGCGCCCTTGATGAACTGCACAATGCCAATCTTCCAGCCATAGCCCAGCGCGCGCAGGGCGAGGCCCATGGCGGCCGTCGTTTTGCCCTTGCCGGGACCGGTGTTGACGATCAGCAGCCCCTTCTCGATGGTCTTCGAGGCCACCTCGGCGTCCTGTACCGCCTTGCGCTTCCCCATCTTGGACTTGTGGCGCTCGGGATCGTCATTTGTCATAGGGGCGGCCCTTTCAAGATCAACGGCAGGCCAGCTGCCATGAAAATCACGCGGCCTGCAAGGGCGGCCACACTCTGGTTGAGCCGGCCTTGCGCATCTCGGAAGCGGCGGGCCAGCGCGTTGTCCGGTACGATGCCGAGGCCGACCTCGTTGGAGACGAGGGTGATGGGCTGGGTGACATCTGTTAACGCGACGAGCAGCCGCTGCGATTCGGCATCAATGTCGCGATCCGCAAGCATCACATTGCTCAGCCACAGTGTCAGGCAATCAACGAGGATGGGATGGCCCGCCGACTGCGCGCCCGCAATCGCACCGGCCAGATCCAGCGGCGCCTCGATTGTCCGCCAGCCCGGCACCCGCTCGGCCCTGTGCGCAGCGATGCGATCGCGCATCTCGTCATCAAACGCCTGAGCCGTCGCGATATATGTCCACGGGACGGGTAGCGCAGTGATCAGCATTTCACCCAATCGGCTCTTGCCGGAGCGTGCGCCGCCAAGGATGAGGGAAAGTGAAGCCATGCCTTCATTTCGCAAAATCTGCGTTTAGAATGGGGCGATCATAGACGCTCAACGGGAAGAACACCAAGCATGGCCATCGACACTAGCAAAACCATGGAAATCCACGGCGCTCCTTTGAAGATGATCGGGCTGGCCATCCTAAGCCTGGCCCTGACGGCCCTAAGTGCGGCCATCGTGGCCGGATACATTGCCAGGATCGATACCTCGGACTGGCACTATTGGGCTGCGGTATTGGGCATCGTTTTCTTTGGTTTTACGACGGTAATGATTGTTTGGCGTGTTCTCACCACGCGCGGACCGGTGGTGACTCTGACGCCTGAGGGCATTCTCGACACGCGCGTCACTGCGTCTCTGATCCCCTGGAATGCGGTGCGCGGCATCTCGACATGGAGCCAGAGCGGTGAAAAGATCATGGTTCTCGATGTTGATCCCGAGGTGGAAAAGACTTTGCCGTTGACGCGCATCGCCCGCTGGTCGCGCGGGGCGAACAAGAAACTTGGAGCCGATGGCTTGTGCGTAACGGCGCAAGGCTTGAAGACGACCTACGCGACGCTGCTGGAAGCGGCCACGGCTTACGCGCGGGCGGCCCATGCCCAATCTGCGTGACGATTTCCGGTTGGCGAATGCAGGCGGCATTTGACTCCCTCCCGCCGTTCGCTATCTTGCCCAGTCGACGGTGCGCCCGAAAGGCGCGTCATTTGGGAATCCGGTGCGACCCTCCGACGAGGGACAATTCCGGAGCTGCCCCCGCAACTGTAAGCGGCGAGCTTAGTCTCAAGAACCACTGGTGACTGCACTCTTGAAGAGTGGGCCGGGAAGGCGAGATCTAGCAGCGACCCGCGAGCCAGGAGACCGGCCGTCGCGAAACTAAACCCCTGAGCACCGCCGGTGGGGCGGTGAAGGAGACTGAACGATGAATAATCAAACCATTGTCGGCCAGACTGTTGCCGCTCCGGCTATCGCCCATACCCGCGCCAAACTGAGCGCGGCGTTCCTGCTCGGTGCCGCCCTCGTATTCCTTGTCGGCTTTGCGCACCCCCAAGCGGTGCATGATGCCGCCCATGATACGCGCCATTCGATGGCGTTCCCCTGCCACTGAGCAGGTTGGTTGCCCTTTATGTGTTGACCTGGACAGTGCTGAGCGTTTTCGTTCATGCACACATGGCTATCGGGAGCTGACCCTATGCTCAATCGTATCGTGCTGGTTGCCCTACTGGCGGGCGGCCTTGCTGGCCTTGCCGGATCTTTGCTCCAGCAGCTGACGGTCGTGCCGTTGATCCTGGCTGCGGAAGTCTACGAAAAGGCCCCTTTGCACCATCATCACGAGATGGGTTCGGCCGTGTCCATGCAGGATGCCACGGCGGCTCCGCAGGTGCCGTCCGCCGCTCCCGGGCCTGAAGAAGCGCCCTGGAGAGGCTACCAGCGCGTGGCGATCACAACTGTCGCGACAGTCGGTGCCGCCGTTGGCTTTTCGCTCATGCTCCTGGTGCTTATGATTTCGTCTGGCGACACGCTTGACTGGAAGCGGGCGCTGGGCTGGGGAGCGGCCGGCTTCGTCGTCTGCGGCCTTGCGCCTTCCATGGGGCTAGCGCCTGAACTTCCGGGCTCGTCAGCGGCGTCGCTCGAAACACGGCAACTCTGGTGGGTGGGCACGGCGATCGCAACGGCGGCCGGCTTGTGGCTGATGCTGCGGCCGGGTGCCCAGTGGCGGATCGCCGTTGGCGTGCTGCTGCTGCTGGCGCCCCATGTGATTGGAGCGCCGCATCCGGAAGCGTTCGCCAGCAACGTGCCTGCGGAATTGGCCGCCGCGTTCACGGCCCGCAGCCTCGTGTTGCAGGCTGTCTTGTGGCTGATGATGGCGGGCTTTGCCGGATATTTCTGGACTCGCGGCGAGACAGCAGCGCCAGCGCGCGCCGCATGAGCACCCCCACTATGGCGTCGCGTGTCACCTTGTTCGTCTGTACCAGTTGCCGCCAAGCCGTCGAGGGTGCGGCCGAAGCCTTCCGGCCAACCGGGGCAGAGCTGGCAACAGCGTTGGCAGAGCGCATCGCCGCAGCGGGCGTAGCAGATGCCGTGCTCCTGGAACCCGTCGAATGCCTCGCCGTCTGCAAGCGTCCAGCAACGATAGCGCTGTCGGGCGATGGCCGCTGGATGTACCTGATCGGTGACCTCGACCCGGCTCTGCATCTCGACGACATCGTCAGCGCCGCCCGCGCCTACGCCGCCACTGATAACGGCATCGTGCCCTGGCGCGAACGGCCGCCGATTTTCCGCAAAGGCGTCATCGCCCGCGTGCCCCCGCTCGGCTTGAAGCAACCGGAACCCCCCACCCCATGACCGCAGCCGCCGCAAAAATTCCCTGCACCATCATCACTGGCTTCCTTGGGGCAGGCAAGACGACGCTGATCCGTAATCTCCTGGCGAATGCAGGCGGACGCCGGCTGGCCCTGATCATCAACGAGTTCGGCGATGTCGGCGTCGATGGCGAAATCCTGCGCAACTGCGGCATCGACAGTTGCCCGGACGAGAACATTGTTGAGCTGAGCAATGGCTGCATCTGCTGTACCGTTGCCGAGGATTTCGTGCCGACGCTGGAAAAGCTGCTCGCGCTCAACCCGCGTCCCGAGCACATTGTCATTGAGACGTCTGGCCTGGCGCTGCCGAAGCCACTTGTGAAAGCGTTCGCTTGGCCGGAAATCCGCGCCAAGGTCACAGTGGATGGTGTGGTGACTGTGGTCGACGGCCCCGCGGTCGCCGCTGGCCAGTTTGCCGATGATCCGGCCAAGATTGCAGCCCAGCGAGACGCCGATCAGTCCCTCGATCACGACAATCCGCTCGAAGAGGTCTACGGCGATCAGCTGATGTGCGCCGATCTGGTCGTCCTCAACAAGACCGATACGATGAGCCCGGCGGACATCTCCAGGGTTTCGAGTGACATCCGGCTGTCCCTGCCCGACCGCGTAAAACTTGTCCCCGCACGCGAAGGACGTCTGTCCATCGATGTGTTGCTGGGTCTATCCGCAGCCGCCGAGAACGACATCGCCAATCGTCCGTCCTGCCACGACAACGAAGCCGAGCATGAGCACGACGATTTCGACACGTTTATTATCGAGGTGCCGGAACTCGCCAGTCCAGCGGGCCTGCTCGAGAAAGCCAAATCCGCCGCAGACCGGTTCGGCGTGTTGCGCTTGAAGGGATATCTCGCCATCACCGGCAAGCCCGCCCGGCTACTCGTGCAGGGGGTTGGCACGCGCTTTGACCAGCGCTTTGAGCGGGCCTGGAGGCCGGACGAAACCCGGCTCGGCAAGCTGGTCGTCATCGGCGAAAAGGGCATCGATCAGGCGGGCATTACCGCCACATTGTTGGGTTGAACGTTGGGCGGACTGAGCGTCCTTTTGCGAAGCCCACAGCAAAAACCGGCCGCATTGGTAGGCTTCGCAAAGGAGCTCAGCCCACCCTACAGGATTCTCATGCACCTCATTGTCCGCGAACAGGCAAGTCTCGACGAAACGGCGCCCGCTGAAGACCTCGGTCTGACGCCCGCCGATGTCGTCGTGCTGTCGTTCTCGGATAGCGATCTCAATGCCATGGCAGCGGCGTGGGCGGCGTGGCCGGTGGCGGAGCTGGCTGCGAGGCCATCGCTGCGGCTCGCTAGTTTGCAGCGCCTCAAGCATCCGATGTCGGTCGATCTTTTCATCGACAAGACCATTGCAGGCAGTAAGGCCGTGATCGTGCGGTTGCTGGGCGGGATCGAATACTGGCGCTATGGTTTGGAAGAGCTGGCCAAGGGCTGCGCGGCGGGTGGCCCGGTTTTGGCCCTCGTGCCGGGAGACGGCCGTCCCGATGCGCGGCTGTCGGCCTTGTCGAGCCTCGTACCGGACGAGCTTGCGTCCGTTGACGGCCTGCTGGCGGCCGGCGGGCCAGACAACATCCGTGCTGCCCTAACTTTTATGGCGGCCCTTGCCGCAGGACCGGTTGCGGTGCTTCCGCATCCGCAGCCGTTGTTCGACTATGGCATCTACCGGACGGCATCAGGTACCGGGCTGCCCGTCGCCGTCGTATTCTACCGCTCCTATGTTTTGGCAGCCGACACCGCGCCCATTGATGCCTTGTGCGACGCGCTGGCAGAGCGAGGCCTCGATGCGGAAGCGATTTTCGTACCCAGCTTGAAAGTGCCGGGTGCGTCAGAATTTGTCCGGGCACGGCTGACCGCTCGGCCGCCGCATGTGGTCCTCAACGCTACCGCTTTTTCCGCGTCCGCCGATGACGGATCGGGGTCAGCGTTGGAAGCGGCGGACACGCCCGTTCTGCAAGTGGTGATGACCGGTTGCCGCCGCGATGTTTGGGAGGTCGATCCGCGAGGCCTCGGTGCCGCCGATCTTGCGATGCATGTTGTGTTGCCTGAGACCGATGGGCGGCTGCTGGCGGGTGCGATTTCATTCAAAGAGTCCGGCGTTGCCATTCCGGGACTTGAGTTCGCGGCCTATCTGCATCAACCCGCTACCGATCTCATCGCGGGCGTCACTGATCTTGCGGCAGGTTGGGCGCGGCTGGCAGCCAAGCGGCGTGCGGACCGCCGGGTGGCTTTGGTCTTCTCCACCTATCCTGGCCGCCCTGACCGGATCGCCCACGCTGTTGGCCTCGATGGCCCGGCCAGTGCCGAGGGCATCCTGAAGCGGCTGTCTACAGAAGGGTACGGCATCGCCCACCCGCCGCCGGCCGAGACGATCCTTAGAGGCTTTGCCCCTGTGGCACAGTCCTCCCAGAGAGCAACCCCTCATCCTGTCCTTCTCCCCAAGGGAGAAGAGACGGACGCATCAAATGCTTCGGCCCAATCGTTCCCTCTCCTGTGGGGAGAGGGACACGCTGAGGGGTTGCTCTTTGCACAACCGATTAAACGTATACAGAGCAGTCCGATACTTTGGCCGCTCGCTGACTATGAAATGGCTTTCAGCGCATTACCGGATCCCTTCCGGCATTCCGTACTGACAGCCTGGGGACCGCCTGAGGGTGATCCTTCCGCCGCACACGGTCATTTCGATCTGCCAGTCGTAGCGTACGGCAACATCCTGGTGGCGTTGCAACCCGAGCGCGGCCTGTCCGCAGACCGCAAATCCAGCTATCACGACCCCGCCATTCCTCCGCGCCACGCCTATATCGCCTTCTACCTCTGGCTTCGGACGGTCGCGCAGATCGACGCCATGATCCATCTGGGAGCGCACGGAACACTGGAGTGGCTGCCGGGCAAGGCGGTCGCCCTCTCAACGGCTTGCTCGCCGCGCGCCCTGATGGGCGGCGTGCCTGTCATCTATCCCTTCATCGTCAACGACCCCGGCGAGGCCGCCGCCGCCAAGCGCCGCCTTTGCGCCGTCACAATCGGTCATATGACGCCGCCACTGGTCGCAACCGACCTCGACGGTCGGCTGAAGGAGATCGAACATCTCATCGATGAGTTTTCGTCGGCGCAAGGCCTAGATCCACGCCGCCGCAAGACTCTCGCGATCCAGATTGTTGATGCTGCGCATCGCTCCGGCCTCGCCTCCGATCTGAAGCTGTCCGTCGGTGCCGAGCCATCCGACGCCATTGCGCAGATCGATGCGTTCCTATGCGATGTCAAAGAAATGTCGATCCGGGACGGCTTGCACACCTTTGGCCAGACGATCCCCAGCGACGACCCGCTGATTGCCGCCTGTGGCCCCGCCGAAATGTCAGCCTTGCTGGCAGCTCTCGATGGGCGCTTCGTGAAGCCCGGCCCCGCTGGCGCACCCTCGCGCGGCCGTCGGGATGTGCTGCCCACGGGGCGGAACCTCACGACCATCGATGTGCGTTGTGTACCCACGCCGACAGCCTTGAGGCATGGCCGCGCCGCCGCTGCTGCCATCTTGGCCCGCTTTCTGGAGGACCATGGCGACTATCCGCGCTCCATTGTCATGGACCTGTGGGGCAGTGCCAGCCTGCGGACGGGCGGCGAAGAGCTGGCGACGGCGCTGCATCTCCTGGGTGTGCGTCCGATCTGGGACCACGGCTCCGCGCGTGTCACGGGCTTTGAGACGCTCGCTCCTGCAGAGCTGGGCCGTCCGCGCGTCGATGTGACCTTGCGAATCTCGGGCCTGTTCCGCGATATTTTTCCCATGCAACTCGGACTGTTTCACGCTGCCGTGCAGAAGGTCGCGAGCCTTCCAGAGGCGGACAACAATAACCCGCTTGCTGCTCAATTGCGAAAGTACTCCGGCCCGCTTGACCGCATCTTTGGAGCCGCCCCAGGGGCCTATGGCGCAGGCGTCATTGAATTGATCGACAGCGGCAACTGGCAACGGCAAGACGAGTTAGGGCAGACATATCTCGATGCAACGCCCACAGCTTATCGAGGCGAAGCATTCAGCATTCCGGCTCCCTCGGGCTATGCCAGCCGGCTTGGCACGGCCGATGCTGTCATCCATGTGCACGATCATAAGGAAGCGGATATTCTGTCGTCGGCTGACTATGCTGCCCATCAGGGCGGTGCGCTTGCGGCTGCCAAGGCCCTGGGGCGCGGCGATTTGGCGGGCTATCACATTGACACGGCCACACCCGAGCGGCCTAAGGCCCGGACGCTGGCCGAAGAGTCGTCGCGGGTCATTCATGGACGGGCAGCCAGCCCGCGTTGGATTGCCGGGCAGATGCGGCATGGTTTTCGCGGCGCGGCGGAGCTCTCGGCGACCGTGGACAATGCCTTCGCCTTTGCCGCGACCGCAGGCAGCGTGACCAGTGCCCATTTCGACCGGCTATACGATGCTTATCTGGGCGATCCGGCGGTGGCGGCGTTTCTCGCCTCGGCCAATCCGGCAGCGGGCGTTGCGATGCGTCGCCGGTTCGAGGAAGCCATGCGACGTGGCCTGTGGCAGCCGCGGTCGAACTCCGCAGCGATGTTGGGGTCGGTCCCATGAGCCCGGCCACACTCAGAAGGGGCTGGTGCCCCGGCGTATTGCGCCCGATGCCAACCGGTGATGGTCTCTTGGTGCGGTTGCGCCTGACATCCGGCGAGCTGAGCTGCCGACTTGCGGCAGACATTGCCGGGCTGGCAGACCGGTACGGCAACGGCGCCATCGACCTCACTCAGCGCGCCAATCTGCAATTGCGGGGTGTCCGTGAGGAGTGTCTCCCAGAATTGACGGCGGCGCTTGGAGATCTGGATCTGCTCGATCCATCGGACTCCGCCGAATCGGTCCGGAATGTAATGGTGTCGCCTCTGGCAGGCATCGATCCGGCCTGTGTCGATGGCAGGGCACTGGCTAAAAACCTGGAAACGCTTTTGCTTCGCAACATCGCGTTGCACGCGCTGCCAGCAAAATTCGGTTTCGCCGTTGATGGTGGCGGGCTCTGGCCGTTGGGCGACGTTGGGGCAGATATGACTTTGATTGCGCCCGGGCCTGGCGACGGTTGGCGTATTCGTCTCGGCGGTTCGCCCTCGCTATCGCAGCCCATTGAGGTTGCCGAGGCCACGGGTCAGGTGTCGCGGCTTGCCCAGATTTTCCTATCAAAGAGCTCGACGGCGGGTTTCCGGCGGATGCGCGATCTGGTGGCCATTGATGGCGCGGCCCACATATTCTCGGAGGCTGGGCTGCTGGTTTCAAATGCTGGCCTGGCGGTGGGCAAACGCGCCACACCCGAGGCCGGTGGTCATCGGTTCTCAGCCGATGCCTGCATTGCCGCGATTGGCTTGCCGTTCGGCCGCATTGAGGCCTCGAAATTGAAGCCTATTGCGGCATTGGCGGGACCTCGCGCGGCTTTGCGACTCACGCCATGGCGGCTCTTGATTGTGCGATGCGCGGATGAAGCTGCAGTCACGGCGATTCTCGCCAAGGCCCCCGCGCTGGGTCTTGTGACAACTCCGGGCGACGTCAGGCTGGCCATCGATGCCTGCACCGGCGCGCCCGGATGCGTGAATGCAACCACGCCAACACGCGAAGATGCCATTCTGATCGCCGGTGTGCTGGGACAGGACCATCTGAAGCCTGGCACGATACACGTCTCGGGATGCATCAAGGGCTGCGCACGGCGCGGCACGGCGCGTGTCACGTTGGTCGGACGCGACGGGCGATACGATCTCGTTGTCAATGGCGGACCGTCCGATGCGCCTGTCCGAACGGCTATCGCGCGCGGCGATTTAGCGGCGGCGGTGAGGTCTGCCCTGGCCGTGGCCGGAGGTGCCGCATGACGCCCGCCTACACCTACATCCGCGATGGGGCCGCGATTTACACACGGTCGTTCGCGATCATCCGTGCCGAGGCCGATCTCGCCGGCTTCAGCAACCTTGAAGAGCGGATCGCCGTGCGTATCATTCACGCCTGCGGCATGGTCGATGTTGCCCGTGACGTTGCTTTCTCACCCAACTTCGCGGAGGCGGGCATCGCCGCTTTGGCCAACGGTGCGCCGATCCTCTGCGACGCCAGTATGGTCGCTGATGGCGTCACCCGGACGCGCCTTCCCGCAGGCAATGACGTGATCTGCACACTACACGACGCGCGCGTGCCGGACCTAACCAAGCGCCTCGAAACCACTCGGACAGCGGCGGCGATGGACCTTTGGCGCGACCGGCTGGAGGGCGCCGTCGTCGTGATCGGCAATGCTCCGACGGCGTTGTTCCGGCTGTTCGAGCTGATCGACGCTGGTGCGCCCCGCCCCGCCGCCGTCATCGGAATGCCCGTCGGCTTTGTCGGAGCCGCCGAGTCCAAAGACGCGCTGGCGCTGAGGGCTGATCTTAACTGGGCTATCGTCCGTGGCCGCAAGGGGGGCAGCGCGATGGCAGCCGCCGCCGTCAACGCGCTCGCGAGTGACCGCGAATGACCGGTACTGGCAAACTCTTTGGCGTCGGCGTCGGCCCCGGCGATCCGGACCTCATGACACTGAAAGCCGCGCGCATTTTATCCCGCGCGCCGGTCGTGGCCTATTTCCACAAACGCGGCCGTGCCGGCCATGCCCTTGCGATTGCCCATGCGCATTTCAGACCCGAAACGCTTGAGATGCCGCTGGAATATCCGCTGACCACAGAGGTTCCGTTCCAGGATGACGCCTACACCTCGGCCCTCACCGGGTTCTACGACCTGTCATCCCATCGAATTGCCGAGGCCCTGACAGCGGGCCGCGATGTGGCGCTGCTATGCGAGGGCGATCCGTTCTTCTATGGCTCGTTCATGCACATCTATCACCGCCTGAGCGGCCGTCACCCCATCGAGGTGGTGCCAGGCATCACGGGCATGTCGGCTTGCTGGACCCGGGCGGGCACGCCGATTACCTATGGCGACGACGTTTTGCAGGTGCTGCCTGGTACACTGTCGCATGAGGTGCTGCTGGCGCGGATGCGCGTGGCCGACGCGCTGGTGATCATGAAGCTCGGACGCAATTTTGCCAAGGTGCGCGCGGCGTTGGCCGAAGCAGGACTGACGGAGCGCGCCATCTATGTCGAGCGCGGCAGTATGCCCGGCGAAGTCATCCTTCCGCTGAAGGACAAAACCGGTGACACCGCGCCCTATTTTGCCATGATCCTGGTGCCTGGACGCGGGAGATGCCTGTGAGCGGACGGCTTACTGTGGTTGGTATTGGCCCCGGCCCCGCCGATTGGGTTACGCCAGCGGCGACGGCGGCGTTGGCCGATGCCAAAGAACTGTTCGGCTACGGCCCCTATCTCGACCGCCTGCCCGTGACGCTTGGCCAGACACGGCATTGCACGGACAATCGGGCGGAGCTGTTCCGGGCCGAGGCGGCGTTGACGGCGGCGTCCTCCGGTGCGCGCGTGGTTGTCGTGTCTGGCGGCGACCCTGGTGTGTTCGCCATGGCGGCGGCGGTGTGTGAGGCGGTGGAGCACGGTCCCACGGCATGGCGTCAGCTGGACATTCGCGTAGAGCCGGGCGTAACGGCAATGCTCGCGGCTGCCGCCCGGATTGGCGCGCCGCTGGGTGCCGATTTCGCCTGCCTCTCGTTATCGGATAATCTCAAACCGTGGAGCCTGATCGAGCGGCGGCTGCGGCTCACATCCGAGGCCGATCTCGTGCTCGCGCTTTACAACCCGGCCTCGAAGGCGCGGCCTGACCGGATTGGAACGGCGCTGGCGCTGCTGGCGGAGTTGCGTGGCGGTACGACGCCCGTGATCTTCGCGACCGCTGTTGGGCGGCCGGATGAGTGGATCGATATCGGCGAATTGGGGACGTGCGATCCGGCCCGTGTCGATATGCGGACGCTGGTCCTGGTTGGCGCGAGGGGTACACGGATCATCGCCAGGCCTGGATTGCCGCCGCTGGTCTATTCCGAACGGTTCGCCAAGGAGGCCTGATAATGCGCCAGCCTGTTCACCACGGCATCAACGGACTCCAGCGTGTTGACGCCCGGATGCACCGGACGGTCCACAAGGAGCACCGGCAGTCGCAAGCTCCGGGCCGCCACCAACTTGGCCGAGCCAGCCTTGCCGCCGGAATTCTTGCTGACCAGCCGGACAATACGGTGTTCACGCAGCAAACTTGTTTCATCGTCAACGTTGAACGGCCCCCGGCCTTTGAGGATATCGACATTTTGCATCTCCGGCGGAATGTCCGGCGGATCGATGACGCGAATGACATAATGATGATGCGGTTTGGCGGCAAAGGGCATCAGCGATTGACGTCCAACGGTAAGGAAGATGCGCTCAGGCGTGCTGGGCAGCGCGGCGGCAGCGGCAGTCAAATTTGGCACCAATTGCCAATCGTCGCCGGCCATCGGCTGCCACGCGGCGCGTTCGAGTGCGATCAGCGGCACGCTCGCCAGGGCCGCCGCCGCCTGCGCATTGGCGCTGATCTGCTCTGCGAACGGGTGGGTGGCATCGATCAGGACGTTGATCTCATGCCGCAGCAAGTAGGCAGTCAGTCCCTCAATACCTCCGAAACCGCCAATGCGCGTGGGAACCTGCGGCAGCCGTGGCTTCGCCGTGCGTCCAGCCAGCGAATAAGTCAGTTCCAAACGCGGGTCACCCGTGAGGCGCCCCGTCAAGGCGAAAGCCTCGGATGTGCCACCCAAGATGAGAACCTTCAGAACCATCCGCTATCCGTCCCGGTGCCACGATGAACGGACCTGACACGACTGCGCCGTGGCTGTCCATCATTGGCATTGGCGAGGATGGTTTGGCCAGGCTGTCACCTGCAGCAAAATCGCTGATCGCGTCGGCGGACCTGGTCGCGGGCGGCAAGCGGCATCTGCAACTTATCGCCCCACTCGCCCGTCGCACGCTGGCCTGGCCCTCGCCGATGGATGCGGGGCTCAACGAAGTGCTGGCGCTGCGTGGCCGTCCTGTCGTGGTGCTGGCCAGCGGTGATCCGTTCCAGCATGGCGTCGGTGCCGTCCTGGCACGACATATTCCGCCAACTGAGTATTGCTCGTTCCCTCAGCCCTCGGCGTTTTCCCTCGCCGCCAACCGGCTGGGCTGGGCCTTGCAGGACACGCTGACCATCGGCATCAACGGCCGCGCCATTGAACGGGTGATCCCGCTGTTGCAGTCTGGAGCGCGGATCCTGGCGCTGTCGGCGGATGCGGATTCGCCGCTCGCTCTTGCGAAAATGCTTGCGGAGCGAGGATTTGGCGCAACCCGCCTGACAGTTTTCGAAGCGCTGGGCGGCCCTCGCGAGCGCATCCGGACACAAGATGCCGCGCATTTTGATCTCGGCGATGTCGACCCGCTGAATACCATCGCCATCGAGGTTCACGCCGGTCCTGGCGCGCGCGTTCTGCCCCTGACGGCGGGCCTGCCGGACGAGTGGTTTGAGTCCGACGGCCAGCTGACCAAGCGGGAGGTGCGGGCGATCACGTTGGCGAGCCTCGCGCCCAAACGCAGCGAACATCTGTGGGATCTGGGTTGCGGGTCGGGCTCCATCGGCATCGAGTGGATGCTGAGCGATCTGTCATGCCGGGCCACGGGCGTAGAGGCAAAGGGCGACCGGGCGGCGAGGGCAGCGCGCAATGCGCTAAGCCTTGGTGTTCCCGGATTCGCGATTGTGACGGGAGACATTGACAGTGTCCTGAGTGATCTCAAGCCGCCGGATGCCGTATTCATCGGCGGCGGCGCCCGCTCACCCGGTGTCGTCGATCACGTCTGGGCGTCCTTGCCTGCTGGCGGACGCCTCGTCGTCAACGCCGTGACGCTCGAAACCGAGGCCGTCGTTCTCTCAGAATACGGACGAAAAGGCGGTACCCTGACACGGATTGCCATTGACCGGGCGGACCATGTCGGCGGGTTGACAGGGTGGCGTCCCGCTATGCCCGTCCTGCATTGGCTGGCGGTGAAGCCATGATGGTGATCGGTATTGGCGCAACGTCAACGGCGACGTCTGCGGATATTGTATCTGCGGCGCGGGACTGCTGCGCTCGCGGCGGAGCGGAGGTCAATGAGCTGGCGGGCCTGGCAAGTCTCGACCGGCCAGAAACGCGCGACGCCATTCAAGCTGCTGCCGACAAACTCGGAGTCCGAGCGTCCTTCTGGAGGAGATCCACTTTGCAGGCCGAGGCCGCTCGATGCCAGACCCAATCGGTGCGATCGATAGCCGCGGCGGGAGTGCCATCCGTCGCGGAAGCCTCTGCGCTAACGGCGGCAGGCCCCGGAAGCAGACTGATCGTGCCGCGCATCGCGTTCCCCAAAGTCACAGCCGCGCTTGCCGTGGGGGCCGCATGACCATCCATTTCATTGGCGCGGGACCGGGGGCTCCCGATTTGATTACCGTCCGTGGCCAGACTCTGGTCGCCCTCTGCCCTGTCTGCCTCTATGCCGGCTCGCTGGTGCCGCGCGAGATTGTTGGCCTGTGCCCGGCTGGCGCCCGCATCATCGACACCGCCCCGCTTTCGCTCGATGATATCGAAGGCGAATTTGTTCGTGCCCAGGCCGAAGGCGCTGACGTGGCACGCTTGCATTCCGGCGATCTATCAATCTGGAGTGCGCTGGGCGAGCAGCTACGGCGGCTGGACCGCTTGGGCATTGCGTACACCATCACGCCGGGCGTGCCAGCATTCGCTGCCGCCGCCGCAGCGCTCGGGCGTGAGCTAACATTACCCGAGGTGGCGCAATCGGTTGTGTTGACGCGGACACCGGGCCGGGCCTCGTCGATGCCCGAACGCGAGACATTGTCCGCCTTCGCCGCAACGGGCGCCACCTTGGCCATTCACCTCTCGATCCACACCCTCACTGAAACGATTGCGCAGCTCACGCCATTTTACGGGCCGGATTGCCCTTGCGCCGTCGTCTACCGGGCGTCTTGGCCCGACCAACGGATCTTTCGCGGGACGCTCGGCACCATCGTTGCGCTGGTGGGGGCAGATCCCGTGGAGCGGACGGCGGTCATTCTTGTCGGCCCGGCCTTGCGGGCTGCCGATTTTCGCGAGAGCGCGTTGTACGATCCGGCATATCAGCGGCGGTACCGGGGGCGGGACTGATTTACTGGACCGTCCTTCGCTCGGTTTGCGCCAACAGTTTGCCGTCGCGGTCAAACACCGCCACGTCAATCTCAAACCCCGCGCCTTTGGCCGCGACCAGGGCCGTTGCTTGGGCGCGTGCGGCAACCAGTCTTGGCAGATCGAGGCCTGCTTCGGTTGAAAGCTGCAAAACTTCCAGCGCGCTGTTGGCGGACCCGGCAGACTGCGCGACCTGGGCACCACCGCCAGCCTCTGAGAGCCAACCAGCCAAAAGCTGAAAATCGATCTCACCACGGCGCGAATGCAGATCGAGCCGGCCTTGCGCGAGCTTCACCATTTTGGCGAAACCGCCCGCAATGGTGACACGCGCCACGGGATGCACACGGAGGTATTTCAGCATACCGCCCACAAAGTCGCCCATGTCGATCAACGCCGTTTCGGGCAGGCCGAACAATTGCGCCACTGCCGCCTCAGAGGTGGACCCCGTCGCTCCGGCCACATGGGTCAGGCCCGCCGCCCGGGCGACATCGATGCCTCGATGGATGGAATGGATCCAGGCCGCGCAGGAATAGGGCACGACAATGCCGGTTGTCCCCAAAATGGAAATACCGCCGATGATACCCAGGCGGCCGTTAAGGGTCTTCTTGGCGATTTCCTCGCCGCCCGGCACGGAAATCTCGACGTTGAGATCGGGCGCGCGGCCATATTTGGCGGCAATTTCAGTGAGCGCGGCAGTGATCATCTGGCGGGGAATCGGATTGATCGCGGGCTCGCCAACCGCAAGGGGCAAGCCTGGCTTGGTCACGGTGCCGACACCCGGACCGGCCCTGAACATCACGCCACTGCCGATTGCACCGCTCCGCACCGTCGAAACGATGAGTGCTCCGTGCGTCACGTCCGGGTCATCGCCGGCATCCTTGACTACCCCGGCGCTAGCCCAACCGGCCCCGATCTCAGACGTGGCAATGGCGAATTCCGGCCGGTCGCCGCTGGGCAAGGCAACAGGAACACTTGCGGGAATCAGTCCACCCCATAGCCCCTCGGTGGCCGCCCGCGAGGCTGCGGCCGCGCAAGTGCCAGTGGTCCAGCCGCGCTTCAGCGGGCGATCGGGGATGGGTGCATCCATGCGGTTTAGCGTATATCACCGGAGGCACCGAAACCAACAGCATGTCCCGCCCGATGCCGCCTGTCCCTCATTCGCCGCCCGGTCTTGTCATTGCCGCGCCCCGCTCAGGCGGCGGCAAAACAACAGTGACTCTTGGCGTGCTGAGCGCGCTGACCACGGCTGGCGTTACCGTTCAACCGTTCAAATGCGGACCGGACTTTATCGATCCTGCGTTCCACAGCGCGGCAGCCGGGCGGCCAAGTGTCAACTTGGACAGCTGGGCAATGCGGCGCGGCACTGTGGAGCAGTTGATGGCGTCCTATTTGCCGGGTGCGGACCTTGCGGTGTGCGAGGGCGTGATGGGGCTGTTCGACGGGGTGGCACAGCCGGGGGCCTGGGGTACCGGCGCAACGGCCGACATCGCGGCGGCAACCGGCTGGCCAGTGGTACTGGTGCTCGATGTGTCCGGGCAATCGCAGACCGTTGCAGCTGTTGCCCTGGGGTGCGCCAAATTACGGTCCGATGTGACAGTGGCGGGCGTGATCGTCAATCGTGTCGGCAGCGAGCGGCACCGGAAGCTCGCGGCCGGAGCGCTGGCGGCGGCTGGATTTCGGGTGCTGGGAGCGTTGCCACGGCGCGATGATCTCGCATTGCCCGAGCGGCATTTGGGGCTAGTGCAAGCTGGCGAGACCGAGGGGCTGGCAGAGCGGCTGACCGCCATCGGAAGGTTCATAGCCGAACACGTGGACTTGGATGCCCTGCGAGCCGTTGCGGTTTCGGCGCAACCGGCGTTAGGCCGCGTGAATGCGAGGCCGATAGTGCCGCCAGGCCAGCGCATTGCCTTGGCCCGCGATGTGGCGTTCTCCTTCATGTATCCGCATCTGCTAGCGGCGTGGCGGGACGCCGGAGCAGAGATCGCGCCCTTCTCACCGCTGGCCGATGAGGCACCCGATGCTACGGCAGACGTCATCTGGCTGCCGGGCGGCTATCCGGAATTGTATGGTGGCAGACTGGCATCGGCAAGCCACTTCCTGAGCGGTCTGCGGTCGGCCGTTGCTGCCGGAACGCCCATTCATGGCGAGTGCGGAGGGTTCATGGCGCTGGGTGGCGGTATGTTTGATGCGGCCGGCACACGCCACGCCATGGCGGGGCTGCTGAGCCTGGAAACGTCATTCCAAAAGCGCAAACTGCATTTGGGTTACCGGTCGGCCGTGCTCACGAACGACTGTGTGCTTGGCAAGCGCGGCCAGATGATCCGTGGGCACGAATTTCACTATGCCAGCCTGCTTTCCAGCGGCGACGCGCCGCTCGCCACCATCACTGATGCCGAGGGCACGGCCGTTGCCGAAACGGGTGCGCGGCGAGGGTCTGTGACCGGGACGTTCTTTCACATGGTAGATTTGGCGGATTAGGGTTTTGGGCGCTTATTCATAAAGGCACTGATGGCCTGCTGTGCCTCGTCCGACCGCAAATGCTCAGCAAACAGAGTGAACTCTTCGCGCATTCGCGCACGAACTAGGTCTGTATCGCCGCGTAACAGTCTGCGGGAATTCAAAAGGGCTTGCCGGGGTTTGCGTGTCAGTATCGTCGCTGCTGCCATGGCCTTGTCCTCCAGCTGCCCGGCCGGTACGATTTCGTTGATCAGGCCTACAGCGAGCGCCCGCTCCGCCGACAGGGCATTGCCGAGGCAGAGCAGCTCAAAGGCAACCGCATGACCGCAGCGGGAAGGCAGAAGGAGGCTGGAGGCGGCCTCCGGAACCAGGCCGAGGTCAACAAACGGCGTGCGCAGGCTGGCCGAGGGCGACGCGTAGACCAGATCGCAATGCAGCAGCAATGTCGTGCCTATGCCAACCGCAAGACCATCAACGGCGGCCACCAGCGGTTTGCGGGCTGAAATCAGGGCTTCGAGAAAGGCGAGGACAGGAGCATCGGGCGCTGGCACCGCATCCAGACCGGCGAAATCCGCAAGGTCGTTGCCCGCCGTAAAGGTGCCGGAGGACCCCAGAAACAGATGCGCACCAACAGCATTCGACTGCTCGCCCGCAACAATTGCGGCCGCTAGCGCCGAATACATTTCCTGCGTGAGCGCATTCTTCTTCTGCGGCCGGTTGAACCGCAGGCAGTTGACCCCATCCCGAATGCCACAGTGGATATGATCCGTCATCGGCTCAAACCGCAAACAGGCCGGCATCGGCCAAGAGCAGCGCGTCCGATCCCTCCGTGATGTTGCGCATCAGGCCGTCAGCCGTTGGTGAGACCATCTCGGCAAAGAATTTCGCGAGGCTGATTTGGCGCGATGGGGTGGCGTTTGCGCTGCCCGGTCTCGCCGCCAGCAGGGCACCGCGGCCCAGATAGACACCTCCCGACGCGATAGCAAACAATCGCAGATAAGCGGTTGCGCCAGCAAGCGCCGCATCCGGGTTGTCCTTGAACTGAAGGCCCAGCCACACTGTCGCCGCACGTAACGCTGTGTTGGCTTGCGCCAACTGCGTGCCAACCCGTGCAAAGCCCGGAGCGTTCGAGGCCATCAGTTCGGCCGCCGTTGCATCAAGTTCGGCGAGATAGCCTGCCGCAACTTTGCCGTTGTCCAGCGGCAGTTTGCGCATGACCAGATCGATCGCCTGGATGCCGTTGGTGCCTTCGTAGATCGGCAGGATACGCGCGTCACGATAATGCTGCGCCGCGCCAGTGCCTTCGATGAACCCCGAACCGCCATGGATCTGCACGCCGATCGATGCAACCTCCACGGCCGTATCGGTGGCGAACGCCTTGGCAACCGGAGTTAACAAGGCCGCCCGGTTGGCTGCCGCGCTGCGCAGCGCCGCGTCGCCAGCCCGTTCGCTAAGATCGAGTTCGCGTGCCGTTGCAAGGCAAATGGCGCGTGCCGCCATGGTCAGGGAGCGCATCATCAGCAGATTGCGCCTGACATCGGGGTGTTCCACGATAGTGGCCATGTCGCCTGCGGGCGTGCGCGCGGTCCGGCCCTGTTTGCGGTCGTTAGCACAGGCCAGCGCGCGCTGGCTGGCGCGCTCGGCGAGCGCGACGCCCTGCATCCCGACATCAAGCCGCGCACGGTTCATCATCACGAACATGTGGTTGAGGCCCCGGCCGGTCTCACCGACCAGAAAGCCAACGGCGCCGTCCTTTTCGCCAAAACTCATCACGCAAGTCGGGCTGGCATGGATACCAAGTTTGTGCTCGACGCCGGTCGCCGTCACATCGTTGCGTGCGCCTAACGTTCCATCGCCATCGACGAGGAATTTTGGCACCAGAAACAGCGATATACCGCGCGTGCCTGCGGGCGCGTCTGGTAGCCGGGCAAGCACGAGATGAATGATGTTGGACGCCATCTCGTGGTCGCCATAGGTGATATAAATCTTGGTACCGAAGATCCGGTAGCTGCCGTCAGACTGGGGCACGGCCTTGGTCTTCAGCGCGCCAAGATCTGTGCCGGCATGGGGCTCGGTCAGGTTCATAGTTCCTGTCCATTCGCCCGATACCATCTTGGGGAGATAGCGCTTCTTCAGTTCGGCGCTTCCTGCGGCACTCAGCGCATCAACGGCGCCTTGGGTCAGCAGCGGACAGAGGCCAAACGCAAGATTAGCGCCGCACCAGATCTCGATGGCGCTGGAAGCAATCACATGCGGCAGCGCGTGCCCGCCGAACACCTCTGGCCCCGAAAGCGACGACCAGCCGCCTGCAACGAAAGACTTGTAGGCCTCGGCCCAGCCTGGCGGCGTGATGACCGTGCTGCCCTCCAGCCGGGACGGGTTCTTGTCGCCCGTCTGGTCCAGCGGGGCCAGTTCAAGTTCGGCAAACTGCGCGGCGCCCTTAAACACCGAGGCCACGGTCTCGGCATCCAGACCAGCAAACGTGCCGTCGGCTAAAAGCCCACTGAGACCGGCGGCGCTGTCGAGCGTGTGGCGGATATCGTCGAGTGGCGCGCGGTATGTCATGGTGAGGCCCGATTTACTTTCATTGGTGGCTTGGCTCGGCAGACTTGACGCAGACACGCGATAAGCGGCACACCCGGATGGGCTGGCTAGGGTCCGCTGAAAAGCATATTCTGATCCGCACGCCTGGGCAAAGCCCGTCTGCTGTCATGAGTGAAACCTGGATGCCTATCGTTCCCTCAACCCAAGACGCGATTGAGCGCGCAGCCGGTATTTTGCGGGCAGGTGGATTGGTTGGATTTCCGACTGAAACCGTCTACGGATTGGGCGCTGACGCAACTCAAGGCCGCGCGGTCGCCGCGATCTTCGAAGCCAAGGGGCGGCCCAGTTTCAACCCGTTGATTGTGCATGTCGCGGATGCTACGGCGGCATTCCGGTTGGGACGGTTTGGGCCGTTGGCAAAGCAGTTGGCCGAAAGGTTTTGGCCTGGGCCATTGACGCTGGTTGTCCCGCGCACGCCAAGTTGCCCCGTGGCAGACTTCGCGACAGCGGGATTGAGCACGATTGCCCTGCGCGTACCTGCCCATCGGGTGGCGCAATCGCTTCTGGCATTTGCTGGAGTTCCCATAGCGGCGCCGTCGGCCAACCGGTCCGGGCATGTAAGCGCGACGTGGGCTGCCCATGTCGAGGCTGATTTGGGCGCTCGTGTTGCCGTCGTGCTCGATGGCGGGCCCACGCAATTTGGCCTCGAGTCGACGGTCGTTGAGGCCTCTGGCGAGAGAGCGGTGCTGCTCCGGCCGGGGGCGATCACAGCGGCCCAATTGGCGGCGGTCGCAGGGCATCCGCTGTTGCGGGCCGCCGATGGCCACGCGCAGCCAGTGTCGCCGGGGCAACTGCTCAGCCACTATGCGCCGCAGGCCCGGGTTCGGCTCCACGCCACTCACGTTGAGCCGGGTGAAGCCTTGTTGGCCTTTGGACCAGCGCCGCTCCCAGCTTCTGGGCCAGTTTTCAACCTCAGCTGTTCGGGTGACTTGCTTGAAGCGGCGGCCAATCTGTTCGCCGGGTTGCGGCAGCTGGACCAGCCCGGCACTGCTATGATTGCCGTCATGCCGATCTCATCCTCGGGGTTGGGTGAGGCCATCAACGATCGCTTGCTGCGCGCGGAACGGCGTTAAGTCTTTTAACTGCATTTCGAGTAGCCGCAGTTCTGGCAGACCCAGCAGCCTTCCTGAATGATCAGCGCGGGCTGTTGGCATCTTGGGCAGAAGCGTGCGGACGGTGCAGCGACTTGATTGAACTCAGCCTGAAATGGGGGGCTTGGCGGGCGGCTAACAACCCCATCAAGTCCCGTCTGAAAACCAGTTGCGATCATGTGTTGTTCAATAATGGCGCCAATGGCTGCCAGCAGGCTCGGCACATAGTGGCCGTCCATCCACTGGCCGCCACGCGGATCGAACACCGCTTTGAGTTCCTCGACAACAAAGGACACATCGCCACCCCGCCGGAACACGGCAGAGATCATCCGCGTCAGGGCGACCGTCCAGGCGTAATGCTCCAGGTTTTTCGAGTTGATGAAGATCTCGAATGGTCGCCTTTGACCCGTCTCGATCACATCGTTGAGCGTGATGTAGATCGCATGATCGGACTCCGGCCATCGCAGTTTGTAGGTATAGCCCGGAAGGACATCGTCCCGCGCTAAAGGCGTGCCGGAGGCTGCTGCTATGGGCGGATGGATCGCCGCCGTCGCGACAGGCAGAGCCTTCTGATCGGCTATTGCCTCCGGTGAGGCTGTGAGGATCGAGCCTGTCGTCGGATTGGGCCGGAATGTCGTACAGCCTTTCAAGCCGAGATCGTACGCGGTCAGGTAGACCTGCTCGAAGTCGGCAAAGCTGATGGATTCCGGGCAATTGATCGTTTTGGAGATCGAACTATCGACGTGAGGCTGCAAGGCCGCCTGCATCTGAAGATGCGCATCCGGCGTCAAGTCAGCTGCCGTGACAAAGCTGTCAGTACGCGGACCAGCTGACCCGTTCAAACTCTGGAACAGTTTGTGAGCGTAGTCTTCCACCAGCAATTGCCTGGAGATGCCATTTTCCCCCAGGATGCGGCGCTGATAGCTCAGCCCAAAGACGGGTTCGATGCCGCTGGAGACATTCTCGGCCAGCAGCGAAATGGTGCCGGTGGGTGCGATCGATGTCAGCAGGCCATTGCGCAGCCCGTTCCGGCCGATGGATTTGCGCACCTCTGGCCTCAAAGCCCGCACGTTTGGCCGATCCAGAAGCTTCTTGCCATCGAACAGCGGAAAGGACCCGCGCGTCGCGGCTAGGTCGCTGCTGGCCTGATAGGCGGCGTTCTGAATGGCCGCCATCCATTCGGCCGCCTGCGCCCGGCCATCGGCTTTGGCATAGTTGAGGCCAGACAGTATGAGCGCATCGGCGAGCCCGGTGATGCCGAGGCCCATCCTCCGTTTGGCCATGGCTTCCGTTTTCTGAGCCTTTAAGGGATAGCCTGAGATATCGATGACATTGTCCAGAAACCGCACCGCAACTGCCGTCAGCTCTTCAAGGCGGGCGAGGTCCAAAGACGCTTTGGCTGTGAACGGATTGCGCACCAGCCGCGCAAGATTGATCGAGCCCAGCAGGCAGGCTCCGTTGGGCGGTAGAGGTTGCTCGCCGCACGGATTGGTGGCCGAGATAGTCTCGCAATAAGCGAGATTGTTTTGCGCGTTGATGCGGTCAATGAAAATCACGCCAGGCTCGGCAAAATCGTAGGTCGCGCGCATGATCTGTTGCCAGAGCGATTTTGCGCGCACGGTCCGGTAGACCTTGCCAGTAAACAAAAGTGGCCAATTCGCATCGGCCTTCACGGCGGTAACAAAGGCATCCGTCACCAGCACCGACAGATTGAAATTGCGCAGACGCTTGGCATCGGCCTTGGCCGCTATGAAGTCCTCGATATCGGGATGATCGCACCTTAGGGTTGCCATCATGGCGCCCCGCCGTTGCCCGGCGGACATGATGGTTTTGCACATGGCGTCCCACACATCCATAAAACTCACGGGACCCGAGGCGTCGGCTCCGACACCCTTCACGGGTGCGCCCTTAGGCCGGAGGGTGGAGAAGTCGTGCCCGATGCCGCCGCCTTGCTGCATGGTCAGCGCCGCGTCCTTCACATTGTCGAAGATCGACGCCATGTCGTCCTCGATGGTGCCGAGGACAAAGCAATTGAACAGCGTGACGTTCCGCCCGGTGCCGGCCCCCGCCAAGATGCGGCCTGCGGGCAGAAAGGCAAAATCGGCCAGACTGCGCTCAAACGCATCGGCCCAGCGCTTGCGGTCCTTGGGCTTCTCAGCGCCCGCCGCCGCCCGGGCGACGCGCGACCAGGTGTCATCAAGGCTTTGGTCAACAGGTTGGCCTTGGGCGTCGCGAAGCCGGTATTTCAAATCCCAAATATGCTGGGAGATCGATAGGTTAGCTATGTGCTCCATGGGAAAGGCCGCCGCACGCCGCTGAAACTGTTCACGGGATGATCTTAGGGGGCAGCGGTAGAGCCGTCAACAAAATGTTCTCTATTTGTACCCATGCCCCTGACTGGCACTCCGACCCTCGGCGACCAGCAAACTGGTTGCTGTCTCGATTTGTTCTTCCAGCTTAGCCATGAATATCCGGCGCGGTGTTCCGGCTGGGATTTGCGGCAGAAACTCGACAATGAGGGTGCCGGGGTAGCGGCGAAACTGCCGGCGGGGCCAGAACAGCCCGGAGTTAAGGGCGACCGGCACGCAAGGCAAATTGAGCGTCTCATAGACTGCCGCAACACCTGGCTTGTAATCCGGTGGCGCGCCCGGTGGCCGCCGTGTGCCCTCGGGAAAAATCAGAATATGCCGGCCAGCCGCCGCCCGGTCGCGGGCCTCTGCGAGCATCGCTTTCAAGGCCCGCGCCTTCTGCTCGCGCGACACAAATATCATACCGAACTTTCGCGAGAACCAGCCGTAGACCGGTACGGCGGCGAGTTCGGCCTTCATGACAACAGCGGGATCATGCAGCAGCGGGATGAGGCCAAAAGTGTCCCAGGCGGACTGATGCTTGGCTACGATCAGGGCCGCACCCGCTGGCAGATTTTCACGGCCGCGAACTTCGATGCGTGTGCCCACGATCACCCGCAGCAGCCAGCAGCAGGTGAGTGCATGGGCGCTGAGGCCTGCCATGGCCCAGGATCGCGGGCACAACAGCAACGGACTGCCAAAGAACAGAAAACACGCCGTAACGACATAGAAGGCGGCGTTAAAGAGCGTTGAGCGAATCATGGATGCCTTTCACGCATGGCAAGCAGGCACAGTCGACTAGCTCTTGATCGCAAGCGGTACCGGGCGCAAGGTCATGTGATCGTAGACACCCTATCGTCGAGTAAGGAGACGTCATGAGCGCGAACGCAATCAAGCCGCTATTCACCATCGCCGCAACAGCCATCGGCGGCCGCAACGGTCATACGGAGACTGCCGATGGGCTAGTGAAGGCCGAACTGTCGACACCCAAGGAAATGGGCGGTCCTGGTAAGGCCGGCGCATCGACACCGGAGCATCTGTTTGCGGCGGGCTATGCGGCCTGTTTCGTTGGCGCGCTCGCGCTGGTTGCCAGCCAGCACAAGAAGGACGCCAGCAAGGCCAAGGCGACATGCACCGTTTCGATTGGCCCGCGCGAAGGTGGCGGCTTTGGCATCGCAGCTAAGATGCACATCGAGGATCGCAGTCTGCCGGCGGCCGAGTTGAAGGCGCTGGTCGCCGAGGCGCACGAGAAGATCTGCCCGTACTCGCACGCCACGCGCAACAACATCGATTTGGTGTTTGACGTGGTGGGAGCGTAACCCAACCAGGGTGGCAAGCGCCTCAGGTCAATCGACCGAGGCCTTGCTGCCAAAATGTGTTGGCGCGACCGCTGCTGCCGAGGATTGGGGCGTCAAGCTGCCGAAAGCCCGTGCCATCCCAAGGCGAGCAAGTGCCGGCAGGAATTTCAGGTATTCCACCAGCAGCAGCCGTGTCGCCGACGGCGAAGTCCACCAGGCCTCGGCCCGCTGAACAGACGCCAGAACTGGATGTGGGATCAGTTCAACGTTTGGCATGGCGCGAGACAATTCAGCCATGCTGCGGGCCATGTGATAACCCGACGTGACCACGATCAGCCGCCGGAAACCGCGGCGGCTGGCCCAGACCTGGGTCTCGTCGGCGTTGCCGATGGTGTCCTGCGCCCAATAGCCAATGTCGATGCAGCAATCAAAAAGCGCTGCATAGTCCGGTGTCAAGCGTTCCAGGGCGCTGCGGGTGGTATGCGGGTTGACGCCGCTAATCAGCATCCGTTTACCGCGATGATCAGCCAACAGCCGCACAGCTTCATCGATTCGGGCTTCGCCACCCGTCAGGGCAACGATGCCGTCGGCAATCGGCGGCTGGCCTGCTGGCTGTGAGGCCATGGCAGCGAACACTACAAAGCCGGTTGACAACAAAATGATCAGGCCACCGGCCAGCCGGGTAATCAATCTCAGGGCAGGAATCATTTTCACACCCCCAAGGTCTAACGGCCGCAACATCTTGCATCGAAGCGAATCACCGGGCGCAGCGCTTAGCCTACACCCAACGGCCATGTTCTGCCGAAGAGAGTGCCCGCAAAATGGGGCGCAATCGGGTCGGACCGATCAGGTTCTGGCGTGCAGAATGCGGAAAACGCCATAGCGCGAGGTCAGCATGCACAGGGCCGCGATGACGACAACGACGATGCCAAGCAACAAATATCCCGCCAGATCGAGCACGCCGCCGCCGGCAAAATTGCGCAGTTCGGCCGTGGTCACGGCGCCTCCGCCGAGCAAAGGCACCAGCGTTGGCAACACCAGAAATACCAGCATCGCCGACGCCGCTCCGACCACGCCGGCGCGGATACCAAGGGCCAGAAAATGCTTCTCGAACTCGCGCGAAATGAAACGGTCATTGGCGCCAACGAAATTCAGCACTTCCACGATCTCGCGGTTGGAGGCCATGGCGCTGCGGGTTGCTGAAATGATGATGGCCGTCGTGGCCGCACCAACCAGCACCAGAATGGCCAGCCCGCCGAGGGCAAGAGACCGGGTCACCGCGCGAATCTGCGCCTGCCAGTGCCGGTGATCGTCGAGTTGGGCGGTTGGAAAATCCTTGGCCAGGACCCCGCGCAGGGCTTCGATATCGGGCGGCTGGCTGAGATCGAGGTTGATCGCAATCAGGCGCGGCACGGGTAGGCTGCTCAATACATCGGTCTGGCCTAGCCAGGGTTCGAGCAAAGCGTTGGACTCTTCGGCCGATAGTGGCCGCGCCGCGCGCACACCAGCCTGGCGGCCAAGATAGTCCGCCACGCGGTTGACGATGGCGTCGGTGGCTTGAGCGTCTTCGGCCGCCTCGACCTGAACGGTGACCTCACTGGCGATATTGCGCAGCCAGGCCGCTGCCGACTGGTTGATCATATATACGCCACCGGCCGTCAGGCAGGCAAGGAAGCACATGATGGTGATGACAAGCGTGAGCGAGCGGCCCGTGACGGAGCCGGCTGGCACGATCGGTGCCGACACCGCGCCCAACGCCGCCTTGGCTCGCTTGGTGTCAGCGGCGGACTCCTCGGCCGAGCGCGATGCCCCATGCAAGCCGGGAACCCGGTCGCCGCCCTGAGGCGCATCAGGATCGGTGGACGAGCCAGGGAACTGCGGCGCCATGCTGTCAGACGATCCGGACATGGCCCTCGTGCAGCTCCAGCTTTGGCGCTTTGAATTGTTTCATCAATTGATGGTCATGGGTGGCAATAATGACAGACGTGCCGAGACGGTTCAGTTCGATGAACAGCCGCAGCAAGCGGCGGGCCATCACCGGATCGACGTTGCCGGTGGGTTCGTCAGCGAGCAGCAGCTCAGGCTTGCCGATCACCGCCCTAGCGATAGCGGCACGCTGCTTCTCGCCGCCAGAGAGAACGGGCGGATAGGCGTGCATTCGCTCGCCAAGGCCCACCCATTGCAGAAGGTCGGTCACGTCCTCCTTATAGTCGCTCATGCGCCGGCCAACGACGCGCAGTGGCAGCGCCACGTTCTCCCAGGTACTGAGGTGGTCGAGCAGCCGGAAGTCCTGGAACACGATGCCAATGCGCCGCCGCAACTGGGCCCGTCGGGTCAGTGACACGGTGGTGATATTCTGGCCAAACAGTAGGATCTGGCCCGATGTCGGCTGCAGTGACATGAACAACATCCGCAACAGGCTGGTCTTGCCTGAGCCCGACGGACCTGTCAGGAAGTGGAACGAGCCAGGGCGCAGATGAAAATTGACATCCGTGAGCACATTGGCTCCGCGACCGTATTTTAGTCCCATGCCTTGCAGGCGAATCATGCGCAAAATTCCGGGTTGGTAGCGATTCCCAGATCGCGGCAATCGGGATATAGGCAGCTTTCCGATGGCCCGGCCATCAAATCCGTCTTACTTGCTCCACTATTCACAATAGACTCCAATTGTTCCTCGCCAACCGAAGGCTCATCGGTTTGACTACGATCATCAGCTGTCCGCAGTGTGGCGCCGCTTACGATATTCCCGACGCCAGCAATGTGCGCGGGCGCAAGGTGCGTTGCACCGGGTGCTCGACGGTGTGGCGCGTGCAGGGCGATAGCTCTGTTACGCAGCCTGAGGCGGCCCCTCCATCCCAAAAGGTGGTTTCGGATGGCCCCGTGACTGTCCGGCTGACACGGTCAACGATCGGCCCGGAAAATGACAAAGCTGAGGCGTTTGCTAGCTCCACAATGACACAGCCAGCGACACAGGCGGTGGTGCCGCGGTCTTGGCAAGATGCCGTGATGGCTCCGGCGAACACGCCGACAGAACCGCTTGTAGATGGCCGCGACGGCAACCGTGCGGCAGCCGGCTCGCCCATCTCACAGTCGATCGAACGCCGCCGCCAAGCCAGGCGTTCTTCGGGATTCGACGAAGTTGAAGCGGCCCTTGCGGCCTTACAGTCCGGCCCGGCGGCCAAAACGCCAAGTTTGCCGCAGGATCAGTTCTTTGACGCTTCGCGCAACAGCCGGCTGGCCGCTTCGGCCCGTGCCGCCAGTGCGGCAAGGTTCGATCCACTGATCGAATCCGAGAGTGTCGACGGCAGTGGTTTTGCGCAAGGCATCCAAGCCGGGACGGTACGGAGCAAGAGCCGTACACCGGCAGTGCTAGGATGGCTGGTCTTTTTCAGCGCCCTCTCCGGCCTCACCGCTTTTTCCTATCTCAATCGTCAGGAAGTCGTTCGGATGCTGCCGGGCACCGCAAAAATCTATGCCAGCTTAGGCGTGCCTGTGAATGTGCGGGGCCTTGAGTTTACCGGCGTCGATACGCAATGGCAGCTCGACCCCAGCGGCCATCCGGTGCTTAGCATCACCGGCCAAATCAAGAATGTGAGCAAGCAGCCCCAGACTGTACCCTCCGTGGTGTTCGCGTTCCATGACGAAGCTGGGGAGGAACTGTTTGAATGGGCGACAGCGGTGCGCATCAATGCCCTGGACCCAGGGGCTACCGTGCCATTTACGGATGTAGTCCTGGCGCCCGCCGACGCCGTCCGCAATGTCGAAATCCGGTTTGCCAAGTTGCGCCGCTGAGCTTAGGCCTTGGCAAGCTGAAGATTCCGCAATTGAGACGGCCCCATGACCAATGCCCCGCCGCAGATCGAAGTTGTGTTTTCCGCAGACCAGATTGCCGGGAAGATCGACATCCTGGCGGCGCAAGTGGCGGCAGCCAAAATGGACAACCTGTTGGTTGTCGCCATCCTCAAAGGCAGCTTCGTGTTCGCCGCCGATCTGATCCGGGCGATGCACAAAGCGGGGATTTCGCCCGAGGTCGATTTCATTTCGCTGTCGAGCTACCGCAAAAGCACCAAGTCGTCGGGCGCGGTCGAAATCCTGCGCGACGTAGAAACCGATGTGTCGCGGCGCAATGTGCTGCTGGTGGACGACATTCTTGAGTCGGGCCGCACGCTGGCGTTCGCTAAGGATCTTATGGTGGCGCGCGGTGCGGCCCGGGTTGCGACCTGCGTGTTGCTGAACAAGCCGGTCCAGCGCGCGGTCGAGGTCGATGCCGATTTCGTCGCCTTTGAATGTCCCGACGTGTTCGTCATCGGCTACGGCATGGACATCGGCCACCGCTACCGGGAGCTGCCGTTTGTCGGTAATCTGGTCGGCCGGTAGGGTGGCACCCGCCCCATCGCCGTGCTAACAGCAGCGCCATGAACAAAACTGCTCGAAAGCCGGTCACACGGGCCGCAAAATCAAAAGCTGCGCCCAAGGTCAGTTTCGTCTCGCTCGGCTGCCCCAAGGCGCTGGTCGATAGTGAACGGATCATCTCTAAGCTGCGCGCTGAAGGATATGAGATCTCGGGCGACCACGCGGGCGCAGACGTGGTGGTGGTCAACACCTGCGGATTTCTCGATAGTGCCAAGAAAGAAAGCCTTGATGCCATCGGCGAGGCCATGGCCGAAAACGGCAAGGTGATCGTCACCGGTTGCTTCGGTGTTGAGAGCGACCGAATCATGCAGGCCTATCCGGGCGTGCTCGCGGTCACGGGTCCGCATCAGTACGAGCAGTTGGTCGGCGAGGTGCACAAAGCCGTGCCGCCATTGCACGATCCGCATCTGGATCTGGTGCCGCCCCAAGGCATCAAGCTGACACCCCGGCATTATGCCTATCTGAAGATTTCAGAAGGCTGCAACAACCGCTGTTCGTTCTGTATCATTCCAAGTTTGCGTGGCGATCTGGCGAGCCGGCCTGCTGGCAGCGTGATGGCCGAAGCCGAGCGGCTGGTGAAGGCGGGAGTCAAGGAACTGCTGGTGATTTCACAAGACACCAGCGCCTATGGCCTCGATATCAAATATGCTGAGAGTGCCTGGAAAGGTCAGCCGCTTAAAGCCAAGTTCGTCGATCTGTCGCGCGCGCTGGGCGAACTCGGCGTTTGGGTCCGGCTGCACTATGTCTATCCGTACCCGCATGTTGATGATGTCATCCCGCTGATGGCCGAAGGCAAAGTGCTGCCCTATCTGGACATTCCCTTCCAGCACGCCTCGCCCACTGTGTTGAAGGCGATGCGGCGTCCGGCACACCAGGAAAAGACGCTGGAGCGCATTCTGGGCTGGCGCAAAGTGTGTCCCGATCTCGCGATCCGCTCCACTTTCATTGTCGGCTTCCCCGGCGAGACCGAGACTGATTTCAAGTTCATGCTGGATTGGTTGCAAGAGGCCAAGCTGACGCGTGTCGGTTGTTTCCGGTACGAAAACGTCGAGGGCGCAAAGTCGCGCGATCTGCCCGGCCATGTGCCAGACGAAGTGAAAGAAGACCGCTGGCACCGCTTCATGCAGACGCAGCAAAAGATCAGCGCCTCACTGCTGGAGGCCAAAATCGGCCGCGAGATCGAGGTGATGATCGACAGCGTGGATGACGAGCGCGCCATCGGCCGCTCCTTTGCCGACGCGCCGGAGATTGACGGCACCGTTATCTTGGACGACGAGACGGAAGTGTCGCCAGGCGATATTGTCCGTGTGCAAGTGACGGATGCCACCGAGTATGATCTCTATGCAGAGCGAGTGTTGCCTCAGACCTAACGCTTTCCCGCCCCACCCCCATCCTGTCCTTCCCCCCTCAAGGGGGAAAGGGGACCAAGCACCAGTTCCTTCGGCTCAAGCGTGTTCTCCCCCTGAGGGGGGGGGAGAGACAGAGAGGGGGTGGGGCGGAAAGGCCGCTCAAAATTGGCACGCTGAATTCAGCTATGTCTTCTTCCGGAAAGGGTCCAGCGCGGCCCGCGCGAGTTCGTCGCAGCGCTCATTCTCGGGGTGGCCGGCGTGACCTTTCACCCAGCGCCAGTTGATCATATGCGCGGCGGCCGCTTTGTCGAGGCGTTGCCACAGATCAACGTTTTTGACGGGCTTCTTGTCCGCCGTCTTCCA
Source organism: Hyphomicrobiaceae bacterium (assembly GCA_025359185.1). Classification (GTDB taxonomy): domain Bacteria; phylum Pseudomonadota; class Alphaproteobacteria; order Rhizobiales; family Hyphomicrobiaceae; genus JANYHF01. The sequence continues at coordinate 26,843 of JANYHF010000013.1, read as the reverse complement.
GCCATTGCGCCGCCAGCCGTGGATCCATTTGGTGATGCCGTCGCGGAGATAAACCGAGTCCGTCGTCAGATCGACGTGGGCGGGTTTCTTGATTGTTTCGAGCGCGGCAATGGCGGCCATCAGTTCCATGCGGTTGTTGGTCGTATCAGCTTCGCCGCCGCTGATCTCTTTGCGGTGTTCACCGGATATCAGCACACTGCCCCAGCCGCCCGGCCCCGGATTGCCCGAACATGCACCATCCGTGAAAATTGTGATATGGGGACCCGCAGTACCGGTCATGCCGACAACTCCCAGCCGAGTTCACGAATGGAGCTGACAGATTGAAGAAAGCGCAGCTTACGGATGTATTCCTTGGGATCGAGCCGTTTCACCAGGGCTGTTTCAGGCGTGTGCAGCCAATCATAGGCCCTGGTCAGCAGAAATCTCAGCGCCGCCCCGCGCGCCAGCACCGGCAGCGCCTGCAATTCGGCTTGGTTGAGCGGGCGCGTCTTGGCATATGCAGTGAGGAGCGCCTGCCCCTTGGTGATGTTGAACGACCGGTCCTCCTCGAAGCACCAGGCGTTGAGGCAGACTGCGAGGTCATAGGCGAGGAAATCGTTGCAGGCGAAATAGAAATCAATCAGGCCCGAGAGCCGGTCTGCCATGAAGAACACGTTGTTGGGGAACAGGTCGGCGTGGATGACGCCATCGGGAAGCGATTTTGGCCAATCGGCCTGGAGCGCCTTGAGCTCCGTCGTGATCAATCCGGCAAGCCCCGGATGCACCCGATCGGCGGCGTCGCCAAGTTTGCCGACAAGTTCGGCCCATCCGGCAATCGACAGGCTGTTAGCCCGCTTCAGCCCAAATCCGTGCCCGGCGTGATGCAGCTCGGCCAAAGCCTCGCCAACTTCCGCGCAGTGCTTGGCTTGCGGCCGGCGAAGCGAGAGGCCATCGAGGAACGTCACTAGCGCCGCGGGCCGCCCGGCAAGTTCGCCCAGCATTTGGCCCGAACTATCGCGCAACGGCGTCGGACACGACAATCCCGCCGCAGCCAGGTGATCCATAAGCCCCAGAAAGAATGGCAGATCGCCCCGCGCGACGCGCTTTTCATAAAGCGTCAGAATGTAAGACCCTTTCGGCGTGCCTAACAGATAATTGGAGTTTTCGACGCCCTCAGCGATGCCTTTGCACGAGGTGACGTGGCCGATGTTGTAACGGGCGACAAACGCGGCCAAAGCGTCATCGGGGACTTCGGTATAAACCGCCATGACTCATGGTCTCTAAGGGCGCAATTCGCGCGGCAGATTGAATGCGATGTTCTCTTTGGCCGTTGTGACACTTTCGACGGTCGTTGCGAAGCGCTCCTTGAAGGCCGCAATAATGGCATCCACCAGAACTTCGGGTGCCGAAGCCCCCGCCGTGATGCCGACACTCCGGACGCCCACAAAATCCTCCCAGGGAATGTCCGCCGCGCTCTGCACAAGCATCGCCTTGGGGCAGCCCGCACGCTCGGCAACTTCCACGAGGCGCATCGAGTTGGAGCTGTTGGGCGAACCCACCACGATCATGCGCTCGCAGCGCGGCGCGATGGATTTGACGGCGGCCTGCCGGTTGGTGGTGGCGTAACAGATGTCTTCTTTGTGCGGCCCCGAGATGCCAGGGAAGCGCGACCGCAAGATGCCGACGATTTCGCTGGTATCATCTACCGACAGCGTGGTTTGCGTCACATAAGCCAGCTTTTGAGCATTGCGTGGCACGAAGTCGCGGGCCCCCTGTGCGGTCTCAACAAGGCGCACGCTTCCCTCAGGCAATTGGCCCATGGTGCCGATCACTTCCGGGTGGCCAGCATGGCCGATGAGGATGATTTCGTGCCCCAATTCGTGCAGCCGCTCAGCCTCGACATGCACCTTTGAAACCAAGGGGCACGTTGCATCCAGGAAGAACATTTTCCGCGATCTGGCTTCGGCTGGCACCGCCTTGGGGACGCCATGGGCCGAGAACACAACGGGATGGTCGCCAGGCGGAATTTCCTCCAGTTCCTCAACGAAAATTGCACCCTTGGCCTTCAGACTGTCGACCACAAAACGGTTGTGAACGATCTCATGCCGGACATAAACGGGCGCGCCGTAGCGCTGGAGCGCCAGCTCGACGATCTGGATGGCCCTGTCCACTCCGGCGCAGAACCCGCGCGGCGCCGCAAGGTAGACTTTGATCGGCTTACGTGTCCCATTCGACACAGCTTGGCTCTGCTCGTCTTGCATCCGGTTCTCCTGCCGCAAAGCCGACACACTTGCCTCTGATAGGCAGGTGTTGCCCCGGCACCGTGTCCAGCCTAACGTCAGAGTCGGGGTCTAACAAAGCTGAGACGTTTCAGGCACCGGCCAAGGGCCATAGAGCACATAAGATGCCTGACAACAAAGTGGACTGGGGATCGGTGACTTTGGCAAGGCGACAGTGGACACACACCGCGCTGGCGGTGCTTTTGACGTGCTGCGGGCCGCTGGTCTTAGCTGGCTGCGGTATGCCTTCTTTTGGTGGGCTGCTCGGGAACAAAGCAGCCGTGCCTCTCGCGTCCGCTGGCGTGTCCGAAGCGACGATGCTAAGTGCGGCCAAGAGTGATGAGGGCGATTCTGCGTCCGATGGCTCTTCGGGGAGAATTTGCCCCCAGTTTGTGATCTGGCCCGGCACTCAGTCCGTAACCACCTACGAAGCGGGCCGCGAAGGCGACGGCCTGGCCGTCGTGCATCGTGGCGAAATCACCCAGACCGCTCGTGAATGCCAGATCCAGGATGGTCATGTCTCCATCAAATACGGTTTTTCGGGGCGAGTCCTGCTGGGGCCGCGCGGAGCCGCTGGCCACGTCAGCCTGCCGGTAAACATTGTGCTGACGGACAGCCAGAAACAGCGGCTGCAGGGCGATTCGCTTCGGATCGAAGTGGATATCGCCCCGGACAAGCCGATCGGCTATTTTTCCAGCGTCCGGACGATTACCTTCGACATTCCCGAGGGGACGCGGACGGCGGACTTCAAGCTGTATGTGGCCTTTGACAAGGTCCAGGGCGGCACATAACCAGCTGCCATTCGACGCGATTGTGTTTCGTTGGCCGAAGGTATAGCGTTTACAACATAGCCAATCGAGGCCCGCGGGAGAGACCGGTACGACCGGCTGCATCTGCGGCATCGTCCGGCGCCGAAGGAGCAACCACCCCGGAAACTCTCAGGCAAACGGACCGCTGGGCCGATGGCAATCTGGAAAGCAGCTTTGCGAGTATTTCGTGAAGCTCACCCACGGGGATAAGCCGCGCCATACGGGAGCGGGTAAATCTCTCAGGTTCCCTAGACAGAGGGGGTTCGTGATGAGGACGCATCCTGCGTTCCCCATGCGAGCAACCTTGGGGACTGCCGATGAGCTCGGATCCAGCTGACGCCAGCGCGCCACCGAAACGCACACCACTCTATGATTTGCACGTTGCGGCGGGCGCAAAAATGGTGCCGTTTGCTGGTTATGAAATGCCGGTTCAGTACCCGATGGGCGTGCTGAAGGAGCATCTGTGGACGCGGGAGAAGGCTGGGCTATTCGATGTCAGCCATATGGGGCAGGCGTTCCTCGTCCCTGACGACAACCGCTTTGAAACGGCGGCGGCGTTCCTCGAAACACTCGCGCCCGCCGACGTCTCCGTTTTGAAGCCCGGTCAGCAGCGGTATAGTCAACTGTTAGGCCCCAACGGCGGTATCCTCGATGACCTGATGGCGACGCGCCTCGGTTTCGCGGGCCATGATCATTGGCTTTATGTTGTCGTGAACGCTTCGCGCAAGGATGCGGACTTTGCTTTTATCGAAGCACAGCTGCCTTCGGGTTTGACCCTAAAACGGGTCGACGGATTTGCGTTGATTGCTTTGCAGGGGCCGAAGGCTGCCGTTGTTTTGGAGGCGCACGCGCCCGGTGCAGCAAAACTCGATTTCATGGCGTCGGTCGATGCCCCCGTTGGCGGAATCTGGAGCCACATCTCGCGAAGCGGCTATACGGGCGAAGATGGGTTCGAGATATCCGTCAAGACGGCCGAAGCCGTTGCACTGTGGCAGATGCTTGCCGTCCACCCGGACGTCGCCCCCATCGGCCTTGGCGCGCGTGACTCGCTGCGGCTTGAAGCCGGCCTCTGCCTTTACGGCCACGACATCGACGAGACCACTACACCCATCGAAGCTGGCCTCGCCTGGTCGATCCAGAAGCGCCGCCGCATCGAAGGCGGCTTCCCCGGCGCTGATAGCATCCTGCGTGAGCTGAAGGACGGTCCCGCCCGCCGCCGTGTTGGCATCAAGCCAGAAGGCAAGACGCCGGCCCGCGAGGGCACTGAAATCTGCTCAATGGACGGCTCACGTATTGGTACCATAACATCTGGTGGCTTTGGACCGTCCGTCAACGGACCTGTTGCCATGGGTTATGTCGATGCAACCCATGCCGCGCCCGGCACCCAACTGACGCTGATTGTGCGCGACAAGCCGTTGCCCGCCCGCGTCGTCGAGCTACCCTTCGTGCCCAACCGTTTCATTCGCAAAGCAAAAATCTAACCGGGGAGAGAAAGATCATGGCCATCGAGCGCTACAGCAAAGACCACGAATATGTCCGCGTGGAGGGCGACATCGCCATTATCGGCATTACCAACCACGCACAGGAGCAGCTCGGCGACGTCGTGTTTGTCGAGGTGCCCGAGGTCGGTAAAAGGGTAAAGGCGGGCGAACAGGCCGCCGTCGTCGAAAGCGTCAAGGCGGCAAGCGAAATCTATGCGCCCGTCTCTGGCGAAGTCATCGCTGCCAACGCAGATCTGGCGGCGGACCCGGCCCTCGTCAACACGGACCCGATGGGCAAGGCCTGGTTCATGAAGATAAAGCTCACCGACAAATCGGAACTCGACAACCTCATGGACAAAGCCGCCTACGACAAATTCGTCGCCGACAGCCATTGAAGACTATGAGGAATTCCGCATGACCGTGAAAGTCACCACCCGCCCGACCCTCGCCGACCTTGAACCCGGCGCCAACTTCATCCGCCGGCACATCGGCCCGTCGGCAGATGAAACCGCCAGCATGTTGAAAGCCATCGGCGAGACATCGCTTGACGGATTCATGGCCAAGGTCATTCCCGATGGCATCCGCACCAAGCGCGGCTTTGTTGGCCTGCCCAAGCCACTCTCAGAGCGTTCGACGCTGAGCTATTTGCGCAAGGTGGCCGACCGCAACGAGGTCTACACCTCCATGATCGGCATGGGCTACTATGGTACCGTGACGCCCAAGGTGATCCTGCGCAACGTTCTGGAGAACCCCGGCTGGTATACGGCTTATACGCCTTATCAGGCCGAAGTCAGCCAGGGGCGGCTGGAGGCGCTACTCAACTTCCAGCAGGTGGTGATCGACCTCACGGGACTGCCACTCGCCAACGCCTCGCTGCTGGACGAAGCCACTGCCGCCGCCGAAGCGATGGCCATGGCAAAGCGCGTCGTCAAAACAGCGAGCACGGTGTTTTTCGTCGATAAGGACACGCACCCGCAGACCGTCGGCGTGGTCAAGACCCGCGCCGAGGCCTTTGGGTACACTTTGAGAATTGGTGATCCGCTGAAGGACCTCAATGCCGCCGAGGTGTTTGGCGCGCTGCTCTCTTATCCCAGCTCATCGGGTGAGGTGCGCGATTTCCGCAGTGTCATCGACAAGTTGCACGGCTCGGGCGCCCTGGCCATTCTTGCGACGGATCTGCTCGCCCTTGCTCTCCTCACGCCGCCAGGCGAACTTGGCGCCGACATCGCCATCGGCTCAGCCCAGCGCTTCGGCGTGCCCATGGGCTATGGTGGTCCGCACGCGGCGTTCTTTGCGACGAAGGACGACTACAAGCGCATGATGCCCGGCCGCATCATCGGCGTCTCAGTGGACAGCGCTGGCAACCGCGCCCTGCGCATGGCCATGCAGACGCGCGAGCAGCACATCCGCCGCGAGAAGGCGACCAGCAACATCTGTACGGCCCAGGTGCTGCTGGCGATCATGGCGTCGATGTTCGCCGTTTACATTGGCCCTGACGGCATCCGCAAGGCCGCGCAACGTACACACCGCATGACACAGATCCTGGCGACGGCGCTGCATAAGTTCGGCTACAGCGTCGTGACGATGGCTTTCTTCGATACGATCACCATTCGCGCTCCTGGCCGCGCCCATGCCTTGTGGGCCAAGGCCAAAGAAGCACGCATCAATCTGCGTTTGGTCGATGGCGATCATCTCGGCGTTTCTCTTGACCAATCCACCCGCCAGAGCGATCTCGAACGGCTGCTTACGGTCTTCCGGACGGACGCACTCGCCGGAACCTCGTTGGCCAAACTCGACGCCGGGACCGCCGAATGCATCCCTGTCCCGTTGCAGCGCACCAGCGCCTATCTCACCCATCCTGTGTTTTCGATGTACCGCTCGGAAACCGAGATGCTGCGCTATCTGCGGCACCTGCAAGGCAAAGACATCGCGCTCGACCGTTCGATGATTCCGCTCGGATCCTGCACCATGAAGCTCAACGCGACGACGGAGATGATCCCCGTCACCTGGCGCAGCTTTTCGCACATCCATCCGTTCGCACCGTTGGAACAGACGCAAGGCTATCAGCAGATGTTCGCCGAACTTGAGCAGTGGTTGACCGCCATCACCGGCTTCGACGCCTGCTCGTTGCAGCCAAACGCGGGCAGCCAGGGTGAATACGCCGGGCTGCTGGCCATCCGGCACTATCACGCGGCACAAGGGCAAGCGCATCGCGACGTGTGCCTGATTCCGACGTCAGCGCATGGCACCAACCCAGCCTCGGCCGTGATGGCGGGTCTGAAGGTGGTGGTCGTGGCCTGTGACGAGGATGGCAATGTCGATGTCGCTGATCTGAAGGCAAAGGCTGACACGAACAAGGCCAAGCTCGCGGCTCTGATGATCACCTATCCCTCGACCCATGGCGTGTTCGAGACGCAGGTACGGGACATCTGCACCATCGTTCATGCCAATGGCGGACAAGTCTATATGGACGGCGCGAATTTGAACGCGCAGGTCGGCTGGGTGCAACCGGCCGAACTCGGCGCCGACGTGCTGCATATCAATCTGCACAAGACGTTCTGCATTCCCCACGGCGGCGGCGGGCCGGGGATGGGACCAATCTGTGTGGGTGCGCATTTGGCTCCTCACCTGCCGAGCCATCCGGTGGTGCCGGGGGTTAATCCGGCCGCCCTCAGCGGAGCATCGCCCATGCAGGTGTCGGCTGCGCCCTGGGGTTCAGCGTCGATCCTGCCGATTTCCTGGGCCTACATCGCCATGATGGGCGAGCACGGCCTTAAGCAGGCGACCGCAATCGCAATTCTCAACGCTAACTACATGGCCAAGCGGCTGAACCCGCATTTCCCCGTCGTCTACACGGGGCCGGGAGGGTTTGTGGCGCATGAATGCATCATTGATCTGCGCTGGCTGAAGGACCGCACGGGACTCACGGCTGAGGATGTCGCCAAGCGGCTGGTCGATTACGGCTTCCATGCCCCCACTATGTCGTTCCCGGTGACGGACACGCTGATGATCGAACCCACTGAAAGCGAGGGCAAGCGGGAGCTCGACCGTTTCTGCGATGCGATGATCGCGATCCGGCAGGAGATTGCCGAAGTCGAGACGGGACGAGCTGATCGCACCGAGAACGTGCTCAAGCACGCGCCACACACCTACCAGCTTCTGTTGGGCGACTGGACGCGGCCCTACAGCAAAGAGAAGGCGTTTTTCCCCGTGAAAGGCATCCACGCCGACAAATACTGGCCGCCCGTCGGACGGGTCGATAACGTGCATGGCGACCGCAATCTGGTGTGCACCTGCCCGCCGATGGAGGCCTATGCCGAAGCCGCAGAGTAACGGCAACTCTGTTGCTTTATGGCTTCTGTCAAGCCCCCAAAGCGGATCTAGCCACAGGAAACCATTGACAAAACCGTGTCCGGAGGAAGATTAGTGAGATGCCGTAACGAGCGATTCCCGGCCAACACAGGACGGCTCTGAGGATCGACACGAGGCAGCCGAGTGCAGGCGTTGGGGACTACATCAAACGGGAGCGCGAAATGGACATCCAGTCACTCATTATTTGGCTCATCATCGGCGGCGTGGCCGGCTGGCTCGCTGGCCAGGTCATGAAGGGCAGCGGGTTCGGTCTGGTTGGCAACATCGTTGTCGGCATTGTTGGCTCGGTGATTGCCGGGTTTGTGCTGCCGTTGATTGGCTTGAACATTGGCGGTGGAATTTTAGGCGCCATTATCAATGCCGTAATTGGCGCTGTCATCGGCTTGTTTGTGATCGGCCTTGTTAAGAAATAACCGCCGCTTTGCAAACGACCAATTTCCAATGCCGGAGCCTAGTGCTCCGGCATTGTTGTTTCTAAACTGCGGTTCTGAGCAACTCGGTGTGGAGGATGTTGGTCAGGATCGCCAGCACCAGCACAAGAATGAGATAGAGCCCGCTGTACTCGATCTTGGTCGCCAGAGGCACGCCGTAATAGGCTTGGTTCGCTGCGGCCTTGGGATTATAGTTCCAGGCCTCCATGACGCGCGGCAAGGCCAGCAGGCCGATTAAAAACAACATCGGGCTGGGATGGTAGAACCAGAACACCGCGAGCACCGGCAAGCCCAGGAACCAGATGCGTGGGCTCAAGACCGAAGTTATGCGCCCGCCATCGAGCGGCGAGACCGGGATCAGGTTGAACAGGTTTATCATAAAGCCCGATTGCGCGAGAGCCAGCAGTAGACGGCTGTCGTAATGCCGGGACAGAAAATAGACGGCAAAGCAGGCGAGCGAGCCCACGAACGGGCCCGCATAGGCGACATAGGCCTCGGTTTCGGCGTCGTGCGGCTGGTCCCTCAGCGCGATATAGGCGCCGAGAAACGGGATGAACATCGGCAGGCTGACGGAGAGGCCGCGCTGGCGGGCAGCCACGTAGTGCCCCATCTCGTGGCAGAGAATGAGACCGACGAAGCCGGCTGCGAATGGCCAGCCAAACAGGAGCGCATAGCCACCGATGGCTAGCACCATGCTGCCGACCGATAGCAGCACCTTCAGGAACTTCAGCTTTGTCAGCAGCAACAGGATTGCGGACATGGCCTACCTCTCCAGTTGCTCCCTTGAGACTATTCCTTTTTGCCTGAGCTGCCGAACAGCCCGCGGAACAACCGCATGGCGACTGCGCCGAAAGCTACGACAGCGACGAGGATAACCTTGCCGAATTTGGCGAGCGCCAAACCCACCAGGGCCAGCAGACCGAGTTTCTTTGCAGCGACCCCTGCAACCAATGCGGCAATGCCGTACTCGGCGATACGGTCAGTGCTAGCGACAAACTCCTCGTAGCGTTTGCCTGATTTGTAGTCCAGACCGGACAGAACGGTGTTGGCGCGCGCCTTGAACATCTCGATCGACCTGCTGCCGGTGACCAGATCGAGCGAGAAGTAGCCTTCGCGGCCGAGCGCATAGGTGTGATAGTTGATCGACCGCTCGTCGCTTTCCTTGGCATCGAGATCGCTCAACGACATCGAGTAGACAAGCCGGTGCTGCTTGGCGTCGTAGGCAGGTTTCTCGATCCAGCCATCGACTTTGATCTTGGCAAAGCCACGCGAGACGCGATCCGCGTTGTCTTCTTCGACGCCGTCGCGCGCGCCCTTCAGAAGCGCATCCACGTCCCACTTCTGGGCCTCTTCGTCCTTCACATAGCCTGCGTCGTTGAAGTAGGCGGTGATGAACCAGTCTTCGTTGCTATCGGGCATAATCATGCCGACGAAGTTATCGCCGCCAGCGCTGTTGCCATAGGCGCGCATCAGGCGGTTGGATTCTTTCACCGGAACGAACAGGAAACCTTCGGGGAGCTTGAGCGTCGCCTGGGCGAGGAACGGCACGTTGGCCGGGCCCTTCGTTGCGCCGGTGATTGCGGCCGCGAAGGCCGCCTCGACTTCAGCCCGGCGGATGTCCTCCGATGATTGGGCTGGCTGCGCGGGAATTGATGGGGTTGTCGTATCCGCAAATGACGGAAGGGGCATGAGCCCGGCAAACACCGCAATAGCGGCCGCAGCGGCAAGGCGATGCAACATGGGCTTTCTCCCAGAAATAATGCGTAAGCATACATTCGCGAGGTTAAAGCTTCGGTGCGCTGCAATCAACCAGCTAGCTGAGCCGGGCTTTCACATCGCCTATGCTGCGATTGACGAGGTCGTGCCCGGCTGTGCCGCTGAGTTTGCCGGCAAGAACACCGTGGGCAGCACCGACTGCCGCATCGATGGCGGCGGCCCGCACTTCGGCTGTGGCCTGATCCTGCGCGCGAGCGATTTTGTCTTCAGCCAGCTTGGTGCGCCGCTGCAGCATTTCGGTCAATCCAGCTTTGGTTTCGGCGGCGAGGGCCGCTGTTTCCTGCTTGGCCCGGGTCAGGATTGCATCGGCCTCGGATTGGGCATTGGCCTGGCGGCGCTTATAGTCTGCCAGCAGACTGGCAGCTTCATCGCGCAACTTCCGGGCCTCTTCAAGATCCTTGCGCACGCCATCGGCACGCGCGTCCAACGCCTTCGAAATCATGGCGGGAACCTTGTAGTAAATTAACAAGGCAACGAAGCCAAGGAAGGCAACGCCGACCCAGAATTCCGGATTGAAAAGGCTTTCACCCTCGGGCACGGGTTGTCTCCTACTTGGCGGCGTGGGCGGCAACAGCTGCCAGCGCTTCGTGCTTTTCGATCTTGATACCGAGAAGTTCTTGCACCAAGGCTTCTACCGTGTCGCCAGCTATACCGTGGACTTGGCCCATGGCCGTGTCCTTGGCGGCCTTGATCTGTTCCTCGGCATGGGCAATCCGGCCCGACAGCTGGCTTTCGACCTTGGCGCGTTCGGCGTCGATCTCTGCCTTCAACCGGTCGCGCTCGCCTTGCGCCATGACGCCCGCCTTTGAGCGGGCATCGGACAATGCCTTCTCGTAGTCGGATATCGCCTGGGCCGTTTCGTCCTTCAGGCGCTTGGCTTCGGCAAGATCGCCAGAGATGCGGCCACTGCGCGCATCCAGCACACTACCGATGCTCGGCACCAGCCATCGCGACATCAGCAGGTAGAGGCCGATAAACACGAGCGCCAGCCAGATAAGCTGTGGCGGGAAGTCCTGGAATTTCAGTTGCGGCATGGGTCAGACCTTGAGCGAGTTCAAACCGTTCGCTGACTTAGAATGCGAACAGAATGATGAAGGCCATGACGAGGCCGAACAGACCCGTCGCTTCGGCCAGAGCAAAGCCGAGCAGCGCGTTGCCGAACTGGCCCTGAGCCGCCGACGGATTGCGCAGCGCACCCGACAGGTAGTTGCCGAAGATGTTGCCGATACCGACGCCTGCGCCTGCAAGAGCGATACAAGCGATGCCCGCGCCGATGAGTTTTGCTGCTTCTGGACCCATGGTAGTCTCCCGTTTCGTAAGCTGGTTTCTAGTGATCAGTGGTGGATGTGAAGTGCGTCATTGAGATAGATGCTGGTCAGGATCGCAAACACGTAGGCTTGCAGGAACGCGACCAGGAATTCGAGGCCCGTGAACGGAACCATGAACAAAAGCGGTGCCCATCCGCCAACCAAACCCAGCGCGCCGACGAAAGCGCCGAACACTTTGAGCATAGTGTGGCCCGCCATCATATTGGCGAACAGACGTACGCTGAGGCTGATGGGGCGCGTGAAGTAGGAGATCACTTCGATCGGCACCAGCAAAATCAGCATCACCGCTGGCACACCTGACGGCACAAACAGCTTCAAGAAACCAACACCGTGTTTGGCGATCCCGATGATGGTGACGCCGATGAACACGGTCAAAGCCAACGCCAGCGTGACCACAATGTGACTGGTGGACGTGAACGGCGCAAACACGCCAGGGATGTTCACAAGGCCGATCAGGTTCGACACCAGAATGAACATGAACAGCGTGAAGATGAACGGGAAATAGCCCAGCGCCTCTTCGCCCGCCGTCTGTTTAACGATGTTGTGGACGAATTCGTAGGCCATCTCAGCGACGGACTGGATGCGGCTCGGCACCAGAGACCGGTTGCGCATGGCATAGACGATGAAGGCGATGGTCAGCCCAGCGGCAATCAGCATCGCCAGCGCCGAATTCGTGAACGACGCATCGAGGCCAAACAGTTTCAGTGGGATGTAACGCACAATCTCGAACTGATGCATTGGGTTCGGCAAGCCGCCACCGTGATGCTGGGCCGCCGCACCCGCGACCGCTTTGGCAGCTTCGGTGGTGGTGGTTGTGACTGTCTCAGTCGTCGTCGTCATCGCGTCCTGCCGGCAAATCTTTGCCAATGTCTTTGCCCGCATCGGCTTGAATTTGCCGATAGGTCCGGGTCAGATTAAGAATTCCCGCCGCGATGCCGAACGCCAAAAACACCAGAAGCATCACGGGCCGTGTGCCCAACAGTTTGTCCAGGCCCCACCCGATCCCAGCTCCGAACACTGGTGCCAGCACCAGATCCAGCGCCATCTGCATGCCTAAGCCCAGCGCCTTGTTGCGACGCACATCGTCGTGCGCCACTGGCGGCTTTCGCTGAGCGGCGGCGGCATCGCTGAGGCGCTTATCAAGCTCCGACACGCGCTGCTCAAAAGCCTTGCGCTCATCGGGGCTCATATCGCCGCGGCCGTCACCGCCTGCCGAACCTGACATGAGAAGCCTCGAAGTTTGAGGCGGAGATTCCGGTGGAACACCGGACGCCGCGCACCATAGTTGTGGCCTCTAGGGGTGTCAAGGACACCAGCGGAGGCAGGGACGGCATAGATTATTGAACAAATACAATATGTTGCGTGTCGTGCGGCATTATGAGCGAGAGGCCGGCGGGGTAACCCAGAAAGACGGCTCCACTTGCGAGAGGCTGCCGCCGAGTCGCAGCGCGCCCGCGTGCCGCGCCAACCCAGTCGAATCGTCCGTCTCCACAGCAATACCGCAGAGTGTGGCCTCACCGATCGCCGGTTCGAAACGTCCACGCGGAATACGGGTCAGAAAACGCGAGATGGGTTCAGCAACATCCATACCGAGCACCGAATTGTAATCACCCGACATGCCTGCGTCGCTCATGTAGGCCGTGCCTTTCGGCAGTATCCTGTCATCTGATGTCGGCGTATGGGTATGCGTGCCCACAACGAGCGTGACACGCCCATCGACCAAGTGACCAAGCGCCTGCTTTTCCGACGTGGCTTCGGCGTGGAAATCGATGACAATCGCATCGGCCCCGTGCTTCAGGGGACAAGCCGCAAGTTCGCGCTCCACCTGAACAAAAGGTCCATCATATTCCCCCATGAACACTTGCCCGATAGGGTTCATGACAAGCACCTCAGCGCCATTACGGGCCTTAAAGAGGCCAACGCCTTTGCCGGGCGTGCCCAATGGCATATTCAGCGGCCGAAGCATCCGGTCGTGACGTGTGATGAACACCAACGCTTCTTTCTGGTCGAAGGCGTGATTGCCCGTGGTCACTACATCGGCACCCGCATCGATAAGATCGAGATAGATCGCCTCGGTAATGCCAAAGCCGCCCGCTGAATTCTCGCCATTGACGATGACGAAATCGAGCTTGTAGCGCTCAATGAGCTTGGGCAACTTCTCGATCACAACAGTCCGGCCGCTGCGGCCAACGACGTCGCCCAGGAACAGGATTCGCATCAGGGGTCAGGGTCCGAATGTGCGCACGCCCGATGGCGTGACGAGGTAATCGAGCCGCTGATCGTGCGGTTCATGGGCGAAGACGTGCACTTCCTGTTCGTCATAGGCGATGCCGATAGCAGTGACGGAGCGCTGGCTTCGGTAGAACTCAAGCGTGCGGTCGTAGTATCCGCCGCCATAGCCGATCCGGTAACCCTCGGGATCGAACGCTGCCAAGGGCACCAGCAGCAGGTCCGGTATCAACTCGGGCGCAGAGGGCCGCGGCTCGCGCAAGCCAAATTCGGCCGCCACCAGAGGATCGGCTGGCAGCCAATTCCGGAACGTCAGTGGAGCCCATTTGGTATCAATCACTGGCAAAGCAAGCGTTCGTCCAGTCTTCAATAGAGCGAGCATAAGGGGGATCGGCGTCAACTCATCGCGGATCGGCAGATAGCCGCTGACTATTCGGCCGGCACTGCCATCCAACAGCGTCAGCCCGTACGATTGGACGAGTTTGCCTGCCGAGTCCGACAGGCGCAGATGTGCGTCAGCGCGCCGTCGCATCGCCTCGCGGCGCAACCGGACCTTTTCGCTTGGGAGAATTGTGGTCATCGCCCGCGCGTTAGAGCAGACGGGCTGGCCGCGTACAAGAACTTGCGTTGGCCGGGCAAAGCAACGATGGGCTTCGCAAAGAGCTCAGCACGACCCTACGGGCCAATCTGCCATGCGGCAACAGACGCGCCGGGCGGCCGGTTCCCCGGAAGGGAGTCGCCCGGCGCAATCAAAGAACCGCTCATAGTCTTAAGCTGGCTGAAGCCAGCTAAAGACAATGAGCGTGCAGAGCCACGAATGGCCGATGGTCGGTTCAGATCCCGCATGGTCCCTACAGAGTAGGTGGGCGCCGTGTGTCCAGGACCACGATCCCAGACAGGGACAGCTCCCTTGCGAGTCTTATCGGCCCCGGGGAACTGGGTTGACCTGTCGCGCCCCACAGCCCTGCACCCCGGATATATGGGCGCGTTTGCCCGAAACTACCATAGGTGATTGCGTCATTCTCTAATGGCGCGTCAACTTATGCATCGCTTCCAACGCCGCATTGATGCGGGCTTTCAGCTCTTCATGGATGGCTTCGAGTTCTTCGACGCGCGCTTCGGCCGCTTCGACCCGCTTCAAAAGCGAAGCGGCGGTGGGCGCGGGCTTGGTTGAAGCTCTCTTTGGGGCCACGGCCGGCTTGACGCTTGGCTTTTTAGCCATTGGACACCCTATCTTCAAAGCTGATCGATCCGACCCTAGTGACACGGGCCGGGCGGCGTCAAACGGTGCATTACCACAAGCCCAAGTAAATGGCCGGAGTAAATGCCGTTGACACACCCCGAATGCTTGACCAAGGTGCGGCCGAAAACCGGTCGCATAAGGCGAGCGGGTGTTCAGGCCTCCTATTGAGGAGCGTGTACCGTCATGGCCATCAAGGTAGCCATCAGTGGATTTGGACGCATCGGGCGCAATGTTCTGCGCGCTCTTGCCGAAAGCAAGCGGACTGATCTGCATGTCGTTGCCATCAACGACCTGTCCACGACGCAGGAAAACGCGCATCTGTTCAAATATGACTCTGTGCATGGCCGCTATCATGGCGAGGTCAATGTCACCGGCGACACGTTCGATGTTGGCGCTGGCCCGATCAAGGTGCTGGCCGAAAAGGACCCGCGCAAGCTGCCGTGGAAGGATCTTGGCATTGACCTCGTGCTTGAATGCACAGGCTTCTTCACCGCCAAGGACAAGGCGGGGATGCATCTCGAAGCGGGCGCCAAGCGCGTGCTCGTATCGGGCCCATCGGAAGGCGCCGATCTGACGGTCGTTTACGGTGTCAATCACGGCCTGCTGAAGGCCGAGCACAAGGTGGTTTCGAACGGTTCGTGTACGACCAATTGCCTGGCGCCAGTCGCCAAGGTGTTGCTGGATCTGTGCGGTATCAACGCCGGTTACATGACGACGATCCACTCCTACACCAACGACCAGAAGCTGCTCGATCAGACGCACAAGGACGCCCGCCGCGCCCGCGCCGCTGCGCTGTCGATGATCCCATCCTCCACGGGAGCTGCCAAAGCGCTGGGCCTGGTCATTCCCGAATTGAAGGGCAAGCTCGATGGCTCATCGATGCGGGTGCCGACGCCGAATGTGTCGGTGGTTGACTTGAAGTTCATTCCTGGCCGCGAAGTGACCGCCAAGGAAGTGAACGAGGCGATGAAGCATGCGGCCTCAACGGCCCCGTTGAAAGGCATTCTCAACGTTGTTCACGAGGAGCTAGTGTCAATCGATTTCAATCACAATCCGTACTCGTCGAACTTCGACTTGACGCAAACCCAGATCGTCGATGGCAAGCTGGTGCGAGTGTTGAGCTGGTACGACAACGAATGGGGCTTCTCGAACCGGATGCTCGACGTGGCCGTCGAGCTGGGCAAGTTCGGGTAAGGTTGGGTCAAGCTAGCAAGGTCGCGCGGACCCACCAATTGGGCTGTCCGCGCGAAATCGCCTGGGCGGCTGACTGCGCGGCAGCAGGGGATTCGAACAGGCCGAAGCAGGTTGGTCCGCTGCCGGACAATCGCACCAACTGGCACCCGGGCTGAATCTGCAACATGGCTTGCACAGTGCTAATAACCGGAGCCAGGCGGAGGGCAGGCGGTTCCAGGTCATTGCGGCTTGCCGCTATGTAGGCCAGCAGAGCTTGGGCACTCGCAAATTCTCGCAGGGTCGGACTCACAAAGCCTGGCGCGAGCGGCGACGCAGCAAGTTCGGCGAACACGGCCGCAGTTGAGAGGGGTATTCTGGGATTGACCAGCACCGCGTTGAACCACGTTGGCGGGGCGTACGGTGTCACCCGCTCGCCAGTCCCTTGCATGTAGGCCAGCCGGTTGACAAGGCAAACCGGCACATCGGCCCCGATGCTACGGCCAAGCTCATTCCAGTCTGGCGCACCATCACGGTCCATATTGAGCCGGCGCAAGAGCCGCAGACACGCCGCAGCATCGGCTGACCCTCCGCCGATGCCACCGGCGACCGGAAGCTCCTTGTAGAGATCGACATGGCCCGGCGCAGCTGAAGACCACATCCCGCGAACCGCCATAAAGGCGCGATCAATCAGGTTCTCGCCCGTGATATGGCCGGCTGCCGGGCCGTGGCAGTGAAACGTCCATTGGTCTGCCGCTGTCAGTTCGAGCCGGTCACCTGCCTCCGCAAAGGCGACAAGACTGTGCAGTTCGTGATATCCGTCAGGCCGTTTTCCCAGCACCTCAAGGGTGAGGTTGATCTTGGCTCGCGCGGTTTCAACGAGCACAGGCGCTGCGGTCCTCACGGCTGCTTGGGCTTGTCCTTGGCCGCAGGATCGGCGGGCTTGACGGTTGCGGCGTTGGCAGCGGACGCCGCAGCAGGTTCCGCAGGCAGACCGTTTTTCATCTTGTCCCTCAACTTCGGAATGTCGGCCGCCTCAGGCTTCGAGATCAGCGACGTGCTCCATTGGAACTGAGCCTCCAGCTTGCGGCCAGCGCGCCAATAGGCGTCCCCCAGATGATCATTGATCACCGGATCTTCAGCCTTCAGCTCGACGGCATGTTCCAGCTGCTGGACGGCATCTTCATACTTGCCCATCCGGAAATAGGCCCAACCCAGGCTGTCGACGTAGTAGCCATCTTCGGGCTTCAGGCTGACAGCCTTCTTGATCAATTCAAGGGCCTTGTCGACGTGCTCGTTGCGGTCAACCCATGAATAGCCGAGGTAGTTCAGGATCAACGGCTCATCGGGATTGAGCTCCATAGCCTTCAGGAAATCGGCCTCTGCTTTGGGCCAATCGTTCAGGCGTTCGAAGCAGACGGCGCGCGAGTAGAATTGGTCCCAGTTGTCCTTGCCGGGATTGGGGATGAGTGCGAGGGCCTTCGAGTAGTACTCAGCCGCCTCGGCAAATTCCTTCCGCCCACGCAGCATATTGCCGAGGGTCTGGTAGACATCGATCAGCTTGCCGGCGTCAAGCGGTTTGGCGGCGGGCACCGGCTGAGCCGCGATCTTATCTTCCAAGGCCTTGCGTGTCGACGCATCAAGTTGGCCGCTGTCCGGCAAGCCAGCGTCTTTCTGCAATTTTGCGACGGCATCGCGCGTTGCATTGCCGAAATTGCCATCATTGCCGCCGTCGGCATATCCCGCACGGCCTAAGAGACGCTGCAGCGTCAGCACTCTGGCGCCCTTCTCGTGCAGGCTGAGACCCGCCAACACCTCAACGTCACTGTGCAGCGAGGCGCGCAACTTGCCGGCGTTCATAGCATCGGTAAGCACCGGCTCCGCAATGGCCTTGAGAGCTGCCTTGGCCTCGGCCGGTTTGTCGAGCGCGTTGAGATTGAGGCCCGCACGCAGGCTCGCATCAAAGTGCAAGGGCGAATCGGATGGCAGCCGGTTATAAATGGCGATGGCGTTATCGTACTGCTTCAGCTGCTCATAAATGGCCGCCAATTGCGTTTGCGACAGCTGGTCGTCTGGTTTCAATTGCAGGGCAAGCTGGCAATAGATCAGCGCCAGATCGACGCCGCCTTGGCCGTTGATCGCCTGCGAAAAGCCATAGAACACCCCGGCTAAACCCTCAGAATTTGTCTGTGTGGTCAGGGCCAATTTGTCGCCACGCGCGAGGGCCTCGTTGGCCGCCTCGACAAACGGATGAGGGCTGCGGGCCGCGGCCGCATGTTTGGCAAGAATGTCTGTGGCCAGCTTTCCATCGCCGCCATGTGAGGCATGCCGGGCGTAGCTGAGAGCCACATTGATGGTGGCGGGATCGGCACGGAACAGATTCTCATAGACCTTCAAGGCTGCGCCAGAATCGCCATTCACATCAGCCAGTTGCGCCGATTGATAGCGGCGGAAGAAGTCGATCCAGTTGGGGTCGGCTATACCGTCCAGCAGCGCATTTGCAGCCTTGCTGTCCTTGCGCGCATTCAAAACCCAGGCCCGCGCCATGACAGCGATGGGCGTGTTGCCGGGTTCGGCAAAATGCTTCTCGGCTTCACCCAGCCGGCCTGATTTGAAGGCATCAACGCCGAGCACGAAATGAGCCAGGTGATTGGCTGGATCGGCGGTAACGGCGCGGGCGGCATAGGCGACGGCCTTGGGCCAGCTGCCGCCCATGACCTCGGAAATGAAGGCCTGCTCCAGCAGTTTTGGGTTCGCCGGATCGCGTTCCAGCGCGGCTTTCAGAAGGACGTTGGCGGCCCCGGTGTCGCGCAGATCCTGGGCGAGGCGGGCGGCGAGATAGGTGCCGAGACCTGAGATGGTGTCGCTGGCGGTTTCGGCGCGGGTGGGCACGCCAGTCGCCAGCAAGCCTGCCATCACGAGGGTAAACAGCGTCCGTTGGGAAAGGTTCTGTGTCATGTCTCAGGCCTATTCTGTTTCGGGCGTGTGTGCAAAGTCTCGCGCGTCACAGGCGGTGCACAGGTGCTCACAAAGTGGTGTTAGAGCGTCATCCAGTGATGGTTCCGCTCACTATGCGTCATGCGCGTACAACTCGTGATCGCTGGCCCGCACAACCGTGCCGTTTACGGTAAACGATGGCGCAGCCATCGCCAGGATAATCGGCGCGAGTACGTCAGGCGGCGGCAAGGTTTCGGGCTTTTCGCCAGGCATCGCTTTGGCGCGCATCGCCGTTCGCGTGGCTCCAGGATCGAGGCAGTTGGCGCGCACGGCCGTGGAGGCGAGTTCGCTGGCATAGACTTTGACCAGCGCCACCAGTCCCGCCTTGGAAACGGCGTAAGGCCCCCAATAGGCCCGGCAGCTTCTGGCGGCATTGGACGACAGGAACACCGCGCGGCCAGCTTCTGCGCGGCGCAGCAGCGGGTCCAGTGTACGGATCAATCGCCAATTGGCCGTCAGATTAATGTTGAGGACACTGTTCCAGTCCGCATCGGACACATGCGGCAAGGCCGTCAGTGTGCCGAGGATGCCGGCATTGGCCACCAGTACATCAAGCTGTGGAAACCGTACGAACAGCGATGGGCCGAGCGCGTCGACCCTGGCGCCATCAGCCAGGTTCATCTCGATCAGCGTTGCGACGCCGCCCGCCGCCCGGACCTCGTCGTCGGCCTCCTCAAGGCCGCCGCGTGTCCGCGCAATCAGGATCAGATGCGCGCCTTCCGCCGCAAAGGCCACCGCTGCCGCGCGGCCGATGCCACGCGAGGCGCCCGTCACCAGAACGGTCTTGCCGGAGAAACGCTTCAAGGCAGCAGGGAGGTTGGCCAAAGCCGGCGTCTTTCATGTGTTATCAGCTGACAGATCAGTTACCGGTTGCCTTCTGGGCCTTGTCGATCAGAATCTGCCCTTGTTTCTTGGCGTCCTCGGCCATGTCCTTGGCCTTCTTCATGGCTGCATCGATGGTGGGCTTGGCCTGCTCCCGGGCTTTATCGGTCAGGTCCATCATCTTCTCGACACTGGTGGCCGAAAGCGCTTTAGTTTTGCGCCACAAGACCGTCAGCGTGCTTTCCTTCGGCCGCAGGTCCTCAACGGCCAGCCCCCGGAGCGTTCGCACCAGATCGTCCTGATCCTTGCGTGCATTGGTGTCGGCGATGCGGTCGCTGGCGCCTGTGAACAGCAACATCGGTGTGCAGGCGGTGACGATCTTTTCGGCCGACTTGTTCCATTTCGCGGGCGTGATCTCGGTTTCCTCGGCAAAATAGATCTTCTCGCCGTCGGCCTCCTGGCGCAGGATTGAGCGATCGATCACAGGAATGATATTGCCACCCTGCTTGGTGATAGCCTTGAAGCGCGCATTGGTGGGATCGGGGAACTGCACGAACAGCGTGACGGCATCCTGCGAGCCCAGCGCCTGATTGATAGCCTCATCGACGCTGCTGGCATAGGTGACGTTGCGGGCTAGACCCAAGCCCTCGGGATCGATGCGTTGCAACAGCTGAAACGTGCCCGCACTGCCGCTCTTTTGCGGTGGCAGGATAAAATGCAGTTGCGAGGCGACGCTCGCGACTTGCCCGAAATTCGTCACGCCGCGATTGCGCGTGACCAGGAACAGGCACTCGCGCGCAATGTCCGAGCGGATGCGCGTGAACAGGGCCTGGTTACCGAGATTATCGCTTTCCAGGGAAAACACATCGAGCTGGGTGAAGCCAACCTGCGCCGGATCGCCCGTCGTACGCTGAATGTTTTCCAGCGAGCCGTCAGAGGCGTTGCAGGTAAAATCGAACTTGTTCTTGGCCAGCGCCTTGATGACTGGCGGACAGAAGGTGGCGTGGTAGGCGCCGGTCTCGCCTCCTGTATTGATCTGGCCTGCAAGCGCGGGGACGGTTACTGCCAGACCAGCGGCTAACACAACGACGAACGACCTGTGCATGAAAGAACTCCTGATTCCAGCGGCCAGTCAGCCGCTCGTGCCGGCTGTATCTTCTGTGGCCGGAGTGGCAGCGGGCTGATCGCCCTTCTTGCCGAATTTGGTCGTCACATACTCGGCCAGGCCCGCCATCATGGTCTGAATTGGCTTGCCGGTCTCTTGCAGCAGCGGCAGCGACTGCGCCTCTTTCACCCAGACCGGATACTTCTTCTCGTCGGTGAGGAAGGTGTAGAAAACAAAGCCGATCACCACCAGCAGGAAGCCGCGGGCAACGCCGAAGGCAAATCCCAGCACCCGGTCGATAATGCCTACATGGCTGTCGAGCACCCGGTCCGAAAAGCGCGCGGTGACCAGATGCACGATGATGAGGCAAATGAGGAAAATGACAATGCCGCCGCCCGCCTGCGCCAGCATCACGGGCGACGTGAACTTGTCGGCAAGCCACTGCGCCGTGCCCTTCTGATAGAACACGAAATACGCCGCCGCCGCACCCGCCAACGCCCAGGAGACGAGCGACAGCACTTCGCGCGTCAGCCCCCGGTACATGGCCAAGAGGCCGGACACCAAGGCGATCACAGCCAGGCCGAGATCGAGAGGGGAAAATACCCCGGACATTATGGCAATCCTTTTTTGTTTGCGCCCGGCGACTCCCGTTCCGGGAGCCGGCCGCCGGGCGCGAAAAGATGTTACAACCTACTTCAGTCTATCAACCAACTCGCGCACGCTGGCAATGCGGTCAATCTCGATCTTGCTTGCGCCCGTTTCCATTTCACCGCCCACCGGCATCACCGCCCGCTTAAAACCTAACTTCCCAGCTTCCTTGAGGCGGGCGGGGCCGTGCCCAGCGGGCCGGAGCGCCCCGGACAAGCTGACTTCGCCGAAATACACGCTGTCGGGGCGAAGGGGAACGCCCGAAAACGACGAAACAAGGGCGGCAGCGGCAGCGGCATCTGCGGCAGGTTCGCTGATACGCAGGCCGCCGGCCACATTGAGATAGACATCGTGGTGGCTGAGAGTGATGCCGCAGCGGGCCTCCAGCACGGCGAGCAATTGGGCAAGCCGGCTGCCGTCCCAGCCGACAACGGCGCGGCGCGGCGTACCGAGCGCGGACGGCACAACCAGGGCTTGCAGTTCGACCAGGATCGGCCGCGTGCCTTCCATGCTGGCGAACACGGCCGCGCCTGGCGTTTCGCCGCCCCGGTCGCCGAGGAACAGTTCCGAAGGGTTGGCGACTTCCTTGAGGCCGGTTTGGCCCATTTCAAACACGCCGATTTCGTCGGTGGCGCCAAACCGGTTTTTCACTGTGCGCAGAATGCGGTAGGGCTGGCCCCGATCGCCCTCGAAATAGAGCACCGTATCGACCATGTGCTCGACCACTTTTGGCCCTGCAATTTGACCGTCCTTGGTGACATGGCCGACCAGCAGCACGGCCGCGCCCGAAAGCTTGGCGTAGCGGATCATCGACTGGGTGGCGGCGCGCACCTGCGA
This sequence comes from Hyphomicrobiaceae bacterium, assembly GCA_025359185.1. Classification (GTDB taxonomy): domain Bacteria; phylum Pseudomonadota; class Alphaproteobacteria; order Rhizobiales; family Hyphomicrobiaceae; genus JANYHF01. Next base: position 4,337 of record JANYHF010000013.1, on the reverse strand, counting down.
GACAGTGCCGGGCGAGGAGTCCAGGCCGTCAGTCCACAGCGTCTGGATCGAATCGATGATGACAAGATCGGGGGTTTTGCCCTTGCCGAGGGTTGCAAGGATGTTGTTGAGATTGGTTTCAGCGGCCAGTTTCACGGGCGACTGCGTGAGGCCCAGGCGCTGGGCGCGCAGCCGGATTTGTGCTGAGGCCTCCTCGCCAGAGAAATAGACGGCGTTACGGCCTTTGTCTGCGAGGGCGGCCGAGACCTGGAGAAGCAGCGTCGATTTGCCGATGCCTGGTTCGCCACCGATGAGGAGGGCCGAGCCAGGGACGAGGCCTCCGCCGGTCACGCGGTCGAGCTCGGCGATGCCGGTTGGCAGACGGGGGGCCTCTTCCGTGGAACCGGAAAGGGTTTCAAGTTCGAGGGTTTTGGCCTTGGTCTGAGCCTTGGGGACGCCATGCGCGGTGCCCATTGCGCCGCCATCGGCTTCCTCGACCAGCGTGTTCCAGCCCTCGCAAGCGGGGCATTTACCCGCCCAGCGCGGGGAGATACCGCCGCAAGATTGGCAGACATAGGTGGTGGTGCGTTTGGCCATGCCTAGGGATGAGGTATGAGGGAAGAAAGTAGTCAGAGGGATTAGAGGGTAGGGATTAGGGATTAGGGAAAGAAAGGGATAGGGAATCAGGTGGGAATCGGATCGGGGTCGAGTTTTTGATGGAGGGCGGTCAGCATCCGGCCAATTTCGTCGGCGAGATCGAGTGCTGGTGAGACGATCTCGAACTTGAGGACTTTAGTCTGGACGGCAAGCAACAAGAGGGTATCGAGTTCGGCGGTAGAGCCGCGAGCGATACTGATGAAGCGTGCATAGTCTTTGCGTGTGTTGCGCGCATTGCCTTCGGCGATGTTTGCAGGAATTGACACCGCAGCTCGCAACATCTGACCAGTCAAACCATATTGCCCCGTTTTCGGCATCTTCTTGGCCATGTCATAGGCCATACCAGCCAGCAGCATGGACTTCTGCCAGACCACAAGATCCCGATGCGACTTGATCGCTCCCATCTATCCCCCAACCTAATCTTTTTTTCCCTAATCCCTAATCCCTACCCTCTAATCCCTCTGACTCCTACTCTTCTCTTCCCTACTCCTCACCCCCACGTCCTGCTCCGTACCGTGCCGCCACGTCCTGCGCCAAGTCACTGAACCTCGTGAATTGGCCCTGGAAGCCAAGCCGCACCGTGCCGGTCGGACCATGCCGCTGTTTACCAATGATCACCTCACCGATGCCGTGCGTACGCTCCATCTCCTGCTGCCACTTGCCGTACTCCTCCATCTTCGAGGGCGAAGGCTCGGCGCGTTGTACGTAGTATTCTTCGCGAAAGACGAACATCACCACGTCGGCATCCTGTTCGATCGAGCCGGACTCGCGCAGGTCGGACAGTTGCGGGCGCTTGTCTTCGCGCTGTTCAACCGCACGCGACAGCTGAGACAACGCAATCACCGGCACCTGCAGTTCCTTGGCCAGCGCCTTCAGCCCAGTTGTGATCTGGGTGATTTCCTGCACCCGGTTGTCAGAGCTGTTCTTGCTCGATCCGGTGATAAGTTGGAGATAATCGACGATGATCAGCCCGACATTGCGTTGGCGCTTCAGTTTTCGCGCGCGCGCAGTGAGCTGAGCGAGCGTGATACCGCCGGTCTGGTCAATATAAAGCGGCACCGAGCTGATATCGATGGACGCCTGTTTCAGGCGGCGGAATTCCTCTTCCGTGATCTTGCCACGCCGGATGTGTTCGGACGAAATCTCGGCCTGTTCGGCAAGGATACGCGTGGCCAGCTGCTCCGACGACATTTCCAGCGAAAAAAAGCCGACAACCGCGCCGTCGAGCGTCTTAACCGTGCCATCGGCAAGCGTCTCCGACTTGTAGGCTTTGGCCACATTGAACGCGATGTTGGTCACCAGCGCCGTCTTGCCCATCGACGGGCGGCCCGCGATGATGATCAGGTCCGACGATTGCAGCCCGCCCATCTTGCTGTCGAGGTCGCGCAGGCCGGTGGCGATGCCCGACAGCCCGCCGTCGCGTTGATAGGCGGCGTTGGCCATCTCAATTGCGGTGATGAGGGCGCTATTGAAACTGTCAAAACCCTTGCCGTATTTGCCCTTATCCGCGACCTCGAACAGGCGCTGCTCGGCCTCCTCGATCTGCTCCTTGGGCGGATTGTCGACCGGCGAGTCATAGGCGGTATTTACGAGGTCCTCGCCGATGAGGATCAGCTGGCGGCGGACTGCGAGATCATAGATCGTGCGGCCGTAGTCGTGAGCGTTGATGATGGTGGTGGCGTTGGCCGCCAACCGCCCAAGGTACTGCGGCACGGTGATGTCGCCGATGGGTTCGGCAGTCTCGAAGAACGTGCGCAGCGTGATCGGTGTTGCCTGTTTGCCCAAATGAATGAGCTTGCCGGCGGTTTCGAAGATGGCGGCGTGCAGAGGGTCGTAGAAATGGCCTGGATCGAGGAAGCCGGTGACACGGTCGATGGCTTCATTGTTCACCAGGATGGCGCCGAGCAGGGCCTGCTCGGCTTCGAGATTGTGAGGCGCGTTGCGGATGAGGCCTGCGGAGTCCGAGGCAGTATCGGCGGAGGGCGCGGCGAGCGATTTGGCGAGCTTGGCAAGGGTCATGGCGGGATGATTACCCCATTTCCGGAGCCCTGAGTTGTGGCAGCTCAGGTCAATCCCCGCTATGCACAGCGATGTGCGGCAGGCGTGCGGATGGTGGATTGACGGCGAGGCGAATCAGTTGTGCCAGTCACTCACCCGCCAAACGTGTCGCGTAACTGCCCGCATCTCTTGCCTTCAACCGCCGCTCCTCCTCCATGATGTAGTCGCGCGTCAGCGGCAGTGTGCCCATTTTCTTGGTCAGCTGAATCTGAAACACCATCAGATCCTGGTAACGGAACGCCGTCTCCGATCCCGCAAGATAGAACTCCCACATGCGGCAGAACTCTTCGCCCATGCGCTCGACGGCTTTGGGCCAGTTGGCGATGAAGCGGTGACGCCATTCGCGAAGTGTTTCGGCATAGTGCAGGCGCAGAATTTCGACGTCAGTGACATAAAGGCCAGATTTCTCGATGGCGGGCATCACCTCGCTGAGGGCGGGAATGTAGCCGCCCGGAAAAATGTATTTCGCTATGAAGGCGTTGGTGGCCGTTGGGCGGTTGGAACGCCCGATGGAGTGAATGACCGCGACGCCATCGTCAGTGAGCAGATCGCGCACCTTGCGGAAATAGGTGGCGTAATGATTGACGCCGACATGTTCGAACATGCCAACTGAGATGATGCGGTCGAACTGACCCGTTAAGCGCCGGTAGTCTTGCAACTTGAAGCGGACCGGCTTGTCGAGTTTCTGTTCGGCAGCGCGCTGACGGGCTACGCCTAGTTGTTCCTCACTGAGCGTGATGCCTGTGACGTCCACATTGGCGGCGCGGCCGAGATAGAGCCCGAGCCCGCCCCAGCCTGACCCGATATCGAGTACCTTTTGCCCAGACCTCAGGGCGAGCTTGGCCGCCAAATGCCGCTTTTTGGCAAGCTGCGCCTCCTCAAGATCGGTCACGCCCGGCTCGAAATAGGCGCAGGAGTATTGGCGATCTTTGTCGAGGAACAGATCGTAAAGTGCGCCATCGATATCGTAGTGGTGGGCGACGTTTTTCCTGGCACGGCCGGCCGGATTGAACTGGCTGATGCGCCGCGTCAAATAACGGCCGGCGTCAAACACCCGCGTCCATTTCGGCAGGTCATCGACCTGCGAGTTCTGCAGCATGAGATCGAGGAAATCGTAGATACGCCCGCCGTCTTCGACCGTCAATCGGCCTTGCATGTACGCCTCAGGGAGCGCCAGCTGAGGATCGAACGCTATCGATCGTTCGGTGGCAGCGTCCTTGATCCGCACCGTGACCGACGGCGCCATTCCATCGCCGAACCGGCGGGCGGCTCCCTCACTGTCAATCACCTTCAGATCACCCTGACGGATAATCCGTTCGAGCACCACTGCTAACGGAGTGTACATCCTGACCCACCTCGTTGGGCGGCTCCTCGCACTCCCTTTGCGCCTAGCCGCTTTAGTCCTGAACCTGAAACTCCGGCACCCCCCTTTTGGGTTCGCGCGGGTGCCTGCGGCATGAGAGCACAGCCCAATTGAAATGGCAACGGCACGCGCTGGGGTGTGTCGCTAGCACACGAGTTGTCCGGTTTCTGTAGCACACGATATGTCCGGTAATCCGTGATCCTCTCAATGCGGGCAGCATTGGGGGGATTGGATGAGCCGGACCAAGTGTGACGAGGACCGGAGAATGGAGAAGTTCGAG
>JANYHF010000011.1 GCA_025359185.1 Hyphomicrobiaceae bacterium | reverse complement strand
CGGGCCGTCGCCCGTCTCACAGCGGAATATGCCGCCCAACGGGCGACGGCCCGTCGCCCCTACGCCGATAGGACGCCAACGATGGCCAAACTCAAATTACCCAAAAAGAACGCCGCTGCCCCGGTTGCGGATCTGCCCGCTGATGCCGCAGCGGCGGCAGCAGAACTGGCACGCCTCGCTGCCGAGATCGCCGGGCACGACAAGCGCTACCATCAGGACGATGCCCCCTCCATATCGGATGCCCAATACGATGCTTTGGTGCGGCGGAACCTTGCCATCGAGACGGCGTTCCCCGCCGAGGTGCGCGCCGACAGCCCTGGCAAGCGCGTCGGTGCGGCGGCGGCAGCCGGCTTTGGCAAGATCACGCACCGCGTCCCCATGTTGTCGCTTGGCAACGGCTTTTCGCCCGAAGACGCGCGCGAGTTCGCCCTCAGGGTGCGGCGCTTCCTGAAGCTGGAGCCGGGCGCGCCGCTGGATATCACGGCCGAACCCAAGATCGACGGGCTCTCGATTTCACTGCGCTACGACAACGGCGAGTTGATCGAAGCGGTCACGCGCGGGGATGGCGCGACTGGCGAGAACGTGACCGCCAATGTGCGCACCATCACTGCGATCCCGCACAGACTCAAGGGCAAGGATGTGCCCGCCAGTATCGACATCCGGGGCGAAATCTATTTTGGCCGCGCCGATTTTCTCAAGCTCAACACCGAGCAGGAAGCGGCAGGCGAGCGCGTATTCGCCAATCCGCGTAATGCAGCGGCGGGGTCGCTGCGGCAGCTCGATTCCACCATCACCGCCACCCGCCCGCTGGCGTTTTTTGCCTACACATGGGGCGAAGCGTCGGCGCTGCCCGCCGCCACGCAAACCGGCATGATCGAAGTCTTCGCACGCTGGGGACTTCCAACCAACCAGCTGATGCGGCTGTGTAAAAGCGCTGATGACCTGATCGCCTATCACAAGGAGATCGATGAGCAACGCGCCACTCTCGACTATGACATCGATGGCGTCGTGTACAAAGTCGACCGGCTCGACTTGCAGCAGCGGCTAGGCTTTGTCTCCCGTTCGCCGCGCTGGGCGCTCGCCCACAAGTTCGCGGCCGAGCAGGCGACCACGATCCTACGCGACATCGAAATCCAGGTCGGCCGCACGGGCGCGCTGACGCCTGTTGCCAAGCTCGAACCCGTCACGGTCGGCGGCGTCGTGGTCCAGAATGCCACACTGCACAACGAGGATGAGATCGCTCGCAAAGACATCCGCATCGGCGACACGGTGATTGTGCAGCGCGCGGGCGACGTGATCCCGCAAGTGGTGGCCGTCGTGCTGGAGAAACGCGTAACGGGCGCGGTGGCGTACAGCTATCCGTCGGTGTGCCCCGCCTGCGGCAGCCACGCCAGCCGCGATATGGACGAAGCCACCGGCGAAGCCGATGTGGTCCGCCGCTGCACAGGCGGCCTGATCTGCCCGGCGCAGGCCAAGGAACGCCTCAAGCATTTCGTGTCGCGCAATGCCTTCGACATCGAGGGGCTCGGCGGTGAGAAGATCGAGATGTTCTTTGCCGACGGGCGGATTAAGCGGCCTGCGGACATTTTCACGCTGGCGGCGAGGGACAAAGACTCACCTACTCCGCTGGCAGAGCAAAAGGGCTTTGGGCAGAAATCCGTCGACAACCTGTTCGCCTCCATCGAAGCCCGGCGCAAAATTGCGTTCGACCGCTTCCTGTTCGGCCTCGGCATCCGGCATGTGGGCGAAACAACATCGCGCGACCTCGCCAAGGCCTTTGGAACGTATGAAGCCTTTCGCACTGTCGTCGATGCGGCAAGCAAGGATCAGCCGGGGTCTGCCTGGTTGAGGTTGCATACACTTCCGGGGCTCGGCGAGAAATCCGCCGATAGTGTCATCAAGCATCTTTCGAAGCAAAGCCTACCCGCAGTCGATCTGTTTGGCGGTGCGGAACCCCCATTCGCCAGCTTGCTTGCGGGCATCAAGGGCCTGCGCGGCAATGCCGTCGAAGCCTTGGAGACGGCGTTCGGCCGCGCCACCGATCTCATCCAAGCCGCCCGCGACGCCGCCACCCAGCCCCCCGGCGACGGCTACCGCCAGTTCGCCAGCCTCAACGGCATCGGCGAAGTGTCCGCCGACGCGCTGATCAGCTTCTTTGACGAGCCGCACAACAAAAACGTCGTCGATGAACTCCTGCGCGAAATCACCGTCCTTCCCTACGAGCGCGCCGCCACCATCGCCTCGCCCGTCACCGGCAAAACCGTCGTCTTCACTGGCACGCTGTCGGTGCTGTCGCGGTCCGAAGCCAAAGCCCAGGCCGAGCGGCTCGGCGCCAAGTTCGCGGGCTCGGTGTCGAAGAAGACCGATTTCCTCATTGCGGGCACAGAAGCCGGTTCAAAGCTCGCAGAAGCCGAAAAGCACGGCGTCCGGGTGTTGAGCGAGCAGGAGTGGATCGATCTTATTGCGGGTGCGGCGTAGACGCTTGCCGCCGTTGCGATCATGGCCCGAATTGCCAGCGCCGGTTGGCCGGGCTATGACACCCTCCGACCCAGCGCCAATACCCTCTTTCGGGGGCATTGCGGCTGAGTGCCAAGGAGCCTGATTGCATGACCGCAAAGTCTGAAGCCAAGCCCGTGTCCGGCGACGATTTCTGGGAAATCCTGAAGATCGTCCTTCAGGCCTTGGCCATCGCCTTCGTCGTGCGCGTGCTTTTTTTTCAGCCCTTCACTATCCCATCGGGCTCGATGGAAGGCACGCTGCTGGTAGGCGATTACGTGTTCGTGTCCAAATACAGCTACGGCTACAGCAAATACTCCTTTGGCATCCCGACCATCATTTCAAATGAAATCCTGCCGGTGAACTTCGCAGGGCGGATTTGGCCGGGCGAACCCAAGCGCGGCGATGTCATTGTGTTTCGCAAGCCCGCCGAGCCCAACATCGACTACATCAAGCGGCTGGTCGGACTACCCGGTGACAAAATTCAGATGCAGGAGGGCGTTCTCTATCTCAACGACACGGCAGTGCCCAAGGTGCGCATCGGCGACCATGTCGAATATGACTTTGCAGGCAATGCGCATGACGTGCCTCAATTCGAGGAAACATTCCCCGAGGGTGTCAAATATCATGTGCTGGACCGGCGGCCGAATGGTGATCTGGATAATACGAGCCAATTCGTGGTGCCGGCCGGTCACTATTTCATGATGGGCGACAATCGCGACAACTCCTCCGACAGTCGAGACCCTAGTGGCGGCGTCGGCTATGTGCCGTTCGAGAACCTGGTCGGCAAGGCTCAAATCGTGTTCTTTTCCTGCAACGCCCATTGTGTCTGGTACGAACCCTGGACCTGGCCCGGCGGCGTGCGCTGGTCCCGTCTGTTCAGCCTTGTCCACTGATGGCGCGAGCGACTGATACGCTGGCGCCGCTGCAACGTGCGCTCGGCCACAAATTCCGCGACAAAACCATTTTGACTGAGGCGCTGACCCATTCGAGCGCTCGCGCCGGCAAGCAGCGCGCCGACAACGAGCGGCTGGAGTTTTTGGGCGATAGAGTGCTCGGCCTGGCCATCGCGGAGTTGCTGTGTGAGCTGCATCCCGGCGCCAACGAGGGCGACCTCGCCCGGTTGTACAACCGCCTCGTGCAGCGCAGCACCTGCGCCGATGTCGCCACCGGGCTCAATCTCGGCGAACATTTGCGCCTCTCCGGCAGCGAGCTCACCAGCGGCGGCCGCTCCAAGGCCAGCATCCTGGCCGACGCCTGCGAAGCGGTGCTCGGCGCCATTTTCCTCGACGCCGGCTTCGAGGCCGCGCGCAAGGTCGTGCGCAAGCTGTGGTCGCCCCTGATTGACGGTGACACCGACACCCCGCGCGACCCCAAGACGGCGTTGCAGGAATGGGCGCAAGGGCGCAAGCTGGGCCTGCCCGTCTATGCCGAGGTCGAGCGCGCCGGTCCCGACCACGCCCCGCAATTCACCAGCGAAGTGCGTGTCGGCAAGGTGCCGCCTGCGCGCGGCCAGGGCGCCAACAAGCGCCTGGCCGAACAGGAAGCCGCGCGTGCCCTCCTGGAGCGCGAACGCATATGGGAGAGCGTGAGTTGAAAAGCCCCAAGGCAGCAATTGTCGCAGCCCCCATCACCGGCCCCACCACGGCCGGGTTCGTCGCCATCATCGGCGCACCCAACGCGGGGAAATCGACGCTGGTCAACCGGCTGGTTGGCAGCAAGGTCTCGATCGTATCGAGAAAGGTGCAGACCACGCGCGGCCGCATCCGGGGCATCGCCATGCGCGGCGCCTGCCAGCTGGTGCTGGTCGACACGCCCGGCATCTTCAAGCCCAAACGCCGCCTCGACCGTGCCATGGTGGACGCCGCCTGGACCGAAGCCGCCGAAGCCGATGAGACGGTGTTTCTCATCGACGCCGGCAAAGGCATGACCGAGGACATAGACCGCATCCTGGAGCGGCTGGCCAACTGGCCGAAGAAGCCGTTGCTGGCGCTGAACAAGATCGATCTAACGCCTAAAGAGGAACTTTTGGCGCTGGCCAAGACGCTGAACGAGCGCGCCGCCTTCGCCGACACTTTCATGATCTCGGCCGAGCGCGGTTTTGGCGTCGAAGACCTCGGCGCTCGCATGGTCGCGGCCATGCCCGAGGGCCCCTGGCTGTACCCGGAAGACCAGGTCGCCGACGCCCCCATCCGCTCGATGGCGTCCGAGATTACCCGCGAACAAATTTACGACCGTCTGCACGAAGAGCTGCCCTACGCCTCCACCGTGGAAACGACCCAGTGGAAGGAGCTTAAGGACGGCAGCGTGCGCATCGAGCAGACCATTTTTGTCGAGCGCGAAAGCCAGCGCATGATCGTGCTTGGTGAGAAGGGCAAGACCATCAAGGCAATTTCGATGGTGGCAAGGAAAGAGATTGCCGAGATGGCGGAGAAGCCGGTGCACCTGTTTTTGTTCGTGAAGGTGCGCGAGAACTGGGGCGATGACCCGGAGCGGTACCGCGAGATGGGGTTGGATTTCCCCAAGGGGTGAGGGGAACACACCGGTCCTGTTGGCGGCGAAAGTGGCGAGGTGGTAGCGCTTGGCTTTGGATGGTTACGCGATCTTGACGGCACTTGACGTTCTGGGAACAATATGAGAACAATGTTCTTGTAATGTTCCTGGATGGCGATGTGAGTGGATGGACCGATAAGCGTGGGCGACCGGACGGCAAGCCGGCTTATGCCGAGTTGCAGGTGATGACCAACTTCACGTTCCTTGAAGGCGGGTCACACGCTGAGGAGCTGGTGGCCGCCGCCAAGGCGCTCGGGCTCAGCGCCATCGCCGTTACCGACCGCAACACGCTCTCCGGCTCGGCACGGATGCACTTGGCTGCCGAGGAAGCGGGGCTACGGCTGATCGTCGGCGCGCGGCTCGATCTGGAAGCGGAGGGGCAAAGCCTGCTCTGCTTTCCCACCAGCCGCGCCGCCTATGGCCGGCTTTCGAAACTCCTCACCCTTGGCAAGCGCCGGGCTGAGAAAGGCCAGTGCCACCTCACCCTCACCGATGTCGCTGCCCACGCCGAGGGGCAGATTTTTGTGGCTCTGCCGCCCAAAGATTTCGACTGGCGCGAAGCGGTGGGGGCGGAGCCCGCAAGGGAGATGCCGGCGGGCTTTGCAGACGCAGACCAGGCTGGGATTTTGGCGTTTCCGGAACCGCCGGCGCACCCTCTGCCCGTGACGGACGGGGAGAGGGGAGAGATGACCTTCACCGCCACGCTCCGCCGCCTGCGCAAAGCCCTTGCCCCCGCGCCCGTCTACCTTGCGGCCACCCATCGCTACCGGGGTGATGACCGTGCGCGCATTGCCGGGCTCGCGGCGCTGGCCACCCGCTGCGACACGCCGCTCGTTGCCACCAACGACGTGCTCTACCACGCCCCGCACCGCCGCCCCTTACAGGACGTACTCACCGCCATCCGCGAAAAATGCCTGGTCGCCGAGGCTGGGTTCCGGTTGCAGGCGAACGCTGAGCGGCACCTGAAATCCCCGCGCGAGATGGCCCGGCTGTTCCAGGGCCACGAGGACGCCATCGCCCGCACGCTGGAGATCGCCGGCGCCTGCCAGTTCTCCCTCAAAGAACTCGTCTATGAATACCCGGACGAACCCGTGCCCGCCGGCAAGACACCGCAAGGCCACCTCGAAGATCTCACCGCTGATGGCCAACACTGGCGCTACCCGGACGGTGTACCCGCCAAGATCGCAGGTCTCATCCAAAAAGAGCTCTCGCTGATCGCCGAGCTGAAATACGCACCCTACTTCCTCACCGTGCACGACATCGTCACCTTCGCGCGCGCACAAGGCATCCTGTGCCAGGGCCGGGGCTCCGCCGCCAACTCGGCCGTCTGCTATTGCCTCGGCATCACGTCGGTGAACCCGGTTGAGGTCGATCTACTGTTTGAGCGGTTCATCAGCCCAGAGAGGAAAGAGCCGCCCGACATCGACGTCGATTTCGAACATGAGCGGCGCGAGGAGGTGATCCAGTACATCTATGCCCGCTATGGCCGCGACCGGGCGGGGCTGGCGGCGACCGTCATCAGTTACCGTGCCCGTTCGGCCGTGCGCGAGGTCGCAAAAGTCATGGGCCTCAGTGAGGATACGGCAGGCGCGCTCGCGGGCATGGTCTGGGGCACGCGTTCGGGCGGGGTGCTGCCGGACAAGCATGTGCGCGAGGCTGGCCTCGATCCCACCGACCCGCACCTTGCCCGCGTCCTCGAACTCACCCAGGACCTCATGGGCTTCCCACGCCATCTCTCGCAGCATGTCGGCGGCTTTGTGCTGACGCGCGGACCGCTCACGGAGGTCGTGCCCATCGGCAACGCCGCTATGCCCGACCGTACCAATATCGAGTGGGACAAGGATGATCTTGACGCCGTGGGGCTCCTCAAGGTCGATGTGCTTGGCCTTGGTATGCTGACCTGCATCCGCAAGGGCTTTGAGCTTCTGCAAAAGCACTACGGCAAAAGCTACAGCCTCGGCACCATCCCGCGCGATGACCCGGCCGTCTACGACATGCTGTGTGCCGCCGATTCCGTCGGCGTGTTCCAGGTCGAGAGCCGGGCGCAGATGAACATGCTGCCGCGCCTGAAACCGCGCTGCTTCTATGATCTCGTGATCGAAGTCGCAATCGTCCGCCCTGGTCCCATCCAGGGCGACATGGTGCATCCGTATCTCCGCCGCCGCTCCGGCCTCGAACCCGAAGTCTACCCCTCGCCCTCCCCCGAACACGGCCCCCCCGACGAACTTAAGCAGATCCTCGGCAAGACCAAAGGCGTACCGCTGTTCCAGGAACAAGCCATGCGCATCGCCATGGTGGCGGCGAAATTCTCCTCGCAAGAGGCCAACGAACTGCGCCGCGCCATGGCCACTTTCCGGCGCAAGGGCACCATCGGGCTCCTTGAGGACAAGATGGTGACGCGCATGGTGGCGCGCGGCTACACCCAGGATTTCGCGCAACGCTGCTTCAATCAGATCAAGGGTTTTGGCGATTACGGTTTTCCCGAAAGCCACGCGGCGAGTTTCGCGCTGCTGGTCTATGTCTCGGCCTGGATGAAATGCCACTACCCGGCCGTGTTCGCCGCCGCCCTGCTGAACTCGCAGCCCATGGGTTTTTACGCCCCCGCCCAGATCGTGCGTGACGCCCGCGAGCACGGCGTCGAAGCCCGCGAAGCCGATGTCACCCACAGCGATTGGGATTGCACGCTTGAGCCCGATGGCAAAGACGGCTGGGCGCTGCGGCTTGGCTTGCGCCAAGTCGATGGCCTGCGCGAGGACGAGGTCGCCAAGATCACGGCGGCGCGAGATGGGCAGCGGGCAACGGGCAGCAGGCAACAGGAAGGGGCGCTTGCTGCCTGCTGCCCGCTGCCTGCTGCCCGCTTTAACACCATCGAAGACATCCGCCAGCGCTCCCGCGTGCAGGTCGCAACGCTAGAAAAGCTCGCCGCCGCCGATGCGTTCCGCTCGCTGGGGCTCGACCGGCGGCAGGCGCTCTGGGAGGTGCGCGCGCTCCCCGTCACGCTGCCGCTGCCGCTGTTTACGTGGGCCGAAGCGCGCGAGATGGGCGCGGACGAGGCCGTGACGCTCCCCGAAATGCCGCTGTCGGAGCATGTGGTCAACGACTATCAGACCTTGCGGCTGTCGCTGAAGGCGCACCCCATGAGCTTCCTGCGCCCGCAATTCACAGCTGATGGCGTGGCGGCCTGCAACGATCTGCGCAAACTGCCCGATGGCGTGCGCGTGTCGCTGGCCGGTGTCATCCTGGTGCGTCAGCGGCCGGGCACCGCCAAGGGCGTCGTGTTTATGACCTTGGAGGACGAAACCGGCGTCGCCAATGCCGTGGTTTGGCCGCAGATGCTGGAGCGCTACCGCAAGGTGGTGATGGGCGCGCGACTGATCCTGATCCGTGGACGCATCCAGCGCCACGAGAACATTATTCATCTCGTTGCCGAACATCTCGAAGACCGCAGCGCCTGGCTGCAACGGCTGGCCGAGGATGCGCCGCTGATGCCCGTCCCCATCGCCAACGCCGACGAAGTGCTACGCCCCAACCCCGGTTCAGCCCGGGTTTCGCCGCTGGCGGCCGGCTCCCCGGAGGGGAGTCGCCAGCGGCAAACAAAGAACCATACCCACCCGCGCGATGCCCGCATCATTCCAAAATCGCGCGATTTCCATTGAAGCCAAGCTACCGGCCCACAGGTCTGATCGCGCCCTTGAACACCGTTGCAAAGATTGCAGATCCTGGACGTGTGGCCAGAGCGGTTACGACTGGAGTTGAAGCGCTCGAAGAGTTTTCTAGGCTTTCCCGCCCCACACCCACCTTGTTCCTTTCACCTCAACGGGGAGGAACAAGGTGGGGGCGGGGCGGGAAAGGCTGACGACACGTGCCTGATACTTAAGTCTAAGCAGGAAGCGTCCTAATCCCCCAGCGCCCCACGCGCGTCTGCCTTGAAGCGCGCCACCATGCTCGCGAGGCCATTGCTGCGTTGGGGAGTGAGGTGCTCAGCCAGGCCGAGTTTGGCGAATTCGGCCATCGGGTCAGAGGCGAGGATGGCGGAAGCCGTCTGCCCACTGAGCATAGTGAGGAGGATGGCAACGAGACCCTTGACGATGTGGGCATCACTGTCGCCGTGGAAGATGAGGACGGGAGGTGTGCCGGCAACGTCCGTCAGCAGCCAGACCTGGCTGGCGCAGCCGCGCACTTTGTTGGCATCGGTGCGCGCGGCCTCGGGGAGCGGCGGCAGGGCGCGGCCGAGTTCGATGACATAGCGGTAGCGATCCTCCCAGTCGTCGAGGAGGTCGAAATCGGCGATGATGCTGTCCATAGACATGGTGAACGGTGTCTCGATAAGGACGTGTTGCATCAAATTCCGCTTTATCGGCGCAAATCGGCGCGAACGACCACGGAAAGACGCGGAATGATGCGGAATGACGCGGAATGCGCATCCGATAACGCGCATTGAACACTGTTCGCGCGCAGTACCATGCCAAAATCACCCGCTCTTACCACATTGCGTTAACGCTGCCAGGAACCCCGGCAGATCATCCGTCCTGTGATGAATATGCGCCGGCGGGGAAGCACCCCAGCCACGGATATCCTGGTAAACCGGGTGGTCGTCCATGTGCGAATGAACCAGCACGGTCATCATGCCAAGCTCATGGGCCGGGCCGAGATTCTGCGGCAGGTCCTCGAACATCGCGGCGGTTTTGCCGTCAACCTTGTGGGAGGAAAAAAAGCTGGCAAAGGCTTCGGCGCGGGGCTTCGGCACGAAATTTGCGTCCGTAATGTCGAAAATGTCATCGAACAGGTGCGAAGCGCCAATCCGGTCGAGAGTCCGGGTGGCGTGGCCCCGCGAGCCGTTAGTAAACACAATGCGGCGGCCAGGGAGTTTCTCCAGAGCCTTAACCAAGTCCGGCGAGCGCGGCACCGGCGAATAGTCGATATCGTGCACATCGTCGAGGAACTGCTGCGGCGCTATCTGATGCTCGGCCATCAGCCCGGCCAGTGTCGTGCCATGCCGGTGGTAGAGTTGCTTCTGCAATCTTCGTGCCGCCTCCCGCTCCAGTCCGAGCCGGTTCGCGACAAAACTTGTCATTTTCTGATCGATCTGGGCAAAAAGATCGCAAGATGACGGGTACAGCGTGTTATCGAGGTCGAAGACCCAGGTGTCCACGTGGTCAAAGCAAGTGCAGTCCGGTTTCTGCGTGCGGTCGCAGCGCGCCATGGTTCGTCCCTTGTTCAGTGGCAGATCACGTTCGCCCAACTGTAGCATGCCGTCGAGGTGGGCGCTGCGTTAGCACTCTTGTCAGAGAGTGCTAAAATCGCCTTGACACTCCCGCCCGCTTTCGGCTAATCCATCGCTGGTCTGTTAGCACTCGCAAGCGTCGAGTGCCAGCGCCGCTAAAGTCAATCGTACCAGGCCCAATGCATCCCAAAGCCTCGCCCATCGCGTTTTTCACCGATGGCGAAGCTATGAGGGGATTGCCAGCGTCTGATTTATAAGAAGGAGACCCAAGATGTCCGTGAAATTCCGTCCCCTGCATGACCGTGTGGTCGTGAAACGCCTCGCCGAAGACACCAAGACCGCTGGCGGCATTATCATCCCCGATAGCGCCACCGAGAAGCCGATGCAGGGCGAAGTCATTTCCGTCGGCCCCGGCACGCGCGATGAAGACGGTGAGCGCGTCGCCCTCGACGTCAAGGCCGGCGACATTGTGCTGTTCGGCAAATGGTCGGGCACTGAAGTCAAACTTGATGGCAACGAACTCCTGATCATGAAGGAGAGCGACATCATGGGCGTGATCGAAGGTAAGGTCGCCGCCAAGAAGGCAGCGTGAAGCAGGCTCTAGGCACTAGGCGTTAGGCACTAGCCAATGCCCAAAGCCTGAAGCCAAAAGCCTATTTCCAATCAATTTCCCCCAAAACAAGGAGCCACATCCCATGGCAGCCAAAGAAGTCCGTTTTGCCGCCGAAGCCCGCGAGCGCATCTTGCGCGGCGTCGACATCCTGTCCAACGCCGTCAAGGTGACTCTGGGTCCCAAGGGCCGCAACGTCGTCATCGAGAAGAGCTTCGGCGCTCCCCGTTCGACCAAGGACGGCGTCACCGTCGCCAAGGAAATCGAACTCGAAGACAAGTTCGAGAACATGGGCGCCCAGATGGTCCGCGAGGCCGCGTCCAAGACCAATGACGAGGCCGGCGACGGCACCACGACCGCCGTCGTGCTCACCCAGGCGATCGTGCGCGAAGGCATGAAGGCGGTTGCCGCCGGCATGAATCCGATGGACCTGAAGCGCGGCATCGACAAGGCCGTTCACCAGGTTATGGACGAGATCAAAAAGAAGTCGCGCAAGGTTAGCGACACCAAGGAAATCGCCCAGGTTGGCACGATTTCTGCCAACGGCGACAAGGCCATCGGCGACATGATCGCCAAGGCCATGCAAAAGGTCGGCAACGAGGGCGTCATCACGGTCGAAGAGGCCAAGAGCCTCGAGTCTGAGCTCGACGTCGTTGAAGGCATGCAGTTCGACCGCGGCTATCTCTCCCCGTACTTCATCACTAACGCCGAAAAGATGATGTGCGAGCTTGAGGAGCCCTACATCCTAATCCACGAGAAGAAGCTGTCGGGCCTGCAAGCCATGCTGCCCTTGCTGGAAGCCGTCGTGCAGACCGGCAAGCCCTTGCTCATCATTGCTGAAGACGTCGAAGGCGAGGCCTTAGCCACGCTCGTCGTCAACAAGCTGCGTGGCGGCCTCAAGGTCGCTGCCGTCAAGGCCCCAGGCTTTGGCGACCGCCGCAAGGCCATGTTGCAGGATCTCGCGATCCTCACGTCTGGCGAAATGATTGCTGAGGATCTTGGTATCAAGCTCGAAAATGTCACCATTGACATGCTCGGCAAAGCCAAGAAAGTCACGATCGATAAGGACAACACCACGATCGTCGACGGTTCGGGCAAGAAGAAGGACATCGAAGCTCGGGTTTCGCAGATCAAAGCTCAGATCGAAGAAACGACGTCCGACTACGACAAAGAGAAGCTGCAGGAGCGTCTGGCCAAATTGGCAGGCGGCGTTGCGGTGATCAAGGTCGGCGGCGCCACCGAGATCGAAGTGAAGGAAAAGAAGGATCGCGTCGATGACGCGCTCAACGCCACCCGCGCTGCCGTCGAAGAAGGCATCGTTCCGGGCGGCGGCGTGTCGCTGCTTCGCGCCACCAAGGCCATCACGGTCAAGGGCCTCAACGACGACGAAGAAGCCGGCATCAACATCGTCCGCCGCGCGTTGCAGCAGCCGATCCGCCAGATCGCCCAGAACGCGGGCGTTGAAGGCTCGATCGTCGTCGGCAAGGTGCTCGAGAACAAGTCGGATACGTTCGGCTACGACGCTCAACTCGACGAATATGTCGACATGATCGAAAAGGGTATCATCGACCCGGCCAAGGTTGTGCGCACAGCTCTGCGTGACGCGGCCTCGGTCAGCTCGCTGCTGATCACCACCGAAGCCGGCGTTGCCGAAGCCCCCAAGAAGAAAGACGGCGGCGGCCACATGCATGGCGGCGGCGGCATGGGCGGAATGGGCGGAATGGGCGACATGGATATGTAGCCTTCGTGCGCGGCGGCCGGCTCGCGGTTACGCGAGTCGCCGCGCACAAGCAAAAAAGCCGCCGGGCACGGAGCGTCGAATGCGACCGTCGCGAGGGAACCCTCGCGGCGGTTTTTTGTGTTTTCAAGGGATCATCCGCCGTCCCTTGGCAACCTCAGTCGCATAACCTACTGTGCCGGGATTTTTCGCGGACGGTGGGGGGGCTTTGAATTGTTCATTGGCTTCGGCGCAAGACATAGTTAATTGCGTCGTGATTGCGAAGGATTGGATTGCCACAATCAAGCCCTTTCTCGATCTTGGATTGGGGCTTCTTGGCGTCGGATTTTCTTACAGCGCATCAGTCTGCGCCGCATCGAAACTCAGAACAAAGAGGGTGCCGGCGCAATCAAGAAGCTGGAACGCATCCGGCGCATCAGCGATGGCAAGGATGAATCGATCTGGTCGCGCAATCTCGGTGCCGCGAAACTCGATTATCATCGGGCGCTCGATAAAAGCATCCCAATAATGCTGATCGCAAATCTAAAAGGGGGAGTTGGTAAAACCACGATAGCTGGAAATCTCGCGGCCTATTTTGCCAACCCACCCGCGCCCAGTGTGGCCGAGCGCGTGCTTGTTACCGACATGGACTACCAAGGGAGCTTGACGGCACTCATGGATGGTCAATCGGGCTTATCGGACGAAAATATCCTCGACCTCGAACATCTCAAAGCTGAGCAGCTTCTGTCCGGCCAGAAAGATGGGGGCTGGCTGCGCGAAGCTCGCTGCGTGGACAATGCGAGCCTCAGCAAACTGCATTTCATAAGTTCTAACTACACGCTTGCTGACACCGAAGAGCCGGATTCTGGCCACATTTATGGACAAACATTCTCTCGTGATGCTGCAAATAAGAACGCAGTTATTGCAAACTGGCACATAACGAAAATGCCAGTCCTTGAAACGTTACGGATTTTCGTTTGATGGATCCGTGACCAAACGACCCGCAAGGAGATACCCCATGACCAAGCTCTTGATCGCTTCGGCCATCGCTCTGTTGGCGCTCACCCCCGCCGTATTCGCCGCCACCCCCGAAGACTGCACAGCGATGTGGAAGAAGGCAGACGCCAAGGCCGAAGGCAAGCTCTCGGGCGACATGGCCAAGCCTTATCTGATGGCGATGGAGACCATGAAGATGCCGGCGGCTGGTGCCAAGGACGGCGTGCTCACCGACAAGGAGTTCGCGGACGCCTGCACCAAGGACGCGTTCAAGGACATGAAGTAGCGCCGTAGAATTTGCTGGCTGGCGGATGGTGGTGTCTTGCCCTGATGGGCTTAGGCCGCCAACCGCCGGCCGGTTTTGTTTTGAAGGTGGCTGAACTACTTGATTAAGGCCGTGTATTCGTCGTGCGGGCCGATCCAAACCCATTGAAAACGATCCTTGCCCTCAATTGCGAGCGCACGATAGTCCAGGCCGGCCCGCGCTGACCAATGACCAGGTTTGATGCGTTTGAAATGCAACGATGCATGCCTGGAATTCATCTTCAAGAGAGCAAAGATCTTATCGGCCAGAGCCCTGATGCTGGATGGAAGCGCAGCATAGCGTCTTTGAAAGCGCTTGCCCTTGACATGCCGCATCTCAAAATTGCTTCGGGGCTAGATTTCTTCACCCTCGCCAGCGTCCATTTCCGCACGCCCTTCGGCAACTAGCCAATCCAGCTTGCCCGCATTAGCGTCGCGCTCAATGGCGTTATCGAAGGCTTGCGCAGCAGGTTCGTCCATCCATGCACGCAGTTTGTTCAACTCGTGTGGTGACAACTGCTCGATGGCTTTTTCAATCGCTTCGATCTTGCCCATGTCGCAAACTAGCACAAATATCGCCGCAACACACGCTGCCTACTGGGTGTCAGGCACCAACGGTGCCTGACACCAAATCAACTCGCGGGCACGTCCAGCTTGCGGGTGAGGTTGTCGAATTCCTGCCGCAGTTCCTGGTTCTGGAAAATCTGGTCGAAGCCAGGGCTTTCGAGTTTCTGGATGGCTTCGAAACTGGCTTTGGCGTCCTTGATCAGCTGTTTTAACTCAAAGCTGGCTTCTACTGTCTCATAGGTATTGTCGGCGATCTTTAGGTCCTTGGCCGCCTTGATGCGGGCCTTGGCCAGCTGCTCGCGCTGTTGTAAAAGATAGCCACGGTAATAGGCGATCACCTCGTCGGCAAATTCCTGGCTCTTCAAATTGGCCTCAAGTGCCTTGGTCTGGTCGTCGCGATTCTGGTCTTTGAGTAGCTTCTTAGTGTCGCCACGCGCCTTTGCCACGTCCTTGGTGATGGCCGACAAGCGCGGCAGATAAATCTCATCGATCTTACCGATCAGCGTGTCTTGCGCGTGCACGAGCATGGCGAACAACGCCGCGTGCATGGCAAAGAATTTCCGCGCGGCGCTGAGGTCTCCATTGCCGACCTGGATGCCTTTGCCGAGCTGCTCATCGATAAGCTTGGCCGAGTTAAACACGGCAACGAGGCGCACGAGATCGCCCGAGAGCACGCTGTCCAGCAGCAGATCCAGCTGGTCCGGGCTCATCTTGATGCCGGCCTTGTCCAGCGCGTCGCCGATCTCCTGCTTGGTCGCGGTGACGGCGGCCTTTTTGCCGTCGTTGGCCTTTTCCTGGGCGTCGATCTCGCGTTGCAAGCTGTCGATGGTGTCGTTGAGGTAACCTGCGAGCGGAGCTTCTTTTGGGGCGGCTAGCTGGCGGCGGCGCAGATCAGCGATGTGGGTGTCGCCATCCCGGATCGACTTGCGCGACTCCTCAAGTTTCTTCTGCATATCGACAATTGGCACGTCGGTGACGATGCCCAGCGCCGAATCCAAAAGATCCTTGATCTTACCCTCGCGGCTTTCGCGCGTTTCGGTGAGCAATGGCGGCAGCAGGAACTCCTCTTTGCTGGGGAGTTTCTTGGCGTCGGCGCGGTTTTCGGCGGTAGATTGCAACACGCCGTCGATGGCCTTGAGCAGCTTGGCGGCCTGCTCATAGGCGGGGTCGCCGGTGCGCGGGTCGGGAGTTGCTGCGAGTTGCGTGGTGTCAATCGGAGGCGCAGCGGCGGCAGGCTGATCGGCGGGAGCGGCGGCGTCTTCGGCAAAAACAGGTCCGCAGGACACGCACACAACAACTGCCAGCGCCACGGCTCGGACGCGCAACCTTTGGGCAACGACCAGCATCACAGCCTCCTGGTTCTATCGTGCGGGCTTAGGCCCGGATTGGGGCGCTTTGTTGGAACAACCCGACGGCTCGAGGCACCATCAAAGCACACATGCCGTGCATTGGCCGGACCCAACTCCTCATCAACAATGGAGCGATCACCCAAACCGCTGGTTTCACATTGGAAACCGCGACGGCCGAGGCGTCGGTTCCGGGGCAGTCTTGCCCCCATCGCCACTACCCCAATCTCATGCCGCTCTCATTGAACACGTGCAGCCTGGCGAGATCGGGTTGGAAACGGATGGTGTCGCCGGGTTTGACGGCGCTGTTGCCGGGCAGGGTGGCGATGACGGTGCCGCCGTCGCCTAGCGCGACATTGACAAGGGTCTCTGGACCCAGCCGTTCGACGACTTCGATCTTGCCAATGAGCGGGCCATCTTGGGCGACAGAGAGATGTTCGGGCCGCACGCCCACGGTCACAGAGTCACCGGCCGCCGCCTTGGCGATGGCTGCGGGCACGCGCAGGGTCACGCCCGAGGCCAGCGCAATGCCGGTTACGCCTTGCGCTGCGCTGGCGATCTTGCCTTGCAGGAAATTCATCTTCGGTGAGCCGATAAAGCCGGCCACGAACAGGTTTTGCGGCCGGTGGTAGAGTTCCATCGGCGAGCCGATCTGGCGCACTTCGCCCGCTTCCAGCACCACGATTTTGTCGGCGAGCGTCATGGCTTCGATCTGGTCATGCGTGACGTAGATCATGGTCGCGGCAAGGTCGTGATGCAGCTTGGCGATTTCGACGCGGGTGTTGGCGCGCAGGGCAGCGTCCAGGTTCGAGAGCGGCTCGTCGAACAGGAACACCTTCGGCTTGCGGACAATCGCGCGGCCGATGGCGACGCGCTGGCGCTGGCCGCCTGACAGCTGGCTGGGCTTGCGGTCGAGCAGCGGCTCCATCTTCAGGATGCGGGCGGCCTCGCGCACTTTGAGATCGATCTCCTCGCGCGGCGCCTTGGCCAGTTGCAGGCCGAACGCCATGTTGTCGTAGACGGTCTTATGCGGATAGAGCGCGTAGGACTGGAAGACCATGGCGATCTCGCGCTCTTTGGGCGTCTTGTCGTTGCAGCGGATACCCTCGATCTGCAATTCACCCTCGGAGATCTCTTCGAGGCCCGCGATCATGCGCAGAAGCGTTGATTTTCCGCACCCGGACGGGCCGACGAAAACGACGAATTCGCCATCGGCAACGTCGAGATCGACGCCCTTGATGACCTCGGTTTTGCCGAAGACTTTGCGCACACCGCGCAGGGTTACACTGGCCATGGTCAAAACTCCGTCAGGCTTTCGGGGCGTGGGCAAGATCGTCTGGATCGATGGGTAGTCCGTAAGCGCGGGCATCGACGCGCAGCCGGCCGTCGGGCAGCCGCCACATCGGCATTGGGTCCGTCAGGGTGCCTCCGAAAGTCCCGCCAGCGGTCATGTTGACAAACGCCATGAACAGCGGCCGGCCATCATGGGCAGGCACCATCCGTCCTGCATAAAGTCGCCCGGCTGCGTCGCCAGCGAAAAACTGGTCTTCGATCATCTCAAATGGACCTTCGGGACGCCGGGACCGCAAGTAGTGCGTTCCTGTCATCCGCGCTTGGCCATGCGCAGGAATATAGGTTGGCGCCTGGTTTTTGGCACCGTTGCAGAACAGGCAGTACCACCAGCCGTCGAGTTCGAAGAGCTGGGGCACTTCCATTTCGCCGAACTTGCCGCAAGTGTGGAACGGCGCTTCGGCGGTCCAGGTGAGGAGGTCTGGCGATGAGGCTTGCGCGATGACGCCGCGGCCCGGTGCGGCCCCGTGGTTTTCGCGCGCCGTGAACAGCATCCGCCAGCCTTGACCTGAGGGATCAGGATAGACCCAGGGGTCGCGCCAGGCTTCGTCGTGCCAGGGCCGCTCGCCCGTGGCGTTCGGATCGTAATCCTCGTACCAGCGCGTATCGAGCGTTAACAGCGGATTGCCGGAGAGCTTTGTCCAAGTGTGCAGATCACTCGACAGCGCCGCGCCGATGCGTTGGATTTTTGAGCGCTCCTCGCGCCTTGTGCCGGTGTAGAACATCATCCACTGGCCATCGGGGCGCTTGACCGTGCAGCCAGTCCAGGTGGTGCCATCATCCCAGGCGGGCGCAGGCGACGGCTGCACGGTGGTGCCGAGATCGGTCCAGGTCACCAGGTCTGTCGAGGTGGCGTGGCCGATGATGGCGTTAGCGTGCCGGTCATCCGGGTGCGCAATGGTTTTGGGCGCATTCAGATAATAGAGATGCGTTGTCCCGCCATCACGGACGGTCCAGAAATCCCAGATGTATCGGTCGGGAAGCACGAAGGCCATAAACGGTTCCGAAAGTTGTATCAGCCTTTGACGGCGCTGCTCACGACCGACTGAATGAACCAGCGCTGGAAGACCAAATAGAGAATGAGGACGGGCAGCGACATCAGGACCGAGAAAGCCATGAGCTGGCCCCATAGATAGGGCGGTGTACCGAAGAATTGCGCGAGAGCCAGCGACACCGGCCGGGTGGCGGGGCCGCGCGTGATCATCAGTGGCCAGAGATAGGCATTCCAATATTCGAGGCTCTGCAGAATCGCGACGGTGGCGATCACCGGCAGCGACAGCGGCAGCACGATCTTCCAATAGACCTGGACCGGCGTCGCGCCTTCGACGAAGGCAGCTTCGTCGAGGTCCTTCGGCAGCTTGGAGAAGAATTGATAGAACAGGAAGATCGAGAACGGGTGAGCGATGAAAGGCACGATCTGGGCCTGGTAGGTCTCTAGCCAGCCGATCCGCGCCATCATCAGCAAGAGCGGAATGGCGAGCGCCTCCATCGGAATGATGATCAGCGCAATGAGCACCGCCAGGATGAAGTTGCGGCCGGTAAAGCGCAACCGCGACAGGGCAAAGGCGCAGGCTGAGTTGAGCAGGATGCCGAACAGTACAATCGAAGCGACGATCAGGATCGAGTTGAACATGAAGCGCAGGAACGGCGCCTGTTTGTCCGAGAGAATGATCCGGTAGTTCTCAAGGCTCATGTCCCAGGGCCAGACCCAGAACGCCCGCCAGTTGCCGAAATCAACCAGGATCTGCTGCTCATCCGCCTTCAGCGAGATGGCAACCATCATGTAAAGCGGGGCAACCACCAGCACGCAAATCAGCAGTGCCAAGCCGAGCCGGATGTAGGAGACGCCCGAACGGTTCATCGCACTTCCTCTTCGGACCGGAAGACGTATCGCTGGCCGATCGAAATCGCCAGCACCACTAGAAAGAACACCACCGAGGCCGCCGCAGCCAACCCCACACTGCCGCGAGTAAAACCTTGTTCGTAGACGTAACGCACCACGGTTTGCGTGGCGCCAGTGGGTCCGCCTTGGGTCATCAGGTTGACCTGCGTGAACAGCTTGAAGGCTGCGATGGTCGTCGTCACCAGCACGAAGATGTGGGTGTTGCGCAGGCCGGGCATCGTCACACCCCAGAACTCATCCCACGGCTTGGCGCCATCGACTTTGGCGGCCTCGTAAAGCTCGGAATTGATCTGTTGCAGCCCGGCCAGATAGATCACCATCTGGAACGGAAAGCCCTGCCAGGCCGAGAGGAGGATGATCGCGGGCAGCGCCAGCCAAGCGTTGTGCAGCCAATCGATGGGTCCGGCATTGCCGGCTGTCGCGATACTGAGCAGCTGGTTGAAAACGCCATCCAACCGGTAAAGCGCGAACCAGATCACCGATACGACCACCATGGTGATGACCGTCGGCAGAAAGAAAATCGCGCGGAACACGTTGCGTGCCGGCAGTTTTGAATTGATCAGGATGGCCGCGCCCAGGCCCATGGCCGATTGCAACGGCGTGACGATCACGGCAAAGAGGAACGTGTTGATAAAGGCCTGCAGGAATTCGGGTTGGCCGAACAGCCGCAGATAATTGCTGATGCCAATGAAGGCCGTCGGCGCATTCAGATTGGGCACCAATCGCTGGTTGCTGAACGACAGCGCGATGGCCAGAATGAATGGCAGGATGATGAAAACAGCGATCAGTATGAGCGCTGGCGACATGATGGCCACCGCCGCCCGCGTGTCCCTGGTCCGAAGTCCTGCCATGATCAGCCTACACCGTATCCAATGAGCCTCGTCGTAGGTTGGATCAAGCCTTCGCGTGACCCAACCTACGCATTTCCTTCAGCAATCAACGCGCGCCCCGGGACCGGCTTTCCGCCTCGGGAAACCAAACCTACTTGCTGGCAAACGGCGGGTAGCCGCTGTTATCGGCGATGTTCTGGTCGATGTCGCTGGCGGCCTTGCCGAGCGAGGCCTTGACGTCCTTGCCATCGACAATGTCGGCAACGGCGGCGGCAAACGCGGCGGTGATCACCGGATAGGCCGGATGCACGGGACGCGGGAAGCCGATGCCATGCGAGAGCTGATCCGCATACACCTGCAACTTGCCACCGGGGCCGTAGAGCTTGGAGGCTGCGGTCACCGATTTGGTGCCCGGAGGACCACCCTGGCTCTCCATGAACGGCCCGAGCACCGGGTCGGACAACAGATAGGCGATAAGTTCGCCGACGGCCTTGGCGTCCTTGGCCTTCTTGGTCACGCCCCAGCACCAACCGCCGTTGCCGGTGAGCTGCTTGTCGCCCCACTTGGGCATAGGCAACAAGACGAGATCATCGCCAAGCGCCTTGGAATGAGCCGCCCACATCCAGTGGCCGACGAACGAGATGGCGGAGGTCTTCTTGCCGAAGAACGAGTCGTCGCCAGCAGCGGCGGGCACGACGTAGCCTGCCTTCACCCAGCTCTGGAAGTGCGTCATGGCGTTGATGGCGGCGTCGCCGTCCAGCGTGCCCTTGGATTTCCAGGTCTTGCGGTCGATCAGGTCGCCGCCCATCGACTGGACTATCGGCGAGAAGCCATAGGTGAACCATTCGCCCTTGCCGTAGTTGAGCTTGACGTCCAGGGGCGTGGCGATGCCCGAAGCCTTCAGCTTGGCCAGGGCGTCTTCAAATTCGGCCAGCGTCCAGGGGTCATCTACGCCCTTCGGGATGCGCACGCCCGCCTTCGTCAGCATAGCCTTGTTGGCCCAAAGACCGAGGCCCGAATCGCCCATGCCGATCGAGTACAGCTTGCCATCGGGTCCGTAGGTCCCTTGCGCGATCAGCGAGGGGATCACGTTGTCGAGGGTGGCCTGGGGCACAATGTCATTGAGCGGGGCGAGATAGCCCGACCAGACATAGTTGGCGTAGTTTGGACCATCGAAGTCGAGCAGGTCGGGCAGGTTGCCAGCAAGCGCCGCAGCCTGGACTTGCTCATTATACGCACCTTCTGGCAGAATTTCGAGCACGGCCTTGTTGTCGGGGTGCGCCGCGCTCCAGGCTTCCAGCATGGCGGCGATCTTGCCGCGCTCACCATCGCCACGTCCGCCATGGTGCCAAACCTTGATGTCGCCAGCCCATGCGGGCAACGACAGCAGCGAAACCGCACCGGCCAAAGCTAGGCCGTACGAGAGTTTCGACAACGTTGTCATCTGCATTTTACTTTGTCCTCCCTGTTCAGGCTTTCAGTCTTCAGACGTCCAACGGCCCTGGCAGTCACTGTTATTTCGGGGGCCGGCAGGATTGGCGGATCACCAGCGGGCAAGCCACAAGCACGGGCTGTTGCGGGGTCTCTCTGCCGGCGATAAGATCGTTGAGCAGCAGCGTCGCGGTACGCCCCATCTCGTAATACGGCAGCGCCACCGTGGTCAGCGCCGGGCGCAGCGCCTCGGTGATGGTATGCTGATCGTCGTAGCCAATGATGGAAAGATCATCGGGCACGCGCAGGCCGAGTTCCGCCGCCGCCGACATGACTTGCAGAGCGATCTGGTCGTGGCCACAGATGATGGCGGTGGGGCGCTTCTTGCCCTTTAGCAGTTCGAGCGCCGCCTCGTAGGCCACCAACCGCTCGGCACCGATATTGCCGACCATACCGGGCCGCACTAGCTTATCGTCCAGCTCCAGCCGGGCCTCGCCGTGGGCCTTGTCGATCCCCTTGCGGCGCAAGCCCTCAGCGCGCAAAATGGGATTGACCGACACCAGACCGATGCGGCGATGGCCCATGTCGAGAAGGTGTTTGGCCTGGGTGTAGCCGCCGGTGAAATCATCGGGCAGCACGGCAGCGAAGCGATGGCGGCGGTCAAAACAATTGACCAGCACGACGGGGCTGGTGAACTCGACGGCGTTGATATCGACGGCGCGGTGGAACATGGTGGCATAGAGCGCGCCTGCCGCCCTCTGAGCACGGAACATGCGCCAGTATTCGGCCTCGTGCTCCTCCATGCCGCCCGAGTTGGCGATCAGCATAGTGCGGCCTTCGGCGCGCAGTTCCTCCTGCACGCCGCGCACGATATCGACCGAATAGGGAGTGGTGGCGATGACGTCTGTGAGGAAGCCCACGGTGCGCGAATTTTGCGTGCGCATCTGGCGGGCGGCGTCGTTGGGGATGTAGCCGAGTTCATCCACCAGCCGCAAAATCGCCGCACGCGTCTCGTCGGACACCATTGGATCACGGTTGACAACCCGCGACACGGTCTTGGCCGAAACACCACCTCGCTTGGCAACATCCTTGAGCGTGGTCATGGAAGCCTTGAGACCGTTAAAACCCCCGCCGGGGGTCTCAGACCCCCACTGACAACGTTGTCATAGCAGAACGGAATTTGTCTCGTCAAGATGGTTGGAGGCGATATGCCTGAGCGATGTTGGGGCACAGTCTCGCAATGACCCCGAGTTCGAGCTTACACCTCCAGCACGCCGGAGCTCACTCTGACTGCCCGGCCGCCGATCCGCACTTGCCGGACGAGGCCGCCCGCCACCATCACTTCGAGGTAGATCTCGCTCGGGCGACCCATCTCATAGCCTTGTTCGATCAGCAGTTTGCGCGTGCCGTCCTTGAGATCATCGAAGCGGTGCACGACAGCGGCAAACGCTGCGGCTGCCGAGCCAGTGGCAGGATCTTCCATGGTCAGGTCCGGGGCGAACATGCGGGCGTGAAATTGCGCCGTTGTGTGCACGGTTTCGCGGCAATAGAGGTAGGCACCGTCGGACCCGAACGGACCTTGCCAGTAGGGCGTGATCATGCGTGCACGGGCGATGGCTTCGAGGCTGCGCACGGGCACGAAAGAATAGGGTACGCCCGCCGTGTAGCGCGTGGGGCGGTGGTTCTCGAAGCCGATCTCGCTAGGGGCAAGGCCGAGCGCATCGGCCATGCGGTCGTGGGAGACCGGCGCGCTTAGCACCTCGGGCAGCTTGGGCGTATCGAACTCTGCATAGGCGGCCTCGCCGGACTTGCGGCGCACCCCGATGCGCACCACACCGATGCTCTCTTCAAGGACGATAATTGCCTCGTCCATGCCGGGGTTGGACTGGCTTTGCAGCTCGGCCAGCAACACGGCGGTGCCAATCGTCGGATGACCCGCAAATGGCAGCTCCTGGCCCGGCGTGAAGATGCGCACTTTGGCCGAATGGGCAGGATTGTCGGGCTGCAGCATGAACACCGTCTCGGAGATTGCGAACTCGCGCGCGATCATCTGCATCTGGGCGCTGGTCAGGCGGCTGGCGTCCATGACCACGGCGAGCTGATTGCCGGAAAAGCGGTCGGCGGTGAAGACATCTAGGGTGTGGAATGGATACGGCACCTGGCATCGATCTCCCCGGCTGGCCCTGACCTGCGATGGACGGCTCGCGGGCGCGCGGACAATGCCGCAATCGCGCCCGCTTTCCAAGGGGGAAGGCGGGGCTGCCGATGGCAATCTTGTGAATCCGCAGATGACAAGCGGCAAGAATGCTGAATCGATCCAGGTCCTTTCGATTCGCGATGAGGACCGACATGCCCGACGCCCAGACCAAGGCCGGTCGCCCCTACGCCCAAGGCTGCGCAAACTCGATAGCCGACCCAGAAACCGCGAAGATCTTGCGGAGAGGTTAACGCCGCACGTTTTCTGGCACAGTTCCTGCTCATATCCTGCCAACGAACACGTCAAAAACTTGGCAGGACTTAACCTTCTATGTCGACAACGACCCTGAATGCTCCGGCGTCGCTCGCCGGCCTCCCCCCGCTTGCGGACTTTCGCCTGGGCTTCCGCCGAAGCGTGATTTCGCCCGTGGTTGTCTCCGGCCTCGTGCGCGCGTCTGACTTCGCACTGATCGCGGCGCTGGGCGCGGGGTTGTTCTACATCTATATCGGCCACACCAATCTTGCGGCGAGCACGCCTTACTTCGCGCTGTGTGGCCTCGTCGGGTTTCTGGCCTCAGTGCTGTTCCAGGCCAGCGGGCTTTACGCCATTCCCACGCTTCGCTCGCCGGTCAGCCAGCTGTCGCGGCTGGGCCTCACCTGGACATCGATCTTCGCAGCGTTGGTTGCGGGCGTGTTCTTCTTCAAGGCGGGTACGGAAGTGTCGCGTGTATGGCTGGCGGTCTGGTTCGCTATCGGTGCGGCCGGTTTATTGACATCGCGCACGATTGTTGCCGCTTGCGTGCGTACCTGGACCCAGCAGGGCCGCTTGGTCCGCCGCGCCGTGCTGGTGGGCGGCGGCGCCGAGGGCGAAGCCTTGCTGCACCGGCTGGAAAGCGAAGAGACTGACATCCGCATCTGCGGCGTGTTTGATGATCGTTCGGAGGGCCGGGTTGGCCGGCTGGTCGCCGGGTATCCCAAGATCGGTACTGTCGCCGATCTCGCCGAGTTCAGCCGCAACACGCGGGTGGACCTCGTCCTGCTGGCCCTTCCGACACGCGCCGAGCAGCGGCTGCTCGATATCCTGCGCTCCGTGATGATCTTGCCACTGGATATCAAACTGTCCAGCCTTGCCGCCAAGCTCCGCCTTTCGCCGCGCGCCTATTCCTATATCGGCGGCATCCCATTTTTGGATGTCGCAGATCGCCCGATTGCCAACTGGTCAACCATCCAGAAATGGTGGTTCGACAAGGTGATCGCTGTGCTGGCGCTGATCGCGCTCGCCCCGGTCATGCTGATCACGGCTTTTCTGATCAAGCGCGACAGCAAGGGGCCGGTGTTCTTCAAGCAGAAGCGCTACGGCTTCAACAATGAGCTGATCGAAGTCTACAAGTTCCGCTCGATGTATACGGATATGAGTGATGCCAACGCGGCTAAGCTGGTGAGCAAGGGCGACCCGCGCGTGACCAAAATCGGCCGCTTCATCAGAAAATCATCGATTGACGAATTACCGCAGCTTTTCAATGTGTTGAAGGGAGAGCTGTCGCTGGTTGGCCCGCGCCCGCACGCCCTACAGGCCAAGGCGGCCGACAAGCTGTACCAGGAGGCTGTGGATGGCTACTACGCCCGTCACAAGGTGAAGCCGGGCCTGACCGGCTGGGCTCAGATCAACGGCTGGCGCGGCGAGACGGACACGGAAGAAAAAATCAAGAAGCGCGTAGAGCACGATCTTTACTACATTGATCATTGGTCGGTGCTGCTCGATCTTTACATCCTGTTGAAGACCCCCGTGGCACTGTTGCAGTCCGAAAACGCTTATTAGGGTGGGCACTCAAGCAACTGCCCACCGTTCGTCATGGCAGCGGAGGCTGGCATGACGAATTGGTTTCTGAGCGGATAGATGCAGGACCACGTCGCGTGATCGCAGTCGCTCAAGATCCATGGCCAACGGTGGCGGCCGCAGCCCAGCCGCGCGGGTTGCATCGCCTTTCCCTGGCGCTCGTGTGGCTGGCGATGGCATCGAGCGGCATCGTGTTTTTTGAACCGGCGCCGGTCGATGCCTTGCTGATCGCCCTCATCGTGATTTTGCCCGCTGCAGGCCTTGCCACGCTGAACTGGCCGCTGATGGTGTATCTGCTGCTATGGCTGCTCGTCACCATCGGTGGCCTTCTCGGGGCAATGTCGGCGTTCGATTTCGGCGTCGCGGGCAAGCAGGTTTTCATCACCTTCTATCTGGCTGTCGCCTCGGTGATGCTGGCGGCTTTCGTGCAGTACGACCCCGTTAAGCATGTGCGGCTGATCCTGAACGGCTATCTGCTGGCGGCGCTGGTGGCGACGGTGGCGGGGCTCGTGGGCTATTTCAACGTGGCTCCGCCGCTGACGGAGCTTCTGACTGGCTTTGGGCGCGCGCGCGGCACTTTCAAGGACCCAAACGTTTACGGGGCCTTCGTCGTGCCCGCGCTTGTCTATGCGTTGCATTTGGCGTTTACACGGCGCACACTGATCGCCGCGGCGGCGCTTGGTGCCACAGGCTTCCTGCTGCTGGGCGCACTCCTCAGCTTTTCGCGCGGGGCTTGGTCGAACGCAGCGGTGGCGCTGATATTGCTTTGTTATTTTAGCTTTTTGACTTCGCGCAGCAGCAAATTCCGGTTACGGATCACTGGGCTTTTGGTGGCGGCCGGGCTTTGCGGCGCGGCGGTCGTCGGAGCAGCGTTGCAATCGTCACAGATCAGTTCGCTGCTGACCGAGCGGGCGCAGCTTGAGCAATCCTATGATGGCGGATCGAACGGCCGCTTTGCCGGGCATGAGAAAGCCAAGGCGCTGATTGCCAGCCATCCGTTTGGCATTGGCCCATTACAATTTGGTGGCAACTACCACCATGAGGACGTGCACGAGGTTTATCTCAACGTGCTGGTTGGGCATGGCTGGCTGGGCGGCGGCGCGTACATTATCCTGGTGATGGTGACGGTGGGCATCGGCTTGGCGGGCGCTTTCCGGCGCGTGCCGTCGCAAGGGCTGATGCTGGTGGCGCTATCGGCCTATATCGGCACAGTGGGCGAAGGCTTCATCGTCGATACCGATCACTGGCGGCACTTTTTCCTGCTGATGTCACTGGTCTGGGGATTGTTTCTGGGGAGCGCACCAAAAACGGCCGGGCCGTCATATAGTCCCAGCCGCTCTCGACAATCAGTGTCCGTTTAGTTTGTGGTGTGGCCGGCATCGCTCATCGGCAACCCGACGACGCCGTTGGAGCGGATTTCGTTCCGGCTACTGACCGCCATCGGATCATCCGACCGGCGCGACTTACCCTCAAAGAACGCGCCTTGCTCAATAGCGAGCGCTTTATGGTACACATCGCCCTCGACATGGGCTGACGCCTGCAACGTCACCTTGTTGCCGCGCACCGAGCCCATGACACGGCCGCGCACGACCACTTCCTCGGCAACGATGCCGCCGGTAACCTGGGCGTGCTCGCCGACGAGCAGCATGGCGCAATGAATATCACCCTGCACCTGACCTTCGATTGTCACTTCGCCCTTGGACTCAAGGTTGCCCATGATGATCAGATCCGAACCGATGACTGACGGATTCATCTTATCCCCGCTAACTGACGATGACGGCCACGCTGTGGAGTAGTTGCCGATGGTAGGCGACGGCACTGGAGTGGATCGCGCAGATTCAGCGCCAATCACGACACGATCAGAGCGCGGCTCTGGCCTCTTGGTAAACATTTCGGACAACCCCTTACTCCACTGACATTGATGATTGGCAACGTTCCCTCGGCACCGCTTGAAGGTGCCGCAGGGCCGTGGCCTGCCCCTCTGCATCCGTCTTGGTTATAGTCTTTCTCTGGTTACGCACAAGACCAAGGCCGCTACTTTGCGTTCAGACCTTCGACCGCACTCAGTACATCAGCTGCGTGACCCGATACCTTCACTTTGCGCCAGATCTGCCGGATCTTCCCCTTGGTATCAATCAGAACCGTTGTACGTTCGACGCCCATGTAAGTCTTGCCGTACATCTTCTTCTCGATCCAGACACCATAGGCCTCGCATACGGTTTTGTCCTCATCGGCCGCCAGGGTCACGCTCAATTCGTACTTGTCGCGGAACTTGCAGTGGCTGGCGGTCGAATCCGGAGAAATTCCGATGACACGCGCGCCATGCGCTTTGAATTTGGCCATAAGCGCCGTGAATTGTTGCGCTTCCAGTGTGCAGCCGCTGGTATCGTCTTTGGGATAAAAATAGAGCACCGCCGGAGCGCCGCTCAGCCCCTTCAGCGTCACCCGTTTGCCGTCGTCGCCAGGCAAATCAAACGCAGGTGCCGCACCCCCTTCAACAATCATCGCTCAGTCCCCTCGAATAGTGCCACGGTGATGCCTCGTTTCTGCACCAAGCCGAAGCACCGCGCTAGTTCCAGATTCACTAAGGCTCTTGTATGACGGCGTGACGGCAGCCGGCAGATGGATCGAGGAGCGCCTTTTGGCGACGACGAAAGGCACAGCACGCCCGCAACGGGGGGCAAAGGCGGGGGGACGAGTCACGCGCAAGCGCCGTCTGAAACGGCCGCGCTGGCTGCTATGGGCAGCTTTCCTGTGTGCCGTGCCTGTGCTCCTTGCCCTGGTAAGCTCGACAGCAGCGTACGTTGCCTTGCGTCAGGGGCCTATTGCGACCGATTTCCTAATCGGCACCCTGGAGAGCGCTATTAATAAGCGCTCAGCGCCGCTCGTCGTTAAGATCGGCACCGCCAACTTGCGGCTGGACGACGAAGACGGCTCGCCTGGCTTTGCCCTCACATCCGTAGAGGTTACCGGGGCCAACGGCCAACCCTGGGCCAAGATCGCCAATGCCACCGTTGGCCTCGATTGGATGTCTGTACTGACGGGCTCGTTCGAGCCCACCAGCGTCACGCTGGTCGAGCCGCTGTTCCGTTTGAACTACGCCAAGACTGCCGGTCTGCAATTAAGGGCAGAACCTGACGCAACGACGAACACCACGGCGTCCCCCAGCCAGACTACGGTGAGCCCGCCGGTTGATGGCCCAGCCCTCAATCCCCCAGCCCTCAATCCCCTGGTGATGCTCAACACCGTGATCGGCCAATCGCATCCGGCCCGAGGACCATCTCCGGCAGCCCCCATGTCGCTACATATCCGCAACGCCCGGATGGATATTGCAGGCTCAGGCCGCACCACGCCCTGGCGCATCCCGAATTTCGATTTCCGGCTTGGCACGGACACGGCCCGCAACATTCTGGTCGGCTCGGGCAATGTGGTGGCGCCGAGCGGCCCCTTCCATGTCACGGTTACCGCCGAACAACCGGAAGCGGGCTCCGACCTGCTGGTCAGTACGTCGCTCGATCATATCGTGCCTGCCGATTTCGCGGACCTCAGCGCGGCCCTGGCACCGCTGGCTCCGGCACTGCTGCCGGTTGGCGGCAACGCCACCATGGCTTTTGCGCCCGACGGCGCGCTCAGCCGCCTCGACATGAATGTCGGCCTCGGCCGTGGCCAGCTTGATGTGGGCGGCGCCTGTGCTGACAGCTTCAAGCTCGATCAGGGCGGCGTCCATATCCGCTACGTCAAAGGCAGCGGGCGGATCGAGCTGCTGCCATCGCAAGTCAAGAGCAACGGCAGCGGCGCGACCGTATCGGGCAACGCCACTGTCAACCACGACGCGGCAGGCCAGGATCGCTGGCAATACAATCTGCAACTGGCCGATGCGCGTATCGCAGACCCCGAACATGGCCTTTCGCCCGTTGCCATTGACGGCTGGACCGCGCGGGGCACCTTCACTCCATCGACGGGCGAGGCTGTGCTGGACCGGCTAGCGCTGGAAGCGGGCGATATGCGCATGGCGATGGCGGGCCGGGCTTCAAGCGCAGGGCTAGAGATGGAAGCCCGCGTGGCGTCGGCGGCGTCGGACCTGGTGCTCCGGCTCTGGCCAGCCTGTTTCCAGACCTATGCCCGCAATTGGGTGCTGACGAATGTGCAATCGGGCCAGATCTCCAAGGGCCATATGCGTGTGTCACTTGACGCCGAGGGCCTGCGCCGGCTGCGGCAAACCGGCAAAGCGCCCGACGATGCCGCCACGGCCGAGTTCGAGGTTGACGACATCGCCTTCAAATATGCGCCCGATCTGCCGCCCGTGATCGCCACCCACGGCAAGATGCAATTTTCTGGCAGTCAGTTCACGGCCGAAATCCCTGACGCCGCCTCGCAGATGCCAAGTGGCCGTGTGCTGACGTTGACCGATGCAACGTACACCGTCGCCAATTTCCTCGATCCGTCGCCGCGCGGCAAGATCACCCTGAAAGCCGCTGGACCCATCGAAGCCGCGCTGGAATATCTCGATGCCAAGCCGCTCGGCCTGATCAGGGCATCAGGGATTCGCTTGACAGATTTGTCGGGCGAATTTTCAGGAAAACTCGATCTGGAATTGCCGGTGACCCGGCTGCCGGCTACGGGCGATATTGCTCTAAAAGCGTCGGCAACGCTGACCTCACTGAAGCTGCCACGACCCATCAGCGGATTTTCTTTGCAAGGCGGCACCGTCGATCTTGAAGCCACTGAGGCGTCCCTGCGTGCCGACGGCGATCTCCTGGTGAACGGCGTTGCCGCAA
The DNA here is from genome assembly GCA_025359185.1 of Hyphomicrobiaceae bacterium. GTDB lineage: Bacteria > Pseudomonadota > Alphaproteobacteria > Rhizobiales > Hyphomicrobiaceae > JANYHF01. The sequence continues at coordinate 57,799 of JANYHF010000011.1, read as the reverse complement.
AGCTGCTGTGGTCGCGGCCGCTGGGCGAAGGCAGCGGCCCGTCGCCGCCAGTCCGCATCACCGCAACGCTGGACGCCAACGACCGCGAGCAGCTGGGCATTCTGGTCAACCACATGGTGTCCGGGGTCGTGCCTGTTACGGTCGACATCGCTACTGGCCCGGTGAGCGCGGACGGTAACCTCGCCCACGTCGAAGCCAACCTGTCGGAGGCAGAACTGGTGCTCGACACACTCGCCTGGCGCAAACCGCAGGGCGAAGCGGCCAATGTCTCGTTTGACGTCATCGCCAGTGACAAGGGCAAATTCCGCCTGGACCCCTTTCAACTGTCGGGCGAAAAGATCGCTGTCAAAGGCAGCGTTGATATTGGGGCCGACAACAAACTCAGCGCGTTCCATTTCCCCGAATTCTCGATCAATGTGGTCACGCGGCTCGATGTGACCGGCACAGTCCGGGCTGACAAGGTGCTCGACGTTTACGCGCGCGGCAGCTATTTCGAGGGCCGCGAATTTTTCAAATCGCTGTTTTCGATCGGGCAGATCGCCGCCAAGCCGCTGCCTATTTCAAAGGCTACCAGCGGCCTCGATCTGACCGCAGATATCGACACGATCCTGGGCTTTTCGCAGGTCGCCCTGCATGATGTGCATCTGCATGCCGAGCGGCGGCAGGGGTTGCTGACCGCGCTCGAAGGTAAGGGCACGCTGGATGGCAAGGCGCCGATTGGCGTGCGGCTAGAGCGCAAGGCGGGCAATGCCCGCTATCTGCGTGCGCAAGCCGAGGACGCTGGACAGGCCTTCAAATTAATCGGGCTCTACAACAGCCTTGAGGGCGGCGATGCCTCGCTCGAAGTCTCCTTGGATAGCCAGGGCGGCATCGACACGACGGGCACGTTATGGGCACGGCGCTTCACAGTGCTGGGAGATCCCGTCGTCAACCAGGTGCTGACGGGAACAACGCCATCGGGCGCCGAGGCGGCGGGCAACTCTGACCGGCAGCGGTTCGATTTCGACCGGATGCGGGTGCGCTTTTCGGTTGGCTCAGGCCAGCTCGCCATCAACGATATGTTCATCAACGGCCCGGCGCTCGGCGCGACGTTGCGGGGCCGGATCGATTATGCCGGCCAGTCCGTGCATCTCGGCGGCACCTATGTGCCCCTCTATGGCCTCAACTCGATGTTCGGAGCGTTGCCCGTCATTGGCCAGCTGCTGGTCGGACGAAACGGCGAAGGCCTGCTCGGCATTACTTTTGCCGTTGAGGGGCCGCTCGCCAAGCCCGAGGTCATTGTCAATCCAGTCTCGGCTGTTGCGCCAGGGATCTTCCGTCAAATCTTTGAAATCGGCCCGGATGCGGCGCGGATTCAGCCTGACGCTCGCAGTGCGCTGGACCGCGTCAAGCCCAGAACCAGCAGTCTTCCGCCCTCGACCGGCTCGCAAGCCAACTCCACCGACATCGGCGATCCGTTCCTCACTGGCGGCCCCGATGACTCGCCATGGCCGGACAATGGCCTGCCCTCCACACAGCAGAAATAGCCGCACCGCCCAACAGATTGTGAAGCCGCGCTGGCTCAGCTAAGACCATAATATGAGGCGGATTGGTTTTTATGCTGGCAGCTTCGACCCGGTTACGCGTGGGCACGCGGACGTTATTGCGCGTGCGGCGCGGTTGGTCGATGAATTGGTCATCGGCATCGGTGTCCATCCCGGCAAAGCGCCATTGTTTGCCGCTGAAGAGCGCATCGCCATGCTGGAAGCCGAGTGCAAACCGCTGGCCAAAGCTGCGGGAAGCGTCATCCGTGTGGAGACATTCGACACACTCACCGTGGAGGCGGCGCGCGGCGCCAACGCCACGCTGATGATCCGGGGCCTGCGCGACGGCACCGATTTCGACTACGAGATGCAGCTCGCCGGCATGAACGGCGCGATGGCCGATGGTATCGAAACCGTATTTTTACCCGCGTCCCCGGGTGTTCGTCATATTGCTGGCAATCTCGTGCGTCAGATCGCCAGCATGGGGGGCGACGTAACGCCTTTCGTTTCCAAAGATGTTGCCAAGCGCCTCGCCAAACGCTTTGTCAAAACGAAAGCCTGAACCATCCCTTGCTTAGCCGACTGAAAGGAAGCCGTATGTTCTTGAGAACTCTCGTGGCCGCGACCCTCGTCTGGGCTGGCTTGGCCGGTGCAGCGCTGTGCGCAGACATGGACCCGCAGAACACGTTGTATATGGAACTGACGGGTGGCCGCGTCGTCATCGCGCTGCGCCCTGACCTCGCCCCCAAGCACGTCGCCCAGATCAAGAAACTGGTGTCGCGGCACTTCTATGATGGCCTGACGTTCCACCGGGTTATCCCCGATTTCATGGCCCAGACCGGCGATCCGACTGGCACTGGCACCGGTGGCTCCTATGAGCCCAATCTGCCCAGCGAGTTCACCGATACGCCCTACAAGCGCGGCACCATCGGCATGGCCCGCACCAATGATCCCAACAGCGCCAACAGCCAGTTCTTCATCTGCTTCTCAGGCGGCTGCGATCAGCTGCGCGGGCAATACACGGTCTGGGGCGAAGTCGTTCAAGGCATGGAATTTGTTGATAAAGTCGCCGTTGGCGAGCCGCCCGAGAAGCCAGACCGCATTCTGAAATTGCAGCTGGCGGCTGACGCCAAATAGTACCTGCCTAGGCTGGCATATTTCGTCATGGCGGGGCTTGACCCGGCCATCCAGAGCGCAGGCACGAGCCATTGCGTTCGCGACCCTGGATGGCCGGGTCAAGCCCCGCCATGACGAAGAGGGGGATCGATCATTGAAACACCGAAAACAAAAGCGGAGACGATAAAATGAGCAAGATCAAAGACCCAGAGAACACGCTTATCATGGACATGAGCCATGGCAAGGTTGTCATCGAACTTCGCCCGGACCTCGCACCCGGCCACGTTGCGCGTATCAAGGAACTGGCGCGCGAGGGGTTTTACGATGGCATCGTGTTCCATCGCGTGATCGAGGGCTTCATGGCCCAGACGGGCTGCCCGCAAGGCACCGGCACTGGTGGTTCAGGCAAGAAGCTGAAGGCCGAGTTCAACAAGGAGCCGCATGTGCGCGGCGTCTGCTCGATGGCCCGCTCGTCCAGCCCCGACAGCGGCGATAGCCAATTCTTCATCTGCTTCGACGACGCCCGCTTCCTCGACAACCAATACACCGCTTGGGGTAAGGTCATCGAGGGTATGGAGCACGTCGACAAGATCGAGCGCGGCGAGCCCGTGCGAAACCCGGACAAGATCACGAGCCTGAAGGTCGCCGCTGATATCAAGGCATAGAGCGGTTACGGGCCTTCGCAAGCCCGCCGCAATTAGCAGGCAATCTCAATCCGGAGCAGAGGCGCGGTGCAGGCGTTTGGCATCCCGTCGGCTGCTGTGCTAGCGTCGCAAGAGCTTGGGTGGATTAAACAATCCGTCTCAGCATCTGGGCGCGGTGGTGGGTTGCCGGGGGCAAAGCAGATATGTCTGAGAGATCTTTGGCGATAGGCTTTGACGCTCCGAGCCCGCAAGCCCGGCCGAGCCTGACCGAGGTCAATCCGTTCAGCCTGATCGAGGCCGTCAACTCAACCAGCGAGATCGCCCATACGGGCTGGCTGATCTTTCTTGGCGTGGTGGCTTACTTCTGCATCGCGGCGGCTGGCGTCACCCACAAGGACCTGCTCCTGAATTCAGCCGTGCAGCTGCCTGTGTTGCAAGTCAGTATTGATCTCACGCGCTTCTTCCTGTTCGCTCCCATCGTCCTCGTTTTCATGCATTTCGGCTTGCTGGTGCAGCATGTGATGCTCGCCCGTAAGGTCATGGAATTCGATGCCGCCGTGCGCGATATGGAGCCCACGCACCGCCGTACCCATCCCATCCGGCACGAGCTGCATTCCTACTTCTTCACCCAGGCGCTGGCCGGCCCCGAGCGCTCAAAACTATTCGGCGGCTTCCTGCATGGCATGTTCTGGCTCTCGATCATCGGCATCCCGGTGCTGGTCATCCTGTTCATCCAGATTGTCTACCTGCCCTATCACGACGTCACCACAACCTGGTCGCACAGGTTGGCGCTGGTGCTGGATACCGTCATCCTCGGCCTGATGGGTGCGTTTTTGGGCAGCCGATCGTCAAGCTTTTTTGGCGCCCTGTCGCGTATGGTGCGAAACCAGCCCTTGAACGTGATGGCCACGGTCATCCTCTATGTCGGGGTTGTCCTCTTCTCATTCCTGGTGGCGACGGTTCCTGATGAGCCGCTGGACCGCTTCACCCAGTCGCTGCCCTGGAGCAGCGTGAAAACCATTACGACGGCCGATGGCCAGGTTGCCTCACGACGCGTGTTCGCCGTCACAGACTGGCTGTTTGAGGGCTTAGGTTCGGGATCGCGGCTGTCAACGAGCCCGTTCCGCCGCAACCTCTCGGTCACGGACGAAGTTGTCGTCGATCGCAAGGGCGGCGGCAAGGGGCAGGCCATTGTCTCGCTGCGGGACCGCGATCTGCGCTATGCAGAGCTTGACCGCTCGGACCTGGGACTGGCCGATTTCACCGGAGCCGACTTGCGCGGCGCGCGGCTCGTCGGCACCAATCTCAGGGGCGCGCGGCTGTCCTGCCTTGACATCGATGTGGTGTTGACCGAGCCGACCTTGCGGGCGGGCAGTTGTGCCAATCTGAGTTCGGCCAACTTCGCCCGCGCCGATCTTTCGGGTGCCGATCTCCGGTTCGCGTATGTCAGCGGCGCCAATTTCGAGAATGCGGTCCTCAAAGGCACCGATTTCCGCTACGCGGACCTGACAGGCGCTAATCTGTCCGGAGCCGATCTGCGCGGCGCGTCCCTGGGTGGCGGCATCGAGCTGATGGGCGCGAACTTCCTTGGCGCCAATTTGAACGGAGCGGACTTGAAGGGCGCCAGATTGCAAGGCAGCGACTTCTATGGTGCCGATCTCAAAGGCGCGCGGCTGGTGTTCGCGCAGGCCCAGGGCGCCAATTTTCAGGGTGCGCATCTTGAAGGCGCAAATCTCAACGCAGCGCGGTTGCAGGGCGCCGATTTCACCGACGCCGATGTGTCAGCCGTCGATTTTGGCGCGGCGGTCATCTGGGACACCAAGCCGCCCGCCATCGGTCAGGCCTCGCTGGCTGATTTTGGCGCCATCGTGATCAAGCCGCTCGATCCCAAAGATGTGATCGCGCTGAAGGAGTTGCGCAAATCCGTCAAGCTGGGGCGCGTACAGGACAAGATCGACAAGCTGATCGCAAGGTTCGATTCGGCAGAAGAAGGCGCGAGTTGGAATGCGGGTGATCAGGCGACGGCCTGGGCCGCGATGAAGCAGGCGGCCGTAACCACCGATCAGTCGCAACGGCTTGAGAAGATGGCGGCCTTTTTTGGCAAACTCAGCTGCTCAGCCAATCAATCGGACGGGTCCGTCGCGATCGGCTTGGTCCGCAGAATCGTCGATACGCCCAAGAAATCAAATCCGGCGGCGATGCTGCGCCGCTTGCGCTCGCCAGATTGCCCCGCCGCCAAGCATCTGCCGGAATTGGTGCTGCTCGATTTGGAAGCCACAACCGAGCGGACCGCTCCTATGGTTGCAGAGGCGGCCGCGGCTCAGACGCCAGCCGTGGCAGTGACAGATTCGAACCCCGCCGCCGCAGCAGCTGTTCCAGCCCAATAGAGTCTTTCCAGTTCAAGTTGGAGCAGGCGCGCCCTGTTGCCAGGCTTTCCCACCCCACCCCCATCCTATCCCTCCCCCTCAAGGGGGAAGGGACGATTGACCCGCAAAATCAGCGCATCGCGTCCCCTCTCCTTTGGGGAGAGGGACAGGGTGAGGGGGTGATCAACGTCGGGCACGTGAACCGGAAAATCTTTAGCTCTTCAGTTTGGCTGCGATCTGCGCGACGTGCTTGCCCTGATAACGGGCGGCGTCCAATTCGATGGCCGAGGGCTGACGCGATCCGTCGCCGCCCGTTATCGTGCTGGCACCGTAGGGCGAACCACCAAGGATCTCGCTCATGCCCATTTGGCCCTGGAAGGCGTAGGGAAGGCCAACGACGACCATGCCGTGATGCAGCATGGTTGGGATAAAGCCCAGGATCGTTGTTTCCTGGCCACCGTGCTGCGTGGCCGAAGACGTAAAGGCCGACCCCACCTTGCCTACCAACGCTCCTTTGGCCCAAAGTCCGCCCGTCTGATCGATGAAATTGCGCATCTGCGAAGCGAACGTGCCGTAGCGCGTGCCGCAACCAAAAATAATGGCGTCGTAGTTGGCGAGTTCATCAACTGTTGCGATCGGCGCGGTCTGAGGCTTGAAATGCGAGGCCTTGGCGACCTCAGCGGGCACCAGTTCTGGCACGCGCTTGACGTCGACATGCGCGCCGGCCGACGTGACGCCCTCAGCGACGGCATGAGCCATCGTTTCGATATGTCCGTAGGAGGAATAAAACAGGACGAGTACCTTGGTCATCATAAGTCTCCGTTGTGTTGAGGCATTTGAAAAGGCTAAGCGTGGGCGAGTTCCGGTTCCCGCAGCAGGCCATCGAGATCAAGCCGTTGCGTGGTCATGGCCAGTTCGCCATTGGCTGCACGAGGCCATTCGACCTGCGGACGATCCCAATAGAGTTCGACGCCGTTGCCATCGGGGTCGCTGAGATAGAGGGCCTCGCTCACGCCGTGATCGCTGGCGCCATCAAGCGCAATGCCAGCCTTGGCGACACGCCGAAGCGCGTCAGCAAGATCGGCGCGCGTGGGATAGAGAATGGCAGTGTGGTAGAGCCCTGTGGTTCCACGCGCCGGCGGCGGCCCGCCTTTGCTCTCCCAGGTGTTGAGCCCGATGTGATGGTGATAACCACCCGCCGAGATGAACGCGGCTTGTGTGCCGAAACGTTGCATCAGCTGAAAGCCGAGTACGCCCTGGTAAAAGCCGAGCGCCCGGTCGAGATCGGCGACTTTCAAATGCACGTGCCCGACACGTGTGCCTGCCGCGATAGGGACATTGGCCATGGGGGAACTCCTCTAGAAAGACTCATACGTTTGATCGGGATTGAACGGAATGCCGAATTATATGCGTTTGCATATAGTCGGGTCTACCCAATTTGCCAAGGGCTGATTGAGCGCTATGCCCGATCTGACGATCTGTAGGGTGCACTAGGCGCTCTTATGCCCAATTGCACTGTCCTTGCCCAAGAGGTGCCATACGGCGCGAAGAACGCCTATTGCACCCTACAGCGTTGCATCGCTTCACCAATTCTGTAGTCTGTTTTTTACTTCCAACTACATCTATGTATACTTCCTTCATCTTTCTCCAATCAGGGGTGCACTCGAGGGCGTCTTGGATGTGAGCAGCGCCCGGAGGGCCCGCCGCACGTGAGGTCTTCGGGGGACTACCGCCGCACGCCAGGGGTAAGACGCCCGGGAGTGGAGTAGCCCACAGAGGTCCGCGTTCGCGGCCGCAAGTGGCGGGCGGCGGGCGGAGATCCCACGCCGCCGTTTCCGGTTCCCCCAAAGAACCTCCGCGAATCTGGGTGTCAACCGCGCTCTTGCCGTTGTGTCTGGCGCGGTTCGGAGCCATCTTGCGGACAACCCTTTCCAGAGACCGCGCACAGGACCAAACATGGCCAAGACACAGCACCGCACGATTCGCCTGAAGGACTATACGCCAGCACCCTTTCTGATCGACAAAGTCGATCTCGATGTGCGGCTGGAGCCCGAGGCGACACGGGTCACGTCAAAGCTGAAGTTACGTCCGAACACGCTGGCAAAACATCCGGCGACAGACCTCGTCCTCAATGGCCAGATGTTGGACTTGGCCGACGCCAAATTGTCTGGCCGCAAACTCACAGACAAGGATTATTCGGTCGATGCCGAAACGCTGACCATCCACAACGTGCCAGACCGTCCGTTCACGCTTGACATCACAACCCACTGCAATCCCGAGGCAAACAAGGCACTCACTGGCCTTTACCGATCCAACGGTATCTATTGCACGCAATGCGAGGCCGAGGGTTTCCGGCGCATCACCTATTTCCTCGACCGGCCCGATGTCCTGACCACCTACACAACACGGATTGAAGCCGACGCAACAGACGCTCCGGTTTTGCTCTCCAACGGCAATCTCATCGGCAGTGGCAAGATCGCCAAGTCCAACCGTCATTTTGCGACCTGGAACGATCCGTTCAAGAAACCCTCTTATCTGTTCGCGCTGGTCGGCGGCAAACTCGGCCATATCAGCGATACGTTCGTGACCGTATCAGGCCGCAAGGTCGACCTGCGCATCTATGTGGAGCCCGGCAAGGAAGACCGCTGCGCCTGGGCCATGGACAGCCTCAAGCGCTCAATGCGCTGGGATGAAAAGCGCTTCGGGCGCGAATATGACCTCGACATTTTCATGATCGTGGCCGTGTCCGATTTCAATATGGGCGCTATGGAGAACAAAGGCCTCAACATCTTCAACGACAAGCTGGTGCTGGCCTCGCCCGAGACCGCGACCGATAGCAATTTCGTAGCGATCGAAAGCGTCATTGCACACGAGTATTTTCACAACTGGACTGGCAACCGCGTCACTTGCCGCGACTGGTTCCAGCTTTGCCTGAAGGAAGGCCTGACGGTTTTTCGCGATCAGGAATTTTCCGCCGATGAACGGTCGCGCACGGTGCAGCGTATCGGCGATGTGCGGGGCCTGAGGGCCGCGCAGTTCCCCGAGGATGCGGGGCCGCTGGCGCATCCGCCGCGCCCGTCGAGCTACATCGAGATCAACAATTTTTACACATCAACCGTCTACGAAAAAGGTGCCGAGGTCTGCCGTATGCTGCAGACTATTCTGGGCGTGGACGGCTTCCGCAAGGGAATGGATCTCTATTTCGAGCGACACGACGGCGAGGCGACTACGGTCGAGGCCTTTGTCGCGTGCTTCGAGGATGCGTGCGCAACCGACCTCAGCCAGTTCATGCTCTGGTACAGCCAGTCCGGCACGCCCGAACTGGTCTGTTCTCTGACCCATGACCAGACGGCGCAAACCGCCACGCTGACCATCGAACAGTCGCTGGCCCCGACGCCGGGCCAGCCAAAAAAGAAGCCGTTCCACATTCCGGTCCGGCTCGGCCTGATCGGCAGCAATGGCACCGAAATCCCGCTCAAACTTGCCGATGGCACCGAACCGCGCGACGGCATGGTGGAACTCCGCAAAACCAAGCAGACCTTCAGCTTTTCCGGCGTCACGTCCCGCCCAGTCGTCTCGCTGCTGCGCGATTTCTCGGCACCCGTCAATGTCACGTTCGATCAGAGTACCGCCGATCTTGAATTCCTCATGGTGCACGACAGCGATCTCTTCAACCGCTGGCAGTCCATGCAGACCTATGCGACCCGGATCATCCTGGAGCTGATGGCTGACCCGGCCAAGGGCAAGCGCGGCAAGATCGGGGTCGATCTCGCTAAGGCAATCAGCTTGACGATTGGGGATGAAAAGCTCGAACCGGCCTACCGGGCGCTGTTCATGCAGCTGCCGAGCGAAACCGATATTGCCCGCACCGTGCGCGATAACGTCGATCCTGCCGCCATTCATTTGGCCCGCGAGCGCCTTCTGGAAGTCATTGGCACCGAGTTGCACGAGCAGCTGACACGGCTATACGACAAGCATAAACCCAAAGGAACCTACAAGCCGGACGCCGCCAGCACCGGCAACCGTTCCCTGCGCTCGGCCGCCTTGATGCTGATCGCGAAGCGGGGCGAGGACGAAGATATCGCGCTGGTTGCCAAGCATTTCAGCTCGGCCCGGAACATGACCGATCAGCTCACTGGCCTCGCCATCCTCGCCGATTTCGATTGTCCACAGCGGGTGCAAGCTCTGGCGGCTTTTGAAAAGCAATGGAGCAAGGATCTGCTGGTCATGGACAAGTGGTTTGCCGTGCAGGCAATGTCGGATCTTCCGGGTACGCTCGAGAACGTGGAAGCGCTGCTCAAGCATTCTTTGTTTTCGCTCCGCAATCCTAACAAGGTCCGCTCACTGATCGGTGGCTTTGCGCAAGGCAATCAGCTGAATTTCAACCGGGCGGATGGCATGGGTTACAGTCTGGTGGCCGCGGCCGTGATCGATCTCAATGCGTTCAATCCGCAGGTCGCTGCAAGGCTTCTTGGCGCCTTCCGCAGCTGGCGGTCGCTGGAGCCCAAGCGCCGGGAGCTTGCGCGCAAGGCCCTAGAAACCGTACGCGGAACTACAGGGTTGTCGCGCGACGTGTTCGAGATCGTGACGCGAACTTTGGACGCACAGGAGTAAAATACGACGCTATTTCAAATCCATAGACAAATCAGCTCAGGAACTGGTTCTATGCCCCTGCAGCCGGTTCGCGGTTGTGCCGGTTCAGCGGGGGCTGCCGGCCAACTCTCAAGGAGGGACACATGCTCGACACCATCACCCACGATTTCGCGAATTTTGGTGAATGTGCGTCTGAGCAACTTGAGTTGTTTACTTGCGGCCCCGCCCCCAAGCCTCCCACCGCCCCGGACGCCTCGCATGTCGCCCTCTCTCGCATCGGCCACGACTTACGCACCGCCCTCAATGCCATCATGGGGTTTTCAGAGATCATGACGCATAAGTTGCATGGGCCGCTGGGCCACCCGAAATACGAGGAGTACGTCAAGCATGTGCGTTTCAGCGGCGAGTCGCTGCTGGCAGTATCGGATGAGGTTCTGGCCCTGGCCGGCCGCAAGCTGTTGCACGGCGCCGATGCCCGGTTGCCGCCATCCCAAAGTGCCGCATGGGGTCAGATCTAAGCCCGCAGCTCCAGCGGGGCAGGCCGGTTGGCGGGCTGGTGGCCGGCATCCCGGTTGGCTTGGTAAACATTTTCGAGGAAAATACTGGCGCAATTGCGCCAACTGAATGACAATGCGTGATGCCTTACGGCATCACGGTTGAGGGACAAGGCTGCTATGGCCGCTTTTTGTAAATCCTCATCGAGAATGCCGGTTTCGCCATGGCGCACGACATCGATGGGTCCAGTAACCGGCAAGGCGGCGACCGGCAGGCCGGAGGCCATGGCTTCGAGCAGCACAATGCCGAAGGTGTCGGTGCGGCTCGGAAACACGAACACATCGGCGGCGGCGTATTCCTGCGCCAGCGCCTCATCGAAAAGCGGCCCAGTGAACCTTACATTTGGAAAGCGCCTCCGCAGTTCATCGAGTTGGGGGCCGTCGCCGACAACGACTTTTGCGCCGGGCAGATCGAGACCGAGAAAGCTCTCGATGCCCTTTTCAACCGCAATCCGCCCGACATAGAGGAACACCGGCTCCGCACTGCTCGGACCTGTGCTCTTGCGCGGCCGGAACACTTGCGTATCGACGCCACGGGTCCATGGCATCAGATTGCTGAAGCCCTTGGCCTTCAAATCGTTGGCCAGCGAGGGCGTTGCCACCATCATGCCCGCGCCGGAATTATGGAACCAGCGCTGCAAGGCGTAGCCCCAGGACAGCGGCACCGGCATCCGCGCCGACAGATAGTCTGGAAACCGCGTGTGATAGCTGCTGGTGAACGGGTGCCCCTGGCGGAGACACCAGCTGCGCGTACGCAGACCAATCGGCCCTTCCGTGGCAATGTGAATGAAATCGGGGCGGATCTGCCGGTACCAATGTTCGACATTGGCCTCGCCAACCAGCGCCAGGCGGATTTCGGGGTAACTGGGCAATGGCAACGTCGAGAACGGCTCAGGCGAGAGAAAAAACAATTCGGCACCGAGACGGGGGGCCTCAGCGCTCAGCCGGTCATAGGTGCGCACGACACCATTGACCTGTGGTTTCCAAGCATCTGTGGCTACGAGCACACGCATTCAGCAATCATTCCAAGGGTGCCGCGCTGTTCAGGCCGCAAGATCAACAGGAAGATTGCCCTTGGCGCGCAGGCGGTTGACCTCATGATCCTTCATCCAATCGATGATTTCCAAGGTCCCGTCTTCCCGTTCGCCGATTGCTGTTCCGCTCTCGACCCAGTCGCCCGTATTGACATAGAGCACATCGCCCATCTGCCGCTTGGCAACATGATGGATATGCCCGCAAATGACGATATCTGCTCCCTGGTTGCGCGCCTCGGTGGCCAGCGCAGACTCAAAGGCACTGATGAAATTCACGGCTTGCTTCACCTTGTGCTTCAAAAACGCCGACAACGACCAATAGCTCAAGCCCGCCTTGCGCCGCGCAAAATTGAGATGCGTATTGGCCCAGAGCGCCAAGATGTAGGCAGAATCTCCTAGATAGGCCAGCCACTTGGCATAGTGGACGACAACATCGAACTGATCGCCATGCACAACCAGCGCACGCTTGCCATCTGCAGTTGTGTGAATGATGCTGTCCACAATCTCGATACCGCCGAACTTGGCACCGCAATAGTCCCGCAACGCCTCATCGTGATTGCCGGGCAGATAGACGATCCGCGAGCCCTTGCGCACCTTGCGCAGCAACTTTTGCAGCACGTCATTATGCGACTGAGGCCAGTGCGCGGCGCGGCGGATACGCCAGAAATCGACAATGTCACCAACGAGATAGATGGTGTCGGCGTCATGCACGCGCAGAAAATCGAGCAACAGGTCGGCCTGGCAGGCCTTGGTGCCCAAATGCACGTCCGAAAGAAACAGCGCACGGTAGCGGCGGCTGCCGTCTTCATCGTTTGCAATCATCTGATCCATCCCCGGTCTGGTGGCCGCCCCAACCAGAGGCGGGTTTCCCAACAGTTTGATGACAGCGCGTTTGTTATCCGCAGCCTATTGATGGCGGAGTGTGCACGAGGCTTCGGGATAATCCAAGCGCAGGTCTTGTTCGTTGCCCGCAAAAGCAAAAATGGGCCGGTTCTAACCCCCCGGTCGAACCGGCCCCTCCGCTAAAGCCCGCAGCGCACCAACCGGTTTGCGCAGGCTCCTTCCCCCGTAAGACGAAGGCCCGCGATAGGACCGCTGGGCGACGTCAACGTTATCCAGACCCTAGTCAATTTTTCTCCGGCCGCGCAATGGCCCAAGGCCGATAGACCCGTTCCTGTGGCGCGCCCGCAACGCAGTTCGAAACACCGGAATTCGTGTGCTGGAGGCAGCTTATCCGCCCTGGCTTTGACGAAGAATGCCGCCACGCAATCCTTCTGGCACTACCCACGTCTCGATATTGGCAATGCCCGGATAGGTCTCCAGCAGCCAAGCCCCGAACCAATTCAAGGATCCAGTCAGCATCAGCAACCCTGTCAGAACCAAGGCAGCACCCATCACTTTTTCCACAGTCCCCAGATGGCGGCGGAAACGCTTCATGAAGCCCAGAAAGGGACCTATGGCGATGGCTGCCAGCAGGAACGGGATGCCCAGACCAAGAGAATAGGTGAACAGCAGCGCTATCCCGCGCCCAAGGCTGGCGGAGCTGCCTGCAACTGAGATGACGGCCGACAAGATGGGGCCGATGCATGGCGTCCAGCCCAAGGCGAAGGCAAGGCCAATGACGTAGGCGCCAAACAACGACGCAGGCTCCGACGAGGCGTGATAGCGAGCCTCGCGATAGAGCAGCGGGATCCGGACAAAGCCTAGGAAATGCAGACCGAACACGATGAGGATAGCGCCGGCGGCAATTCCCAGCCAGCCGCGCCAGGCCAGCAGCAGCTGACCGATGAACGACGCGCCAGCACCCAGCGCGACAAACACGGTCGTGAAGCCCAGCACAAAAATCAGCGCCGCCAGCATTACCCGGCGATGCGCCCCGCTGCCCTGCCCGCCCTCAGAATTTGCGATGGCCTCAATCGACGTACCGCCGATAAACCCGAGATAGGGTGGCACCAGCGGCAGCACGCAGGGGCTGAGAAAGCTTGCCAGCCCTGCCAGCCAGACACCAAAATAGATTTCCGCTTCGCCCATCGCGTCACTCCCGCAGCGCCCGATTGACCCGTGCATGTACGATCCGCACAATCCCTGGCACCGGAACGTGTTTACGCGAAATGGGTTAGGAAGTCTGTTGAACTCCGGCTCAACTCCGGCTCACATATGGGTGTGCCGTTACCGGCTCAACACAATGCAGAGCTCATCTCCATAGGTGCCGCAACCGCCGGCGGCGGGCTGTATCGACACCGTTTTTGCGGGCAGACTGGACTTGCGCCGCTTAGGCTCAGACCGGACGGTGGCAGACGGAACACCCTGTGGAACGGCTTTATGCGCTGGCAACCGATTCTGGCTAGGCGTTACAGCAAGAGGCGTCAGACTGCTTACAGCGTCGTTCTCGGGGGCAGCCGGAGCGACAGCCACGGGAGATGCCGGATTGGCGGCCAAAGCGCGCCCGCCAAGCGCGTCTGCATTGCCAGGATCGAGCTGCAGCACCTTCTCATAGCCCGCCGCTGCCGCAGCAAACTCACCGCGCAGCATATTGAGATTGGCCCGTCCAAGATAGGCCCGCACATACCGGGGATCGAGACCGAGTGCCTTGGCGAAATCGGCGTCAGCCAAGGAAAACCGGCTGCTGGCGGCATAGGCCATGCCCCGGCCATTGTAGGCCGTGGCGTCCTTAGGATCGAGAGCAATCACTTGGCCAAAGTCGTCCGCTGCCAAGGTGGCGTTGTCCTCGGCAAGGTAAAGGAGCGCCCGGTTGTAATAGGCTGCTCCCAAAGAGGGATCGAGAACCAACGCATAGGAATAGTCGGCGATAGCTTGGTCGGCGTTGCCCAAGGCGGCCGAAGCGCTGCCCCGGCTGCTATAGGCCGCTGCTAGACCTGGGTTTTTGGCAAGCAGCGCCGAGCAGCCCTCAAATTTGACAGCTGGATTAGCATCCTGGGCGCAATTCGAATAGTCGTCGGCCAAAGCGGCGGCAACGGGGAAGGCTGCAAGGATAATGGCGGCGAACATCAAGCGCATGACGAACCCCAGGTCTTCGAGCGAGGCGGCTGCGTTCCCGAAACGCTACCTGGGGTGCCGCGATTCGTTTGAAGTGTACTAAACTTCCGGGGTCGTTGGCAAAATGCCATCTGTGACACAAGCCCGGCCTGTGGCCGTGCAGCATCAGTCACAGCAGTGAGCAGGCTTGGATGGCGGCACATCCAGCGCCGGATTGCGGTCAAAGAAGCCCTCGGGCATCCAGTGCATCGAGGCATAGACCGTTGGCTGCACCGGCCAATCCTCGGGCCGCGACAGGTGGTGATAGTTGAGCGTGTACCACACCACCACATTCTCGTTTTCCAGCAGCCGGTCGCTGGCGGTGTATGCGGGCAGCCCGTCACCGCCCGCGTGCTGGTTGGGATACCAGCCTGCCGGATAGAGTTCAGCGCGGTCATAGCGCGTCACCCAGAAGTGCTTGAACATGAAGCCTGCGCGTTTGGCGACCGGCGCGTCGGGCGTCAGGTAAGGCAGAGCATTTGCGCCGGGCACCAGTTTGTAGCCCACGGGCTTGCCGAACCGGTTGAGCGAATTTGGATTGACCACGGCCCAATAACGCGCCGAGGCAAGATCCATCACGCGCTGGGCGGACTGCTCGGTCTTGAGCGGCGTCACCGTGGTGACAATGGCATTGCCTTGCGGATTGCCCGGCCCCTTGGGCAGCCCGGCAAAATTCACTTCGCGTATGGCGTTCCGGTCGCCGTCGACGGACATATCGAAGCGGAGGCTGAACACATGTTGGTGGACGTGGCCAACGATGCCCTCCGCCATCGGCTCGCCCCACGGCCCAGGCTCGCCCGATGGCGTGCCGGTCGGGAACGGGATGCCCGTTGCTTTGATTTCTACGCCGATGGTGCCGTCCTGGTAGAAATACCAGAAAAAGCCGTACACGTAGTTGCCGATGGTGCTGAAGGACGAGATCACCAGCCGCCGCGAGCGCGCAACTGTAGAGCGGACAGGATCGGTATAGGTGTTGCTGAACTTCCAGAGGATGCCGTAATCCTCCTCATGCATACAGATGGCGTTTTTGGCCAGCTTCGGACTGCCATGCCAATCGTGGGACCAGGCATCGAAATAGTGGATGTGTCCGAGGCAATCGCAACCCAACGCCAGGGCATCGACCAACGCGCCGACGCCATATTCGCCAGCATCAAAAGCGTTGCGGCGGAAGTTGCCGCCCGTCGGATCGCCATAAGGTACGACCATCTCGGCGAGCGATGCGCGGTGCATGATCGGGCGCACGCGGCCCTGATCCTCGTAGCCGATCTCGTAAAAATGCAAACCCTCGCGGCCATTGAAGCCGACGCGCAGGTCCCATTTCTGCCAGCGTACATGCTGGCCCTCGACGGTGAAACTGGGGCCGTCGGGTTGCGTGATTTCAAACGGTTTGATGTCCGTGCGCAGACCATCGCGCAGAACAATGTTGCCCGAATCCGGAGGCAGCGGCACGGCTCCGAAGTCGTCAACACGCAGCACCCGTCGGCGGCGCAGATCGATGACCGGATGCAGGTTGGCAATCGGCCGGCCATAGGGGTTGTCGCCGCTGTCATTGGGCAGCCAGCAATGGCCATAGGCGAGCCGTTCTCCGGCCTCGCCTTCGATGCCAAAATTACCAGCCGCCCATGGCTCGACGAGCACCTTATCTGGATCAATGCCACGCTTGGCGCACGCGGCACGGAACACCGGATCGGCGATTGCGATGCGCCCGCCCTCCACGAACTCGTCCATGACGATGCGGGCTTGGGCGCCTGGAACGTGCCGCCAATGCACGAGCTTTCCGGACGCGAGATCGACCGCCCCATCGAAGGTGCGGTTGCTGGAGGGTTCGTAGCAGGCCACGAACGCCCGACGGTTGGGGGGGCTGCCGGGCGTGTAAGCTCGCAACGCGGCCTTTTCCGGCTCGTCGAGCGCGACGGTTTCGAACCAGGCCGACGCATCGAGCCCGCCTTGAGCGTGCACCGCGGCGACAGCGAAAGACATTTCTACCGCATCGAGCGGATCAAGCGGGTGTTTGGCTGCCACCAGTCTACTCCTCAGGTTTGTCCCGCCGCGCGCGTTTGACTTTGGCCCGCACGGCTTTGGTGTCCATACGCTTCTGCTTGGCGGCATAGGACGGCCGGGTTTTGACGCGCGGCTTGGGCGGCACCTCAGCCTCAGCGACCATCTCCTTCAACCGCTGCAGTGCATCCTCGCGGTTGCCGTTCTGCGAGCGGAAGCGGTCGGCGCGGATGACCAGCACACCCTCCTTGGTCATGCGGCTGCCCGCGAGCGCCACCAGGCGCGTCTTGATAGGCCCAGTCAGCGCCGGCGAAGCCCGTACATTGAAACGCAGCTCAACCGCCGTCGACACCTTGTTGACATTCTGCCCGCCCGGCCCCGAGGCGCGGATGAACTGCTCCTCGATCTCGCTGTCTTCGATAGAGATCTTAGGGGTGAGCTGGATCATGAAAGCAGGCGGGTTCCAATGGGATTTCTTGACAAAACTTCACCTATGACGACATTGTATTATAGTGTAATACGATAGAAGAGAAGACCCATGACCAATTCGGTGTTCACCCTTCGCTTGCCTGAGGACACAAAAGCAAGCCTGGACGTTCTCGCCAAAACAACCAATCGCACGAAGTCTTTCCTCGTCAACAAAGCCATCGAAGAGTATGTCGCGCGCAACGCGTGGCAGGTTGCTGCATTGCATGAGGCTGTGACACAAGCTGACGCAGGCCGGTTTGTTTCCGAAGCGGCAGCCGATGCCTGGCTGGCCTCTTGGGGTAGTGCCACCGAACTTCCGCCGCCGGCAGCCGATGTCCTGCCGCACCGCAAACCATGAAACTGGTCTGGCTGCCACTTGCAATCGCCGATTTGACCGAACTCCGCCGTTACATCGCTGATCACGACCCTGGTGCCGCACAACCGGTTGCAGCCAAACTACGCCGGACTGCCGGCCTCCTGAAGCATCATCCGCATCTCGGACGGCCCTCCCCGGTCGTTGGCTTACGGGAGATAAGCGTCGCCGGTTTACCTTATGTGATACCCTACCGGGTGACACATGACAGGGTCGAGATCTTACGGGTTTTTCACACCGCCCAGGAACGCCCGGGCCAATGGGAAATTCCGTAACCGATCAGGCTGCGGAAGGCCGCAGAGCATCAACGCCAAGCACACAAAGTCCGGCCAGCAAGCCCCAGAATGGCGCGCCGATGCCAGCGAACGTAACGCCCGAGGCCGTGACAGCAAAGGTGAGCATGGCAGCGAACCGGTCGCTATCTTTGACCAGGGCACTGCTCAGCGCACCGCCCAGACTGCCGATCAGGGCCAAGCCGGCGACGGCACGGATGAGTTCAGGCGGCATGGCTGTCAAAACGCCGATCAGCATCGAGGCGAACAGGCCAAAGAGTGCAAAGCAGAGAGCAAATACCACACCGGAGGGCCAGCGTTTGGTGGGATCGGGATGCGTGTCTGGCCCAGTGCACATGGTCGCGATGATCGCCGCAAGGGTAACACCGTGACCACCGAATGGGGCGGTAATCAGCGAGCACAGGCCGGTGACGCCAAATATGGATGTGAGCGGCGGCGTGTATCCTGCAGTCTTCAGCACTGCGGCACCGGGCAAATTCTGCGAGGCCATTGCCACCAGGAACAACGGGATACCGAGACCAATCAGCGTCGCGGGATCAAGGCGCGGTTCGACGTAGATGAGACTGGACCAGGCGAATGCTGCAGGCAGCGGCGCGTTCAGGTTGAACGCGATGCAAAAAGAAACGCCTGCGATCAAGGCTTCGATAGCAGCGAGCGCGGGGGTGAGCAGGCGTCCGATCAGGAAAACGGCGGCAATCGCCAGCACCAGCCCGGTGGCCGTTTGGGCGCTGGCCACTGCAAGCAGGATGAAATGCAACAGCACCCCCGCAAGCATCGCCCCGCCGAGCGCGACTGGAATCCGTTCGATCAGCGCCGTCAGCGGACGGATGACGGCAGTCAGGCAGATCAGCGCTGCACTGAGCAGAAATGCCCCTATTGCGGCATGAATGTCCGTACCCGCTGGCACCGCCGCGATGAGCGCAGCGCCTGGCGTTGACCAGGCGATGACAATCGGAATCCGATGCCAAACGGTGAGGACAAGGCCCGCGACGGCCTGGGCAAAACAGATAGCCGCAACCCATGACACCAGCTCCGCCTGCGTCGCATTCAGCCGGTGCGCTGCCTCGACGACAACGGCAATGGTGCCGCCGAACCCGACCGTCGCAGCGACGACCGGGTTGGCGAAAAGGGAGAGGCGCATACTCAGTCAGGCCGCCGCATGAGGGACAATTACGGATCAATCCACAATTCGTGATCAGAATTCTGAAACCGGCAAAAGCTCTAAAACAGCCCCTCGATCTGGCCGCCGTCGTTGAAGCGGATAACCTCGGCAGACGGCACTTTGGGCAGGCCTGGCATGGTCATAATCTCGCCAGCGATTGCCACGATAAAACCGGCGCCCGCTGAAAGGCGCACCTCGCGGATCGGCACCGTGTGGCCCGTTGGAGCACCGCGCTTGTCGGGGTCGGTGGTGAAGGAATACTGCGTTTTGGCCATGCAGATGGGCAAATGCCCGAAGCCCGCTGCCTCCCAGGCCGCCAGCTGATCGGTGATCTTCCGATCGGCCGTCGCCTTATCGGCTCGATAAATCTTGGTGCAGATCGTATTGATCTTGTCCCAAAGGCCCATCTCGGACGGGTAGAGTGGCTTGAAGTGCGCGGGCGCGCCGTCAATGAGCGTGACAACTTTGTGTGCCAATTCCTCCGTGCCCGCTGAACCCTTGGCCCAGTGCTCGCACAGCACAGCTTCCACGCCTTGCGTCTTGGCATAGGCCTTGACGCCGGCTATTTCGGCGTCGCTGTCCGTGATGAAGCGGTTGATGGCGACGATGACGGGCACGCCAAACCCCTTCACGTTCTCGATATGGCGGCCAAGATTGGCGCAGCCCTTGGTCAGCGCGTCGACATTCTCCTTGCCGAGATCGTTTTTCGGGATGCCGCCGTTCATCTTCAGGGCTCTTATTGTCGCTACGATAACCGCAGCCGACGGATTGAGGCCAGCCTGACGGCACTTGATGTCGAAGAACTTTTCGGCACCGAGGTCTGCGCCAAAACCAGCTTCCGTCACGACGTAGTCGGCGAGCTTCAGCGCTGTCTTGGTTGCAAGCACCGAGTTGCAGCCATGGGCGATGTTGGCGAACGGGCCGCCGTGGATGAAGGCGGCGTTGTTTTCGAGCGTCTGCACGAGGTTGGGCTGGATCGCCTTTTCCAGCAGCACCGTCATGGCGCCATCGGCCTTCAGATCCTTGGCGGTGACCGCCTTCTTGTCGCGATTGTAGCCAACGATAATCTGCCCAATGCGCTTTTCGAGGTCAGCGCGGTCCTTCGCAAGGCAGAGAATGGCCATCACTTCGGAGGCCACCGTGATGTCGAAACCGGCTTCGCGCACGACGCCATTGCCACCGAGACCCACCACGATCTCACGCAAAGCGCGGTCATTCATGTCCATGACACGGCGCCAGGCAATCTTGCGGGGATCGATGGCCAGCGGGTTGCCCCAATACATCGAATTGTCGAGCAGGGCCGACAGGAGATTGTGCGCCGAGGTGATGGCGTGGAAATCGCCGGTGAAATGCAGGTTGATGTCTTCCATCGGCACCACTTGCGCATAGCCGCCGCCCGCCGCGCCGCCCTTCATGCCAAAGCAGGGGCCGAGCGATGGCTCGCGCAAGCAGATCGCCGCCTTCTTACCAATGCGGTTTAGGCCATCGCCGAGGCCGACTGTGGTTGTGGTCTTGCCTTCTCCTGCCGGCGTGGGGTTGATGGCCGTGACCAGGATCAGTTTGCCGTCGGGCTTGTTCGCCAGCGACTTGATGAAGTCGAAAGACACCTTGGCCTTGTCGTGCCCGTAGGGTTCAAGATGCTCCGCCGGAATGCCCAACTTGGCGCCAATCTCCTGGATCGGCTTTTTCTTGGCAGCGCGGGCAATCTCGATGTCGCTTTTCACGTCGGCCATGACAGATCCTCTGAGGCTTGATGGGCTTGGACGCTATTGGCCATGCGGGCAGGCAATTGTCCATTGCCTCGGGCGACTGCCAATTGCCCAAATGCGACGGTGTGCATGCAAGGTGCGTGAAGCGCGCGAAAGACCTGCGATCACTCCCAACCGTCCGTGGCCGCGCTAACGCACCCTACCCGCGCACCTCGCCGCCAGTCGCCTTCTTCACCTGTGCCACCAACTTCACCGCCAGGGCGTCGATCTCTTCGGCGGTCAGCGCCTTGTCCTTTGGCTGCAAGGTCACTTCGATGGCAAGTGACTTCTTGCCCTCGCCGAGGCTGCCACCCTCGAATAGATCAAAAACACTCACCGCGGCGATCAGCTTGCGGTCCACGCCTTCGGCGGCCTTCACCACATCGGCAGCAGCCGCGTCGCGGTCAAGGACGAAGGCGAAGTCGCGGCGGACGGACTGAAGGTCTGTGGCATCCAAGGCAGGCTTGGCCCGGGTTGGCCTCTTTTTTTGCGCCGGGATGGCGTCGAGAAATACCTCGAAGGCGCTGACGGGGCTGTTGATGCCGAGCGATTTCAAGGCGTCTGGATGCAGTTCGCCGAACTGCGCGATCAAAACCTTGGGGCCGAGGCGCACGACGCCCGAGCGGCCGGGATGGAACCAGGCAGGGGCGTCGCGGGTGAGTTGGATCTTATTAACGTCTAGCCCGAAGGCCGCGACCACCCCGCCCACATCTGCTTTGGCGTCAAAGGTACCCGCTGCGGAGGATTTGCCGTCCCAATGCCGGCCGCTGCCGGACGCCCTGGCAAGTCCAACACGAACGCCCGATGCAAGTGCGAACTGATCTTCCGGCTTGACGCCGCGATAGGCCTGGCCAACCTCAAACAATCCGTGATCGCCATAACCTCGGTCGAGGTTGCGTTGCAGCGCCGCAAGCAAGCCTGGCAGCAGGCTTGGCCGCATATCGGACATTTCGGACGAGATCGGGTTGGCGACTTCCAAGTCCTCACCGCCGCCACCAAATTGCACCGCCTGCGGCTTGGTGATGAACGACCAGGTGATGGCCTCCACGAGACCGCGCGAAGCCAGCACCCGCCGTGTCCGCCGCACGCGCTTCTGCGCCTCGGTCATAACCGGACGCGAGACGCCCGACAGGCGCGGCAGCGCCGTATCCGGAACCTTGTCGATGCCGGTGATGCGGATGACTTCTTCCACAAGGTCTGCCTCGCCGCCCACATCAGGACGCCAACTTGGCACGGCGGCCTGCAGCGTTTCGCCGCTACCTTCGATGCCGAAGCCGAGGGATTTCAGGATCCGGACGCAGTCGGCCGCTGGCACGTCGAGACCGGTCAAGGCCGCCACCCGCGACGGACGGAATTTGATCACATGCCCTGCGAACGGCGCCTCCCCGGCCATGCGCATCTTGCTAGGAGTGCCGCCACACAGGTCGAGGATCATTTTGGTGGCGAGGCCGATACCTAACGGCAGCGAGGCGGGATCGATTCCGCGCTCGAAGCGGTAGCGCGCGTCGGAGCGGATACCGGTCTTGCGTCCCGTAGCGGCGGTGCGGATAGGATCGAAGTAGGCACTTTCGATGAGGACGTTGGTGGTGTTTTCTGAACATCCCGTCGCCTCGCCGCCGATGATGCCGCCAAGTCCGAGCACGCCATTGTCGTCAGCGATGACCGTCATGGTGTCGTCGACGGCGTATTCCTTGCCGTCAAGGGCCATGAACCTTTCGCCAGCTTTGCCGAGGCGGGCATGGACAGCGCCCTTGAGTTTATCGGCGTCGAAGACGTGCAAGGGCCGGCCACGATCAAAGGTGATGTAGTTGGTGATATCGACTAGTGCGCTGATGGGGCGCAGGCCGATGGCTTTCAACCGCTGTTGCAGCCAGGCAGGTGAAGAACCATTCGTGACGCCCTTGACATAGCATCCGGCGAAGGCTGGGCAAGCGTTCTCGGCGCCCTTTGGGAATTTGAGGTCGATAGCGACCGGGCAATCGAAATCGCCCGGCTTGGCATGGCCGGTGTCTTCTTTCTTCAGGCTACCAAGCCCGCAAGCCGCCAGATCACGAGCCACGCCACGAATGGCGAGCGCATCGGGCCGGTTTGGCGTCACCTTGATCTCGATGACGGGGTCATCGAGCCCCATGACCTCGGTATAAGATTTGCCGAGATGTTTTTCCATGTCCGCTGGCAGATCGATAATGCCGTCATGCTCCTGGGACAGCTCCAGTTCGCGCTCCGAACACAGCATCCCGTTGCTGGCGACGCCTCGTATGGTCGCCTTGCCCAGCGTGAAATTCGTCCCCGGAATATAGGTGCCCTCGGGCGCGAACACGCCGATGAGCCCCGTGCGCGCATTGGGCGCTCCGCACACGACCTGCAACGTGCCGGAACCGGCATCGATCTGGCATACGCGCAGCTTATCGGCGTTGGGATGCGGCTCGGCCTTCAGCACACGCGCAATGACAAAGCCCTTCAACTTCGCTGCCGGATTGCGCACGTCCTCGACTTCGAGGCCGATGGACGACAGCGTGCTGACGATCAAATCGAGCGGCGCTTGAGTGTCGAGGTGATCTTTGAGCCAGGAGAGCGTGAATTTCATGATGACAACCCGCCCGCCAAGCTCGGCATATCCAGCGCGCTGAACCCGTAATGCCACAACCAGCGAAGATCGCCGGCAAACATCGCGCGCAAGTCGGGGATGCCGTATTTCAGCATGGCGATGCGGTCGATACCCATGCCGAAGGCAAAGCCCTGGTAGACGTCGGGGTCGAGGCCACAATTGCGGATGACATTGGGGTGGACCATGCCGGAACCAAGGATCTCCAGCCATTTGCCAGGCTTGCCGATGGCTTCGGCGCCGATATCGACTTCCATCGAGGGCTCAGTGAAGGGGAAGTGCGAGGCGCGGAAACGCATCTTCACGTCGTCCACCTCGAAGAAGGCTTTGGCGAACTCCGTCAGCGTCCATTTGAGGTGGCCGAGATGGGTCGCCTTGTCGATGACCAGGCCTTCGATCTGGTGGAACATCGGCGTGTGCGTCGCATCGCTGTCGAGGCGGTAGACGCGGCCGGGCGCGATGATGCGGATCGGCGGCTTTTGGGCGAGCATGGTGCGGATCTGCACGGGGCTCGTATGCGTGCGCAAGACCAGCGGCGCGTCCGTGCTACCGGGCTGGGAGCGCATGTAGAATGTGTCATGCTCCTGCCGGGCAGGGTGCTCCTCAGGGATGTTCAGCTTGGTGAAGTTGAGATCGTCGGTCTCGATATCTGGCCCTTCCGCAATGGAAAAGCCCATGTCGGCGAAGATTTCGATCACTTCGTCCCAAACCTGAGAGACCGGATGGATGCGCCCGTCGTGCCCGCCCCCCGCGCGCACCGGAAGGGTCACGTCCACACGCTCGGCCTTCAGCTTTTCAAGAAGCGCACCTGCCGAGAGCGCCGTTTTGCGCGTTTCCAGCGACGTCGTGACCCGGTCGCGCAAACCGTTCACGGCTTGCCCGAATGCCTTCTTTTCCTCGGGCGGCAGCTTGCCCAATTGGGCCATCAGCTCAGGCACGCGGCCCTTTTTGCCCAGCGCTGAAATCCGTACCTCTTCCAGCGCCTTCAAATCGGCGGCGGTGGTGATTTCGGCGACGAGCGTGTGCTCCAGCGCAACAAGTTCGGTTGACATGATCCGTCCCACCTTCATCGAATGACCAAAACGCAAAAAGTCACGGCCGCTTGCAGGCGGCCATGACGATGAGCGGGCCTCAAAAAGGCCGGGAGCTAGACGCGCAGACCTTAAGCTGCTTTCTTTGGCAGCGCTGCCTGGGCCTGAGCGACGAGGGCCTTGAAGCCTTCGGCGTCGGCAATGGCGAGGTCCGACAGCACCTTACGGTCGATTTCGATCCCGGCCAGGTTGAGGCCGTTGATAAATCGTCCATAGGTCATACCGTGCGAGCGGGTCGCAGCGTTGATGCGCTGGATCCACAGAGCGCGGAACGTGCGCCGGCGACGGCGACGGTCGCGGTACTGGTATTGACCGGCCTTCTCGACCGCCTGTTTGGCGAACCGGATAGTGTTCTTGCGGCGGGCATAGAAGCCGCGCGCGGCCTTCAGCACCTTTTTGTGCCGGGCGTGGGCGGTCACGCCCCTTTTTACTCGTGCCATGTGTGATCTCTCCCTATTCCGCCGCTGCAACAGTTGCCGCTACGGGCCTGCGCTTGCGGGCGCGGCGAGCGTTGGGCATGAACTGCTTGATGCGCTTGATATCGGGATCCGACAGCACCATTGTCCCGCGGGCGTTGCGGATGAACTTGGCAGTGCGCTTGATCATGCCGTGGCGCTTGCCGCGGGCCTGGGCTTTGACTTTTCCCGACCCCGTGACCTTGAAGCGCTTTTTGACGGCACTTTTCGTTTTCAGCTTGTAACCGGGCATTTGGCTTGGTGTCCTTTCTACGTTCGGATCAGGCACGCAAAGCCCGCGCCTTGCTGAAGGCGGTACGGCTATGTCCCGAGGGAAAGTGCCTGAATTCAAGCAATGTAAGCCGCCACGGCATGCCCCGCCGGGCGGCTCGACGGGTGCGTTATAGGCGGATTGACCGGTTTACGCAATGGCCGCAAATCTCATTCGCGTTTGGCCCGCATAAGCCTTAGCATTTGGCAGCAGGGTTGTGCTGACCTGATCCGGATTGAGCCTGCAGTTATAGGAATTTCACTATGGAATACAAACGCTTAGGCGCATCTGGCTTCAAGGTGCCGGTGCTCAGTTTTGGCACCGGGACGTTCGGCGGCAAGGGCGATTTTTTCAAGGAATGGGGGGCGACAGACGCCAAGGGAGCAGGCAAAATCGTCGATATCTGCCTCGATGCGGGGCTGACGATGTTTGATAGCGCTGACGTTTATTCGGCTGGCGAGGCGGAGCGTGTGCTCGGTGCGGCCATCAAGGGGCGGCGCGACAAGGTGCTGATTTCCACCAAGGCCACGTTCCGCTCTGGCGAGGGGCCGAACGATGTGGGGTCGTCGCGCTATCATCTTATTGCCTCGGTCGAAGCGGCGCTGAAACGGCTGGGTACGGACTATATCGACCTGTTCCAGCTGCATGGCTTTGACGCCACGACGCCCATCGAGGAGACACTCCGTACACTTGATGATCTGGTTACGGCGGGAAAGTTGCGCTACCTCGGGGTCTCTAATTTCTCCGGCTGGCACTTGATGAAATCCCTAGCGATTTCAGACCGTTACGGTTTTTCCCGCTATGTCGCCAATCAAGCCTACTACTCGCTGATCGGTCGCGACTACGAATCTGAATTGATGCCGCTGGGGCTTGCCGAGGGCGTCGGCGCGGTGGTCTGGAGCCCGCTCGGCTGGGGTCGTCTCACCGGCAAAATCCGGCGTGGGGCGCCGCTCCCCAAGCTCAGCCGCCTGCACAAAACGGCGGAAAACGGCCCACAAATGGCGGACGAGTACCTTTACAAGGTGGTCGATGCCTTGGAGGCCGTGGCCAACGAAACCGGGAAAACCGTGCCGCAAGTTGCGCTCAACTGGGTGAGCGGGCGGCCGACGGTGGCGACGGTGATTATTGGCGCGCGGGACGAAAAACAGCTCAGGGATAATCTGGGTGCTGTGGGTTGGAAACTGACGCCAGCGCAGATCGCCAAACTGGACGCCGCCAGCGCGGTGATACCGGCCTACCCCTACTGGCATCAGCGCGAGTTTGCCGAGCGCAACCCGCCGCCAGTTTGACGCCAAATGCGATCACCAGCGTTCATTCCGGTATCATTCCGGTATCGTTCCCGCTCTTTTGCGACGCATTCCGATCACTCCCGAGGCCCGCGGCGTGACCACCTTGGTTAATGCGCCGCCGCCCATCCACTCTCGATCAGCTTACGCTCGGCATCGGTTGTAACAGCGTCACCCTGACGCATCGTCTCGACCATGCTGTCAAGCATCTCGCCGGACGCCCCTGGACCCGCCGTCTGGATTGTACCGGCAGCCTTTGCCGCCCCTTCGAAAACGGCCTTCAAGTGCCAAGCGTTGCCGGTTCGGCAGGCAATGCCAAACTGCCTCGGGCCAGCGGCAGCTTGCGCCTCAAACTCACGGCAAGGCGCGCCGCTCCGGTCGAGGAAGGTTTCCACCACACGGAAGCTCAACACACCGCCCTTGGTCGTGACCGGCTTCTCGGAGCCGGTGCTGGCAACGGTCAGCGCCTCCGTCACAGCTGCTGAGGGCGCCATCGGATCCGCCGTCGCCGCCGCGATTCCACTGCCCACGGACGAAATGCCCGGCGCCATCACAGCCGCCCCAGCCGCAAAGCCTATGGCCACGGCCGCAAGGGCCGCCACTGGCATCTGCCAGTCTCCCAACCAAGCGAGCCACGGAGCCCAAAATCCTGCCTTCGCCGACGCCCTCACAAAAGTCTGCTGAGGCCCGGCCGCTGTCTCCATCACGGCATGCACCAGCCGCTCGGGCACAGGTGCTGCCAGCACGCCTTCAAACAATCCGCCCAAGGAACGTCCCGTCCGCCGGAAGCCGTCCAGCTGTTGGGCAAGCCGCGTATCCTGCCGCACGGCGTCCATCACCCGTTGCTCGTCAGCAAGGCTCGCCTCGCCGTCCGCGACGGACATCAACAGCACATCCCAATCACCAACGGAATCAACCACGTAACGTCTCCTTCAAAGCAATTTTCGTGACACCTGCGCCAGCAGGCGGCACCAGATGAGCCTGCAACGTCTGGCGGGCTCTCGCCAGCCGGCTCATCACGGTTCCGATCGGCACATTCAACGTTTCGGACGCCTCTTTGTAGGAGACGCCTTCGATACACACTAAGACCATCAGCGTACGCTGATCTTCACTGAGAGCCTGCATCCCCTTCATGACCGACGACAGGGTCAATCGGCCTTCCGTAACGTCGCGCCCATCCACTCCCATCGGCTCATCGAGGCCATCGATATCCTGATGCACTCCGCGCGATTTCACCGACCGTCTCTTGTCGATCCACAAATTCTGCGTGATCCGGAACATCCAGCTTTCGAATTTGGTACCGGGCTGCCATTGATCGCGGTGCGTCAACGCGCGCACGCAGGCGTCCTGCACCAGATCATCGGCCTGGGCAAAGTCCCCCGACAGTCCATAGGCGAAGCGCCGCAGCCGCGGCAGGAACGCAACCATGCGCTCTCTGAATTCGTCGTTCACGCTGTTCTCTTGCTCCCCACTGCACCAACAACGGTCCGCGCGGATTTCTATTCGCCGGCGGCCAGGAGATTCAGATGACCCTTTCCAAAGCGGAGAGTCCCTGCGGCAATCACGTAAAATTTGTGGCAAAACTTCGAACCTTGGACGATTGCCCGTAATGGTCTTGCCCGCAGCTCACCACCCGGGCATAACTTGAGTAGAGAGGCAGTGGATTGCTGAGCTTTGACCGAGCAGAACCGAAATTTTCCTGACTTCTACATCACGGCACCGCAGCCGTGTCCGTATCTATCGGGACGGCGCGAACGAAAGGTATTTACCCATCTCACCAATGACAAGCCGCCCGGCGCTGTCGATCACTTGTTGCGGACTGGCTTCCGGCGCAGCCAAAATATCGCCTACACGCCCTATTGCGATGGCTGCAATGCCTGCGTGTCGGTGCGAATCCTGGTGGATGAATTCGATCCGGGCCGCTCGTTCCGCCGCACGCTAGACCGTAATCGCGATCTCAGTACCCAACGCGCCTCGCCTGAACCCAGCCAGGAGCAATACGCGCTGTTCGCCGATTACATCGCCAGCCGGCATGGCGATGGTGGCATGGCCGATATGAGCGTGCTCGACTATGCCATGATGGTGCAGGATACGATGGTGCAGACCCATCTCACCGAATACCGGCAGCGCCAGCCCGGCGGTCTTGGCACCGAATTCCGCAAATGGCCGTTGTTCGGCGTATCCCTGTGCGACCGCCTGACCGACGGCATTTCCATGGTCTACAGCTACTACGATCCGGAGGCGGCCGATCGCAGCCTCGGCACCTATATGATCCTTGAACAGATCCAGCAAGCGCGCAAATTGGGTCTGCCCTATCTCTACTTGGGCTATTGGGTGCGCGGCTCGCGCAAGATGAGCTACAAGAGCCGCTATCAGCCGCAAGAGCATCTCACGCATAACGGCTGGGTACGGGTTTCACCGTAATTGCACCCTCTGGCTCGTGGCATGACCGGAATGCTGCGGCAACAACGCGGGCAGGACTGTAAAATTGCCCTATTTCTGCCGCTTACCAAAGTGTAAAGCTGCAGACAACAGTTTGTGACTTGTATAGATCAGAACACGCACCAAATTGCCGTCCTGTGTACGGGCGATCGTGGTGGTCATCTGCACCCGGCGGCTGTCGTCTCTAGACTTAAAGAAGGGTCTGCCATGAAACTGATGCACACTGCCCTGTCACTGTCAGCGGCGATGGCCGTTGCCGGTATTGTGTTTGGCACCACTCCAGCTGCCGCCGCCAACAGTGCGATGGCCGACTGCAACAAGCAGTGGAACGACGCCAAGGCCGCCAACAAGGCCAACGCTGGTACCTATCAGGACTTCCTCAAGAGCTGCTTGAAGGCTGCCCCGGCCGCGACGGACGCAAAGGCCACCGATACCAAGGCTACCGATACCAAGGCTGCGGATAAGAAGGCCGCTGACATGAAGGCGGCAGACGCCAAGGCCAAGACCGCCGCTGCCGCCACCGACACGGCCGCAGCCACGCCCGATCCGATGGCCAAGGAAAAGAAGGAATGCGGCAAGCAGTGGAAGGACGCCAAGGCAGCCGCCACCACGGGCACGCAGAAGAAGAAGGACTTCGTTGCCGATTGCCTCGCCAAGATGGCGCCGGCCGCTGACAAGACCAAGGCTGCAACGGTTGCACCCGCAGTCGTTCCCGCCAAGGCTGTTGATACGATGGCAAAGGACGACGTGACACCGCCCGAGCCGACAGCTGACGCCAAGGCCGTCGATGCCAAGGCCGTTGATGCAAAGACTGTCGACGCCAACGGCAAGGTCCGCACCCCTGGCCAGCTCGCCATGGACAAGCGCATCAAGGAGTGCGGCGGTATGTGGCAGATCGCCAAAAAGGACAACACCACGGGCGGCCTGAAGTGGCCCCAGTACTGGAGCGCCTGCAACAAGAAGCTGAAGGCCGCCGCCAACTAGGCGAGGCGGACTGAGCCGCAGTGCGTATGATAGCAATTTGCCTACGGGGCAACCCTCCGTAGGCAGATTTATTTTTGAGGGCGGGTTCGGCCGTTCGTCATCCCGTGCGCGGCGCAGCGCTTCTTTGCGATGCACCGCAGACACGGGACCTTGCTGACCGGCCGGGTGCAGGAGCCGCAAACACGATCCCGGATCCGCGCTGCCCCATGTAGGATGCTGCAGCGCATCCGGGACGACAAAATATGATGGGCGGACTATTCGCTCGACGGTATCACGCCCTACACATCCAGATTCGCTACGCTCAGCGCGTTGTCCTGGATGAATTCTCTGCGCGGCTCCACCACGTCGCCCATCAGCTTCGAGAAAATTTCGTCCGTCTCCGTCAGATCGCCGATTTTCACCTGCAACAGCGTGCGCGCGTCGCGGTCGAGCGTCGTTTCCCAGAGCTGCTCGGCGTTCATTTCGCCGAGGCCCTTGTAGCGCTGAATGCTGCCGATGCCCTTTCGGCCGACGGCAAACACGGCTTCCAGCAAACCAGAGGGCGCATAGATCGGCGTTGACGCATCCTTGCGCTTCAGTGTGGCCGTCTCGGAAAACACCTCGTCCAGTTCGCGGCGCATTTCGTTGAGGCGGCGGGCGTCGACGCTGGCGATCAACCCGCGATCCAGCGTGTGCGCCTCTTTCACGCCACGCAGCAGGCGCACGAAGGCGAGGCCATTGTCGGCCGTCACCCGGCCGGTCCAACCGCGATCGGTTTCGTCTTCCAACAGATCAAGCCGCGTGGCGATTTTGCCCGCAACCGCCTCGGCCGTGACCGCATCCGCAAATGTCGCCGGATCGAGGCCGCCTGCGATGGCCGCGTGCTCGACCAGAAAGCGCGGATAGCGCGAATGCATGCCCGCC
Source organism: Hyphomicrobiaceae bacterium (assembly GCA_025359185.1). Classification (GTDB taxonomy): domain Bacteria; phylum Pseudomonadota; class Alphaproteobacteria; order Rhizobiales; family Hyphomicrobiaceae; genus JANYHF01. The sequence continues at coordinate 26,854 of JANYHF010000011.1, read as the reverse complement.
ATTAGTTTTTGCGTGAGACGGGCACGTTCCAAAATGTGCCGCAGATCGGCACCTGCGCGCACTTCGCCTGAGCCAAGCGTCAGGACGGTTTCGTCGAGGCCCGCGTCAATGAGATAATCATCCAACGCGTCCTGGTCCTTCACGTAGGTCTCGGCCTTGCCGCGCGCGACTTTGAACAGCGGCGGCTGGGCGATGTAGACGTGCCCCGCTTCGACAAGCAACGGCATCTGACGATAGAAGAAGGTCAGCAGCAACGTGCGGATATGGGCGCCGTCCACGTCCGCGTCGGTCATGATGATGATCTTGTGGTAGCGCAGCTTTTCGAGCTTGAAACCGTCCTTCTCGTCGCGCCCGATGCCTGTGCCGAGCGCGGCGATGATGTTGGTCACCTGCTGGCTTTCCAGCATCTTGTCGAAGCGCGCGCGCTCGACGTTGAGGATCTTGCCGCGGATCGGCAGCACGGCCTGGTATTCGCGCTTACGGCCCTGCTTGGCGGAGCCGCCGGCGCTGTCGCCTTCGACGATGAAGAGTTCCGTGTTCGTCGCATCCCGGTCCTGGCATTCGGCGAGGCCGCCGGGGAGCGAGAACGCGTTCATCACGCCCTTGCGGCTGAATTCGCGGGCTTTGCGGGCGGCCTCGCGGGCGGCGGCGGCCTCGATGACTTTGCGCACAATGATCTTTGCCTCGGCCGGGTGCTCCTCGAACCAGGCAGCGAGCTGATCGCTGACGATGTTCTCAACCACCGGCCGCACTTCGGAGGACACCAGTTTCACCTTGGTCTGGCTCGAGAATTTCGGATCGGGCACCTTCACCGACAAGACGCAGGTCAGACCTTCGCGGCAGTCCTCGCCAGTGAGATCGAACTTCTCTTTCTTGTTGCCCGCGATGCCATTCTCGCTCGCATATTTCGTCACCACACGGGTCAGCGCGCTGCGGAACCCGGCCAGATGCGTACCACCTTCGGGCTGCGGAATGTTGTTGGTGAACAGCAGCGTGTTCTCATGATAGCCGTCGTTCCAGGCCAGCGACACTTCCAGCGTGATGGTTTTGGGTGCGATGTCCCGGTTTTCCGACGTGAGCGTCTGTTCACCTCGGACCATGATCGGCATCTCGATCAACTGCTTGCGCGAGCGATCGAGGAATTTGACGTAGGCGTTCAATCCGCCCTCGTAGAACAGCGTTTCGACCTTGGCGGGCGCGTGCCTGTCGTCGGTCAAAATAATGGTCACGCCGGAATTGAGGAAGGCCAGCTCGCGCAGCCGGTGTTCCAGCGTGTTGAAGTTGAACTCGACCATGGTGAACGTTGCGGTCGAGGGCAGGAACGACACCTTGGTGCCGCGCTGGCCGTTGGCCGGGCCCATTTCCTTGAGCGCCCCTTGAGTCACGCCGTCATGGAAGCGCACATGGTGCTCGATGTCGTTGCGCCAGATCGTCAAGTCGAGCCACGTGGACAGCGCGTTGACGACGGTGACGCCGACGCCGTGCAGGCCGCCCGATACCTTGTATTCGTTCTGATCGAACTTGCCGCCCGCGTGCAACTTGGTCATCACGACTTCGGCTGCCGACACGCCCTCCTCCTTGTGGATGGCGGTGGGGATGCCGCGCCCGTTGTCAACGACCGTGCAGGACCCATCCGGGTTCAGCGTCACGTCCACTTTGGTGGCGTGCCCGGCCAGCGCCTCGTCGATGGCGTTGTCCACCACCTCGTAGACCATGTGGTGCAGGCCCGAGCCGTCGTCGGTGTCGCCGATATACATGCCGGGGCGTTTGCGCACGGCGTCGAGACCCTTCAGAACCTTGATCGAGTCCTCGTCATAGCTCTCGACATGCGCGGGTTGGGCGGCATCTTTTTTGGACATGTTGGCTTTCCGGCGGGGCCGCAAACGGGCCTTGAAATCAGCGCTTAATTCATAGCACGGAACCCGTCAGAACCGAAATGGTCCCGTCACGGATTTCGAGGAATTTTGCCTTTGATTTCAGTGGATAAAACGGTTCTGCCTCAGTGCCGGTAAGCCAGGCTTGCGAACCCAGGAACAACAGCTCGGAAAAGAGGGCTTCGCGGCGGTCGCGGTCGAGGTGAGCGGCGATTTCGTCGAGGAGGAGAATCGGGGGCGAGCCGTCGCGGCGCTGCTTCAAAAGCGTGGCGTGGCCGAGGATGAGATTGATCAGGAGGGCCTTCTGCTCGCCGGTGGAACAGAGCCGCGCAGGCATCGCCTTGGGGCCGTGGCCGACCTCGAGATCGGAAAGATGCGGGCCTTCCAACGTGCGGCCGGCGGCGCGGTCGCGGGGGCGCATGTCGCGTAAGACGCGGGCATAGGCGTCTTCGACGTCGAGGGCGGGGCGGGTGGCGAGATCCTCCTCCAGGCGGCCGGTGAGGGTCAGCACGGCATAGGGGAAGGGTGAACTGGGTGAGGCCGTGGTTCGCGCGGCGATGGTGGCGCGCAACTGCGCCACGGTTTCGAGCCGCGCGGCGGCGATGGCGGTGCCCATCTCGGCCATTTGGAGCTCCAGCCCCGAAAGAAACGTGGCGGACGTGCCCAGTTCCTCCACCGCCTTGTTGCGTTGGCGCATGGCCCGCTCGAAATGGCCGATGCGGGTGCGGTAGGCGGGGTCGAACCCGGCGATCAGCTTGTCGAGGAAGCGGCGGCGCTCGCTGGCCGGGCCGGTGAAGAGGCCGTCCATGGCGGGGGTGAGCCACAAGACTTCGAGATGTTCGGCGAGGGCGGCAGGCGCGCGGTTCTCGCCGTCAATGCGTACGATGCGGCCAGTGCCCTCGCCGCCGCTGGCCCGGCGTGGTCCCGCGCTGGTGCCGAGGCGGATGGTTTCGCCGCCCGAGCGCACGAGCGCGCTGACGGTCCAGCCGGTGGTGGAATTGGCCCGGGCCATGTCCGCATAGGCCGCCCGCCTCAGGCCCGGCCCCGGTGCCAGCAGGGAAACCGCCTCCATCAGATTGGTTTTGCCAGCGCCATTCGGCCCTGTAAGCACAACCGGCTCCGGCCCCAGCGTCACGTCAAGCGCCGTGTACGAACGGAACTGCACAAGCTGCAAGCGCTCGATCCAGACGCGGGTGGAGTAGGAAGTTTCAGGCATTGAGATCCAAGAAGGCCTGCGTCCCCTCTCCCCGTTCTTCACGGGGAGAGGGAGCAGAAAACTCACACCCGCATCGGCATCAGAACGTATAGCGCGTTTTCGTCGCCTTCGTCGCGGACGGTGGTGGGGGAGCCGGCGTCGGAGAGGAAAAACCGCACTGTCGGGCTTTCCAATTGGCCAGCGATATCCAACAGATAGCGCGCGTTAAACCCGATCTCCAGCCGGTCGGCGTCGTAATCGACGGGGATTTCTTCGGTGGCGCTGCCGCCATCGGGGTTGGTGACGGAGAGAATCAGTTTGTCGCGTTCGATGGCGAGCTTCACCGCCCGGCCACGTTCTGTCGATACCGTCGCCACCCTGTCTACCGCATTGGCGAACTCGGCATTGCCGACATTCATGATCTTGTTGTTGCCTTGCGGGATCACGCGCTGATAATCCGGGAACGTCCCATCGATCAGCTTCGATGTCATCGTCACCTTCTCGGTCTTGAACTGGATGCGCTGCGCCGACAGCGAAACACGCACGTCCTCGTCCGAACCTTCCAGCAGCTTGTGCACCTCGTTGACGGTTTTACGCGGCACGATCACGCCGGGCATACCTTCGGCGCCGTTCGGGGCCAGCTGTTCAATCTGGGCCAGACGGTGGCCGTCCGTCGCGACGGCACGAAGGACCGGCTTGCCAGCGGAAACAGTCGTATGCAGATAGATGCCGTTAAGGTAGTAGCGCGTCTCCTCGGTCGAAATGGCAAAGCGCGCCTTCTCGATCAGCCGGCGCAGCTCGTGGGCGGGGATCTCGAATTCGTGCGGCATCTCACCTGCGCCGATATCGGGAAATTCGTCGGCCGCGAGCGCCGGCAGCTGGAATTTGGCGTGGCCGCAGGTGAGCGTAAGCCGCTCACCGCCACCCGCGCCATCGAGCGTGATCTGCGACCCATCGGCTAGCTTGCGAACGATGTCGTGCAGCAGATGGGCCTGGATGGTGACGGCGCCAGACTGCGTCACGTCGGCGGGGACGGTCTCGATCACCTCGCGCTCAAGGTCAGTGCCTTTGAACGAGACGTGGCCGTCGTCTGCCCGCACGAGCACGTTCGAGAGAATCGGAATGGTGGTCCGGCGCTCGACGACGCTGGCCACATGCGACAGAGCCCGGAACAATTCGCTTCGTTCGATCAGCAGTCGCATACGTAACCCTCGAAGATGGCCGGATTGTCAGTGCTGGCGCGGCAGTCAGACCGGCCGCTGCGTTGCAGTCTCATTTAGCAGGCCAGCCTCGCATGTCCAAGCGGCAAGGGCCTTTGGGTCATGAGTTTCGCAGGTCCGCCGGTGCCATTTGCGCATAACCATAAAAAAGGACCAGCGAGGCTGATCAGCCTGCGCCGGTCCCAATGGGACACCCGCACCACACAACTTCAATGCCCGAAGGCCTTGCCCTCAAAGTGGCATGGAAACGGTGCCCCCGTATCCCCAATCCGCAACACTTGGGCGCCAAACACGAACGGTGTGACGCCGGGACCCTTCAGTCCCTCTCATTGGCGCGTTGAACCAGCCAAAGTTGGTATCGGCGGATCAGGCCCCGCTAAACGCGAAACCTCGTGTTGTGGCAGGCGATCAGCCCGCCAGCATTTTTTTGAGTTCTTCAATTTCGGCCCGCAGGCGCGAGTTGCCTTGCAGTTCGCCATCGATCTTGCGGATCGCGTGTAGCACGGTCGTGTGATCACGCCCGCCAAAGCGGCGGCCGATTTCCGGCAACGAACGGGCTGTCATGGCCTTGGCCAGAAACATCCCGACCTGACGTGGCCAGACGATCGAACGGTGGCGGCGCTGCGAGAGAATGTCGTTCTTGCTGACGCCAAAATGCTTCGACACCACGCGCAATATGTCCTCGACCTTGATACGGCGCGGCTCAATGCCCCGCATCAGATCGCGGATGATGTGTTCGGCCGATTCGAGCGTCACGGGCGCGCCGCCAAAGTGGCAGGTGGCCTGTAGCCGCGTGATCGCGCCATCCAATTCACGTCCGCCTTCCGTGAGGCGTTCAGCCAGAAATTCGAGCACATCGCGGCCAATATGGAAGGTCGGGTCGCCAACGCGCTTTTCTTCCAGGCGCCGTTCGAGGATCTTCAAGCGCAAATCATAGTCGAGCGGGCTGATCTCGACGACGAGACCACCCGAGAGCCGCGAGCGCATCCGCTGATCGAGCGATTCGATCTGCGCCGGCGCACGGGCCGAAGCCACGACAACCTGCTTGCCACTGTCGAGCAGAGCATTGACCGTATGGTCGAACTCTTCCGACGTGCGGTCGCCCTGCAGGAATTCGAGATCATCGAGCAGCAAGACATCGATGCCACGGATGCGCTCCTTGAAGGACATCGATGTGTCCTTGCGCAGTGCTTCCACAAACTTCCAGCGGAAACGCTCGGCCGTGTAATAGACAACCTGCGCATTCGACGCCTGACGCTTCACTTCCCAGGCGATGGCCTGGAGAAGATGAGTTTTGCCAAGGCCGACAGGCGAGTGGATGAAGAGCGGATTGAAGCGGAGCGGCTTGTCGAGAACGGTTTCGGCGACCTGCTTGGCGGCAGCCTGGGCGAGCCGGTTCGGTGCGCCGACAACGAACGTGTCAAAGGTGGCGCGCTTGTCGAGCGGCGAGCCTTGGCTGCCGTTGGCGTCGGCGTTGAACGCAGCGTCACTACCACCAACGGCGGATTCGATCTGCCCGATCCGGGGCATCGGCCTGCGTCCCGAATCGGTGGACAGGGACACGGCCTGTGCATCGGCACTGTCCTGGCGGACAGGGCGACCCATCTGGCGCACAGTCAGCGAGATACGCTCCGCACCATCGATCTCGGAGATCGCGCAATCCTTCAGCATCTCGGCGTAGTGGCTCTGAATCCAGGTCTTCAAAAACGGCGTTGGTACCGTTAGGTTTACGGTGCCCGCATCCAGTGATGCCGCTTCGACCCGTGCGAACCAGCTTTGATAGACGTCATCTCCGAGCATACTTCGCAGACGTGTTCTCACCCGGTCCCAGCGTCCGTCTAGGGCAGCTTTGCCCCCGTCGTGATGCATCTCGCTCATCGTCCACTCCCCACAGATTTTCAGACGGCCACCCAAAGATCGAAGCGACAGGCCCTTTATGAAGCTGCCCGTCCTGGCAGCCTCACCTGGTTACTCCGAATACTGAATAAATTGCCTCAACTCCGGGGCCAAGTTTACAAAGACCGCCGGATACGCAACCTCACTGGAAACTAGGCTACTGAAGGCTACCAACCGGGGCGTTGAACCCCGATAAGCCATTGCTGAACTGGAAACGATCCGTCCCGGCATCCGCCGGGGCGGTCCCAAATAGCGTCTTCACTAAAATCCATGCTCCCGCAGCCTGTAAGGGAGCGGAAGGGCTTGCGTCTGCGCCACGATGGGCGGCAGGCAAATTTTGCGGCCGGTCTGGGATTACAGACAGATTCGCAAAGGGCGCGGAGTAATCCACGCCGGACACATGACTTTGCACACTCAACGTCTCCGAAAATTCAACTCATGACCCCAACGTGCAAACTTCGGATCCGGGATCCACAAGTCACACGCACACAAATGGCTCTGCTGGTGAGACCCCTAAGGGCCACGCACGCCACAGCAAAACCGTCGATCGGCAGCTGGCTTTCGATCTCTCCAACCCTGTGGATGAGACAGGGGCCCTACAGGAAAGATGCCGTCCAAAAAAACTGCCGTTGGGCTCACTGCCCCGCTGCAGTGGATCTAGCACTGCAGCAGAGGGGACGCAATCGCCCACAACGTGTAGCGGACTGTCCATAAATCGTCACAATGTCGATGGGGAGCGCCTGTGGAAAAACCTAAAACCAGTGGATAACATCCTGTGGAATAGGGATTTTTTGGCTTCCGAGGTTGGCACCAGGGTTCGCACCTGGCTGGCCCCCAGCAGCAACGCTTTTTGCTTGCCGTTAACCCTTCGGCCACTCTGACTCCGAAGGGCATCCAAGCTGCTCAAAGGGTGCCAAGTCGTTGACTCTGGGGCGATTCAGATTTGCTCTGTATGGCCCAGAGTCGGGTTTCTGCATCCAGCAACCGTGACCTGACTGCAACAGTTTCATGACGAGGCCGAAAATCGTGCGATAAACAATTTATTTCGCCAATTTTTTTACGCGAGCCGTCAAACGGGAGACTTTGCGGGCGGCGGTGTTTTTGTGGATCAAGCCTTTTTGGGCCGTACGGGCCAGTTTTGGCTCAGCCGCTTTCAACGCCGCAGCAGCCTTCACGGCATCGCCCGACGTGATGGCATCTTCGACTTTGCGCACTTCGGTCCGCATGGCGGAGCGGCGCGTCTTGTTGATGGCAGTGCGTTTGACAGTGCGGCGGGCTGCTTTTTGTGCCGACTTGGTATTGGCCATTAAGGTCTCCAGAGAGTGTGACGGCGGCCGCCCGGCAGGGCCGGCGCGCAGAGGTGATGATGATGTTGGGTGGTTGGCCGGTGTAGACACCAGGCCAGCAACCTTCGCGGACGAGCAAACAAGACGCGCCCGCGTGAGTGCGACACCGTATACCGGCGGGCGGAGCGCCGGTCAATTGCGTGCGGTGGCGCGGGCGGGATGAACGGCTGGTTTGCAGGCAAAGCGGATGCTATCAGACCAATCGCAACTGACTCTTCACCCGTGGACGCGCGATGCAACAGCTGCCGAAAATCGACCATGTCAGGATCGCCATCGTCGGGCTGGGGTATGTGGGGTTGCCGCTGGCTGTCTACATGGCGCGGCATTTTCCGGTGGTTGGGTTCGACATCGACAAGAGGCGCGTCGCTGAATTGTCTTCGGGCTCGGACCGCACGCGCGAGGTCACGGAGGAGGAGTTTGCCGCCTCCAAAGCCAATTTGCGTTACAGCGCTGACGAGGCCGATCTCAAATCCTGCAACTTTTTCATCGTCACGGTGCCGACGCCCATCGACATCAGCCGCCGGCCCGATCTGACAGCGCTGCAAAAGGCCAGCGGGACTGTCGGCCGGAACATCCAGCCCGGCGGCGTCGTTGTCTACGAATCGACCGTTTATCCCGGCGCCACCGAGGAAATCTGTCTTCCCATCATCGAGAAGACCTCGGGGCTCACCGTCAACAAGGACTTCTTCGCAGGCTACAGCCCCGAGCGCATCAATCCAGGCGACCACAAGCACCGGCTGCCGAGCATTCTCAAGATCACCTCGGGCTCGACGCCAGAGACGGCGGACCTTGTGAATGCCGTTTACTCCAAGGTCATCACTGCGGGCACGCACCGGGCCAGTTCGATCCGCGTCGCCGAGGCCGCCAAGGTCATCGAGAACATCCAGCGTGACGTGAACATCGCGCTGATCAACGAACTGGCCATGCTGTTCAAGCAGATGGGCCTCGAAACCCGCGACGTGCTGGCGGCGGCGGGTACCAAGTGGAATTTCCATGGCTACCAGCCGGGCCTGGTTGGCGGCCATTGCATCGGCGTCGATCCCTATTATCTCACCCACAAGGCGCAATCGATCGGCTTCCATACCGAGATGATTCTGGCCGGCCGGCGCATCAATGACGGTATGGCCAATTATGTGGCGCAGGACCTCATCAAGACCATGCTGAAGAAAAAACTCAGCGTTGGCGATGCGCGCGTACTGGTGCTGGGCTTCACCTTCAAAGAAAACGTGCCCGACACCCGCAACACCAAAATCGCCGATCTGGTCACCGAGATCGCGTCGTTCGTCGGCAAGGTCGATATCTACGACCCGCAAGCCGACGCCGACGAAGCGCGGCACGAATATGGCCTGGAGATTTCCAACGCCCTGCCCTCCGGCCCCTATGATGCCGTGGTTCTGGCCGTCAAACACGACGCCATCGTCCAGCTGTGCCAGGACGGTTTTGGCAAACTGCTGCGCAAGGGCGGCGTGATCTATGACATCAAGGGCTTGGTGCCGCCGGGTGAGAGCCATGCCCGGCTTTAACTGCTTTACAAACGGGAACGCCGCCGCATGAAAATTCTTGTGACAGGCGCGGCTGGCTTTATTGGGATGCATACAGCGCTGGCGCTGCTCAAGCGCGGCGACGAGGTTGTCGGCATCGACAATATGAATGACTATTATGATGTCACGCTCAAGCAAGCGCGTTTGGCCGAGCTCGTAGACCAGCCCGGCTTCCGCTTTGTACGCATCGACATTTCCGGCCGGGCCTTGATGGCGCAGTTGTTTGCGCGCGAAAAACCCCAGCGTGTCGTGCATCTGGCAGCGCAGGCCGGGGTCCGCTACGGCGCGGAAAACCCGGCGGCCTACATCGATGCCAATCTGGTTGGCTTCGCCAACATCCTAGAAGGCTGCCGCCGCAACGGTGTAGAACATCTGGTGTTCGCGTCCAGCAGCTCGGTCTACGGTTCCAACGCCGCCATGCCGTTTGCCGAAACCCAAGGCGCCGACCACCCCTTAAGCCTTTATGCTGCCAGCAAAAAAGCCAATGAGATGATGGCCCATGCCTATGCCCATCTCTACCACCTGCCGGTAACGGGCATGCGCTTCTTCACGGTCTATGGCCCCTGGGGACGGCCCGATATGTCGCTGTTCTTATTTACCAAGAAGATTCTCGCGGGCGAACCCATCGACGTCTACAACAACGGTTTTCACGCGCGCGATTTCACCTATATCGACGATATCGTTGCGGGCGTCGTGCGCACGCTCGATCAGGCAGCGGTGCCGGACGCCGCTTTTGATCCCTTGCATCCTAAGCCGAACACGTCGTCCGCGCCCTACCGGCTTTACAACATTGGCAACAACCAACCGGTCGAGTTGCTCTACTTTATTGCCTGCCTGGAACAGGCGCTTGGCCGTACGGCGGTGAAAAAACTCTTGCCGCTGCAACCTGGCGATGTCGAGAAGACCTACGCCGATGTCGACAGCCTCGCTGCCGCCGTGGGGTTTCGTCCGAACACGCCTATTGAAGAGGGTGTGCGCCGTTTTGTGGCGTGGTACCGGAATTTTTACGGTTTGTGAGTATTATCGGCTATTGGGTATCGTCCCCGGCGGTTGCAGGGCGCGCGCATGGCAGCGATTTTCATCTGGCTGGCGACAATCGGTATAGGTCTTGGCCTGCTGGTCGTTACCGCCATGCTCAAAAAGCTGGCCTTCCAGGCCTTTGTCTGCGCGCTGATCAGCATGAATTTTTCGATGCTCGCGCTGCGCGAACATGAGCGGCGGATTACAACGCCGCTTCAGCAACTCAATCTGATGGCGACCAACGCCACCTATCTCGGCTGCAACTGGCTGTGGATGAGCCTGGCCATCATCGTACTGCACATCCCCAAGCTGGCGCTGACCGGGGCGACGTCCTATGCCATCGCCGGGCTGGCGGCGGCGGCGCTGTGCTTATGCTTCTCACGCCTGATCCGTCAGGCGGCGCTGTCGCGTCCTGACCGGATCGGCAACTATCTGCGGTTGGCCGGTTTCATGGCGCTCGTGCAGTTCATCAGCGCCTTTGTGACGCTGGTCGCGCTGACCGCGCACAGCCTCCATGCTGGCGACCGCTTTGACTGGCCAAGCCTCAATGTCATCGCCTTCAGTTCCGTCGCGCTCGCCATCATCAGCGGCCGCGCGTTGTTGACCCTGGTCATGGGCATTACGGAAGTAAGGCAGGTGACCCGCCCGCAGCCAGCTGTCCAGCGTGCCCCCGCGCGGACGGCTGCTTAGGGCTGAGCCGCTGCATAAGCATCGCGGGCCGGGCTTGGCTCGGGCATCGGCATGTCGTTTGGCCCCGGCGCGACTGCTGCCAGCAGCGGCGGCTTACCTTCACCCAATACGGCCGTGCAGAGCGGTGGCAGGTCGGCCAGTGCAATCACGCGCGGCCCCAGCTTCACGGCCGGCTTGACCGGCGGCGTTAGAGGCTTTGGCGTTGTCGCGACCACGAGAGGCGGCGTCACCTTCGGCGGCTCGATTTTGGGCGGAGGCGGGCTGACAGCCTTCATCCAGAAAGCGAGTTCCTTGCCGCAGCCATCGGTCGGCGCCGGATCGAGCTGCGGGGTACAGGTTTTGCTGCCTGCCGGGCAGTGCAGGCGCACATGGAAATGGTCCTGATGGCCAAAATAGGCGCGCACCTTGGTCATCCAGCGCCGGTCGTACTGCCCGGCGTCGCATAATTCCTTCTTAATGGAGGGATGCACGAAAATCCGCGCCACCTCAGGATAGCTGGCGGCACGTCGCAACAGGCGCACCCAACCCTCGTGCCAGCGCGTGGGGATCACGTCATGGCCGTCCGTTTTGGCCAGCTCAGTGGCTTCAAGGGTTTCGCGAGCCAGCGGAGACAACACCTTGGCGGGCATCGGCTTGAACCAGAAATCGACATCGAGCCCGATCTGGTGGCTGGCATGTCCGGTCAACATTGGGCCACCGCGTGGTTGCGACATGTCGCCCACCAGCAGCCCGGTCCAATGCTCGCGCTCGTGCATGTCATTGGCAAAACGCTCGATGTAGTTGATGAGCATCGGATGCCCCCAATTGCGGTTGCGCGACAGGCGCATGACCTGCCAGGTGGGGCCGGTGATTGGCAGCGCAACGCCGCCTGCCAGACAGCCGCGCGCATAGGACCCGACGGGCGCCGGCGTCGCCGCAGTCGGCTCCAGCACGAAGCCAAACTGCACTTTTGCCGAGATCGGCTGGGGCCGGATTACAATCGCCGCACTCAACGGGGCAAGGACCGCGTTGGCACCCGGATGGCCCTCGGTGCGGGCGCTTTCAGCGGCAGCGGCCGGGATGAAAACAACAACGGCCAACGGCGCAAGACAGTATTTCAGCATAGCAAACCCGCCCCGGTGGTTAAGCCTTGGTTAACCACGATAGCACAGCACATGGCATTTTTGCGGCTGACCGTTGCGACGAGCGCTCACGCTCCGCCGCCCTCGGTCGCCAGCCAGGCGCCGCAGCAGGCTTTGGCGAGGTCGCGCACCCGCAGTATGTAGCTCTGGCGCTCGGTCACCGAGATGATGCCGCGCGCGTCCATCAGATTGAAGACGTGGCTGGCCTTGATGCACTGGTCGTAGGCGGGGAGCGCCATCTGATGGCGGCCGCCTTTATCAGCCGATGCGCCTTTTTCCAGCAGTGATTTGCACTCGGCTTCGGCATCTTTGAAATGTTGCATCAACTTATCGGTGTTGGCGTGCTCGAAATTGAAGCGCGAGAACTCCTGCTCGGCCTGCAGGAACACATCGCCATAGGTCAGCTTGCGCGCGTCCTGGCGGCCGTTGAAGTTGAGGTCGAACACGCGGTCGACGCCTTGGACGTACATGGCGAGGCGTTCGAGGCCATAGGTCAGCTCGCCAGAAACAGGATCGCAGTCGTAGCCGCCAACTTGTTGGAAATAGGTGAACTGCGAGACTTCCATGCCGTCGCACCACACTTCCCAGCCGAGCCCCCAGGCGCCCAGCGTCGGGCTCTCCCAATCATCCTCGACAAAGCGCAGGTCGTGCAGCTTGGGGTCGATGCCGATTGCGTAAAGCGAGCCCAGATACAGATCCTGGAAATCGTCCGGGGACGGCTTCATGACCACCTGGAACTGGTAATAGTGCTGCATCCGGTTCGGGTTCTCGCCATAGCGGCCATCCTTGGGGCGGCGCGACGGCTGCACATAGGCCGCGTGCCAGGGCTTTGGCCCGAGCGAGCGCAGCGTCGTTGCCGGATGGAACGTGCCCGCGCCAACTTCCATGTCGTAGGGCTGGAGGATGACGCAGCCCTGCTCGGCCCAATAGCGCTGGAGCGTCAAGATCAGATCCTGGAACGAACTGGCGGGATGGAGGCCATAGGCGTTGCCATGAGACGGCTTGGCTTTGACGGCGGCAGCAGCAGATTTGGGCATAGCTCAGTCTCGCAAAGAGGGCGGATTTGCGCGCACTATAGAAGATTGCCCGCTGGTGTCACGCAAGAGCTGATGTTACGCTTTGATGACAGTCCGCGAGACGCGGACGCAGCACCAGGAGTCATGACCATGGCCGTACTGAAAGTCATTGAGCTGATGGCTGAATCAACCGAGAGCTGGGAAGACGCAACGCAGATCGCCGTGACCAAGGCCAGCAAGAGCCTCAAGGGCGTCAAGTCGGTCTGGGTCAAGGATATGAGCGCGACCGTCGATGCCAAAGGCAAAGTCAGCGGCTACCGAGTGCAGGTGAAACTGTCGTTCGAAGTGAAGGATTGAGGACACGCGGTATCCTTGCATTTTGATCCAACATAGACTATTTCTGTCCCAGTTGAAACGCAAGGATGCCGCTTCATGGCCGTGGCACATGGCACCTCCCAATCGGAAGCCAGCCGGATCGCCCAGTTCATGGGCTTGCCGCGCTGGCAGCGCATTGATGATCTCGGACTTGTCGCGAGCGTGCAGAAGGGCTTTCCCGCCAAAACGGCAACGACGGTAGCCCGGCGCATCGATCCGGATGGACGGTTTCTGAAAGCAACCGACATCATCCCAAAATCCACGCTGCACCGGCGCGAGAAAGACAATAAGCCGCTGACGCAAGACGAAAGCGAAAAAGTTCTCGCTTTGTCGCGCGTGCTTTCAGAGGTTCTGAGGATTTATCACGCCGATAGCATCCAGAGTTCGGTATTTCTTGAGCGCGCGCACCGTATGCTCGGTGGACGGTCACCAATAGCTCTGGCTACGGAATCGATCGCCGGCGCGGCCCTGGTCATGAAATTGCTGGCAAGACTCGATGCCGGCGTCGCAGTCTGATCACCCGCGCACACTGATCAGCCCAATGCGTGTTTTCCGCATCGGCGATGCCCAGGGCCGCTTTCCGATTTTCAGCGGTGAAGGAGCCGCTTTGGTCGATGATGCGCGCTGGCACGAGCTCGGCCAGGACGTCATCTACACGAGTGAGCACTACAGCACGGCAATGTTGGAAAAACTGGCGCACTGCAATGGCGCGCTACCGTCCAACCAGCATTTCATGGCCATCGCCATCCCGCTTGGTACGTCTTACGAGGCAGTAACCAAGGACAGTTTACCGGGCTGGATCGATGAGCCGGTGGCCCGTATGTTCGGCGCGACATGGTTTGCAGAACGGCGAACCGCAATCCTCGTGATCCCGAGCTTTGTGGCGCGCGAAGAACACAATGTGCTGATCAATCCGCATCATGCGGACTTTAAGGGCATCGTGCCTGATCGCGAATGCCCGGTCTGGTGGGACCCGCGATTGTTCGCCCGCCGTTAAGCGTATCACCCCATCTCAGCCCGAGCCGCAAGCTCGCGCACTGCCGCCACACAGGCTTTGGCGGTGTGCCAGAAGCGCGGGTTCAGCTCGATGTTGAAGACGGTGCCCTCGGCAAACCGGCAGTGGGCCATAACGTCCGTCCACGGTAGATCTCCCCAGCCGAGGGGCAGATGCAGGTCGCCATGGCCATGCGCCAGGCGCTCACCATCGGTGTACATATAAATGTCGTCAGCACGGCCGAAGCTGTCGTGGATGTGCAGGTGCCGCGCGATGGCCGTGAGCGGCTGGATCTCGTCGAGGAAATTGCCGCCGCGATAGCCCGTCTCCAGATAGGCGTGGCTGAAATCAACGGTGGCGCGGATGTGGGGATGGGCGACGGCGGCGAGTTCGCGGGCGAGGCGCGAGGCGGTGGCCGTATGCAGCTTGCCCCAGGTCCAATCGAACAGGTTCTCGACGCAAATCGTGAGGCCGTGCGCCTTTGCTAAGCTGCCCGCCTTGGCGAGCCAGTCGCGCTGGCGGGCATAGGCGTCCTCGATGCCCTCGGCGGCCTGGACTGATACATGCCCCGTATGCAGAACATAAACGGCCGCGCCGAGCTCTGCGGCGGCTTCGACCGAGGCCGTCAGCACCTCGAAATGGCGTGGGCCCCGGAAGGCCTCGTCCATGAAATTGATCGACAGCGGACCATGCACCGTCCAACCCACCTTGCGGCCCGCGATTGCTGCCTTCACGACAGCGAGCTGGGGTTTGCAGATCCTGCCCCCCACGACAAGATCCATGTCATAGGCGGGCAGCTCGATACTCTCGACACCCAGGGTTTCGATGTCGTCAAGGATCGCGGAAAAATCGCTGAGGTCAGGCCTAGCAATCCGGGCGGAGATGCCGGCCTTGGGGGATTTGGACATGGCTGACCTTTTGGAAATTGGCGATGCGTCCCGCGACTGTATCAGGCCAGCCCATGACAGGATGACTACAGTTGCGTTGTCAGCTGCGTCAACCACAACGGCGACACATCCACGAGCCACGCTTCCAGGCTGCGTTCGGCGCCCGTCAGGATGCCTAACCCGACCAGCATCAGGCCTGCGCCGAGCAGCAGTTTGCCGCTGCGTCCTGCGCCCATCAGCCGGTCACGCCATGACATCATAGCGGCGCGCGACAGAAGGCCCAGCGCCGCGAGGGCAAGGCCAGTGCCCAGACCAAAGAGCAGCATCGTGAGAGCGACGGCGGGGAGATTTTGGCCACGCGACGCGAGGAGAGACGCGGCGCCGAGTGTCGGGCCGGCGCAAGGCGTCCAAACCGCGCCGAGCAACAGCCCCAGCAGAAACTGCCCGGTGAGGCCGCTGGTGGAAAAGCCGCCGAGGGTTGTATTGGCCCAATTGCTGAGGGGACCAGCGGCAACCGAAAGCCGCGTTTGCAGCACCGGCACGAACAACACGAGGCCGATGCCCATGAGCAAAAGCGCCGCCAGCGGGCGCAACACAGAGCCATCGAAGCCAACGGCAAAGCCAACACTGGCAAGCACGCCGCCGATGACCGCGAACGATACGCCAACGCCCGCCGCCAGCGCCACCGGCGCCATCCGGTGTTCCGCCGACGCGCTGCCAAGCACCATCGGCACCAGGGGCAGCACGCAGGGGGACAGGATCGTGAGCACCCCAGCGGCAAAGGCCAAGGCGAAACTTGCAGCGGGCATGGGCACAAACTTCCGTGCGGGCTAGACCGCCAGCTTCATCATCGCGCCGATCGCATCCTTGTCGGTGGCGCCAACCGAACGGCCGACCTCGGTCTTGCCCTTGAACATGATCAGTGTGCTTTGGGAGTTTGCGCCCATCGCCGCGACCACATCCTTCTGGGCATCGAAATCGACTTTGACTATGACTACGTCCTTAAAGGCCGCATCCGTCATCAGGTCCTTCAGGATGGCGTTTTGCGCCTTGCAGGTAGGGCACCAGCTGGCGTGAATGTGGACAAGGATCGCCTTGCCGCTGGCCTGCGCGGCGGCAAAGGCTGCCGGCTCATAGGCGCTTGTCATCATTTCAGCAAAGGCGGGAAGCGGCAGCAACGAAACTGCGGCAACCGCAAGCAAGCAACGGCGGGTCAGCATGGCGATGTCTCTCCGTGAACGGTGCAACAGCATAAGCAGGTGCCGCTGATGGCCGTTCACGGTCAAATCACATGGCTGTCACTGTGCTTGAGTTGCAGGTGCACTATGGCCGATCTGATAGAGACCGACATCGATCAGGCCGGTGTCAAAGCCGGTCTCGCAATAGGCAAAGTAGTATTCCCACTTGCGCCGGAACGCCTCATCGAAGCCGAGCCGCTGCAAATCGGGCCAGGACGACCGGAAGCGTTCGCGCCAGGCCGAGATGGTCCGGGCGTAGCTCGCGCCGAAATGTTCGGCATGGCGCAGCGTCAGCGCGGCCTTGCTAATCTGCTCGCGCATCACTGTCTTGGTTGGCAGCATCCCGCCGGGGAAAATGTACTGCTGGATGAAGTCGGGGCTGCGGCGGTAGCTGGCATAACGGCTTTCATCAATCGTGATGACCTGGAGCACGGCCGTGCCTCCGGGTTTGAGACAACGGCGTAACGTGCCGAAATAGGCCGGCCAATAGCTCTCACCTACGGCCTCGATCATCTCGATAGATGCGATGCAGTCAAACTGTCCGCTGACGTCGCGGTAGTCTTGGAGCCGGATATCGGCCCGCTCGCCGCCCAGCCGGGCGCTCGCAAACGCCAACTGTTCATGCGACAGCGTTAGGCCAGTGAGATGGCAGCCATACGCGCCAATGAGCCGTTCTGCCAGCGCGCCCCAACCACAGCCGATCTCCAGAACCCGGTCACCCTTGGACGGCGTCAGCAGCGACAAGATACGGTCGTTCTTGGTCGCCTGCGCATTTTCCAGGCTCTGATGGCGATCCGTATACAACGCCGAGGAATAGTTCATCCCCGCATCGAGCCAAGCGCGGTAGAAGGCGTTGCCAAGATCGTAGTGTGCCGAGATGTTCCGCTGGCTGCCGGCGCGCGTATTGCGGCGGCCGAAATGCCCGGCCCAGGCCACGGCACGGGCCATCAGTGTTCCGTCCCAGACCCGGTTGACGCTGGCCTCGTTGGCCATCGCCCAATGCAAGAGCTGGGTCAGATCCGGGGTTTCGAAATCGCCAGCGAGATAGGCTTCTGAAAAGCCGAGATGGCCGCTCGTCACCAGCCGCCGCAACACGGACCATCGCTTGATGGCAATGTGCGCACGCGGCCCTGGCATCTGCCCGCGATAGTCCACCTGCTCGCCAGACGGGAACGTGACGGTGATGCTCCCGGCACGCATGGTCTTCAGAAGGCGGTTGACAAACCACCGCTGCAGGCCCGTCCAACGGGTCCGGCTTTCTAGGTGCCGCTCCTGGGCAGCGTGCGGCAGATCGCTAGACATGAACATTCCTTCAAATTTCTGGTCGATGAGTTTCTGGCGTGACAACAATCCGCAGACTGGCGTCTGGCGCCTGCGGACGTGTCCGCATCCCGATGCCCTTCCACAACAGCCGAACCGCCTGCCAATGAATGGCGCCGATCACCTTCAGGGTCAGCAGCGGATGGGTGACAAAGAGCTTGGCCAGGATCCAATCGTCGAGGCGCTCTTTATGCGCTTGCTGGCTGGCGGTCAGGACGGTTCCGGCAGCGTCCGAGACGCGGATGTGTACGGAAAGTGCCTCCCCTGGCAAAGTGACGCGGAAATCGTAGCGCAGCCCCATGTCCAGGAACGGCGAGACGTAGAATTCCTTCGTGCAGGATTGGGTGATGGCTGGCCCATGCCCGGCTTCGACCGGGAACAGATAGCTATGGCGTTCGCCAAACGTGTTGTTCACCTCGTAGAGCAGCGCCTGCAACGCGCCATCGCTTGCGTAGCAGTAGTAGATGCTGAGCGGATTGAACACATAGCCAAGCACTCTCGGCATACACAGCAGACGGATCGATCCGCCGTGACTGTCGAGGCCCGCCCCCGCCAGTTGCCGCTCGACATAGGCGCGCAACGCTTCCGGTTTGCCCTCGCCATGATCCTTGTCAAAGAAACTGAAGAGATTCCAGCGATTGTGCGAGAACAGCCGCAGCTTCAGCCGGGGCAGTTCGTCCAGGTCGGCAAACAGCCAAAATACCCGGTAGGCCAGCGCATGGGCCTTAGGCTTGAAACGATGATGGTGCACTTTGCCCGCATAGAGCGCTGACGCGGTCATGAGGTCATCTGGCCTTGTTGCAGAGCAGACGCGGGGCGGCGGGTGACATGGATGCGATCTGACTGGCCCGGGACAGTCCAGGGGCGCACGATGCCCCCCAGCTGTTCCGCCACTGCCAATCCCGACTGCAACCCATCTTCATGGAAACCAGCTCCAAAGTATGCGCCGCAAAACCAGGTATTGCCCTGGCCTTGCAGCGGCCAGAGCTTCTTCTGGGCCGCCAGCGCGCGGCCATTGAACACCGGATGCTGGTAGACTTCGGTATGCAGAATATCGTCCCCCTTGGGAAACGGTTGCGGGTTGAGCGTCACGAACAGATCTTGGGTTACGTTCAGCGCCTGCAAACGGTTCATCCAATAGGTGACGCACAATGTTGAGTCATCGCCACCGGTGCCGCGCATCACATTCCAGCTCGACCAGGCCCTTCGCCGCTGCGGCATCAGCGTGGCATCGGTGTGCAGCACGGCAAGATTGCGGCTGTAGCGGATGGCTCCAAGCACCGCGCGCTCCTCGGGGCTGGGCATCGCCAGCGTGGCGAGAGCCTGATCGGCATGGGCGGCGATCACGACGTGGTCAAAGCTCTCGCGCTGACCAGCGTCGCCAATGAGTTCAATGCCAGCCGCCGTCCGTTCGATTTTATGAACGGCCGCGTTCAACCGCACCTTGGCAGCCATCGACTGCACCAGCTTGTTGACATAAACGCGGCTGCCGCCCGTCACAGTCCGCCACAGGGGACGGTTGGTCAGCTGAAACAGGCCATGATTGAGAAAGAAACGCACGAACGAGGCGGCTGGGTAATCGAGCATGGCAGAAGGCGCCGCAGACCAGATGGCGCCAGCCATGGGCAGCAGATGATCATCGCGCAAGGCGGCACCGTAGCCTCGCTCTGCAAGAAACTGCCCCAGTGTCTGGCCTGAGCGCTCAAGCTCTTCGAGCCGGCCGGGGGC
Organism: Hyphomicrobiaceae bacterium; assembly: GCA_025359185.1. Taxonomy (GTDB): domain Bacteria; phylum Pseudomonadota; class Alphaproteobacteria; order Rhizobiales; family Hyphomicrobiaceae; genus JANYHF01. The sequence continues at coordinate 7,393 of JANYHF010000011.1, read as the reverse complement.
CTCCCGGTAAAAGCGCACGAGGCCCGTGACCATGGACCAGAACCGGGGCCGCGCAATGTTGCGCCATTGGGCAAACAAGCCAACCTTCGTGCCACCCGAGTATTCGAGCAGACCATCCTCCAACGACACGCCGAACGACATCTCCGACGTCTGGGTTGCAACGCCCAAGTGCTGGAACAGCGCTGTCAGGTTTGGGTAGGTGTGCGTATTAAAAACAATGAAGCCGGTATCGACCGGAACTGTGCCACCGCTGAGGGGCACATCGACCGTGTTGCTATGGCCACCCAGACGCCCGCTCTTCTCAAACACTGTGACATCATGGCCCTGGGCGAGCAGCCAGCTTGCCGAGAGCCCTGCTATCCCGGTGCCGACGACAGCGATCCGAAGCCGGGATTGAGACGTACTATCCATGCGTGCTGAACTATTCATTAGGGACCGAGTACTGATCCTCTCGATGCATTTACCTTAGCAACCGACGCAACCAAACGACAGCGTTGCGTTGGCAGATCACCAAAGCTCAGTGATCCAAGATAGGACCGGTACCGTTTACTTGATATGCTTGCTGTGGGGAACATTGGGCGGGGGATTGGGTCGCGCGGCGGGCGTGCTACCGGCGCCTCAACAGCGTTGCATTCTGGCGCGTTGCAATTGCCCTCAGCGGGGGCTACCAGAGCAATGATGCCAGATGTAAAGCCTGGGGCCGTTGCGCCCGACATAGCAGCACTGATCGGTGCGGTCGCCCGCCAGGACAGGCGGGCGTTCGAGAATTTGTTCGGCTTGTTTGCTCCGCGTATCAAGTCGATGCTGATGCGTACGGGTCTGGATGCTGCGACGGCGGAAGAAATTGCGCAGGAAACCCTGCTCACCGTCTGGCGCAAAGCGCATATGTTCGACCCGGCTGGCGCCAGTGCGTCTGCGTGGATCTATACCATCGCCCGCAATCTGCGCATCGATGCCCTGCGGCGGTTGCAGCGCGGGGTACGAACAGCAAGTAGCTTTCAAAATGAACCGGTGCGCGAGTCCGAATCGCCCGTGGACTTGCTGGAAACGTCCGATGCGGATAAGCGGGTGCGCGCCGCCATGGTGGCGCTGAGCCCTGATCAACTGAAGGTGGTGACGTTGTCGTTCTTCGAAGACCGGCCGCATCCTGAAATCGCGGCAGCCTTGGGCATTCCGCTTGGTACCGTAAAATCCCGGCTGCGTTTGGCCATGAAACGCTTACGTGAACTTCTGGACGATCCTAAATGACAATTTTGCACCATCCGTCTGACGAGACACTCGCTGCATTTGCAGCCGGGAATCTGGATCATGGACGTCATGTCGTCGTAGCCGCTCATATCGAATTGTGCAGTCATTGCCAGGTCTGGCAGTCGGCGCTTGAGCACATGGCGGGGGCGATGCTGTTCGACTGTCCACCAGTCAGTCTGAGTGTTGGCGCATTCGGGCGGACGCTGGCGCAGCTTGATGCGCCAGAGGTCACTGCGATGCAGCTCGATGAGATCCATCGAACGGAGGCGTTGCCGTCAGCGTTGCGTGGGCAGCTGCTCGGCAAATGGTCGTGGATCGGCAGGGGCATTCATCATCGTCCCGTTGGCCCGACTGCCGAAACGGGTGCGCGGGTGTTCATGCTCAAGGTGGACCCAGGCATCCAGTTGCCGAACCACACCCACACCGGGACAGAATTCACGCTGGTCCTATCAGGTGCGTTCAGCCATGCCGGCGGGCGCTTCGGGCCGGGTGACATCGAAGAGGCGGACGACCAGGTGGAGCATGTCCCCGTGGTTGACGCGGGCGAAGCGTGCATTTGTCTGGTCGCCATGGACGGCAAGCTGAAGCTGCTTGGATCCATGGGCCGGATGCTGCAACCCTTCGTGCGGTTTTAGGGCTTTTCTTCGTCAGCTGAGCAACCCCTTAACCTGCCTTTCTGCTCTGGGGAGTGAGATACGGTGAGGGGTTGGACTTTGAACAAGGTTTCAACTTAAATCGGAAAAGTTCTAAGCGGGGTCACACGAATATGTTCGCTGTCCTGGCTGAGACAGCCATTGGGCAAGGTGTGGCACTCGCTGCGCTTATGACTGTTGCTTGGAGCATCTGGCGCTGGACCGGCAATGCCGGCTGGATCGATTTCGGTTGGACTTGCTCGGTCGGACTGGTTGGCGGCGTCTCGGCGGTGCTCACCATTGATGCCGCCCCTTCACTGCTGCTTCGCCAGATCGCTGTTGCCGCGTTCGTTATCCTCTGGTCGCTGCGGCTGGCAGCTCATATCGGGCGGCGCACTCTGAAGCATGGCGACGATCCGCGTTATGCCGAACTGATACGACAGTGGGGCATGACGGCACCGCGCCGCATGTTGGAATTTGTGTTGGCGCAGGCGGCAGCAGGTGTGCCTTTAGTGTTGGCGGCGCTTCTTGCCGCGCACAAACCGGAACTGAGCATCACCTGGCAGGACGTCTTGGGCTTCATGATCCTTGCCGCTGGGATTTTTGGCGCGTCGACTGCGGACGGACAACTCCGGAATTTTGCGGCCAACCCGGAGAACAAGGGTAAAATCTGTGATGCAGGCTTATGGTCCTGGTCACGGCATCCGAACTATTTTTTCGAATGGCTCGGCTGGCTCGGTCTGGCGGTGATCGCGATCGATCTAAGCGGGGCTTATCTTTGGGGTTGGCTTGCCGTAGCCGCGCCATTGTGGATGTACTGGCTTCTGGTTTACGTGTCTGGCATCCCGCCGCTGGAAGACCATATGCTACGTACGCGGGGCATCGCTTTTCGCGGCTATCAGCGACGGACCAACGCATTTTTCCCACAACCACCGCGACGCGCGAAGTAGGACATCAGACGCCGGAGCCCACCCACGAAGCAATGGACGGTACCGCGCTCGCGCCGGCAGACGCCGCAGCCCCGCCGAGAAAACATCCCCACGCTATATCCATCAGCGTGACGCCAAGCGTCCAACTTTTGAGCGTGGCAAAATTCGTGAGGTCGTAAGTCACGTAGGTGAAAAAGCCAAACAATGCCCCCATCAACAAAGCGGTTAACACGGTGCCACCGTTGATCGCAGGGTGCACCGCAAAAACCATCAGGCCAAGCGGGTAGATCAAATAGAACAGTAGCGCTGGTTCGAGCCGGACATTGGGCGCAAGAATGTCGGAAAGCACCTGCCGGTACAGCGGCCCGCCGACCCATGTCAGCCAAACCATGTCGAGCGCGACAAACACCAGCAACGTCACGCCATAGGCAATCGCACTGGTCACAATCATGTCGCGTCCTTTAATCCGAGGCTGGCGTCAATCCACCATGGCCAGAAATTCCTGCCGGGTGGCAGCGTTATCACGAAAACAACCCAACATGCGGCTGGTGACAAGGTCAGTGCCGTGCTTGTGAATGCCCCGTGACGACAGGCAGTGGTGACGGGCCTTGATGACCACGCCAACGCCCTGCGGCTTCAGCACCTCGTTGATGACATTGGCGATCTGCGACGTCATCTTTTCCTGGATTTGCAACCGCTTGGCGTAAGCCTCGACGACGCGCGCCAGTTTGGAAATGCCGACCACGTGACCGGTTGGAATGTAAGCGACCCAGGCCTTGCCGATGATCGGGGCCATGTGATGCTCACAATGGCTCTCGAACGGGATGCCGCGCAGCAGCACCATTTCGTCATAACCCTCAGTCTCATCGAATGTGCGCTCAAGGAACTGCGCCGGGTCCTGGCCGTAGCCGGCGAAATACTCTTCGAACGCCCGGGTCACCCGGCCGGGCGTATCGGCCAGGCCATCACGTTCCGGATTGTCCCCAGTCCAGCGGATGATGGTGCGGAAGGCCGCTTCGACCTCGGCGCGCGTGGGTTTGGCGGCGTTGAATATCTGAGTGGACTTACAGCCCTTGAGGGGGTGCACCATCGCATTCATAGGTTACCTCGACAGATTATTGAAAACTTGAGCCGGCGATACCTAGGCCGCCGCAGCGCCTGTTGCGCTTTGCCGTGTGGCAGCCATTGCCGGTTAAAACGTCCCTATCCGGACCCCAGATCACAAAACCAAGAGGCGGCCGTTAGCGGACCATATTTGGTGATCCGGTGCAAAGCCGACGGCGTTTGGCAGTGTGTTACGTTTATGCAACCCTACGGAGGATATATAATATGCGCTTGATCGCAACCGCACTGGTCGCGCTTGGACTTGTTTTGGGGACCGCTACAGCTGGTACGGCTGCAACGATCGCCCAGATCGCAAGCAAGAATGGAAATTTTTCGACGCTGGTCGCAGCGCTCAAGGCCGCCAACCTGGTTGGTGTGCTGAACGGCCCTGGCAACTTTACAGTCTTTGCCCCAACCAATGCGGCTTTTGACGCTCTGCCAGCGGGCACCGTCGCGACACTGCTGAAGCCGCAGAACCGCGGCAAGCTTAAGTCGATCCTGCTCTATCACGTTGTCGGCAAGCGCATTCCGGCTGCCGCCATTCCGCACGGCACGACGCGTGTGGCCACGCTCAACGGAAAGTCCGTACGCGTTCGTAAGAACATGCACGGCGTCAGCGTCAACGGTGCCAGCGTCACGACGGCTGACATCCGCGCCTCAAATGGCGTCATTCATGTCATCGATGCCGTGTTGTTGCCATAAGTCAGCGGACCGTCGTCTGAATTGATTAGACCGTGATAATCTGTAGATACTGCGGGCAGTACGGCTTCGCCCGCAGTGTTCATGCTGCCGTCACGACTTTACGCGCAGGTTGCCGGGATCGTACAACGGCGCTAGATGCACTTGCGCCGTGCACAGCGTTTGCGCCACGACCAGCTGATACGTCCCCGCCTGGATGTACTCGTCGGTGACGCCATCAGGGTTGCGCACATAGCCAAACCCGATCGGTTTGCCAATCGTGTAGCCGAAGCCGCCAGCGGTCAGGTAGCCCGCCTGTTTGCCATCCCGCAAAATGGTTTCCCGGCCGAGGAGCGTCACCGCCGGGTCATCGCAGGTGAAAGCCGCAAGCTTCTTTTTCAGCGGCACCAGCTTGGCGGCCTCAAGCGCTGCCCGGCCAACAAAATCGATATTGCTCTTCAGTTTCACGGCCCAGCCCAGGCCCGCCTCAAGCGGGTTGTCATTGGGCGTAATGTCAGAACCCCAGGCGCGATAGCCTTTTTCCAGCCGCAGGGACTCGAGCGCCCGGTAGCCCGTGGGCTTTAACCCGAACGTCGCGCCCTCGCGCATCAACCCGTCGAACACCTCGCCGATGACCGAAATCGGCACATGCAGCTCCCAGCCGAGTTCGCCCACATAGGTCACGCGCAGCGCAATGACGCGCACGCGCATTTCGCCAGCCGATATCTCGATAGGACGCACCGTGCCGAACGGGAAGGCCGCGTTCCCGACGTCGGCATCCGTGAGCTTGGCCAGGATATCGCGCGCGCGCGGCCCCATCAGCGACAGCGTGCCATAGCGCTCGGTGATGTCCGTCAGCGTTGCATCCATGCCCTTGGGGATATGCGAGCGGATCCAGGCCGCATCATGCGTCCGGAACCCCGTGCCCGTCACAATGTAAAAGTGGTCCTCCGCCAGCCGGGCAACAGTCAGATCGCATTCGATGCCGCCCCGGCTGTTGAGCATTTGCGTGTAGGTGAGGCGGCCCGGCGGCTTACTCACATCGTTGGCGCAGATGAACGAGAGCGCCCGTTCGGCATCCCGTCCGCTCACCTCGTATTTGGCGAAGGAGGATTGGTCGAACACACCCGCCGCCTCGCGCACGGCCAGGTGCTCCAAACCCACCTGATCGAACCAATTCTGCCGCCCCATGGCGTAGACGTCCTTAGCCTCCTGCCCTGCGGCCGCGAACCAGTTCGGCCGTTCCCAACCGAGTTTCGATCCGAACACCGCGTTCAGCGCCTTCAACCGTCCGTACAATGGCGACACGAGACGCGGCCGCCCGCTGGTATATTCCTCATGCGGATACACGACTGTGTAATGCTTCCCATAAGCCTCCAGCGTCCGGTCGCACACCCATTTGCGATCGTTGTGCAGATCAGAGAAACGGCGGATATCGACCACCCAAAGATCCATCGGTGCTTCGCCCTTGGCGACCCAGTCGGCGAGCACCCAGCCCGCGCCGCCACCCGACGCGATGCCGAACGCATTAAACCCCGCACCGACGTAGAAATTCTCCAGCTCCGGTGCGGCGCCTAAGATGAAATTGCCATCCGGCGTAAAACTCTCCGGCCCGTTGATCATTTTCTTGATGCCAGCCTTCTCAAGCGCCGGAATGCGCGCCGTCGCCTGCGCGATGTGCTGCTCGAAATGCTCCCAGTCGTCCTCGAACAGCTGGAACTCAAAGTCCTGGGGCACATCGTCCAGCGTCCAAGCAATCGGATTGGGCTCATAGCCGCCCATCACCAACCCGCCGACCTCCTCCTTGAAATAGGTCAGTCGGTCGGGATCGCGCAGGGTCGCCAAGTCCGGCGTCACACCGTCGATCTTCTCTGTAATGATGTATTGGTGCTTGACGGGTTGCAACGGCACCAGCACGCCGGCCTTCGCACCCACCTGCCGCGCCCACTGCCCGGCGCAGTTCACCACCTTCTCGCAGGTGATCGTCCCTTGCGTTGTATGCACGGCCCGTACCTGCCCTTCGGCGATGTCGAACCCCGTCACCCCCACGCCCTCGAAAATCCGCGCGCCATGCATCCGCGCGCCTTTGGCCAGCGATTGGGCGATGTCCGACGGGTTCGCCTGACCGTCCGTCGGCAGAAAGCTCGCACCCACCAGATCGTCCGTCAGCATCAGCGGCCACATCTTTTTCACTTCGGCGGGCGACAGCAGATGCATCTCCAGCCCAAAGCTCTGCGCCGTCGTGGCGAGCCGCTGATACTCGATCCAGCGCTGCGGATTGGTGGCCAGCCGCAAGCATCCGGTCATCTTCCAGCCGGTCTCCAGCCCCGTCTCTTCGGCCAGCTTTTTGTAGAGATCGACCGAATAGCGCAACACCTGCGTGATGCTGGCCGACGAGCGCAGCTGCCCGACCAGCCCAGCCGCGTGCCACGTCGAGCCGCCGGTCAATTTGCCGCGCTCGAGCAGAACCACGTCCGCCTTGTGATCGCGGGCTAAGTGATAGGCCGTACTGCACCCGATGATACCGCCGCCAATGACGACAACCTGTGCGTGCGTTGGTAGGGGCGGGATCATGCGGTCTCCTCAAGGGCCTGCGGCCTATATCGGGCATCACGAGAATGCCTGTAATGGCTATCGGCAGCAAGCCATGGCGTACATAACTGTCGCTAGCACACGAGTTGTCCGGTTTCTGTAGCACACGATATGTCCGGTAATCCGTGATCCTCTCAATGCGGGCAGCATTGGGGGGATTGGATGAGCCGGACCAAGTGTGACGAGGACCGGAGAATGGAGAAGTTCGAG
>JANYHF010000009.1 GCA_025359185.1 Hyphomicrobiaceae bacterium | reverse complement strand
CGCCCGTCGTGCAGCATACACCGTTGTTGGACGGGCGACGGCCCGTCGCCCCGATAGACCGGCGCATCACAAGAAATTATACGGATCGATATCCACCTGCAACCGGAGATCCCCGCCCCGGATCGGCGGCAACGCATCCAGCCAGGCGCGCAGATAGCTCTGCACATCGACCTCCCTCGGCGCCTTCAGCAAGATGCGGTGGCGGTGCCTGCCTCGCACGACGGCGATGGGGGCTTCGGCAGGGCCAAGGACCAGGATGCGTTGCGCTGGCGGCGCAGCGAGCGCGACTTGCCGGGCATATTGCTCCGCCAACCGCTTATCCTTGGCCGATACAATCAAACTTACCAGCCGCCCGAACGGCGGATAACCTGCCTCTTGGCGCGCGGAAATCTCGTAGTCCAGAAACGCCTCGCGGTCGCCCGACACAATCGCCTGCATCACCGGATGCTCGGGCAGATGCGTCTGCACGTAGCCACGCCCCGCCTTCAGATGCCGCCCGGCGCGGCCTGTCACCTGATGCAGCAGCTGGAACGTGCGCTCCGACGCGCGCGGGTCACCGCTTACGGACAATCCAAGGTCGCCATCAACGATGCCGACCAGCGTCAGATTGGGAAAGTTGTGGCCCTTGGCGACGATCTGTGTGCCGATGATGATGTCGGTCTCGCCGCGCGTGATCGTATCGATGGCTGCGCGGATGTCCGTAATCGTTGGTAACAAATCGCTCGACAGGATCGTCACCCGCGCATCGGGCCACGTCGCCTTCACCTCTTCGCTGATCCTCTCGACGCCGGGGCCGCAGGCGATGAGAGAATTCTCCGCCTCGCATTTCGGGCATTTTACCGGGATGGGCGTCGCAAACCCGCAATGGTGGCAGTTGAGCCGGCCCTTGAAGCGGTGCTCGACCAGCCAAGCCGTACACTGAGGGCATTGGAACCGGTGACCGCAGGCGCGGCACAGCGTCAGTGGAGCATAGCCACGGCGGTTCAGGAACAACAATGATTGCTCGCCGTTGGCTATGTTGGCGGTGACTTCTGACACCAGCAGCGGCGCAATCCATTTGCCCCGATCAGGCGCGTCGCGCTTCAAATCAATCGCGGCGATCTTCGGCAGTGCCTGCCCCGAAAACCGCGTCTCCAGCTTCAGATGCCGGTATCGTCCGTTGCGCGCATTCACCTGCGTTTCCAGCGACGGCGTGGCCGAGGCCAGCACCACCGGAATGCCGCCGAGCGACGCGCGCACCACGGCCATATCGCGGCCCTGATAGGTGACGCGGTCCTCCTGTTTGAAGGCACCGTCGTGCTCCTCATCGACGATGATAAGGCCGAGGTCTGGATATGGCAGATACAACGCCGACCGCGCGCCGACGATGATCCGCGCCTCGCCCGTGCCCACCGCCCGCCAAATGCGGCCACGTTCTGCTCCGCCCACGCCCGAATGCCATTCAATCGGCGGCACGCCAAAACGCTCTTTGAACCGGTCCACAAACTGGCTCGTCAGCGCGATTTCCGGCAGAAGGACCAGCACCTGCTTTCCAGCGGCAATCGCCCGCGCAATGGCCTCGAAATAGACCTCGGTCTTGCCTGAGCCGGTGATGCCATCGATCAGCGACACTGAGAAATTTGCGGCGTCCACGGCGGAACGCAACGCATGCACGGCAATCTCCTGGCTCCCATTGAACTCCGGTTGCGAGGTTTTTGGGTCCGGCAGCGGATAGGTCTTCTGCGGCAGCTCCACCTGCACCAGCGTCCCCGACTGGACGAGACCATCCACCACCGCCGGGCTCACCCCCGCTTCCATAGCCAGCGCGCTCTTGCCGCGAATGAGCCCGTCTTTGGCGATGTTGATCACCCGCTGGCGGCCCGGAGTGACGCGGTGGGGAGGTTCTCCCACCAGCCGCACGCCGAATTTCTGCGGCACGCTCTCGAACGCCGCCGACGCGCCCATCATCAGGCGCAGCACCATGCCTTTTTGGCCAAGCGTGTATTTCGCCACCCATTCGACAAAGCGCATGGCGATGGCGGGCAGCGGCGGCACATCCAGCACTTCGGCGATGGCTTTGAGTTTGCTCTCGGCGACATCCTTGCCGCCCTCGGTGGGCGCGTCCCAGACCACGCCCAGCCGCTCCTGCTTGCCGAACGGCACCATGACGAACGAGCCGGGTGGGGCGTCCACACCGGCCAACAGCTTGTAATCATAGGTGGAATCGAGAGCGACCGGCAGCAACACCGGCACGCGGGCAGCGGCGGACGGCTTTTCGCCCGTTTGGGTTGCGGCCAAGGCAGGCTTGGGCGTATCCAGGGGGGCGAACAGAGAGTTTGGGTCGGATCGAATCACGTCTTTCGTCTAGCCCTGTCCAGTGTTCCAATCTAGGCATCCTGGTGTCCCCTCTCCCTATTCTCCATGGGGAGAGGGTTAGGGTGAGGGGCGGCAATGGGCCTAGTACGTGCCGCCGCCCCTCACCCCAACCCTCTCACCGCAGTGCGGGGAGAGGGGGCGCTGGCATTACGAAAGGTTGCAAGCCCCATGAAATTCTTTGCCGATACCGCCGACGTCAAGGACATCGCCGATCTCGCCACCTTGGGCCTGCTCGATGGCGTCACCACCAATCCGACGCTGATCGCCAAATCCGGCCGCGATTTCAAAGAGGTGATCAAGGAGATCTGCGGCCTGGTCGAGGGTCCGGTCAGCGCCGAATGCGCCTCCACTGACTACGACACCATGCTGGCCGAGGGGCGCAAACTGGCGAAAATAGCTGACAATGTCTGCGTGAAGGTGCCGCTGACCTGGGACGGCCTCAGGGTCTGTAAGGCCCTGTCGTCCGATGGCACGCCGGTCAATGTGACGCTGTGCTTCAATGCCAACCAGGCGCTGCTTGCCGCCAAAGCCGGCGCGGCGTTCATCTCGCCGTTCATCGGCCGCCTTGACGATACGGGTATCGACGGCATGGAGCTGATCCGCGAGATCCGCCAGATCTACGATAACTACTATTTCGACACCGAGATCCTCGCCGCCTCGATCCGCTCGGTCAACCACGTCAAGGATGCGGCGCTCGCCGGTGCCGACGTGATGACCGCTCCACCGAACGTGATCCGCGATCTGGTGAAACATCCGCTGACGGATAAGGGGCTTGTGGCGTTCGTAGCAGACTGGGCCAAGACGGGACAGAAGATCTAGGGGTGGACACCCTACGACCGCCCGCTCCGCCAGCCGCCCTTGGCATAGGGGTTCTCGCCCTTGCGCATCTGGAAGCGGATGGGCGTGCCGAGCAGGCCGAAGGCTTCGCGGATGCCGTTGGTGAGGTACTTCACATAGGACCGCGGCAGCGCCTCGGGCTTTGAACAGAACGCGACAAATGTCGGCGGGCGGGCGCTGGCTTGCGTCATGTAGCGCAGGCGGATGCGGCGGCCGGCGGCGGCGGGCGGCGGATGCTTTTCCAGAGCTTCGGCCAGCCAGCGGTTGAGGCCGGCTGTGGGAAGGCGCCGGTTCCACGCTTCGTAGACGTCGAAAGCGCCTTGCAACAGCTGGTCCAAGCCCTTGCCCGATTGCGCCGACACCGGAATGATGCCCACGCCCTTGACGTCCGAGAACGTATGATCGGCGACGGCGCGGATGTCCTTCAGCGTCTTCTGCCGGTCCTCGACCAGATCCCACTTGTTGACGCCGATCACCAGCGCCCGGCCCTCGTTGACGACGAGCTCGCCGATTTGCAAGTCCTGCTGTTCCATCGGGTGAGTGGCGTCGATCAGTAGAATGACGACTTCGGCGAAGCGGATGGCATTCAACGTGTCGGCCACGGACAGTTTCTCAACCGCCTCGGTGATACGGGCGCGGCGGCGTAGTCCTGCGGTGTCGAAGAGTTTCAGCTTGCGGCCCCGAAACTCCAGATCGACGGCGATGGTGTCACGCGTGGTGCCGGGCTCGGGGCTGGTGATTAGCCGGTCCTCGCCGATGATCGCATTCACCAGCGTCGACTTTCCCGCGTTCGGGCGGCCGACCACGGCGATGCGCATCGCCTTCACCCGTTCGGGCGCAACTTCGCCGTCCAGCAACGCGTCTTCGTCGTCTTCGTGGGCGGTTGGACCGTCGAGCAATTTCAGGCGGCCCAGGATTTCCATGCCCAGGTCGGAGAGGCCTTCTCCATGCTCTGCCGAAATCGCGCACGGTTCGCCCATGCCCAGTGAGAAGCACTCGTAATAGCCCGGCTCGCCCGCCCGTCCCTCACATTTGTTGGCGACCACCAGCACCGGCTTGCCAGACACCCGCACAAGTTCGGCGAAGGTGCGGTCGAGGCCGGTGAGGCCAGCGCGGGCGTCCATCAGGAACAGCACGAGATCGCTCTCGGCGATGCCAACCAGCGTCTGCGCGCGCATCTGGGCGCTTATGGTGCCGGGCGTCACCTCTTCGAGGCCCGCTGTGTCGATGATGCGGACGGGCTCGCCGAGGATGTCGCCTTCGGCCTCCTTGCGGTCGCGCGTGAGCCCCGGCGTCGGATCGACCAACGCCAGACGGCGGCCTGCAAGCCGGTTGAACAGGGTCGACTTGCCGACATTCGGGCGGCCGACGATGGAAATGGTGTGCGTCATAGGCGATGTTAAGCTGGCAGCCCCTCAAGCCGCAACACAATAACCGTCTTGCTGAGAAGGATTGCGCATTCTTGGAGCCGCGCCTGAAGAAGGCGCTCTTCAGGATGAGGTCATTTGCTCATAGCCAGGGCTGCACCGCCTTGGCTTTTCCCTCGAACGCATCGATGGCTTTGCTCTTTTGCAGTGTCAAGCCGATGTCGTCGAGGCCGTTCAACAGGCAATGCTTGCGGAAGGCATCGATCTCGAACGTGATCATGCCGCCGTCGGGACCGCGAATTTCCTGCGTCTCCAGATCGATGCTGATCGTCGCGTTGGCGCCGCGCTTGGCGTCGTCCATCAGCTTGTCCACGTCGGCCTGTGGCAGCTTGATGGGCAGGATGCCGTTCTTGAAGCAGTTGTTGTAGAAAATATCGGCGAAATTCGGCGCGATGACACAGCGGAAACCGTAGTCAAGCAGTGCCCAGGGCGCGTGCTCGCGCGATGAACCACACCCGAAATTGTCGCCGGCCACCAGAATGGTGGCCTTGCGGTAGGCCGGCTTGTTCAGCACGAAATCGGACTGCTCTTTGCCCGCCTGATCGTAGCGCATTTCCGAAAACAGCGCCGTGCCGAGGCCCGTGCGTTTGATGGTTTTCAGGAACTGTTTTGGGATGATCATATCGGTATCGACGTTGATCATCGGCAATGGCGCGGCGACGCCCGTGAGCTTGGTGAATTTCTGCATGGCCGGTCTCGCTGACACTCGAATGGTTTGCGCGCTTGTTCTGGAGCCGCCAAGCCCCCGCCGTCAACCCTTGGCCGACTTGGCACTGGCAAAACAGCGCTTCATCAGCTCGCAGCGGGCGGGTCCGGGCAGATGGACGTTGTCGCCTGCGCTGGCCTTCCAGAAATCGCAGACCGATTGCAGGCCCGGCGCATCAAGCCAGCCTTGCGCCTCACCGCGCATGACGGCGTAGCAATCGGCCATCTCCTCGCTGGGGCCGTGCAGCTGGTGGCCGCATTCGTGGCCGAAGGCGTAGAGGCGCACGACCTTGGGCAGCGCGGCAAAGTGTTTTGGGTTGAGAATGATGAAGCCAGGATGGGCGGCGGCGACGTCATTGAGCGCGGTGTTGAGCACGATGCGGACCTTGCCGCAGGCGGCGGGCACGTCATCGATTTTGTAGCCGGCAGGCGCAAGCGTGCGGCCGGGGGCGTAGGCGATGTATTGTTCGAGGGTCGGCGGGCCGGGGTCGCTGGTGATGTCATAGGCGAACCAGGCGCCCGCGATGGCCAGAGTGCCGAGCAAGAGCCAGCGCAATCGAGGCGTGGTCCAGATCATCGGCTCAGAACTTATCCTTGTTGCCGAAACAGCGGCGCACCGTATTGCAGCGTTCGGGGCCAGAAAAGTGCATCATATCGCCATGCGAGGGCGAGATGAAGTTGCAGATTTTCTCGACCCCATCAGCCGTCAACCAGCCCTGCCTGCGGCCCCGTTCCACCGCAAAGCAATCGGCGCCGTCTTCATCTGGGCCACGAAATTGATGTCCGCATTCATGCGAATAGATCCACAGCGACACCGGCGGTTCCAGACCGGCGAGCTTGGTGGGATTGAGAATGATGAAGCCGTCATAGGCGGCGGCGTAATCATCGAGATTGGGATCGAGCACCACAGGCCGGACACCGCACGCGACCCGGTGGCCGGCCAGCACGAGATCGCCGCCTTCGACAATCTTGGCCTGGGGGTTGACGTTGGCGACGTAGTCCTCGGCGGTTGGATTGGGGCCAGCGGCAATATAGTCGCCAGCAACCGCAGCGCGCACTGGCAACAGCCAGAGGGCCAGGCACATCAGCAAGATTGCGACAGGCCGGTCAAGCAAGACTGGGTTCACTCCAATAGACAACACAGCGGCCGCGCGGCGGAAGTGTCCGGTTAGAGTTTGATTATGGCCCGAACGAGGCTTGGCTCACTGGCCTTTGCCCGGTGTCGACGCGAAGCATTGTTCCAAGGCCTGGCAGCGTTCTGGACCAGCGAGGTGAACCCCATCGGCTTGGGTGTGCCACAACGCCTTGCACGCCTGTTTGAGGCCCGCACGCGTCAGCCAGCCTTGCCGCTTGCCCCGTTCGACCGCCCAGCAATCGGCCGCGCTTTCGTCTGTTCCCACATATTGGTGTCCGCATTCATGCAGGAACACCAGGCGCTGCACCAGGGGCGGATAGGCGTGCAGGAATTTCGGCCCGAACATGATCAGGCCTTCGACGGCAAAGCCCGGGCCGGGCACGGCATTGCTCACTACCACTTTGGCCGCGCTGCAACTCAGCTTCATGCCGCCGATCACGGCGGTGCCTGCAACCGATTGGCTCGTCGTTGCCGCCAGCATCACTGCCGCGATCAACCAAGGCAGCCTGCCGGAGCGCGGCAGGGGCTGAACTGTCATGGATCGTCCCCCCTCGAAGTGTTCATGGAGCCCCAAAACCCGAGTGTCGGCCGAACCTACGCGATGACGCAAGCGGCAAGTCGGAGACACTAGGAAAAAAAAAATCCTACCCATTTGGTAACGCGCCCGCAGCCGGATCGGCCTCGACCGACGCTTCGATGCCTTCCATGTCGGCATCGGACAAGCCGAAATGATGGCCGATTTCGTGCACCAGCACATGGGTGATCAGAAATCCGAGCGATTCTTCATATTCGGCCCAATAGTCGAGGATCGGGCGGCGGTAGAGGAAAATCATGTCGGGCGCTGCTGCCACGGCGTTCTCCCGGCCCTCCAGGCTAACCCCCTGATAGAGGCCGAGAATGTCGTAAGGCGTTTCGGCATCGAGTTCGTCGAGGACGTCCTCCTCAGGAAAGTCCTCAACCCGGATGACCACGCCGGTACAGCGCGCGCGAAAGTGCTCAGGCAGACGGGCGAAGGCCTCCCCGGCCAACCCCTCCAGGTCTTCGAGCGTCGGCGACAACGCCATCCGCCAATCCGTCATGAGGCTGCCGGTCATGTCGTTTTCATCTCCTTGGCCAAAGCCGTCAGGCCCTCGCGATAGGTGGGATAGAGCAGGTTCACGCCCAAGTCCTGCCGCAGCCGGACGTTGCGGACGCGCCGGTTGTCGCCGTAGAAGCTTGCGGCCATGGGCGAGAGTTTGGCGTTCTCAAAGGCCACTGGCTCGGGCGGCGTCATGCCCAACAATTTTGCTGCATAGGCAATGACCGTATCGGGCGCAGCCGGTTCATCGTCGGTGAGGTTATAGACACGGCCGGGCTGCCCGCGTTCGATGCCCGCCTCCAGCGCCTGAGCAACATCGGCGACATGAATGCGGTTAAAGACCTGTCCAGGTTTGGCGATGCGCTGAGCGGTGCCGTCCAAGAGATTGAGCAGCGGATTGCGCTCGGGACCGTAGATGCCGGCAATCCGGTAAATCTGGACGTTGCCACCCATTGCCAGCCACGCCTGCTCGGCCTCAAGCCGCCGCAATGATCGCTCCTGTTTTGGCGCAGGCGGTGTCTCCTCATCGACCCAAGCGCCGCCCGTGTCGCCATAGACACCGATGGTCGAGAGATAGCCGGTCCAGCGCAGATTGGGTGCGGCCCGAAGGGCTGGCGCGCACAGTCGCAACACCGGATCGCCGTCGGGGCCGGGCGGTGCGGACACCAGAACATGAGTGACTGCGGAGAGGTCAATTTTTGAGGTTGCACCATCAAAAACATGCCCCGCAAAGCCCATGGCCGTGATGCGGCCGGCTCCGGCGGCGGTCCGTGATGTGCCAGCGATGTGCCAGCCGCGTGGCACCAGACGGCGGGCCAAAGCCTCTGCGCAATAGCCAAAGCCGAAACAGAACAAGGTATTCATGCGCCAAGTTCACTTTCAAAAACGCCGATTTTGGGCGAAGGCCGCACCGCTTTCGCTGGAAGTGCTGAACACAGATCAACCCCTTCCTGTCCTTCTCCCCATGGGAGAAGGGTCGCTAGCGGATCAAGCGTCCCCTTTTCTTTGGGGAGAGGGACAGGGTGAGGGGTTGAGCTGATTTCGCGCTTGCCACGCCCCACTCGTTGCGAACATAGGGGTCCGTTTCGCGATCCGCCAAGGTTTCGCGCGTCTTATGCCACGCGTCAGACGGAAGCAGCTGCGCTAGCGCCCAGACGGCCATGGCGCGGACCAGGGGCGAGGCATCGGCTGTCAAGGCTTCGACTTGCGGCACCAGGGACGAATCACCCGAATTGCCGGCCGCGATCAGCACATTGCGCAGGAAGCGGTCGCGGCCCGTGCGCTTGACGGGTGTGCCCCGGAAGCGGGCACGGAAGGCTGCATCGTCGAGGCCGAGCAGTTCGGCGATGGGCGGGTTGGCCGCTTCAGCGCGTGAGTAAAATCGCTGCTCGCTGGCGGCCACGGCGAACTTGTTCCACGGGCACACGGCGAGGCAATCATCGCAGCCAAAGACCCGGTTGCCCATGGGTTTGCGAAACTCCTGCGCAATGTGGCCCTTATGTTCGATGGTCAGATACGAAATGCAGCGCCTGGCATCCAGCTGGTGGGGTGCGGGAAACGCCGCCGTCGGGCAGATGTCGAGGCAGCGCCGGCAACTGCCGCAGTGATCGGTTTCGGGTTCATCGGCGGGCAACTCCGCCGTCGTGAGGATGGCGCCGAGGAAAAACCACGAGCCCAGGTCGCGCGACACGAGGTTAGTGTGCTTGCCTTGCCAGCCGAGGCCCGCGCGCGCCGCTAGCGGCTTTTCCATCAACGGAGCGGTGTCAACGAACACCTTCACATCGGCTGAGGCCGCCGTCGCCAGCCAGCCAGCGAGACGCTTGAGCTTGGGTTTGATCACCTCGTGATAATCGGCACCTTGAGCGTAGCACGACACGACGGCGCGCTGCGTTTGCGCCAGCCACGGCAATGGATCACTGCCATCGCCATAGCGCATCGCCAGCATGACGGCGGTCCGCGCTTCGGGCCACATGGCTTGCGGCGAGCTGCGGCGTTCGGCGCTATCGGCCAGCCATGCCATATCGCCCTCGCGGCCTTGGCTGATGAAATGTGCCAGCCGGTCCTGCAGCAACGGATCCGCAGCCGCAGCCGTCACACGGACATCATCGAAGCCCTCAGCCAAAGCCCGCCGCCGCAGTTCCGCTTTCAAGGTGCCGCTCAAAAATCGGGGTCCGGATAATGGGCTGGCGGCAGCGGCGCGCCCGGCACGCGTTCGGCCAGAATGGCCCGCATCGAAGGCCGCGATTTCATCCGCGCATACCATTGCCGGGCGGCCAGCCGCTCGTCCCAGGCGATCTCATCCAGGTAATCGAGGCAGGACAGATGCGCGGCCACGCTGAGATCGGCGAACGACATTTCGGGGCCAGCTAGCCAATTACGGTCGTGGGTCAAGAAATCGAGATAGCCCAGGTGGTAGCGGAGGTTAGCGCGAGCGTTGCGCAGCACGTCGGCGTTGGGCTTGCGGCTGCCCGAGGCATCAAAGCGGCTGTAGATCTTTTCCTCCAGCAGCGGCTGCGTCACCTCGCGGTTGAGCTTGCCGTGGAACCAATCGACCAGACGCCGGACCTCTGCCCGCTGGCCGACATCGCCTGGAAACAGCGCCAGACTTGCCGTTGCGGCCAATGGCCCTGCCATATCGGCCAGACACTCCGAGATGGCGTAAGTGCCGCAGACCGGCGCCTCGCCAGCCAAGCATAGCACCGGAAGCTCGCCGGAGGGGTTCAGCGCCAGGAACTCGGCCCGCCAATCCCACGGCTTTTCGTCCTCCAGCTTCACCTCGGTCTTTTGCTCGGCCAGCGCCAGCCGGATGGAGCGCGAAAACGGGCAAAGCCGGAAGTGGATGAGCCTGTGCATACGGGTCGCGTGCCTTAGCGGTTCAGACTATGAACCTACCGCCTGCGAGGCGATTTGTCAGGCCAAAAGCCTGCAAAGTCTGGTATCGGCTTGGGCCGGCACATTCGGGGGGCACCATGCACGACTATATCATCGCAATTTTACTCGGAATTGTTGAAGGGGTGACAGAGTTCCTGCCGATCTCGTCAACCGGACATCTGATCCTGGTGCAGCGAATGCTGGGCGTCAGCGGGCCAATCTGGGATGTGTTCGAGATTATGATCCAGCTGGGCGCGATTCTGGCGGTCGTATTCCTCTACTTCGGCAAGTTCTGGTCGACACTGGTGTCGCTCCCAAGCGATCCCAGAGCCCGGCATTTTGCCCTGACGCTGGTGGTGGCGCTGCTGCCTGCCGTGGTGCTCGGCTATCTGTTCTCAGGTTTCATCAAGAGCTATCTGTTCAGCCCGGCGACGGTCGGCATCACCTTGATCCTTGGCGGCCTGATCATCCTATGGGTCGAGAGCACGCATCGCCAGGAAACGTTGCACGAGGCTGATGAACTGCCTTTGGCGACCGCCGGGCTGATCGGACTTGCGCAGGCGGTTGCCATGATCCCGGGCACCTCGCGCTCGGCCGCCACAATCGTCGGCGCCCGCCTGCTTGGCCTCGACCGGCGCGCGGCCGCCGAGTTTTCGTTCTTCCTGGCCGTCCCGACCATGGCCGCCGCCTTCGTGCATGAGGCAATCAAATTCCGGCACGATCTGACGGCGGACTCGCTAGGGCTGATCGCAGTTGGCTTCATCGCCGCGTTTGTCTCGGCGTTCCTGATCATCAAGCCGTTCCTGGAGTTCGTCAGCACGCGGGGTTTTGAGCCCTTTGCCTATTACCGCATTGCCCTTGGCGCGTTCGTTCTTGCCTTGGTGTTCTTTTAACCCCGATAGTGTGCGTATTGCCCATTGGTTTTGAAACGCTCCAGATAGGCAGGAACGATGGCTTCGATGGCCTGGGCGGGATCGATGCCGAGGCCCGCCAGCGTCCGGTGCTCTTCGATGGCCTTGCGGCTGACAATGGTGTCGATGGCCAACGAGCGCACCTGATCGACCGTCAGCGGCCGCAAGAACATCGGCAGCGGCTTGGTCAGGGCCGCACCGATCTTGGCGGCCCAAAGCGGCACAGGGATGAGCGGGCGGGTGTGGCCGGCGTACTCCATGGTTTTGCGCAGCAGCTGGCGGAATGTGAACACTTCGGGGCCGCCGAGTTCGTAGACGGTACCCGGCTTGGCATGACCATCCAGCGCCGCAACGATGGCCGCCGCCACATCGCCCACATAAACCGGCTGGAACTTCGTGCCACCGCCAATCGACGGCATGAATGGCGAACTTTGCGCGAGACCCGCGAACCTATTAAAGAACTCGTCCTCGGGCCCGAAAATGATCGACGGGCGCAGGATCACGGCCGTTGGGCATTCGCCGAGCACGGCCGCTTCGCCGCCCGCCTTGGTCTGGGCGTAGCGGGCGGGAGAACTGGCACTGGCGCCAATGGCGGAGATGTGGACAAAGTTTTGGATGCCTGCCTCGCGCGCCGCCTGAGCCACCGCCCGCGCGCCATCGATGTGCAACGCCGCGAAGGTCTGCCGTCCCGTCTCGGCCAGAACCGCCACAAGGTTGACCACCGCCGCCGCGCCCGACACCGCTCGCCGCACGGACTCAGCGTCCCGCAAATTGGCCTGCACGGGCATTATTTGGCCAGGGCTGCCCATCGGCTGAAGGTGCCCCGCCAGATCGGGCCGCCGCACTGCCGCGCGCACGCGAAACCCGCGCTTGGCCAGCAGCCGCACGGTATGCCGGCCCACAAAGCCCGACCCGCCGAACACCGTTATCAGACTGCCTGCTGCAAGCACGTTGGCTCTCCGCCTGGGTTAGGACCATCGCGCCGAGAGATACACGCCGTGGCCCGTGCACTCAAGGCGCGGGGCGACGCAGTGGTTGGACCATGGGTGATGGCCCGGCGCCGGCAGGCCGTGCTCGCCGCCGTGATTGACAAACCGCGCGGGCGCAACTACCAACCCCGCTTCAGCCCAGATGGCGGAATTGGTAGACGCACTAGCTTCAGGTGCTAGCGCTCGCAAGGGCGTGCAGGTTCGAGTCCTGTTCTGGGCACCAGATTTCTGGCAAACACGAGCCTGGCACTGCCGGGCTTGTTTTGTTTTTCAGGCCGCGCTCGCCCTCAGCACCTGCAACTCACCGCGTGTTGAAGGTAGCACGGCCGCCGCAGCCGCGATCACAAACAGCGCCACCATGGCGGCGAGGCCCGCCGTCGTCCACAGCGACAGATCCGCCCACGGACCGTTCCAGAACGGCGTGGTCATGGCGACCGCCAGCGCAACGAAGGCGGTGCGCGAGAGCACCATGCGGCTCAAGGCCGGATAGCCGCCCCGTAGCCACCAGGCAAAGTAAAGGATCTGCGCCAGTTCGCCGGACGCACCGCAGAGGCCGAGCGTGGCCAAGCTCATGCCGGCGTGTGCCGCGAAAAACGCCGGAACTAGCGCGCAGGCCCGCACCAGACCCGCGATCAGCAGCGGCCGGTTGTCGCCCGTGCTCATCAGGAACGCCCCGAACGGCGCTTGCACCAGCCGCAGCGCCCACATCAGCGCGAGCGCGCCCGTAGCTGCTCCGTAGCCCTCGTAATTATGCCCGAAGGCCAGCCGCACGACCTGTCCGCCCAACGTCAGAAAGCCAACCAGATAGAGCGAGGCGGCGAGGACAGATAACTCGAACATCAGTGTAAAGCGGTCATTGCGGTGGGCTGGCGTCGTATTTGGCTCGGCCAGCAAAGGAAGCATCAGTGACAGCCCCACGCGCGAGGCGAGCGTCGCAGGCACCATGGTGATGAGGAACGCGACCGTGTAGCCCGCCAGCGCCTCGGCCCCCTCATAACGTGCCACGAGCGCCCGCTCGCCCTGGAACACGGCCAGCATCGGGATGGCACCAAGCAAAATGGGCCAGCCGAAGTGGGCAAAGCGGGTGAGCAGCGCCGCATCGAACCCCAGTCTGTAGCGCGTTCGGGCGAGGGCATGTGAGACCAGGCTGGTGGCGGTGGCCTGCACGCATGTGACCCAGAGCGCGGCCGTATAGTCGTGTGTGAAATGCACGGCGGGCCAGACGGTGACCAGCGCCAGCGCCTGCGGAATGACCTCGACAAGCACGGCGGCGCGGTTGTCGAGCTGGCGCTGGGCGATCCGGCAATCGAGGTGCATGAAGCCCTTCAGTAGCGGGATCAACGCGACGGCACGGAAGGCGAGGGTGGCGTCATGGAGGCCGAACAGCCAGGCGAACCACGGCGCGGCGGCCCACAGCACAAAGCTCATCAGCACGGCGCGCACCAGCAGCACCGTGTGCCCGGTCGCGATAGTGCGCTGGTCGTCGCAATCGGCCGATTGCAGCACCATGCGGTCGACAGCGACATCGCTGATCAATTCGAACGTCTGCAGAGCAATGGTGAGCGCCGCCGACGTGCCGAAATCGCCCTTGCTGAGCAGATGGGCGAGGAAAATGTTGCGCAGGAACCCCAGCACCTGCGCGCCACCGAAGCCCGCCAGCATGAGGACGCCTTGGCCCGCGATGCGTCGCACGAAAGCGGCGCGTTCAATTGTGACAGCGCTCATGGGGCGGGGCTCTTGGCGTTGGCTTCGCCCGATGGCCAGCCGCGGGCGGCGGGCAAGCGCAATGCGATTTTCAGCGCGTGTTTCTGGATGGCGGTGCCGAAGGCCTGGCCGATCCGGCTGCCGCTGAGGCGCATCAACCCGCACGTTGTTTGCATCCAGCGGGGACGGAGGGCGCGCGACCACTTGGCCCGGAAGGCTTTTCGCGCCTGATAGAAGGCTGGCGAGATGCGGCCATCGCTGAGGTGGCGCAGATGGAAATTGATGACATAGGCCGTGTAGCCCATGACATCGGCGGCGAGGCACAGATCGGCGCCGTAGAAATGGAAGCCCGTGAGGTCGCGCGAGAGACCGACGCGCGCGCTGCGCTTCAGCACCAGGAAGTTCTCGTCCAGTGACAGCGCGCGTTCGGGCAGGCTGCCAATGCGGCGGTCATCGCCATGTGGATCGCTGATGCGCATGGCGAGGCGGCCGATGCCGGTGCCCCCGGCGTTGCCTGCGACCGCCCAGGCGGGGTCGCGGGCGTCGAGCTCTGCGAGGCCCGCATCGAGGGCGCCGCGGCCATCTGTCAGTAGGCGGATATCCTGGTGGCATAGGACGATCAATTCGCCCCGCGCCGCGTCCATTAGGCGGTTGAGCCCGTCATAGGCGGTGAAGGCGTTGCCTTGCGAATTGTCGATGTAAAGGAATTCGCAGCTGGGTCCGGTGAAGCCGTGGGTGCGGAAGGACGCCAGCATTTCCGTGTATTCAGTCCGCGACGTGATCAGCGAGCAGATGCTGTAGCGAATTGGATTGGGCACGCGAACAACTGTGATTTCGGTAGCATCGATGGACATGGCTCAGCTCGGCCCCAGGGCTGGGTGCGAGGCGATGGGCGCGGCTGGTTCGTCCCAACCGCCGATCCACTCCGCGCGCGTCTGCCAGACCTCGCGCCACATTCTGGCTTGCCGCGCACGCTTTTCATCCTTGGACACCGAAACCATCGCCGCCGCCGCCAACCAGCGCGACAACGGCCACAGCGCCAGCAGCCCCTGGCCGAGCACGCGCGCCGGAACACTCCAATGGCGGCGCATCAAGGTGACCTTGGCGCGGAACAGTTTTGTCACCTTGCCCGCCTGCGTCGCCTCGGACGCCCCGCCGTAATGGACAATCGTTGCAGTGGGTGTGAACAGCGGCCGCGCGCCGAGTTTGGCCGCACGCAGGCACAGGTCCGCCTCCTCGCCATACATGAAGAAGGCGCGGTCAAAGCCGCCGAGGCCGTTCCACAATTCGCGGCGGATCAGCAGGAAGCAACCGCAGACGATATCTACCGTCCGCATACTGTCGCGGTTCCAGCCGCCGAGGGCTTCGGCATTGAAAAGCGGGCTGGCGGGCAGCGCGGCGTCGAGGCCGAGCGCGCGGCAGGCGAGCGACCAGGGCGTCATTTTCGCCCATACGCTGGTGGGATCGAGCCGGCTGTCACCAAATAACGTCCGCCCGCCCCAGATACCGGCTGCCGGATTGGCGTTGGCAACTCTGCACAGGCGGTCGATGGCGCTGTCGAGCACCAGCGTGTCGGGGTTGAGCAGCAGCAGATACTGGCCGCGCGCTCCACGGGCCGCGAGATTGTTGGCGCGGGCAAAGCCGATATTGTCTTTGAGCGCCATCAGCTGCACGCGCCCGTCGAGGCCCGCAATGGCATCGGCCGAACGGTCGCTGGAGGCGTTGTCGACGACAATGATCTCGTAGGGCACGTCGCGCGTCTCGGCGATAATCGAGCGCAGGCACGCCATGGTCATGTCTCGGGTGTTGTAGGAGACAACGAGAATCGAGACGACCGGGTGTTGCTCCCGCGCCTCGCCCGTCCCGCCGCTCTCTCCTGCCATGCCCCAAGCCGGCAGGATGTTGTGCCTGATGATCCTCACCATGGCCCGAAGCTAGCAGCCGGGCTTGAACGGGCAGTTAACCAACGGCAGGATTCTTTAACGGCAGCCTGTCACGATCATGGGGCAGATGATGGGTTGCGCGACGGCACGGGTGAGGCGTTGAGCCTTGCCGTGGACCTGTCACTGTTTCGATGCGGGGTCTGGGCGGACGACATGGTGGACTTCGACGGCATCATCTGCATTGGCGGCGAGGACTGGTGGTACCACAACCGGGGCCACTTCGATTTCCAGATCATGCGGCGGCTGGCGCGCGATGTTCCGGTGCTGTTTGTAAATTCGCTTGGCGTGCGACTGCCGTCGGCCAAACATGGCGGACACGGACAGGTGCTGGCGCGTATTCGCCGCAAACTCGGCAGCTTCGGGCGCGGGCTAACGCATGTGGAGACGGATTTTCATGTGTTCTCGCCAGTGAGCGTGCCGGGCGATCTCGGAAAGAACGCGCTGGGTTGGGCGCTGGCTCCCCAAATCAAGATCGCTGCCCTGCGCATCGGCATCCGCAATCCGCTCCTTTGGATCCACTGCCCGCCGGGCGCTGATTTGCTGGCAGCGTTTGCAGGCGCTCCGGTGGTACTGCAACGCACCGACCGCTTCGAGGCCTTCCCGGAAGGCGATCCTGCCGTGCTCAGCCGCCAGATTGCGGAGCTGAAGTCGCGGGCCGATCTCGTCATCTATTGCAACGCGGACCTGCTGGCCGAGGAGCGCGGCCACGTGCGGCGTTCGTTGCTGGTGACGCACGGCGTCGATTTCGAACGCTTTGTCGCTGCGGGCACCGCCATCGTCGAGCCGCCTGCCGATGTGGCGGGCATCCCACGCCCGCGCGTCGGCTTCATCGGCGGTATCGATGCGCATACCTTCGACCCAGACCTGTTCCTCGGCGTCGTGCGCGCGCTGCCGCAGATGCAGTTCCTGATGGTCGGCGGTTGTTCGCTGCCCGAGGGCTGGTGCCCGCACGCCAACGTGCATTTCCTCGGTCGCAAACCCTATGACGAGGTCGCCGCTTACATGGCCGCCTGTGACGCACTGATCATGCCGTGGAACCGCAGCGATTGGATCAAGGGCTGCAACCCGATCAAGCTGAAGGAATATCTGGCCGTTGGCCGCCCTGTCGTCACCACGGATTTTCCAGCGCTGACGGAATATAGTGACTTGGTGCGGGTGGCGACAGACGCGCCTGCGTTTGCGGCGGCCCTCACCGGGACGCTAGCTGGTGCCCACGATGCCCGCCCCCAGCGCGAGCGCGTGCGGCTGGAGTCGTGGGATGCCAAGGCGGCGGAGGTGCTGGCCGCGCTGCGTGGTGCACCGCAGACGCGGGATCTTGCGGTTTGAATAGGGGCTAGAGCAGCAAACAAGATCCCGGATCAGCGCAGCACCATGAAGAATGTTGCAGCGCATCCGGGACGACGGAACTTGATGGACCGGTATATTTGCTCGGCGGTATGCCAGTCACATATCCAGAGCCCGCTTCCACTCAAACCAGAAGCGATTTTTCCGG
>JANYHF010000006.1 GCA_025359185.1 Hyphomicrobiaceae bacterium | reverse complement strand
AACCTCGTCGAGCGCTTCTTCTGCAAGATCAAGCAATACCGTGCGATCTCAACGCGCTACGATAAGCTCGCAAACACATTCCTTGCAGCAGTGGCCCTGGTGTGCGTTTTGCTCTGGCTCAACTGACGACAGGTCCTAGTACGCGGTCGAAAATGGCGGTCCCGGCAGGACTTGAACCCGCAGCCCCTTGGTTCGAAGCCAAGTGCTCTATCCGTTGAGCTACGGAACCTTGCGCAGCACCATAGCTCAGCTTGTCGCGCCGCGACACTCTATTGATGCAGGCCTGAGCGCTTTGCTTGACATTGCGCGTCGCGCCCGCGTAAATCGGACCAGCATTGGCTTTGCGCCAAGCCCTGGGGCCGTAGCTCAGCTGGGAGAGCGCTGCAATCGCACTGCAGAGGCCGTCGGTTCGATCCCGATCGGCTCCACCAATCCCTTGCCGTGCCTTACAAAGTTACTCTGCAAATTGTTGCCGTGACAGCGGCCGGGACTTCGCGTTAAGCTCCCTGCCATGTTGGCCGATTTTGCATGTGTGCGTGAGGCCCGGCTCCGTGACGCGTCAGCGCTCGCGGATGTTTTTCGTGACAGCTGGAAACTGGCCTATAGCGGGATCATTCCGCATACGCATTTGATGGCGATGATCACCCGGCGCGGCCTGCCCTGGTGGCGCGACAATCTCAAGAAGCCGCGCAATGTGCTCGTCGCCGAGGTTTCGGGGCGGACGGCCGGTTATGCCACCTTCGGGCCGTCGCGTGTTCCCGGCCGGCATCGCGGAGAGATATACGAGCTTTATCTGGCGCCGGAATTCCAGGGCCTCGGCCTTGGCGAGCGGCTGTTCGAGAGCACGCGGCAGCGGCTGGATGATTTGCGGTTGGACGGCCTGATCATCTGGGCACTGACGGAAAACGAGAGTGCCTGCGATTTCTATTGGCGCCGCGGTGGCAGGCCAGTCGCCACAACCACGGAGCGGTTTGGCGGCACGGCCGTGCCCAAGACAGGGTTCGGTTGGGAATGATATTTTGACTTAGGTTTGGTCACGCCCGCTTGCCCTTCGCCACTAAGGCAGCTTTTACCTCCCCACCCCCGCTCAAATACCGCGCCAGTGCTGATTTCTCCATCGCCAGATGTGGCGCCATCCAACTGTCGTCGGTGACCAGCATTCCACCGTCGAGCGGCAGATGGGCGTTGGCCTCGTCGCGCTGCAGGGCGCGGAAGCGGTAATGGTCGTAGACGTCCAGCACATGCGTCATGTAGGCCTGCGCCAGAGGCTGATTGCCACGAATGATCAAGAGGTTCTCGTCATTCTCGTAGCTCGCCTTGAAGCCCAGATTGTGGCTGCCCATCACCACCGTGCAATCGGGCGACAACGGATCAATAACTACGATCTTGTCGTGGATGATGGCTTTGCCGATGGTCAGCAACTCGCTCTCGAACGATCCGACCACGTCGTCTTTGTTGAGGGCTACGGCGCGCACGACGTGGATGGTGCCATTGTTGTAGACGGCGGGCTGAGGGTGCTTCACATGCGTGACCTTGTCTGGCGGCACGTAGTTGGGCATGGCCATGGCGTCGCTCACCGCTCCGTAGACCAGCATATCCTGGCGCGACGAGCCGATGCGGATCGCCTCCTCGATGACGCTGGTGCGGCCCGACTGGCTAGGCAGGAACACGGCAAAGAAGATCGCGTTTTTGGCCTTGGCGATGAGATCATAGACCTCGGCGAGATCGGGCGGGGCCTCGTGCTGCTTGGACTTGGCATGGGTGTTCGGCGCGCGCCAAAGCGTGACGCCGGTGCCATCCGGCAACATTGCCACTGGATGCGTCTTGGCGTTGGCGGTGCGCAGGGGCTGGCCTTGCACATTATGTCCGTTGGCTGACAGGGGCACGGGTGTGGTGAACGCCGCCGTGTCCGCCTTGAGGTCATTCCAGAAGTCGCGATAGGCCGACGCCACCGCCTCGTTCTCGATCAGCATGGCGTTGTTGCTCTGCCCTGCGAGCCCCGTCGGCGTCCAATTCGTGCTGCCCGTCAGCACGGCTTTTGGCGTACCCGCCGCATCCTCGAATACGACGAACTTGTTGTGGCCGATATGGCCGTTGTTGAACATGCGGTCGGTTTTGCGCGCGCCCAGCACTTCGTCAAGCAGCTCACGCATCAGGTGGTTGCCGCTATCCCAATGGGTATCCGGGTGGCCCTTGCTTGAGTTGGACAGGATCAGCTCAATGGAATCCCGGCGGGCCGCGATCAGCTCGATCAGATCCTCGTCCCACAGTTCGTAAAGGGCCATTTTCAGCCGCGACCCCGGCTCCGACTCTGTGCGGTGCAAAAGCTCTTTCAGCAGCGCCAGCACGTCGCCGGTGAGGTAGCCGCGGATTTCGTCTTCGGGCGTCGAAATATGCGCGGCGATGGTCTTGGCCGTCAGCTCCTCGCCCTTCTCCTTCAGCGCCTTGCGCAGCCATTGCGCCGACAGGATGCCGTTGGTGAAGGTGGCGCGGATGTCGCCATAATGCTGCGTGATGCGCACGGGGTTCGAGAGCACGCCGTCGCCGAGATAGGCCAGCGGCAGCGGTTGGCCGTCATAATGCGGCGCCTGCGGATCAAGCGGCACGGCTTCGAGGCCGGGCTGGAACCGCCCGACAGGACGCACACGGTATTGCACCGTCACTTCATCGGGCCTGAGCGCCAGCCGGTCGCGGCGTTTGCGCAAAGTCAGATCGCGCCAGGACAATTTCTGGATCGGCCACACCCGCGTCGATTGCGGTTGCCAGCCGGTATTGGTCTGCCCTTTGAACGGCACCCAGGCCGCCAGCGGCTTTTCCTCGCCGGTCTCAGGATAAATGCGCGTGATATCAAAGCCCAGGCACCCCGCAATCGGCCCGTCGATGGACCAGGCGAGGTAAGCGACTTCATTGTTGGCAAAGGCGCGGGCGTTGGTGATGCGGGCCATGGCAGTGTCCTTCACGGGCGGCGCGGAAGAACGCTGAACGGCGCGCAAACGGATCGCCACTCATACCACCCGCCCCGCACCCCCGTGAATCCGGCGCGAGCGGATGTCCCCAGTTAAATCGCCATGCGAGGGGGAGCCCTGAAACGGATGGGTGCGGGGATGAAGGTGCGGCGATGACTGGGTGTCAGGCACCAGGGGGTGCCGGACACCAGCCCGCCTCCTCCGCAGCCAACATTGCCGTAATACCGGCGATCAAAAATACGAACTCGTCATCCCGAGCGCGGTGCAGCGATTCTTCTTCGGTGCACCGCAGACGCGGGATCTTGTGGTTTGAACAGGGGCTAGAGCCGCAAACAAGTTCCCGGATCAGCGCAGCACCATGAAGAATGTTGCAGCGCATCCGGGACGACGGAACTTGATGGACCGGTATATTTGCTCGGCGGTATGCCAGTCACATATCCAGAGCCCGCTTCCACTCAAACCAGAAGCGATTTTTCCGG
>JANYHF010000119.1 GCA_025359185.1 Hyphomicrobiaceae bacterium | reverse complement strand
CGGTTCGTGAGGAGAGGGAATCGGCCAACGCGATTTGCAAGGAAATCGCTGTGCAACCGTTGAAATCTTGCAACGCCCACGATACAATTCAGGCCGTTTCGCATTCCGGATCAAAGGGTTGGCAATTCTTCACGGCCGACGGATTAGAGGGTAGGGATTAGGGATTAGGGAAAGAAGGCCTGTGCGCAACCGGCTCCACTTTCTTTCCCTAATCCCTACCCTCTAATCCCTAATCCCTCTTTCTACGTCCCTTCCCTATCTTTCTCCCCGCGAAATCCGGTCGAGCTGGCGCTGCATCGCCGCCATCTGGTCGCGAAGCGCGGACACGTCCCCGGAATCGGAGACAACTGCTGCGGAAGAGGCAGCGGGTTCGCGATGATCCGCAGGCGTCGTGGCCTCGGGCACCGCAGGAGCCTCAACGGCATGACCATTGCCCTTCGCCGCCATTCCCGTCAGTGGGCCGCCTGGAAACGGCGACCACATGCTCATGGCCTTTTCGAACAGAGCCATGTTGTTGCGCGTCTTCTCCTGCATAGCCTCCAGCGCGGCGGTGCCGAACGGGGCGGCGCCAAACGGCACCGTCGCAAACGGGGCCGCCGCCACGCCGGCTGCCGAGCCCCAGGTATCGGTCATCTGCTTCCTGAAGCGCTCCTGCTCGCGGGCAAGACTCTCCATGCTCATATCGAGATAGCTCGGCACCAGCCGGCTCATGCTGTCGCCATAGAAGCGGATCAGCTGGCGCAGGAAGTTCACCGGCAGCAGGTTCTGCCCGCGCCCTTCCTGTTCGAGGATGATCTGTGTCAGCACGCTGTGCGTCAGGTCCTCGCCGGTCTTGGCATCGAACACCACAAAATCGCGCTCGCCCTTCACCATACCGGCAAGATCGTCCAGCGTCACATAGGTGCTGGTCTCGGTATTATAGAGACGGCGGTTGGCGTATTTCTTAATCGTAATCGGTTTTTTGGTCTGGTCCACGATAGCCCTCGCTAGCCGGTAGTGACGATGAGCAATAGGCGGCGGCCTTTCGCAACTGCGAAATGATAGCACAAAATGTCGCGGGGGGAACCGCATTTGGGTGGAGCTGTTCCGGCGCGGCCATTGCCATGCGAAAAGTTTACGATTCCACATTGCCGCACGCTCTGCGCCGCTGCTAAGTATGAGTATACTTACGACATTTCCATAACTGTCCCCGTTCGAGGTTTCAACCATGACAAAATCTCAAGACGCTATCGTCATCGCGAGCGCCGCCCGCACGCCGGTTGGTTCGTTCAACGGTGCGCTGGCCAGTCTGCCCGCCCATGAACTGGGTAAGTTCGCCATTCAGGCCGCCATTGCGCGCGCTGGCATCGAAGTGGGCGATGTGGGCGAAGTCATTCTCGGCCAGATCCTGACGGCCGGACAGGGTCAAAACCCCGCACGGCAGGCTGCAATCAATGCCGGTATTCCCGTCGATAGCCCCGCCTGGGGCGTCAATCAGCTTTGCGGTTCGGGCCTGCGCGCGGTGGCGCTCGGCGCCCAGCAAATCGCCGACGGGTCGGTGAAAATTGTGATTGCGGGCGGGCAGGAGAGCATGAGCCAAGCCACCCACTGCGGCCATATGCGGGACGGCACTAAGATGGGTGATTTCAAACTCATTGATACGATGATCAAGGATGGTCTGTGGGATGCTTTCAATGGCTACCATATGGGCAACACGGCCGAGAATGTTGCCCGGCAGTGGCAAATTACGAGAGAAGAACAAGACAAATACGCTGTCGGCTCGCAGAACAAGGCCGAAGCCGCCAAGAAAGCCGGCAAGTTCAAGGACGAGATCGCGGCCGTCACCATCAAGGGCAAGAAGGGCGACACGGTCGTTTCCGAGGACGAATACATCAAGGCAGGTGTGACGCTGGAAGGCATCGCCAAGCTGCGCCCCGCCTTCGATAAGGATGGCACTGTCACTGCTGCCAACGCGTCGGGCATCAATGACGGCGCGGCCGCCGTGGCGCTGATGTCGGGAGCCGAAGCCAAAAGACGAGGCATCACGCCGATGGCGCGCATCGTCTCCTGGGCCAGTATCGGCGTTGATCCCTCGATCATGGGCACCGGGCCGATCCCATCGGCCAAGAAGGCGCTTGAACGGGCAGGTTGGAAGCCGGAAGATCTCGATCTGATCGAAGCCAATGAAGCCTTTGCCGCGCAAGCCTGCGCCGTCAACAAGGGTCTCGGCTGGGATGTCAGCAGGGTCAACGTCAACGGCGGCGCGATAGCCATCGGCCATCCGATCGGCGCGTCGGGCGCGCGCGTGCTGACCACGCTGCTGTTTGAAATGCAGCGCCGCAACGCCAAGAAGGGTCTTGCAACCCTGTGCATCGGCGGCGGCATGGGCATCGCCATGTGCGTTGAGCGCGATTGAGCGGGCCAATCCGGGAGTTAAGCAAAAAGACTGATAAATCTTAGGGAAGCGAAACGTTATGGCTCGGGTTGCAGTTGTTACCGGCGGGACACGCGGGATTGGTCATGCCATTTCTATAGTGCTGAAGAGCAAGGGTTTCCGGGTTGCCGCCAACTACGCGGGCAACGACAAGGCGGCTCAGGATTTCCAGGTTGAAACTGGCATTCCGGTCTATAAGTTCAACGTTGGCGACTATGCCGCCTGCGCCGAGAACCTGAAGCGGATCGAACGCGATGTCGGTCCTGTGGACGTGATGGTCAACAACGCCGGCATCACGCGCGATGGCATGTTGCACCGCATGACACCCGAGCAATGGAACGAGGTCATCAATGTGGACCTAAGTTCCATGTTCAACATGGTGCGGCCGGTGATCGATGGAATGCGGGCGCGCAATTGGGGCCGCATCATCAACATCACGTCGATCAATGGCCAGAAGGGCCAGATGGGGCAGACGAACTATTCCGCCGCCAAAGCCGGCGTCATCGGTTTCACCAAGGCGCTGGCCCAGGAAAGCGCAAAAAAGGGCATCACCGTCAACGCGATTGCGCCCGGCTATATCGAGACCGAGATGGTGATGGCGGTGCCTGCGGAGGTGCTGAAAAGCATCGTCGCGCAGATCCCCGTCGGGCGGCTTGGCACGGCGCAGGAAATTGCGCGGTGCGCGGCCTATCTCGCCAGCGACGACGCCGCGTTCATTACGGGCTCGACGCTGACGATCAATGGCGGCCAGTACGTAGTCTGAATGCGACTTATCCCCGAGCCCGGGCGCGAACCACGCGGGGCATCGAAGCCTCCTGTGCCTCGGTCTGATCCTGCCGCCAGCGGTCGCCGCGTGACGCCGGCTGCTGGGCGACGGCCTGCGAAATCGACTGATCCGGCGCACTGCGCTGCCCGGAGCCAGCGATGCCGCCCGTAAACCAGGCATCGACCAGATCAATCTCGTCGCTGCTCAGCTGAATGCCCTGGCTGCGGCAGCGCGCGATGACGAAATTGCGGAACCGGCCTGCGAATACTTGGGGCGATACACCTTGCTCGAAATAGGGATCGGCTTCGCGCACCACATCGATAACAAAGCGGATGTCGTCGCGGCGCGGTTCGAAGCCGGCGCGGCGGGCCCGCTGCACGACGTTGATCACGGTCTGGTCGCCATTGAACGTGAACTCGCGCAGCTCGGCCGACAAGAGTTCAAACAGCATCCGGTACTCCGGCGGCGCCAACGGCGGCGCCTGGCAGGCCTCATGGATGCGCGCGACGGATTGCTGCAAAGCCGCCGCCGATTGCTGTGACAGGCCCGCGCGGCGCGGTCCGGTTTGCTCACGGGGCTGAGTTGGAGCTGCTGCCACCGCAGACCGGCTAGCCACGGCCGGTTGAACCGCTACTGGCTGGATCTCTGGCTGGTGCTGTTGCGCCGCTGGGGCCACTTGCGTCTCAACCGCCGTAGCCTGTTGCCGTTCCGGTATATACAGCGTGTACGGCTGTTGCGGCGTCAGGCGGATACGATCCGGCAGGTGCTGGGTCAAGAACGACCGGAACGATCCGGTGCCCGCCCAATTGCTGCCAACTGTGCGCTCACTACCCAAGGCACGCTGCACGCGGTCGGCCATCTGTTCGATGGGAACCGGATGGTCGGACACCTCCATGGTGGCAATCACTACGGCCAGGATGTCCGTGGCTGCCGCGCCATGATCTTCGGCGCCCACCGCTTCAGATTGCGCCTGACTTGGCCGCACATTGCGCTCTTCGCGCGGAGATTGAGCCTCGAAACTATGGCCCTCAATCAGATAGCGGACCAGCTCGCTCTCACGGATCTCACCGTCGCAAATCGCCGTGTAGGGCGTCGCGGTGTGCTCATTGGCAAAGATCGCCGTGGTGCGGGCGTGGGCGCGCAGACGCTGGAGAACCGGCGTAAAGTCGGCGTCGCTGGAGAGGATGATGAATTCATCGAAGCGCGTTTCGTGCGTCAGATAATCGCGCATATCCATGACCATGCGGATATCCGACGAGTTCTTCAGCTGCGCCGTCAGCGGCGGGCAATCGACGATCTCGAAGCCGGCGCGAAGGAAATGGTGCCGCACGAACGGAAAGGAGTTCATATCCGTCGAATTATCCCGCGCATTGCGGCGCGGCACGGGATTGCCGTAGCAGCGGCTCATCACAATGCGACGTGGCCGCACCTGCTGCACGCCGTTGGTCGGCGTGATCAGCTGGCCTTGCTCGATGGCTTTGATCCAGCTGGCCGCCTCTTTGGCAAACCGCCGAGCCGCTTCCTCGTCCTTGCGCTTCAACGACAGGTAAATGTTGTCGTAGTCGACGAAGATCGCGCTCAGGCACGGACCGTCACTATTCCTCGTCATCACCGGCAAACCCCCGCTCGCCCACACTCAAAAATTCCTTGGGTGATACTAGGGGCGTTATTCCGTGGAAGCCAAGCGGGGCGAGGGCAACAGGTGGAAGGCTAACTTAAAAACCCATATAAATCAGAAGGCTACATGGAAATGTCAGCACAACATTACCGTGGATAAGGTTGTTGAAGCCACGTTTCGGACCACCAGTCGCCGCACCGAGGGCCGAATCGGGGACCTTGCGTAGGGTGGCGCTCAGCCTTCGCGAAGCCTACTGATTGCGATGCCGGTTGCGGTGGGCTTCGCGAAGGTTTAGCCCAGGTTACAAATCACCCTCTATTCTTACGCGCGCGGATTTCGGCAAAGACCTTCCAGTCCTGTTCGTCCAGCATCGCGAGCCGCGTCTGGATCTCGGGGCTTTGGGCACGCAAAAACACGTTTGTAGCCAACTCGGCCCCGATCGTTGACGGTAGGGTTGGCTTGCCCGCCGAACGCAGCGCGTCAATCTCTTTCGACCGCGCCACCAGGGCAGCATTGCCAGGCTCAATGGTCAGGTTGAAACGGGCATTGGCCTGGGTGTATTCGTGGCCGCAATAGAATGCCGTCTCGGGTGGCAAGGCAGCCAGCCGCTGAAGCGAGTCCCACATCATGTTGGGATCGCCTTCCAGGATGCGTCCGCAACCCAGTGCGAACAGGGTGTCGCCAACGAACGCCACCTTGGCTTCGGGGAACCAGTAGCTGATATGTCCTAGCGTGTGGCCGGGCGTATCCAGCACCTTCGCCTCGAAGCTGCCGAGCTGGTACATGTCACCCCCGCCCACCTTGATGTCGATGCCGGGAATCTTATCTGCTTCACCTTTCGGACCGACAATAAGACACTTCGTTTCGTTCTTCAACTCCAGGTTGCCGTCCACATGGTCGGCATGGTGGTGGGTGGTGAGAATATGCGTCAGTTTCCAGCCGGTCTTGGCGAGTGCGGCCCGGACTGCGGCTGCGTCCGGCGCATCGATGGACGCCGTGACGCCAGCAGCGTCGTCATGGATCAGCACGCCGAAATTGTCGGAGAGGCACGAAAAGAGGTAAATATCGAGCTTGGCCATGGCGCGGGAACCCTTGGTGATCATGAGGACAGATATTAGGTTAGCATCGCTGACGCTGGGTTAGAATGGCCAAGTCCGCAAACGGGAGCGCAACGGCATGCATCAGGACATCGGCGAGCTGCTGGCGTTCTATGATGGGGCGATGGGCACGCATGTGCGGCGCCTGATTTCGGCGCGCATCCGGGCGGCCTGGCCCAATGTCAGCGGCATGACGGTGATGGGCCTGGGCTACGCTACGCCTTATCTAAGTCCGTTCCGCAAGGAAGCCTACCGGCTGGGCGCGCTGATGCCGGCCGAGCAGGGCGCGCGGGCCTGGCCGTCCGATGGCGTCTTGCGCACCATCGCCGTCGAAGAGGACATGCTGCCGCTGCCCGACGCCAGCGTGGACCGATTTTTGGCCGTTCACGCCATCGAAACGAGCGACGGCGTCAAGCGGACGTTGCGCGAGATCTGGCGGGTGCTGAAGCCGGAAGGCCGGGCGCTGATCATCGTGCCCAACCGTCGCAGCATCTGGGCCCGGCGCGAGATCACACCGTTCGGCCAGGGCCAGCCGTTCAGCCGCAGCCAGCTCGAACAGCTCATTTCCGGTGGCATGTTTGCGGTCGAGAGTTGCAGCTATGCGCTGGCCACGCCGCCCATCGAATCGCGGTTGGCCTGGCGGTATGCGCCGACTTTGGAGCGGGTCGGCCTGAAGGTCTGGCCCGCCTTTGCCGGTGTCATTATCCTCGAGGCCACCAAGCAGGTTTCGGCGAGCCTGCCCAAGGGCCGGTTGCAGGCTGTTGGCGGACGGCTGCGTCCGGTTGCGGCAGTGAGCGGTCAGCGCCCAGGATATTGGCGCCAGGGTCACTCAACGGCCGCCAACGCGCCGGGTCAGCAGGAACACCGCCTGATCGCCGATCAGGTTCTGCAGGATGTGCGGAATGCCCAGGCCAATCCGTTGGCCGTAGCTGTCGAGGGCCACGCGCCGCTCGATGCGTGCATCGATGAGATCGCACAGCGCCACGAAATCGCTGATTGAGCAGAGATGGATGTTCGGGCTGTCGTACCAGCTGTGCGGCAGGCTGCCGGTGACGGGCATCCGGCCATTGATGACGAACCGCAGCCGGGATGCCCAATGGGCAAAATTCGGCAAGGACACAATGGCGTGCTTGCCGATACGCAACAGCTGCTCTAGCACGCTGCGCGGGTTGCGCGTGGCCTGGATGGTGAGGCTGAGGATGGCATAGTCGAAGGCCTGATCGGGGTAGTTGATGAGGTCGGTATCGGCGTCGCCTTGAATGACCGAAAGGCCGCGCGCCACGCAACTGTTGACGCCTTCGCGGCTGATTTCGACACCGCGCCCATCGACATCGCGAGTTTCGGCCAGCAATTCCAAGAGTTCGCCATCGCCGCAGCCGACGTCGAGCACGCGGGCCTTGCGGGCGACCATTTCGGAAATGAGAAGGTGGTCGACGCGCCGCGACTTAGTCTTCACTGTGGGCAACTGTCCATCCACGGCCATGCCCTCAACCAGCGGCAGCGTGAAGCGCGGGCAGGCCGCGGCGGCGGGCGGCGGCGTTGAGGAAGCCGCCGACGGTCGTGAGGAATTCCGGCTCATTCAGCAGAAAGGCGTCGTGCCCCTTGTCGCTGTCGATCTCGACAAAGCTGACATTGGCGGCGACAGCGTTCAAGGCCTGCACGATCGAACGGTTCTCCTTGGTCGGATAGAGCCAGTCGCTGGTAAACGAGACGACGCAAAAGCGTGTGGGCGTGTTGAGAAAGGCATTGCTCAGCTTCCCGTCGAACTCGGCGGGCAGATCGAAATAATCCATGGCGCGGGTAATGTAGAGATAGGAGTTGGCATCGAACCGCTCGACAAAGCCCATGCCCAGGTGGCGGAGATAACTTTCCACCTGGAAATCGGCGTCAAAGGAGAAGGTTTTGACCTCACGCGCCTGGAGATTGCGCCCGAACTTGCGGTGCAGTGCTTCCTCCGAGAGGTAGGTGATGTGCGCGGCCATGCGGGCGACGGCAAGGCCCTTGCGCGGGTTCGTGCCCTCCTCGAGATAGCGCCCGCGCCGCCATTCCGGATCGGCCATGACGGCCTGGCGCCCAACCTCATGGAAGGCGATGTTCTGCGACGAGTGCCGGGCTGCCGTGGCAATCGGCACCGAGGTGAACACGCGGGCAGGATATTTCGCCGCCCAATCGAGCACCTGCATCCCGCCCATCGAGCCGCCGATGACGCAGAACAGGTCCGGAATGCCGAGATGATCGATGAGCCGGACTTGGGCCCGCACCATGTCGGCGATGGTGATGACGGGAAAATCGAGGCCGTAGGGTTTTCCAGTTTTCGGGTTCGGCATACTCGGGCCAGACGAGCCCATGCAACCGCCAAGGATGTTGGAGCAGATGACGAAATAGCGGTCGGTGTCGACGGGCTTGCCGGGGCCGATCATGGTCGTCCACCAGCCCTCCCGGCCGGTGACGGGGTTTTCGCTGGCGCAATACTGGTCGCCGGTCAGGGCGTGGCAGACGAGGACGGCGTTGGATTTGTCGGCGTTGAGAGTGCCGTAGGTCTTGTAGGCGATGGAAAACGGTCCGAGTGGCACACCGCAATCGAGCGGCAGCGGTTCGGTTTCGGGAAATGTCGCGACCTCGCCTGCGCCCGCCAGCGGCCCGGCGCCATTGACCGGCCGGTCATGCAGCGACGACCGCACCCCTTCTGGGACCACGTCCGCGCTGGCTTCGATGCCCTGATCCTGCTCGCTCAAAGTGCTGCCTGTCCCTGTCCTGGCCTCCAGGCCTTCATGGCCGCAAGGGGCCAAATGTCAATGATTTGTTTGGCGGCCACCCGCGGTTGCGATGGCGGGGCGACGGGCCGTCGCCCGCTGGCAGAATACACCGCGGTGAGACGGGCGACGGCCCGTTGCCCCTCCATCGCACCGTCTTTGCGCCTCACACATTGAACTCCGCCCGCGCCTCGGCCTACAACAACGCTGCCATAACACGAGCCCGCCATGACCGCCCCCGTCCCGCAGCCCGGAATTCTCGATATCAGCCTCTATGTGCCCGGCGCGAGTGGCGCGGGTGGCATGAAACTGTCCTCGAACGAATCGGCGCTGGGCGCGAGCCCCAAGGCGATTGCCGCCTATCAAGAGTTATCCGCTTCGCTGCACCTCTACCCGGACGGCGGCGCAGTGGCGCTGCGAAACGCCATCGGCGCGGCGCATGGGCTCGAACCCAAGCGCATCATCTGCGGCTCGGGATCGGACGAGATCATCAACCTGATCGCTGCCGCCTATCTCGGACCTGGCACCGAGGCGCTGATGACAACGCAGAGCTTCCTGGTCTTCAGGATTGCGGCGATGGCGCGCGGCGCAACGCCCGTTCTGGCCACCGAACGCGAGCTGACAACCGATGTGGACACGCTGTTGGCCGCGGTCACGGACCGCACGCGCGTCGTGTTCCTCGCCAACCCAAACAATCCGACGGGCACGTACATTCCCTTCGACGAGGTGCGCCGCCTGCATCGCGGGATTCCACCGCATGTGCTGCTGGTGCTCGATGGTGCCTATGCCGAATATGTCCGCGCTAAGGATTTTTCGGTGGGGTTCGAACTGGCGGATAGCGCCGAGAATGTCATCGTCACACGGACGTTTTCCAAAGTCTATGGGCTCGCCGGGCTGCGGCTCGGCTGGGGCTACGGGCCGGCGGCGATGATCGATGTGTTCAACCGCATCCGGCCGCCATTCAATGTTTCGGCCCCAGCTTCAGCGGCTGGCATCGCGGGGCTGGGTGATCCGGCCCATGTCGAGGCCGCACTCGCGCACAATGACCGTTGGCTGCCGTGGCTGACGCGCGAACTGACGGCATTGGGCATGACGTTGACGCCATCGGTTGGCAATTTCGTGCTGGCCCGCTTCCACGATCGCGTGGAGGCAGCATCTGCAGACCGCTTTCTTCAATCGCGCAGCATCTATGTGCGGCCCGTCACGGCCTATGGCATCAGCAACTCGCTACGCATGACCGTCGGCACCGGGGACGAAAACCGGGCGCTGGTTGCGGCGCTCAAGGACTTTCTGCAAGCGAAGGATCAGGCGGCATGAGTGCGCCCATGTTCAAGCAGGTCGCGTTGATCGGCATCGGCCTGATCGGGTCCTCGATCAGCCACGCCATCCGCCGCAAGGGACTTTCGGCGCGAATTACGGGTCACGCACGCACGGCGGAGACGCGAGCCAAGGCGGTGGAGCTGGGGTTGATCCACTCGGCATTCGAGACGCCCGCCGAAGCCGTCAAAGGCGCCGATCTGGTTATTCTTTGTGCGCCTGTTGGCGTCTGCGGTCCAATTGCGGCCGAAATCGCTTCGTCGCTTGCGCCCGGCGCCATCGTCACCGACGTGGGGTCCGTAAAGGCCGCTATCGTGCGCGACGTGGGCCCGCACATCCCCAAGGGCGTGCACTTCGTGCCGGGGCACCCGATTGCGGGCACCGAGCAATCCGGCCCCGAGGCGGGTTTCGCCACACTGTTCGACAACCGGTGGTGCATTCTCACGCCGCCCGAGGGGCAGGACCCAGCCGCCGTGGCCAAACTCAAGGCGTTCTGGGAATCCTTGGGCTCCAATGTCGAACTGATGACGCCCGCCCATCACGATATGGTGCTCGCCATCACCAGCCATCTGCCGCAGCTGATCGCCTACAATATCGTGGGTACGGCGGATGATCTGCAGGCGGTGACAAACCAGGAAGTGATCAAATTTTCCGCCGGCGGCTTCCGGGATTTCACGCGTATTGCCGCCTCCGATCCGACCATGTGGCGCGACGTCTTCCTCAACAACAAGGAGGCCGTGCTCGAAATGCTCGGCCGCTTCAACGAGGACCTCTCTATGCTGCAACGGGCGATCCGCTTCGGCGACGGCGATGCGCTGCATACGTTTTTCACCCGCACCCGCGCGATCCGCCGCGGCATCGTGGCGGCGGGCCAGGATACGTCGGGAGAAGGTCTTTATAAGTCACGCACCGCCGCTCCTGCCGCCGACGTCAAAAAATGATGTCAAGCCAAACGGGTTCTGAGCACGGGCAAGCCCCCTCACCCTGTCCCTCTCCCCAATGGGGCGAGGGGACGATTGAGCCGCAGGCCGATCGTCTTGCGTCCCCTCTCCCCGATGGGGAGAGGGACAGGGTGAGGGGATTTGGTCCGGATCAAGACGTAGTTGGCCCTGCATGACCCATGATCTCTGGGTGTTCGGTTACGGGTCTTTGATGTGGCATCCGGGGTTTCCGGCCGTGGAGGCCGTGCGCGCCGAACTGAGAGGGTTCCACCGGGCGCTCTGCATCTATTCCACCAAGTATCGCGGCACGAGCGCTCATCCGGGCCTCGTCTTCGGCCTCGATCTTGGCGGCTTCTGCGAGGGCATGGCGTTTCGGGTGGCGGCGGAACACGCCAGCGAAACCATCCGCTACTTGCGCGATCGCGAACAAGTGACGGGCGTCTATCGCGCCGAGATGCGGCTTGTGCAACTGCACGGCCACGGGTCCCGCACCTTGCGCGCGCTCACCTTCGTTTCCAACCGCCAGCACCGGCAATATGCGGGTGTACTGCCGATGCCAAGACAAGTAGAGATCGTGAGGGCCAGCCATGGCGTCTCCGGGCCTAACGCCGACTATGTGCGCAATACCGCCAGTCACATGCGCGAGATCGGCATCCAAGACCAGCGCATCGAGCGGCTGGCGGTTTTGCTCGGCCGCTACAGCCATAGTCAGAGCAAGGCGCAAACCTACACGCGGCGGCTGGTCCGCCAACTGCCAACTGCGTCCGCCTTGCGCAGCGGCTACTTCCGCAATATCGGTCTCTAAGCAACGTCCCAAACGTGACGGCCGGGACGATTGATTCGCAGGCGGCAGTCTCTGCGTCCCCTTTCCCGTGGAGAGAACGACAGGATGAGGGGTTGCTCTGTGTACGAATTGTTCAACGATGGCGAAGCGTCTACCGCGCGTCGCTGTCTTCGCCAAAACCGCACTCGACCAGCACACGCAGCGCCGCCACAGCCTCGGCAGCCTGCGGGCCTTTGGCTTCGATGCGGATGGTGGTACCGGGCCCAGCCGCCAGCATCATTAGGCCCATGATGGACGTCCCGCCAACCGATTGGCCGTCGCGCGTAACCGTCACGATGGCATCGAATTCTTCGGCCGAGCGCACGAATTTGGCCGAGGCGCGGGCGTGCAAGCCCTTTTTGTTGCAGATCACAACCTCTACGCCAACACCGGCCGCCTCGTCCATGCCGCTGCCTCAACCGTTGCCTGACAACAGGTGACTGGCGACGCTGATGTATTTGCGCCCGGCATCTTTGGCCTGATTGATCGCATCGGCAAGTGGTACATCGCCCCTTATGGTCGCGAGCTTGATCAGCATCGGCAGGTTGATGCCGCAGATGACTTCGATCTTGGCGTCTTCCATCACTGAAATCGCCAGGTTGCTCGGGGTGCCGCCGAACATATCGGTGAGCACCGCTACACCGTCACCCTTATCGACGCGGCCCACCGATTGCAGGATTTCCTCGCGCCTCAGCTCCATGTCGTCGTCGGGGCCAATCGAAACCGTCGCAATCTGCTGCTGCGGACCCACGACATGTTCGAGTGCAGCGCGGAATTCGGTCGCGAGGCCCCCATGTGTAACGATCACCAGACCGATCATGCGCGTCCCGTATTCCGATCCTCGCGGCACCATGCCCACACGGCTCCCGCTCGGCTTTGTGATTGGCACCGGTGAAATCCGGAGCCCGGCGAACCGGACGATCTGTTTAGGCGTCTGGCCGGACACATGCAAGCCGGTGCGGCAACACTGTGACGGCTGTGCAACGGGCAAGCGGCGGGTGATCCAGGGCGCGAATGCCGCAGTATTGCAGCAAATGGGGCATGGGCGCATGTTGCGCGAGAGGACCGCCACAAGAGCGGCCACGCCCAGGGAGACGTCGCATGGACTGGAATCGACCCGAGCTACGCAAGCGTCTGGCCAATTTCGTACCTCTGACGCCGCTGAGTTATCTCACCCGCGCTGCCAGCTTTTTCGGAGACCTGACCGCCATCGTGCATGGCGCGCGGCGGATTACCTACCGCGAGATGGATGTTCGCTGCCGGCGCTTTGCCCATGCGTTGCAAAAGCGCGGCGTCGGCCGTGGCGATACGGTGGCCATCCTTGCCGCCAATTGCCCGGCGATGCTGGAGGCGCATTATTCGGTGCCGATGCTGGGGGCCGTGCTCAACCCGATCAACTACCGTCTCGATGCCACGATCACCGCGTTCTGCCTGGAGCATGGCGAGGCCAAAGTGCTTTTGGCGGACCGCGAGTTTCACGTCTTGATCAAGGCCGCGCTGGCCCTGATGGCCAAACCGCCACTCGTGATCGATATTGCCGATGTGGAAACGGCGGGTGCGCCTTTGATAGGTTCGGCCGAATACGAAGATGTGATCAACGAGGGCGATGCGGCCTTCGTGCCGCCGGGCATCGAGGACGAGTGGGACTCGATCTGCCTGCTCTATACATCGGGCACCACAGGCAATCCCAAGGGCGTCGTCTACAGCCATCGTGGCGCGCATCAGGCCTCGATGGCCAATGCCTTCATGTTGAAGATGGACCACGACAGCCGCTATCTGTGGACGCTGCCGATGTTCCATTGCTCGGGTTGGACGAACACCTGGGCGATGACGGCGGCGGCGGGCATCCATGTGTGCTTACGCAAGGTCGATCCGGCCCGCGTGTTTCAGCTTATTGAGGCCGAGCGCATCACCCATATGTGCGGTGCGCCGACCGTGTTGAACATGCTGCTGAACACGCCCGCCGAACTGCGCCGCCCTGTCGCTGGCCCTGTCAAACTGATCACCGGCGGCGCGGCCCCGCCCTCCCCGGTGCTGGCTGGAATGGAGCGAATGGGCTTTGAAATCTGCCACGGCTATGGCCTCACGGAAACCTATGGCCCTTCGACGTTCGGCTATGTCATGCCCGAATGGCGCCAGCTGCCCGATCAGGCGCGTTTTGAAGCGATGGCACGGCAAGGCATTCCGTTTTCAGCGACCGAGGATGTGATCGTTGCGGACCCAGACACCGTGAAACCGCTGCCGCGTGACGACAAATCGCTCGGCGAAATCATGATGCGCGGCAATGGCATTATGAAAGGCTATCTCAAGAACGAGGCAGCAACAGATGCGGCGTTCGCAGGCGGCTACTTCCATTCCGGCGACATCGCCGTGTGGGACGAGCACGGATCGCTCGCCGTCAAGGACCGCTCCAAGGACATCATCATTTCTGGTGGCGAGAACATTTCGTCACTGGAAGTGGAGGAAATCTTGTTCCGTCATCCGAAGGTGCTGGAGGCTGCCGTGGTCGCCCGCGCTGACGCCCATTGGGGGGAGACGCCGTGCGCGTTTGTTACCCTGAAGCCCGGCGCGGAAGCCACCACGCCCGCCGACATCATTGCGTTCTGCAAAGACAACATGGCCAAGTTTAAGGTGCCCCGGCACGTCGTCTTCGGCCCCTTGCCCAAGACCGGCACCGGCAAAGTGCAGAAATTCCTCCTGCGCGAGCGAACGAAAGACGTGGGCTGATGTTTTGCTGAACCGGACACTCATTGCTGCGGCGGCAAGCCCCTGAGGAAGGCCTCAAGCGCTGCTGTGCCACCCGGCAGACCACCGATGCCGCTGGGTGGGGGCATCGGCTTCAGCGGCGACTGGCCGCGCATAGTGAGGACGATTTTGGATTTCGCGGGCGAGGCCGGATCAACCCAGCCGTGCTCAACGAGTTTGTTCCAGACCTTCAGCGGATTGCCGGCGTGGAAGTCCTCGTGGCACTGGCCACAAGCCGGGATCAGCCGCCGTTCCAACGCTGGCCAATTGGCGGGCGGAGGCGCAACGGCGACCGGGGTTACCGCCGTACCCGCTGCATTGGCCGAGGCTTCACCGCTCAGCAGCACCATCACCGTCCGGTTCTTGTCCTCGGGGAACCAGATCTCGCCCTTGCTGCCGATGCTGATGTTCACCGGCGCGCCGCGCGGTCGCACACCGGGTTGCTCGGCCCATCCATCGACCAATACAAACGGGAACTTCGGTTGCGCGCCCGGTGGGGCAATCGGCCGGCCATCCGGCGCGCGGTCGTAGGCAACGATGCGGTGCCCGTTATCGCGGTAGCCGTGCAGGCTGACGACCAGCTTGCCCGCCAGTTTCGGGAACATCGCGCCCTGGTAGTAGAACATGCCAAGCGGCGCGCCGTGGCCAGGCATTCGCACGGCGGGGGCAATGAATTTAGCGCAGGATTTCACGAATGCCTGATAGCCGGGAACCACGCCCTCGGACGTGCAATAGGGCCAGCCATAGTTGCCGCCTGGCACAATCACGTTCAATTCTTCGGGCGGGCTGTTGTCGGGGCGGAAATCGATGTTGTTTTCGCCTTGCACAATCAGGCCCGACGTGGGCTCTACCGCCAACGCCATCGAATTGCGTAGGCCCCGAGCAATCGGTTTGAAGGTTTTGAGCTTGCCGCCGGGCTTGTCGAATTCGAGCAAATAGATCGACGCTTCCGGATGGTCACCCTGGATGGCCGGGCAGGGATATTGTACCGACGCAAGTTTGTTGGAATTGCTCTCGCAGCGGTCACTTGGCGAGCCGAAATTGACGACCAGATTGCCTTTTGGGTCGAACACAAAGGTCTTCAACGGATGCCGTCCGTCGCCGGGCAGTCCGTCCACCACGGTCTCTCGCTTTATGGCCGGTAGCTTTGGATCGAAGCGCCAGATCGCAGTCGCCTCGCCGACATAGACATTACCATCTGGGCCGAGCACCAGGCCATGCGGCCGGTCGAGGCCAGATTGCAAGGTTTTGAAGATCCGGCTGCCGTTCGTCCCGATCTTGATCTCGAGCAGCTTGCCTCTGTTTTTGGCCCAGCCGCCCATATCAATCAGAAGCAAGCGCCCCGGCGTGACCTCGATCACCGTACGCGGCATCACCAGCCCGTCATCGGGCCCCGCCACGATGCCGAGGCAGGCCCAGGCCGGCGTTGTGACAACCGCCCGCGCGAACGGCCCGCATTTGCCTTGCGCCACGTAGTCCGAGCCGAAGACGCCAGCCCCGCTGCCAGCGGCCGCCGAAGCTCCGAAGCTTAGCGATACC
The DNA here is from genome assembly GCA_025359185.1 of Hyphomicrobiaceae bacterium. Lineage (GTDB taxonomy): Bacteria > Pseudomonadota > Alphaproteobacteria > Rhizobiales > Hyphomicrobiaceae > JANYHF01. The sequence goes on along the minus strand of JANYHF010000119.1, from coordinate 3,666 downwards.
AAAAGCGCACCCATCGCCAGTGAGCGCAGGCCTGCGTACACGATCATCATAGCCGGTCAGCACCCTAGTTTACGCGTGAGCGCCGCAACGGTTTCCGTATGCGTCAGATCCAGATGCAGCGGCGTCACCGAGATCTGCCCGCGTTTGAGCGCCCACAGGTCGGTGCCCTCGGGAGCTGCAGGTTTGCGTGGCTCATAACCAACCCAGAAATAGGGCTGGCCACGGCCGTCCGTCCGGTCGGCGATGTTCCAGATGCCCTCTTCGTGCATACTCTGGCGCGTGACGACGGCGGGCAGCGTGTCGCCGGGCGTGCGATCGGGGAAATTGAGATTGAGCAGCACATCTGCGGGCCACCCGGCCGTCACCAGGCGCCTGATCAGGGCTGGGGCGTGCACGATCGGCGTACCCCAATGGGCCGTGCTGGCGGCACGGCCACCCATCGACAGGCTGAGCGCAATCGACGGAATGCCAAGCAATGTCCCCTCGATAGCCCCCGCGATGGTGCCGGAATACGTCACGTCGCTGGCCGCGTTCTCGCCGTGATTGATGCCAGACAGGATCAGGTCGGGCCTTTCCGGCATCAGGTGTTTGACAGCCAGGATGACACAATCGGTAGGCGTGCCGCGTACCGAAAAGCTGCGCGGGGCCACTTCGCGGCATCGCAGCGGCTGATGCAACGAAAGCGAATGGGCCGTGCCCGATTGGTCGGTCTCGGGCGCGGCAGCCCAGACATCGCCCGTGAGCGCCGCCGCCACTTGTTGCAGTGCTGCGAAGCCGGCAGCATTGATGCCGTCGTCATTGGTCAGAAGAATACGCATTTTCACCATGCCCGCGTTGGCTGCTTTCTTGCAAGATACCCGGCTCCGGGGCTATCTGCACCTGTTTCGATCCGCGTCGTTTTGGAGGGGCTGGAAATGACGATCCTCGGGATTATCGGCGCAGCGATCGGCGTGGTGCTGGCGCTGATGTGGCGGTTGAATTCGGCAGCAACGGCGGTGCGCGGGCTTGCCGACACGGCCGAAGATGCGCGCGGCTTCTGGCGGCGCTGGATGTGGCGCAGCAAGCTCGCCCACGATCCGCTGGCGCTGATCCAAGACCCGCGTGAGGCGGCAGCCACCATGATGGCGGCCGTGGCCGAGTCTGATGGCGCCATGACCGAGCGCGAACAGGCCGCCATGCTGGTGGAGATGCGCGGACATTTCGAGACGACGGAAACGCACGTGCAGGAATTGTTCGCACGCGGCCGCTGGGCTGTGCGCGACGTGCGCGACCTCGACCGCTGCCTTACGCGCCTCAACCGCCAGCTTGAGGACGATCACCGCGAGGACATTTTGGGGATGCTGGAGCGAGTCGCTGCGGCCAATGGTACGGTGGCGCCAGTGGTGGCGGCGGCGCTGGACCGGTTCCGCAAGGCCATCGCGGCGTCACGCCGGCCGTAACACCGATTTCCGTCGTCCCGTGTGCGGCGCAGCGGCCCTTCGCTGGTGCGCGGCAGACACGCGGCCTTGTTCGCCGGATGGGTGGTAGGGCTACAAGCAAACCCGAATCAGCGCCGCACCTTAAAAATAATTCGGTCAGCGGTCAGGGCATCCCATCCGTCACCCCGGGAACCGTCGCGATGCGTGTTCTTCAGGCTGTTCCGAAAAGCCGGCGTCCGTTTGGGCGTGGGCTCTTGTCGTTCGGAACGCCGAGACCTGACACTCGTCAAGAGATCAGGCCGGGATGACGAGGGTGGGACCCTGCAAGCCCCTAGTCATATCCAACACAGCCGCTTGGCACCACAATAATTCTGCGTGCCTGTGGATTACTTCCAGGGCAATGCAATGCTGACCGGTTTGCGGATGAGATCTGTGAATGACCCTGCCTTCTTCATGGCCGGGCCTGGCACGGCCATGGGACCCTGGATGGCTGGGTCAAGCCCGGCCATGACGTCCGAGTTGGGTTGCCCCTGCGGACTACTGCTGAGGCGCGGAAACGAAGCCCAGCAGCGTGCCGAGCGAGGCCGTCGTGTCCGTCGCCCACGGCAACTCCTCGGCAGTTTGCGTTGTGCCGCAATCGTCGGGCGCCATGGCGAGGCCGCGCCCAAACACGACACTCGCGCCGTCCGCACCAAGATCTTTCACCGGAATTGCACGGATGATGTCCTTGACCGAGGCCCGCGATCCAGTGGAGCGCAACACCGTTGCCACGATGGCCGTAACATAGGGCGCAGCGAACGACGTCCCGCTCTCATAGCTGCCTTTGCCATTGGCAGCGGCCGTCCAGATATGCACGCCCGGCGCCGACAGCGCGATGTAGCTGCCATGATTGGCGCGCTGGTAGGGCTTGAGATCGCTGGTCACCGCCGTCACAGCAATGACGCCGGGGTAGGCAGCTGGGAACGCTGGCGGCGCATCCGAGCCGTCATTGCCCGCCGCCGCGACGATGATCATGCCAGCGCGCACGGTTTGCGCGATTGCCGCCGCAAGCACTGGATCGTCCGGGCCCGTAAAACTCATATTGACCAGCCGCACGCCCTGCCGGTGCATCCAATCGAGCGCTCGCAGCAAACTGACTGTGTCAGTCACGGAATAATCGCCATCGGCATAAAACACGTCGGCGGCATAGAGAGTGACATCGGGCACCAGTCCCGCGACGCCGTGCGCGGAATCGCCAACCAGCAACCCCGCGACCGCCGTGCCGTGCGATTTGGCCGCCGCCTTCTTGCCCGTATTGCGGAACGATTCCGTGATGATGCGATTGGCGAGGGCGCTTCCGGCAAGGGCGGGGTGCGAGGCATCGACACCGGTGTCGATCATGCCTATGGCAAGCCCGGCGCTGCAGGTGCGCAAGTAGTCCTTCCAGCCGATGACGGCACGTGGCTGGCATTGTTCGGGCGTGCAGGCTGCACCAGGCGTCAGAGCGGACGTTGGGCTGTCTTTACCGCTGGCCTGCCGGAAAATCCGGAACAAGGAGTTCAGTGCCACGGTTTTTCCCGGCAGAGCGATCTTCAACTTGCGCAAAGCTGACAGCGTATCACCACCATCGGGAACGCGCAGGCGGGTGACGGGGAACGCGCCGTTATCGTCGTTGCTGGTGTAGTTGACCTGGAAGCCGAGCGCTCTGGCCACGGTCAGAGACTGGGCATCCATGCTGACCGCGAGAACTTCGCCGTTCACGAATGAATTGACCACGCGTTCGTGCGAGCTGTTGCCGCCGCCGTTGCCCGTGCTGACGGTGCTCGCAGGTAAGGGGGCAACAGCAGCCACTGGAGCGACGACAACCGTAGCCGCCGGAGCGACGACGGCAGGGGCAACCGTAGCGACCGTATCGGTGGTGGTCGTCGTCGTGAAGACTGCCTCAGCTGCCACGGAGTTGCTGTTCGCGCTCTTGGACGATGTTGTCGTGTTGCTGGCTGAGCCAGTTGAGGATGAACTGGAACTGGTGGAATTAGCTGTACTGGTGCCGGAACCAGTGCTGTTACTGGTCGTGCCGGACCCTGAACTGTTGGTTGTGCCGGAACCAGAACCAGAACTGCCGGTATTGGTTCCACCGGACTTGCCGTCGCCCCCGGACTTGCCGTCGCCGCCGGAGTTGCCGTCGCCGCCGGACTTGCCGTCGCCGCCGGACTTGCCGTCGCCGCCGGACTTGCCGTCGCCGCCGGACTTGCCGTCGCCGCCGGACTTG